>PGYT01000066.1 GCA_002839805.1 Ignavibacteriae bacterium HGW-Ignavibacteriae-2
AATATTTTGTTTACCTTGCTATTATTTCCGCGGTAATTATGTATGGCAGTTTTTTTATAATGGCGGGAATTTGTATTTATGAATTAAAGATTAAGAATGCTGAGTAAATTTTTCTGAGGGTTTCCTGATTTTTAACAATCGGACACCACTAACTTTAATAATACTCAAAATTAGCACTATTGCACCTATCCACTGAACCCAGCTAAGTATGTTTCCACGAATAATATATTCCAATAATATTGCCGTCAAAGGAAAAGACAATTCGCAAATCGTTGCCACCGAGGCAGTAATTCTTTTGAGACCGAAATAATAAAGTAAAATGGCTAGCCCACCAGAGGAAAATGCTATAATCCCAAAAACTATCCATTGAGTTGTGGACACCATAACAATACTGCCCAAATCGCCCATACTTGCAACTAAAACAAGCATAATTATCGTCGTAAATAAAAATCTGAGATACGAGCCTGTAGCGTATGTTACATTTTTTAGAGCGCGTTTGCTTAAAACAGTAGAAAAACCGAAACTAAATGCGGCAAGTAACGCGAAAAGGGCCGCTATTGTTGTTTTATCACCAGTGCTAAAATTGGGAACATCCAAGCCGAAGGTCATAAAATAAGCGCTTACTAAAGCAACACCCGCCCAAATAAAAAATTCACGTGGTAATTTTTCTTTCAGAATTAAAGAAGCTAATGTTAATGCGAAAATCGGTTGTAACTTTTGAATAAGAACAACAATTGATAAATTAACATAATTGACATAGAATAAAGCTTTTGTAATTGCCATTGTACCTATTGCACCGCCGAACAATGCTACTCCTACAAATGCCACCAAATCTTTTGTTAAAAGCTGTTTCTTTAGATTCCCATATTGTCTAATTAAAATTGGAGACAGCAAAACAGCAACAATTCCACTCTCCAAAAAAACAACCAACGGGACAGGTAAAGTGTAAAGGTATGGACGTAAAACAATACTGTCTATTCCCCATAAAGTAGCCGCAAAAATGACAAAAAACGGCGCTAATCTATCCATTGTGCTCAAAATTTTTATTCCAATACGTTGAAGAATAAACTTTTAATAAAATTGGACAAATATAAGGAAATTAAAACTAAACTGAGATTTATAATTGTTTGGACAAAATTTGATACTTTTTTCGAACTAATAATGCTCCAAAATCTAAAAATTTGATAAAAAATAGCATAATTAATTATTTATATATAAATAATTACGAAATACACTAAAGTAATAAAAAAAAGAAACGATGATATGGTATAGAAAACTGAATTTAATTATGAAAATTCTACTTTCATTTAAGGGCAAAAAAACATTTACACTTTATCCTGTATTATTCAATATTAATTGAGGGATTCATGGATGAAATATCTGTTCAAAGGGCAGAACAAATACTTAATCAACACTTCAAATTGTTTTTAGAAAAACAGAAAGAAGCCGGCTACCAATGTCAGATTTTACTCGACAGCAAATTTAACTATGAAAATCATAATTACTTTTATGTTCAATTTTGCAAAGAAAATGAGTGCGCAAAATGTTATAAAATAACCTGTTAAGTTAAATGCCGTTTTTTTAAAGCAATTAAAATATTTGACTTCCCAGCCATTTGGGCTTATTTTTAGCCTATTCCAATAATTTATTGCATCTTATGTCCGAAAAAACTAAGCTCTGGTACTTAGAAAATTTCAATATGTTTTCAGAATTGAATGACTCTAATATGGAAATCCTCAATAATATTTCCAGAATGCGAACAGTTACAAAATCGCAACCAATCTATTTTGCTCATGATCCTTCAACATCAATTTTCTTCTTAAAAAAAGGACGTGTAAAATTAACAAGAACCTCTCCGGACGGTAAAGAAATGATTCTCGCGTTAATTAATGCTGGCGAAGTATTCGGCGAGATGTCAATTTTAGAAGAACAAGATAGAACAGACTTTGCAATAGCTCTTGATGATTGTTTGATATGTGCCATAAGCAAGGACGATTTTAAGTCTTTTATCGAAAAAAATCCTGCCATCAATAATAAAATTACCAGGTTAATCGGGTTAAGATTAAGAAAGTATAGTAAACATATAGAAGATCTTGTATTTAAAGATGCAACGGGAAGAGTGGTTTCTTTTATTTTAACTCTAGCGAACGAACAAGGGAAAAAAATTGGAGATGAGATTTTTGTAAAACCATTTTTAACTCACAAAGATATCGCAGAATTAACTGCCTGCAGTCGTCAGACGGTTAATTTTATTTTGACCGATCTTAGGCAAAAAAACATTATAAATTTCGACAGGAAAAAACTGATAATTAATAAAGAAGATGAATTGAGAAAATTAGCTGGTGTTTTGAAATAACAAAGCTAATTCGCTTCTAACGCCTTAAAATTACAATTGCGTTAAATGCTCCATTAAAAGGTAAAATAGTTTTTATTGATTATGAGTAATTCCACATTTTATTAAAGCCAAATATCCTGAATAAACTAAATAAATTGACTGGTCTGATTAATTCTAAAAATATTGAAAAAATAAATCTGCTGTTATATTAACCTTATATCCCTAATAAATCCAAACTTATCCCTGTATTCTTTTACTTTTTCCAGGTCAAATTCCATAGTAAAAATACCTTCTTTATCTGGTGCAGTAACTAAATTATTGCCCATAGGATCGTAAATGGCGCTATTGCCTGTATATATATTTTGGGGATCCTCACCTATTCTATTACAGCCCGCCATATAAAATAGGTTTTCAATTGCTCTTGATTTAAGAAAATGAGTCCAGTGATGAATGCGAGCTTCAGGCCAGTTGGCTATATTGACCATAATCTCCACATTTTTTTTAGCATAAAATCTAAATAATTCGGGAAAACGAAGATCATAACAAATTGATAAACCCACCAATTTACCATCAACTTTTGTGATTACAATTTCTCTGGAATCATTGTAGTATTTATCTTCACCGGCATAACTGTATGGATGAATTTTCCTGTATCTTGCGCATATCAGACCACTTCTGTCAAAATGAATGGCTGTGTTAAAAAGTTTGTTTTCATATTTTTCAATAAATCCGGCAATAATATTAATTTTATTTTTTCGGGCGAGTTCGATAAAATACTGAATTGAGATTCCATCAATCTCTTCCGCAAATAGATGGGAATTCATAGTAAATCCTGTAAGTGTAAGTTCAGGGAATATTAACAAATCAGAATCAATCTGATTTCCCATCAATTCATCGATTTTTCTGGTATTAACTTCAGGATTTTCCCATTCAGGCGAAAACTGTACTAACGAAACTTTCATATTTTCCCAATATTTTTTTGCAACAAAGCAACTTAACGAAATTAAGGTTTATTTTTATTGAATAGATTCCTTATTTTGTTGCCTTAATTTATCAATAATTCTTAATCCAAACTCGGTAAAAATATGCTAAATTATGTCTGGCTCGCCTTATTAATTCTGGGAATCGGAGTGGCTCTTTCAACTGACATTATCGATCAGTCTAACAACAAGTATCGTAATGGAGAACAACTAGCAGTAACATATTTGTTCGAAGAACCTTATTCACCAGGCCAATCAAAATCTTACAACGTAAAAATAGTAACAGAATCTGATGTATTCAGTAAATTTTATGGACTCGATCAAAACAAAAAAGTTGAACATGAAGCAAAATTAACAGTTGATTCAAAAAAAGGAACGAATGTTTTCTTTTTAACGACAAATTCTTCAACACCCGCCATTTGGCAGAAAATAGCGAAGATGGGGGGTAAAAATGATGATTTAACAGGTTCCGCCAAATTATTGTCCATTAAAGATTCCTACACAGCCGAAGGTACTATAACTTTAGAGGAAGTATCTTTCGCTACTATGAGAGATGTTACTAACGCTGCGCTCGATTACGCGTCTACCGCCGTAAATATAGCCATAGGACTAATAGGAATAATGGCTTTATGGTTGGGAATAATGAAAGTTGCCGAACAAGCCGGATTAATTAAAATCATTGCGCGCAGTGTACGTCCAATTACAAAATTTTTATTTCCGGATGTACCTCATGATCATCCGGCTATGGGTTCGATGATTATGAACATATCGGCAAATATGCTAGGATTGGGTAACGCAGCGACACCATTCGGCTTGAAAGCTATGGAAGAACTAAACGAGTTAAATGATAAAAAAGATACTGCCACAAATGCTATGTGCACTTTTTTAGCTGTTAATACGGCGGGATTGACACTTATTCCCGCTACGGCAATTGCTATTCGTGCGGCAATGGGTAGTTCCAATCCGACTATAATAATTGGCACCTCAATTGTCGGGGCCGCTTGCGCAACAACTGTCGGAATAACTTCGGCAAAAATTCTTGAGAAGTTTACGGATAAATCAACAACTTTTACAAACTGGTTACAACAAAGTAAAAAGAAATTTTTGGTTACGTTAGGTCTCATTGCCGGTATAATTATTTTAGCTATCACTGGTCTTCTTTCAATTTTCTTTTCACTTTTCGAAAATATAAATCCCGATATCTTCAAAAATATTATTACAACAGTATCAACACTTGCAATTCCACTAATAATTTTTACTTTTCTATTGTATGGTTTTGTAAAAAAAGTTAAGGTGTACGAATCATTTGTGGAAGGGGCCAAAGAGGGATTTACTATTGCAGTAAAAATAATTCCTTATTTGGTTGGAATGTTGGTTGCCATTGGTATTTTCAGAGCCGGTGGTGTAATGGGATTACTTGAACAAATTTTGGCTTATCCGGCAAGTTTAATAGGCATGCCTGTTGAAGCAATTCCTATGGCTCTTATTCGCCCATTGTCGGGCAGCGGTTCTACCGGCGTTATGACCGAAATAATGGCAATACACGGTCCCGATTCTTATATTGGAATTTTAGTTTCAACTTTTTTTGGAAGCACTGAGACAACTTTTTATGTGTTAGCCGTCTATTTCGGAGCGGTTAATATAACAAAAACGCGACATGCATTAGCTGCCGGCTTACTTGCAGATTTAGCCGGTATTCTTGGCGCGGTGTTTATTGTTAATTTATTATTCGGATAATCGCATGAAAGTGTTGATAACAAGAAAATTGCCCAGAGTAGCGATAGATTTGTTATTAAAAAATAATATTGCAGTACAAGTTCATGATTCTGACGAGCCTATCAAGTTTAGAGAATTAGTGAGATATGGAAAGGATGCCGACGGCATCCTTTCATTGTTAACGGACAGAATCGATGAAAAAATTATTAACCGCTTGGAAAAATGTAAAGTTATTGCCAATTATGCGGTTGGTTATAACAACATTAACACAAAAGCGGCAAAAGCCAAAAATATTATAGTTACTAATACACCCGATATATTGACCGACGCCACCGCAGATTTGACACTTGCTTTATTGTTATCTGTTTGTAGAAGAGTAATCGAAAGTGAAATGTTCACAAGATCCAATAAATTTACCGGCTGGCAGCCTGAATTATTTTTAGGTATAGAATTAAAAGGGAAAACGCTTGGTGTTGTAGGCGCAGGACGAATTGGCAGGGCGGTTGCCAAACGAGCCGCTGCTTTCGGTATGAACATAATTTATTTTAACAAATCGAAAAAAACAGAATTCGAATTGGAGTTAAACGCTCAAAAAGTCAGTTTAACCAAACTTATTAAAAAATCGGACTTTGTAAGCCTGCATCTGCCACTGAATAGTGAAACGCAAAATTTAATAAATTCGGAAAAATTGGAATTATTAAAACCAAATGCAGTAATTATAAACACAGCAAGGGGTGAAATAATTGATGAAAATTATTTGATTGCTATGCTTAAAAAAAAGAGGATTTTCGGAGCTGGCTTTGATGTTTATCAAAACGAACCAAAAGTAAATAAACAACTGCTCAAATTAAATAATGTCGTATTACTACCTCATATTGGAAGCGCAACTTTCGAAGCCCGGTCGGCTATGGCTGAGCTGGCCGCTAAAAATATTATAAACGTGCTAAAGGGTTTGCCTCCAATAACACCGGTTGAATTATAATTTAAACTCAATTGTTTTTATAAGAATTTATAAATAATTTTACTAAAGTTAAATAAGCAGGAAAATCATGCGAATAGGAATTCCAAAAGAAACACTTCTGGAAGAAAAAAGGGTTGCTTTAGCCCCGGCTGGCGTTGATATGTTGATTAAATCGGGTCATACTGTATTTATACAAACCGGTGCGGGCATTGACAGTCATTTTACCGATGAGCAATACATCAAAGTGGGAGCCACAATAGTTTATACCGTTGAGGAGGTTTTTCAGCGCGCCGAACTTATCGCAAAAATTGCTCCTTTAACGGAAAGTGAAGCCGAGTTGCTTCAGGAAAATCAAATCTTATTTTCGTTTCTGCACTTGGCAATAGGTAAAAAAAATATTGTGCAGAAATTGCTTGAAAAGAAAATTACTGCCGTAAGTTATGAATTAATTGAAAAAAATGATGAACTGCCTGTACTACAATCGATGAGTGAAATTGCGGGTCAGTTAGCGGTTCAAATGGGTGAAAGATTTTTGGGTAACGGGTATCAGAATAGCCGTGGCATCCTTTTAGGGGGAATTACAGGCGTAGCCCCCGCGGCTGTTGTAATTTTAGGTGCGGGAGTTGTTGGACTGAATGCAGCGAGAACTGCTTTAGGCAGAGGCGCACATGTAATCGTACTCGATAAAGACCTGAAAAGGTTAAGACGAATAGATAATATTTTGGCTAAGAACATCACCACAGTTGTAGCTAACCCTTATACAATAGCCAGAGGTGTTAAATTCGCTGATCTTTTTATCGGCGCAATACAAATAATAGGAGAAAAAATTCCTCTCCTTGTAAATGAAGAAATGGTGAAAAGTATGAAAAGCGGCAGTGTTATTGTTGATGTTTCTATTGATCAAGGCGGTTGTATTGAAACGAGCAGACCAACTTCAATCTCACAACCTACTTTTGTAGAACACAATGTAATTCATTTTTGCGTCCCTAATCTTCCTTCTATGGCACCACGTACTGCTTCGTACGGTTTAACAAATGCTTGTATTGAATATATTATGAATATAGCTGATAATGGACTCGCACGCGCGGTTTCAAGTGACGTAGGTTTGGTTAAAGGCGTATGTACATATAATGGTTATTGTTCAAATGAAATTCTGGCGGAAACTTTTAATGTAGAGTATCGCCGGCTGCATATATTTTCAACAAATTAGTGATGTGAGTAAATGACCGAAGAGATCAAACATAAAAGCGCATATTGGGTAAGTAAATATCATTCTAAGGTTGTAACCTCGGATGAAGCTGTAAAGGCCATTAAATCCGGGGATAAAATTATTATTCAACCGGGATGTGCCGCTCCGATGGAGCTTATAAGATCAATGGTAAGACGAAAAGATGAGTTACGCGATGTGATTATTTATCATATTCTGGTAGTGGGTAATTTGCCTTACACTCAACCCGGAATGGAAAAACATTTTAAACACATCGCTTTTTTTATCGGTGGTAATGCGCGCAAAGCCGTAAACGAGGGACGAGCGGAATTTATGCCGATATTTTTATCGGAAGTGACACTGCTTTTTAAGAGGGGAATTTTAACCGCTGATGTTGCTCTTGTAAATGTTTCACCACCGGATGAACATGGATTTTGTTCATACGGAATTGATGTCGGAAATATTAAAACACCTGCTGAAAAAGCAAAAATTGTAATTGCGCAAATAAATAAGAATATGCCTCGTGGATTAGGAAACAGTTTTATTCATATAAATAAAATTGATTATGTAGTTGAATATGACGAGCCCTTACTCGAATTGCCTCAAGTGGATCCTAATGCAAGCCCTAGCGTTTTAAAAGTTTATGATGATATTGGTAAAAATGTTGCGGGTTTAATTGAAGACGGTTCAACTCTTCAGATGGGTATAGGCGCTATTCCCGATTCAGTTATGAAATACCTTCGCGAAAAAAACGATTTGGGAGTTCATACTGAAATGTTTTCGGACGGTATGATTGATCTTGTTGAAGAAGGCATTATTAATGGCGAGAAAAAAACACTGCATCAGGGTAAAATTGTTGCCGGCTTTGTTTTGGGAACACGAAGATCCTACGACTTTTTAGATAATAATCCTATCTTTGAATTTCATCCTCAAGAATATGTTAACGACCCTTTTACAATAGCTAAAAATAATAAAATGGTCGCTATAAATTCCGCTATTGAAATCGATTTAACCGGACAAGTCTGCTCGGATTCAATTGGCACAAAACTTTATAGCGGTATCGGTGGACAAGTTGATTTTATTCGTGGAGCTTCACATTCGGAAGGCGGCAAACCGGTTATCGCTTTGCCTTCGGCTACTAAAGATGGGAAAATTTCTAAAATTGTTCCTATGCTGAAACCAGGTGCCGGTGTGGTTACTTCCCGAGGCGATGTCCACTATGTAGTTACTGAATTTGGCGTAGCACAATTATGGGGAAAAACAATTCAGGAAAGAGCTCGTGAGCTTATTAAAATCTCGCACCCTGATTTTAGAGATGAATTAACTGAATTCGCAAAAATAAATTATAAGTTATAAATATATGGTAGCTGTAATTGGTGATGTTCATGGCTGTTTTTATACACTTGTAGAATTGTACAATAAAATTCGTGACAAATACAATAATATTCCTGTTTATTGTATAGGCGATCTTGTTGACAGAGGCAACAATAGTTACGAAACAGTTAAATTTATAATTAGTGAAAATATTTTGTTTACTCCCGGCAATCATGATTATATGTTTTATCATTTCTTTAAAGACCCGACAAGTGTATTCGCGAGATCCTGGGTTTTTAATGGAAGTGAAACAACATTAACTTCATACGAAAATCACGAGGAGGCAGTTTTCAAACATATTGAACATATAAAGAGTACTCCCTTATATTTTAATCTGCCAGATTGTTTTTTATCTCATGCGGGGATTTCTTCGCACTATAAAAAGTTGCTGAATATTGATTTTGCTAAAAATCTCGATTCGTTGAGTGACTATATTTACAACGACTATAAAACTGATCGTGGTGTACTTTGGACGCGTGACTCCCTGTTGGACTTAGGTAAATTACAAATCGTTGGACATACAAAACATCAGGAAATAACTCTCGATGAAAACGCGAATGCTGTTTATATTGATACGGGCGCATGTGTTGGAAATAAGCTGAGTGCTGTAATTATAAAGGATAGTCAGATTGCTGATGTTCTGGAGTCTAAAACAAATCTTAACGATATAATTTAAATAATGGAATAATTCGTCACTATAGAAAAAACAATTGTATTTAGATAATTTAATAAATAATTTTTGATCGCATGTTTATAAAATAGGAGGCATATCGAAAAATTTTACTATAATTGCGATTTAATTTTGTGGAAACTTGCAGATCAATCAAACACATACTAAAAACCTAAAAGGGAAAAAACGAAATTCCCTATTCGTATTATTAATTGCCGTTATTGTTTCACTGGGATTTACAATTCCCAAAGATTCGGGTAATGAAATATTTAAACCTGATGTTATAACAAATCCTGATAAAAACCTTTCTCAAATTATTTATAATACCTTGTCCGATTCAACAATAGGATTCGCTCAAGACTCAACAGGAATTTTTAATCCAAGTTCACTGGATTCCTCAGCTCTCGATTCAGTTGTAAAAATTGATTCCCTAAAAATCGATTCAACTGCCAGACTTGAGTATTTTAAATTTCAGCGTACCGACAATGATTATGTCGATTTAAAAGAGAAGAAAAAATCGAGCTTTTTTGCTTATCCGTCAACTGCAAATTTAACGAGAACGGTGGAACTGGATTCCAGCGGACAATATGTTTATATAAAAGAAAAAATGGCCGGGAAGGAAGAAAAAGTTTATTTAAAAATGAAGCTGGAAGACTATGTAAATCTGAAAATGAAATTAGTTAACAGGGAACAATGGGAAAAAATTGGATATAAGTACCAGGTGCTTGAAGAAAAAAATGATTTGGGCGAATTAATTTCGGATATAACCAATATAGAAATTCCACTTCCAAGCGCAGGCTTTCTAAGTATTTTCGGTCCAAATATTATAAAGTTACGTATCAATGGTTCAGTTGATATACACGGCGCATGGCGTAACGAAAGTACCGATGGTTTAACAGCATCACGTTTGGGCAACTCGCGTAACGAACCTGATTTCAGCCAGCAAGTCCAGATTAGTGTTAACGGAACCATAGGTGATAAACTTAAAATTAATGCGGATTGGAATACTGAAAGAACATTCGAGTATGAGAATCAGCTTAAAATTGTATACGACGGGTACGACGATGAAATAGTCAAAAAAATTGAAGCAGGTAATGTGTCGCTTCAAACTTCATCTCTGGTCGGCGGAAGCGAGGCTTTATTCGGAATTAAATCTCAGTTCCAGTTTGGTCCTTTAAGTCTAACAGCTTTAGCTTCTCAAAAGAAAGGGGAAGTAACTGAAGTGAACCTCAGCGGCGGGTCAGAGAAGAAAACATTTGACGTGCATGCCTATGAGTATTCCGAAAATCACTACTTCCTGCATTCTGTTTACGCTAATACGGAACCTGCTTTTAATTTTTTCGAAAACTATTATGGTAATCCATCACCCGTTCAAAATAATAATTCGTTATTCTGGTATGTAAAAGATATTGAAGTTTGGAAAAGTACTACGGGCATAGTTGATAAAAGTAAGGAACGTCAGGCTAACGCATATATGGACATCAATAAAGTCCAGCGCGAAGCTATTGATGCAGGCACGCGTGACAGCACACAAACTTCTGTGCCGGGGGAATCTGTAATAGGTACCCGATTTGTTCCTTTGATTCAAGGTATGGATTATATTGTAAACGAATACACAGGAGTAATAAGTTTTATAACACAAATTCAACGCTCAGATGTTGTAGCAGCTGCTTTTCGAATTGAAGGACCAACTGTTTCGGCGGCCGATGATATTATTTACGGTGAGTTTACAAAAGATTTACCCGATAAACAATTGGTTGTCTTAAAACTAATAAAACCAAAAGATATTGTTCCCGGTTACAAAGAGGCGTGGTCTTTACAGCTCAGAAATATTTATCCTCTTAAAGGCGGCAGGGATATTAAACAGGACGGTTTTCTTCTCGATATCAATTATAGGGTTGAAGGACAAGAGCCAAGAAACGATATTGACGGCAAAAAATTGTTGGAGCTTTTTGGACTCGATAAACGTGATGCCAGTGGAAATGCCTCTCCCGATGGACTTTTCGATTTTGAATCCCGCACAATTATTACAAAGACGGGCGAAATAATTTTCCCAAAATTAAAACCATTCAGCACCGAGACTTTAACCCCGCTAGGACTTGTTCAGTATGCCTATGATGATATTTATGATACTACAAAAACATTCGCCCAGCAGAATACTGAAAAGGACAAATTCCTGATATCCGGAGAATATTCCGCGTCGGTAACCTCAACCTACAGCATTGGTTTTAATGTTGTTGAAAATTCCGTCCGTGTACAATTAAACGGCCGTGAATTAAAAGAAGGTGTGGATTATGTTGTTGATTATAACATAGGTCAGGTTACTATAAGAAACGACGCGGCTTTGGTGCCCGGAGCTGACCTGAAGATTAGTTATGAACAGAACGATCTTTTTTCCCTGGCTTCTAAAACTCTGCTCGGTTTGCGAGGCGTTTACGAATTTGACAAGAAAACAAGACTCGGCTTTTCTTTCCTAAATCTTAATCAGAAAACTCTTAGTGATAAAGTGAGAATAGGTGAGGAGCCTTTAAGCAACACAATTTATGGCGTTGATTTCGAAACAGACATAGATTTGCCTTTTATTACCAAAGGGCTCGATAAAATTATTTCTACACGAGCTATGAGTGGTTTGAATGTAAAAGGCGAGTTCGCTTATATGAACCCTGACCCCAATACTAAAAAAAGTACAATATCCACAGATAACGATAACAGTATAGCTTATATAGATGATTTTGAAGGAGCCAAACGTTCCATACCGATAGGTGTTTCATATACAGGCTGGAAGGATTTAAGCCCTCCATTTATTGGGTCAATGACCGAACTCGACTCTTTGATGGCGTATAAAGCCAAGGCCTTCTGGTTTAATATTTTGCCCTCCGATGTGGATGTAAACGATATTTGGCCAGATAAAAGAGCTTCCAGGCAGGATCAACAGGTAACAGTTCTCGATTTTGTATACAGACCGGGCACTCGGGGTATGTACAATAACAACCCTAAGATTGAGGAAAATCTCAATCAGAACTGGGGTGGTATGATGAAAGCGCTGTCACAATCTGCAAGTAATCTTGTGGAAGAAAATATTGAGTTTTTAGAATTTTGGATTAAACCCTCCAAAGTCCCAAAGGATTCAAAATTATTTATAGATATCGGACAGATTAGTGAAGATGTTATTCCTAACGGAAGGTTGGATACTGAAGATCCCGACAATAACGATAATCTTGAAAATGACAGTGAGGACAGAGGATTAGATTTTGTAGCTAACGCTAACGAAACCGGCACTGCTCCTGGAACTGATAAAGCAGGGGATGATTTTAAAATAGTTTCTGGCTCATTAGTTACAGACGACTATTTGCAAATTAATGGGACCGAAGGTAACGCTAAATTAACAGATATTGGAAGATTTCCCGACTCGGAAGACTTAAATAGAAACTTTAATCTTGATCGGCTTAACAGTTATTTCCGCTACGAAATTTCTTTGGACACCAACATGATTGTAAATCCAAATCCATTTATAGGAGGCGGAGGCGGCAGGGATGGCGCATGGTACTTATTTAAAATTCCGTTAAAAGATTTCGTGGATAGAGTAGGCGACCCGAGTTTACAAACAGTTGAATTCATCAGATTATTTACGACAGGAACTGACGAAGAAGTTCATATACGAATTGCCGAAATGAATTTCGTGGGTAATCAATGGCAGGAAAATTTTAACGATGGAAAAATAGACAAGGACGATCCAATATTAACTATCTCTGAAATTAATATTGAAGATAACCCAGAGTATATTACGCCGCCCGGTGTAAAACGAGAAAAAGACAGAAGCAAACCGGATGAAGAAGTTTATAAGAATGAGCAGTCTTTAAAAATGCTTATTGAGGATTTGCCCGAAGGTGACGCAAGGGAAGCGATAAAATATCTTTTCAGGCCGCTTGACGTGTTCAATTATAAAGAGATGAAATTATTTATCCGTGGTGACAAAAATTACGCGCTCCCAACTTCAATCTCGTATTATCAAGATAGTTTAAATTACGGAGCGGAAGTTTATTTCAGGTTCGGTTCGGATAAAAATAATTATTACGAATACAGGCAGCCACTCCGTTTCAATACAAAAGCCGGCAGTGATGGATGGGACGAGATTGCGATTAAGTTTGACGAACTTACAGCTATTAAAGAATTACGAGGCACGGACTCATTATCAAAAGTTGGAGAGTTTCGTAAAAATGTTCCAGGACGCGAAGGACATCAATACGGTGTTCTGGGTAATCCTACGCTTACAAGGGTTGCGTTTTTCAGTATCGGTATAGTTAATCCCGGCGTAGTATCGGATTCCACTGTAGACCTGACAAGAACAGTCTCAGGTGAATTGTGGGTCAACGAGCTTCGTGTTCTCGGCGCCGACGATACTCCGGGCTGGGCATACAGCATAGCAACAACTTTTAAGTTAGCCGATTTAATGACTGTTAGTTACAATACAAGAAAAACAGATCCGTACTTCCATAAATTAAATGATAGATTCGGCTCCAGAAAAGATGATAATAGTTGGGCACTTAACGCAAATTTGGATGTTTTAAAACTAATTCCGGTTAAAATGGAAGGGAGCAATATTAAAGTTAATTATTCGCATTCCGAGTCCTTCAGTAAACCGCTCTATAAACCGGGTACGGATATTTTAGTGGAGGCAGCAGCCGAAGCATCATCCAACCCCGATAGTTTACGAAGGGAAACAGAAGTTGTAAATATTAAAGATACATGGGCGCTTCAAAATATCAAGTTGAAAATTCCAACTAAGGCCTGGTACATTGACGATACATTTAACAATATAACTTTGGGATTTACTTATAATAAATCGTTTTCAAGAACTCCAACCGCATCTGCACAAAAATCCTGGGTGTGGGACGCTAAATCTGACTATAGTTTAAATCTTGGTAAAAATAATTTCTTTTACCCAGCTGATATTCCTCTGCTCGGTGAGGTAATTAAACTTTTTGAGGATTACAGGAACGGTAAGTTTTATTATACGCCCCAAGCATTTAACGCCAATTTAAGTGCCCGTAGAAACTGGAATTATACACAAACCAGGACAAAAGACGTACTTCCCATAATTCAACGAGACTTTACCGCGTCAAGAGGCGGTTCTTTCAATTGGCTGTTTACAGAAGGGGGTCTTCTGAATTTAGGAATCGATTATACTGTGGATGTAACTTCCTCATTAGCTCATATTTTAGCAATTAATGAAGTTGACAGACCCGAATCCGAGATCTGGAAAGATATTTTCGGCAGCGCCGGATTTGGTCGTGATAATAATTATCAGCAATCATTTACATTTAAAACAGCCCCAGCATTGCCATCTTTGTTCGGATTAAATAAATATCTGAAAATCGATTTCGGTTACAGAGTTACATATAACTGGAAAAATAATTTTCAGCAGGAAGATTTGGGTAGAAGTGCCAGTTATAGCAGTTCTCTTAATACAGGGTTAAACATCCGTTTACAATCTATTATGGATCCGCTATTTGGTGAAGACAAAACCAAAAAAACACAATCCCCACAGTCGAATTTCGGGCAAAACCGAAATAATCGTAATCAACCCCGAACACAGGGTAAAAGAGATGATGAAGATATTATAAATAAAAATCCTGCTTCCACAGACTCATTGGCGCTTCTTTCGGCTGATAGTTTGGATACAGGTGATTCCAAATTTATGCAAATTCTCGGCAGCGTTAAGTACGGTATAAAATACATGCTTTTCGATTATGAGCAAATTTCTTTCAACTTTAACCAAAGCAATCAACGCGGAGGCGGCGGTTTGGCGGCCGAAGGTACGGGATTCAGCAATTTTTGGGGCGTGCGCCAGAAAGATTCAGCGGGACCTAACAGATTGTTCATGCTGGGGTTGAGTAATGATTTGGGAATGAGAGCGCCCGGCGGAACCATGCAGGATAATTTCTCGCAAAAAAATAATTTCGACTTTAAAACTTCACGTCCTTTGTGGGAGGGCGCAAAAGTGGATATAAACTGGAAAATCGGCTGGGGATTTAATAGAAATACAACATTACGTTCAGACTCTACAACAGGCGAAGTTATAATAACTAATGTTACTTCAACAGGAAGTATTGACAGATCATTTTTCTCCATGCCTATATCCTTTTTTAACAGCAATTTGAAACGTGTAAATGAACTCTATAATCCAGAGGCCGAAGATCAGAATAAGAATTTGGCCGAAGCATTTTCCACAGGTCTGGAGTCTTTACCTTTATTATCTTCTTTGCCTATTCTAAAAGATGTTGTTAAGTATGTACCCCGTCCAAACTGGAGACTTAGTTGGGCAGGATTGGAAAAACTGCCGATATTCGAAGGGTTCGCAAAACGTGTTCGACTGGATCACGGTTACAGTTCATCGTTTACTGAAGGCTGGAAAGTTAATCCAGACGGCGATAAAGAAATTCAATCACAAAAAATTAACTATGGACGCTGGTTTGGACATTCAGTTCGACGAACTATGGGGTGGTAATTTTAACGCGTCAGCAAAATATATTATGAAAACAAATTATGATTTGGGTGTGGCTACAAAGAATATAACCGAATCATTATCTCGTGATATTAGTCTAACCGCGAGTTTTTCAAAATCCGGTTTTGACATTCCATTGTTTGGTTTAGCACTTAAAAATGATATAGAGATTTCGTTTTCATATACTTTTGGTAACAATTCGGTTATTATTTACCAATTGGGAGAAAATTTTGACGAAAAAGGAAAACCTCAGGACGGAACAACTCGTACCACTTTAGAGCCCAGAATTCGTTATGTTATGAGCTCCAGAGTAACTTTATCGTTGTTCTATAAAAGAAGTTCTGTTGCGCCTGAAGGGGCTTCCAGAATTCCCGCCACAACAACTAACGAAGCTGGATTAGACGTACATATTTCTATTCAGTAAAATTATTGGAAGACCTTTGCTGATTCTTTATAGCCTTATCAATTATTTTAAAAAAGGAAAAATATGAAACAACGAAGAATATTATGGGTAGATGACGAGATAGAATTATTAAGGTCGCATGTAATTTTTCTTTCTGAAAAAGGTTATGATGTTAGTACTGTAACTAACGGCGAAGACGCAATTGACAAAGTACGCAGCGAACAATTCGATCTTATTTTTCTTGACGAGATGATGTCTGGCATGGGTGGATTGGAAACTTTGGGGCGCATAAAAGAAATAAACGCTAATATTCCCGTTGTTATGGTCACCAAAAGCGAAGAAGAAAGTTTAATGAACGATGCGATTGGAGGTAAGATAAGCGATTATCTTATTAAACCTGTTGTGCCTTCACAGCTTTTTATGGTTCTGAAAAAAATTCTCGATAAAAAACAAATATCGGGCGAATATGTTGCTAAAGATTATCTTCAGGATTTTAACAGAATATCCCAAAGTTTAATAGGCGATCTGGATTTTGAGGATTGGGTTGAAATTTATTTGAAACTTACAAATTGGGAACTGGAACTCGATTCTCATCAAGAAGTTGACCTTAGGCAGTCCCTTCTGGAACAGAAAAAAGAATGCAACCAGGAATTCTCTAAATTCGTAGAAAAAAATTACAAGAATTGGGTTAATAATCTCGGCGATTATAATACACCGACTCTTTCGCCCGAAATTGTTGAAAAGTATGTTTTTCCGGAATTAAACAAATCCAATGGACCTGTTTTTCTATTTGTTCTAGATTGTTTAAGACTGGATCAATGGTTAGCCATGGAAAAACTATTGGTTAATATGTTCAACATATCCAAAGATTATTATTATTCGATACTTCCCACAGCAACCCCTTATTCGCGAAACGCAATATTCGCGGGGCTTTTCCCTTCCGAAATTGAAAAACGTTTCCCCGAACTGTGGAAAACAATGAAAGATGACGAACGCAGTATGAATAAATTTGAAAGAGAACTTTTACAAGGACTTGTTGACAGGAAAAGGATTAAACTGAAAAACGACTTAAAGTACATGAAAATCATCGATCCAGATATAGGTCGTTCTTTTGAACAGAATATCAGTTCGCACTCAAAAACACATTTTATGGCGGTTGTAGTAAATTTTTTAGATATGATTGCTCATGGACGTTCGGATTCGGATCTTCTTAAAGAAATAGCTCCTGATGAAGCCGCATACCGATCTCTTACACTTAGTTGGTTTAAACATTCCTCGTTGTTGGGTACTTTTAAAAAAATATCTGAGATGCATAACGCGAAAGTAATAGTTACAACTGATCACGGAAGTATTAGAACATTACGCGGGGCAAAGGTATTGGGTGACAGAGAGGCTTCCACAAATCTGCGTTTTAAATTCGGCAGAAATTTAAAAGCTGATGAAAAAAATGCAATTTTTATAAATGATCCAGAAGAATACAAGCTGCCTAAAAGCGGCGTTACAATCAGTTACATTATTGCCAAAGAAGATTATTATTTTGTGTATCCAACCGACTATCATAAATATTTGAGTCATTATAAAGATTCATTTCAGCACGGCGGCGTCTCTATGGAAGAAATGATTCTGCCTGTAATAACAATGGAGAGTAAAGTTTAGATGCTGTTGATTAAAGAAATCATTTCTAATTCAGAATTTGAAACAGCCTCATTTGCAAAAGAATGTATAACTATGTTCAATTCCGGTTCTGTAATTGAGTTGATTGGCGATTTGGGCACCGGCAAAACATTTTTTGTGAAATCATTTTGTAATGAATTGGGGATCAATAATAGCAGTAGTCCAAGTTTTTCGATAGTCAATCAGTATAACGGTAAAAAGTTAATTTATCATTTTGATTTTTACAGAATTAAAAAAACGGAAGAATTACTGGATATCGGATTTTATGATTATATAAACGATGAAACGGCAATAACATTTATTGAATGGGGCAACCTATTTGAGGAGGTATTGCCCGGTAAAAGATTTGTGATTACATTTAATACCTTAGATCAAGAAAAACGTAAAATTACTTTGTATAAAAATGGATAATAATTTACCTATACTAGCTGTTGAAACTTCGGGCGAAATGTGCAGCGTAGCTATTTTGCAAAATGGAAACGTTTTTGCGGAATCCTGTATTCAAAAAAAACATATTCATTCCCAAAAGTTATACTCACTAATCGAACAGGTGCTTTTAAATTTAGATTTATCGCTTCAACAGATTTCATCTATTGCTATTTCCGTTGGGCCGGGTTCATTTACAGGTTTAAGAATTGGAATGTCTGCGGTAAAAGGTATTGCCTTCGGCTTAAACGTTCCTGTAATTCCTGTTGGAACTTTTGATGCTTCGTCTTTTCAGTTGTTCGATTTGAATAGAGATCTTAAAAATTTAGCGATAGTCAGTAAAGTGAACACAACAGAATTGTACGTTCAAAAATTTTCTCGCGATATAAAGAGCGAAAACGGGAATTTAGAAATTATTACGAATGATGAACTTGAAAAATATGCCGAAGGTTACCAACTTTACGGCAATATTAAGCATAATAGTGTAATACCATTCGAGTCACCGAGTGCAGTTTCAATTGCAAAATGGGCTTATATTTTTGGAGAAGATTTATTAACTTCCGACTATGATTATTTGGAACCAAACTACGTTAAAAAATTTGTTGTAAGGACAATAAAATGAAAATTATTAATCTGTATTCCATTCTTTTATTTTTAACTATTAGTTTAAACGCTCAAGTCGTTGGGCCAAAAATATCCATTCTTGAAGAAACTTTTGATTTCGGTAATGTGCCTGAAGGACAGATAGTTACGCACAATTTTGTTCTTACAAACACTGGCGGTGAAGTGCTTGAAATTCAGCGCGTTAGAGCTTCGTGCGGATGTACAGCCGCTAAACCGGAGAAAGATAAATTAAATCCGGGTGAAACTACAAGTATTAAAGTTGAATTCGACTCTCATAACAGATCAGGGGAGCAAAAGAAGTATGTTTATATCTTTTCTAACGATAAAGAAAATCCTCAAACACGCTTAGAATTCAGTGTAAATGTTGTGGATAAATATTCACAAGCTGCCGCTGAAATAAAATCCCCAAAACTTATACTTTCCAAAACTCAGCATAATTTTGGGAAAGTAAAAGAGGGTGAGGTTGTAACATTAAATATTTTGGTTAAAAACGCCGGCGATAACAATTTGGAAATATCCAAAGTGGAATCGACCTGCAACTGTATAACCACTGTTCTAAGCAATAAAATTCTTAAAGCGGGTGATAGCGGATCGATTAAAATCGATTTGAATACATCCGATAGGAAAGGGGAATTAACCCGGGTTGTTAATGTTTTTTCTAATGATCCGCTTAATCCGAATCAATCAATAACTCTATTTGTAAACATAGAAGATCGGAAAAAATAATGGCATGGTTTAAAAGATCAAAACAAAATTTTTCACCCGAAAGCCAAAAAAGAGATTTTCCGGACGGTCAATGGGTAAAATGTGACGAATGCGGAGAAATTATACACAATAAACAGCTCGAAATTAATCTTTGGGTTTGTCATAGGTGTAATTTTCATTTCAGAACCGGGCCGGACGAATACGTTTCTATTTTATTTGACGATGGTACATTCAAAGAATACGATAAAAAAATGAAATCCGCCGATCCTCTGGAATTTGAAGACACAAAAAAATATATAGATAGAATAAACGGTACGATAAAAAAATCGGGATTGTACGATGCCGTTAAAACGGGCATTGGTAAAATTGACGGCAATAAAACATCTTTCGCGTGCATGGACTTCAGGTTTATTGGCGGAAGTATGGGATCGGTGGTTGGCGAAAAAATTTCGCGAGCGATTGACCGAGCATATACTAATAAAATTCCCATGATAATAATTTCGCAAAGTGGCGGAGCTCGAATGATGGAAGCCGCATTTTCTTTGATGCAAATGGCCAAAACAAGCGCACGTTTAGCCCGTTTAGCGGACGCCAATCTTCCTTATATATCAATTTTAACCGATCCAACCACCGGTGGTACAACAGCAAGTTACGCGATGCTCGGTGATGTTAATATCGCTGAACCTAACGCTCTTATCGGTTTTGCCGGTCCTCGTGTAATAAAAGAAACAATTGGAAAAGATTTGCCGAAAGGATTTCAGAGATCCGAATTTTTAATGGAACACGGATTTCTGGACCTGGTAGTTGACAGGAAATCACTTAAAAAAGTAGTTTCGCAGATGATCGATTATATGACCTGATTTTATTTAACAAAATTAGGTCTAAGTTTTTTTAAAACGTCAATAGTATAATCAATTTCCGATTTAGTGTTATTCGGATTAAAAGAAAATCGTATTGTACCGCTGGCGTCTTCAATGCTTTTCCCCGCACTCAACATTACATGCGATGGTTTTAATGTGCCCGAAGTACAAGCCGCGCCGTTCGACGCTGCGACTCCATTGATATCTAAAAACATCAGCATCGCTTCTGGATCAACCCGGTAATATTCACTTTTAAGCGTTACCGATAAAATATAGGGTGAAGTATCTTCTTTGGTATTTATATCAAATTCATCTAAGGATATGGAATTAATTCCTTCGATAAAATATTTTTTAAGATCGCTTACAATTTGATTGTTGGTTTCCATTTCCAGGTCGGCTATTTTAACAGCTTCCGCCAAACCAACTATACCAACAATGTTTTCCGTTCCGCCTCGTCTGTTTCTTTCCTGTGAGCCGCCGTATAATAAAGGGGAAAGGGGAGTTCCGCTTTTGGCGTATAAAAATCCAACCCCCTTAGGCCCGTAAAATTTGTGAGCTGAGGCGGCCATGGAATCGAAACCAAAATTTTTAACGTCTATCCGGTTTTTCGCGAAGCCCTGCACCGCATCTACGTGAATATAGGATTTGTTACGTTTTGTCAATTCAGTAATTAATCTAATGCTATTTAACGCTCCCGTTTCATTATTTGTATGCATGGCGGCAACCAAAGAAGTGCCGGAGTCGAGAGTTTTCTCCAATTCTGAAACATTTAACTGAGCATATTGATTTACACCAACATACTCTGTATTAAAACCCGATTTTCCCAGTTCCTCAAAAGAATCTAAAACAGCGTGATGCTCTGATTTGGAAGTAATAATTTTATTTCTTCCGGATTCTGTAAACTCTGTTTTTGAAATACCAAAAATGGCAAAATTATCCGCTTCAGTGCCACCGCTTGTAAAATAAATCTCACTCGCATCGGCATTAATAAAATCGGCAATTATTTCACGGGCTTCTTCTATTGCAACACGAATAATCCTTCCATAAGAATGTATGGACGAGGGATTTCCAAAATAATCGCTGAGGTAAGGGAGTATTTTTTCTTTTACTTTAGGATGTATTGGTGTCGTTGCAGCATTGTCAAAATATATTTTATCCAAAATTACTTCTTTCTATTATTTAATTGATATGTCGCCTACTTGTATTGTCTCAATTCCTTCTTTGGTTTTGAGCAGCATGAATCCATTTTGATCTATATCTTCAAATATTCCGAACTTTTCTTTATCATCCTCAACAATATGAATTTTTTCACCTATCAAATTACATCTGCTTTTCCAGTCATTTAAAATTTTATCACTATTTATTTTCAGATCCTGCATCATCTCCTCAAATCGGTTCAATATTTCGCTCAGTAGTCTTTCGCGTCCTACAGGTTTCTTCAACTCCATTCTTATAGAGGTAGGTCGAATATTGAATTTACCTGTAAAATTCGGCTGATTAACATTTAAACCGACACCGATTGCAATTTTTTCCAATTTACTGCCCTTTGAGGTCGATTCGATTAATATTCCGGCTATTTTTTTCCCGTCAACTAATACGTCATTCGGCCATTTTACACCCACATTTAACTGATGCAAATTTTCAAGGGCTTGCGCTATTGATACCGCTGCGCCAAGCGACAATAAATTTATGTTCTTAAAGTTAATATCCTCATTCAGAAGAATGGAAAAAGTTAAAGCCTGATCTTTGGAGGATACCCAACTTCTTTGTTTCCTTCCGCGGCCTTTTAATTGATATTCTGCCATCGCAACTGTGCCGTTGCTATTATATTCTCGCGAACCCATAATAAATGAGTTCGTAGAATCGACTTCTTCCATATAAACAAAATTTCTGCCGATTAATTCCGTATCCAATTTAATGTCAAATTCTTCAATACTAAACAAAATGTCGTCTCCTATCAATAATGTAATTATGTCATTAGTAGTGTCAAATGTACTATGTTACGACAAAATAGCAGTATTCACGCCAGCTTAAATGTTCAAGCAAAAATACTGGATCCGTAAGTCGTTGTAATTAAATAAGTTAATAAAACGTAATTAATGGTACGCATATTGTACATTTAAACAAAATAATACTGTATAAAATATTTTTGAGAACACTTAAATAAAATAAATATAAAAGCACTATCGAAAATAAATAAACAAAGAAAATAAAAGAAATTAAATTAATATCATAATAAGGCAAATGCCTAATAGTTAGGAGAAAAAAATGGGAAAAATTATTGGAATTGATTTAGGTACAACCAACTCTTGCGTTGCAGTTATGGAAGGTAACGAACCGGTTGTTATACCAAATAGTGAGGGTGGAAGAACAACACCTTCTATTGTAGCATTTACGAAAAACGGCGAAAGATTAGTAGGACAGCCTGCAAAAAGGCAAGCGGTAACTAATCCAAAAAACACTGTGTTTTCGGTCAAACGATTTATGGGGCGACGCATCAGTGAAGTGGGAACCGAAATTCACGAAGTTCCTTATGCAGTAGTTGAAGGCGATAATCAAACAGCTCGTGTAAAAATTGACGATAGATTATATTCGCCACCCGAAATTGGCGCGATGGTTCTGCAAAAAATGAAAAAAACTGCTGAGGAATATTTAGGACAAGAAGTAACTGAAGCTGTAATTACTGTGCCGGCGTATTTTAATGACGCTCAAAGACAGGCTACAAAAGATGCCGGAGAAATTGCGGGTTTAAAAGTTCGCAGAATTATTAACGAGCCTACAGCGGCTGCCTTGGCCTATGGATTGGATAAAAAACATAAAGAAGAACTTGTAGCGGTATATGATTTAGGCGGTGGAACTTTTGATATTTCTGTGTTGCAGCTTGGCGATGGCGTATTTGAAGTTAAATCAACAAACGGCGACACTCATTTAGGCGGTGACGATTTCGACCAACGTTTAATCGATTATTTGGCCGATGAATTTAAGAATCAGGAAGGTATCGACTTACGAAAAGATCCTATGGCTCTTCAAAGATTAAAAGAAGCTTCTGAAAAAGCTAAAATTGAATTGTCTTCTTCTATGTCCACTGATGTAAATCTTCCTTTTATTACAGCTACACAGGATGGACCAAAACATTTGAATATTAATCTTTCCAGGTCAAAATTCGAACAATTGGTCGATGATCTTATCCAAAGAACAATATCTCCTTGTTTAAATGCGATTAAAGACGCGGGTGTGAGTGCATCACAAATTCAGGAAGTTATTTTGGTCGGCGGTTCAACTCGTATGCCTAAAGTTCAGGAAAAAGTAAAAGAAATATTCGGTAGAGAACCTCACAGGGGAGTTAATCCCGATGAAGTTGTTGCTGTCGGCGCTGCTATACAAGGAGGCGTTTTAGCGGGTGATGTTAAAGATGTACTGCTTTTGGATGTTACGCCTCTTTCTCTTGGAATTGAAACTTTAGGCGGAGTAATGACCCGCTTAATTGAATCAAATACAACTATTCCTACGCGAAAGAGTGAAGTATTCTCAACAGCTTCAGATAATCAACCATCTGTTGAGATACATGTTCTTCAGGGTGAAAGACCAATGGCTGCGGACAATAGAACATTAGGACGTTTTCATTTGGACGGAATTCCACCAGCGCCAAGAGGTATTCCTCAGGTTGAAGTGACATTCGATATAGATGCAAACGGAATCTTAAATGTTTCTGCTAAAGATAAAGCTACAAACAAAGAACAAAATATAAGAATTACTTCTTCTTCAGGATTATCCGATAAAGATATTGAGAATATGAAAAATGCTGCCAAAGAACATGCTGCCGAAGATAAGAAGAAAAAAGAATCTGTGGAAATAAGAAATCAGGCTGATAGTCTTGTATTCCAGACCAAAAAGCAGATGGAGGAAATGAAAGATAAAATTCCAGCAGATGTAAAAACCAAACTTGAAGATAATGTTAAGAAAGTTGAAGATGCGTTAAAAACTGATAATACAGATGCAATTAAAACAGCAACCGATGAGTTAACCAAAGTTTGGAATGATGCAGCACAACACCTTTACCAGCAACCGGGTCAGGGTGAACCACAACCGGGTGCAGGTCAGCAGCCGGGCGGAGAAAGTCAGCAGAAACAATCGGATAAAAAAGATGATGGTGACGGACCGGTTGATGCCGCTTATGAAGTAGTTGATGAAGATAAATAATATATATCTATTATAATATTATTAAAAAAGGGGCTGTAATTTTACAGCCCCTTTTATTTTATCTATTCTGTTTCTCTATTGCGTATACTGGTTTTATATCTACAGGCAAATCATTTAATTTGGCAATTAATATTTTCATTGAAGGGCTAAGAACAACATAATTTTTTATAAGATCTTTTGCACCCTGGTAATCGCCGGTTGCCTGAATCATCAACACAGTATTAGCTAAATTTTTGAGTACATCATAAATCTTGTCAAAATTCACTTTTACTCTTTCGGTTTCACTGTCAAATTCGTAGGCTCCCTTTTCCAGCAAATAATTATAAATGATTGCGTTCCCGCCTCCATGGGCTTCGCCAATACCAAATCGAACGGAGCGGAAAATACCGCCTAAAAACGTTACCCACATTTCATTTAAATATTCTTTCGGATAAACACCTTTCTCAATCATCAGTACATTGTTGAACATTCCAAGTATGTCCGCTTTACATTCTTCCATTGTTGAGTAAGTTTCTTTTAATTCTTTTTTAACCTCGGTTTCTTTTCCGTTCACCTTTATAAAACCGGGTCCAACACCATGACTCATTTCGTGCATAAGAGTATGATTAAAAAAACCATCGAAGGTTACAAATTTCTGCTGCGATTCGTCTAAAACTATTTTAGAAATGGGCATCAGTAATTTTTCAAATTTGGCTTCATGCAAATTTTTAAGCATTACTTTTTTTGAGCCCTTTGCTTTACGCACTCTCTCGTCATTTGGCAGATTGAATGCTAAAGTTTGAACTCCGGCTTTTGTATCACCCGCTCCGAATATTTCCTGAACAACCATAATAGGGCTTTCACTGCCTCTTTCATAATTTTTGTGTTCTTCGGGTATAGGCAGATTTTTTTCAATATCTTTCAAAAAACCTGCAAATTGTTCTAGTTTTTTAGTGCTTGCCGGATCAACAATTGTCAAAAAACACTCGAACGATGCTTTATAATTAAACAGACCGTCTTCATAAACTTCGTATGGTCCAATTACAACTTCAATTACATGATCTTTTAAATCCATCCACGCCATATCGCTTTCGTAATAATCATTTGTTTCAAAAGCTGTTGCCCTGGTTGACAAATAATTTTTAAGAGTGTTATTATCAGCGAATTCAGCCGCCTCACGTAGCAATGCGGATATTTTTGCCAGTTTTTCTTTGTACTCTTCCGAATATGGAATTGCTTTTAGCTTACCATCAACTCTCCGGATAACAGTAAATTCCGAAATAAAATCATTTTCAGATGCCGGATTTGATTTAATTACATCCAGGAATTCTTCTTTTGTCATATCAGCCGGATAAAAGTTTGCTCCCAATGGTTTCTGTGCGGAACCGATAAACGGCTCATTGTGTGCCAGTCTATCGAAAGGTCCAAAATTTATATTGAAGTATTTAAGCCTAAGTGAATCTTTTGGATCAGTAGAATTCTGCAATTGTTCACGAATTACGAAATTTTCGGAATAAACCTGTTCCAAGAAAATTTCATCAATAATTTTAGCCGCTTCATATATTTTTTGAACTACTACTTTTTGCCGCTCATCGAGCAGGGAATTGTCATACTTTATTTCTGTTTCCACAAATTTTTCTATTTTGCCTTCTAGCATTTTAGTTTCCTCATCTTTTTCTTGCTTAGTACAAAAGGTCAGCGATAAAGACCCTAAAATAATTAGCAATAATAATTTTCCATTTAACATATTACCCTCTGCTGTTTTTAATGCTTTAAAAATAATTGAAATGTCCGAATTATCATAAGATTTAAAATTTTTGTACAGTTCGTGTTATACAATATACTTTTAATGTATAGTTTAGTGAACATATAAATTGCTACTGCTAAGAAAATATGCCTATTTCAAACAAATATTTTTGGCACTACATTTGACTAAATATGGTATAACAATTTTCGGGAGTTGACATGAAAAAGTTATTTTTAATACCGGTTCTTTTATTAGCATTCAATTTTATAAATGCTAAACCCGTAACATTCCATTACGGTGTATCTTTCAATTATTTTTATACATCTTTAGAACCATACGGTGAATGGATTGAATTAGAAAGAGATCTAATAGTATGGCGTCCATCATTTGTAAGAAATACATGGCGGCCTTATAACGACGGCAACTGGATTTATACTGTAGACGGATGGTACTGGGATTCGTATGAACCATTCGGCTGGGCCACATATCATTACGGCAGATGGTTTTATGATGATTATTACGGATGGGTTTGGATGCCCGATTATGAATGGGCGCCTGCATGGGTGGAATGGAGATACAACGATGACTATATAGGCTGGTCGCCTTTACCTCCTTACGCGTCATTTAGAATTAATTTCGGAATTCATTTTTCAACCACTTGGCATTCGCACCATAATTATTGGAACTTTGTCCCTTATCGTAATTTTTGCCATAGAAACGTAAATATTTACATTATAGATAACTCAAAAAATATTAACATATACAACAAAACTAAATATAGAACCAATTATAATTACAGGGACGGAAGAATAATTAACGGTGGTGTTGATAGAAACTTTGTTGAAAGAAGATCGGGCAATAGAATTATTGAAAGAAATATTTCAACTACATCGGATATAAGTTCTTATAAATCAAGAAATAATGAAAAATCAAGAGAAGTTACAGTATACAGACCTGATGAAAAGGATGTAGAAAAAATGGGAAATATTGAGCGAAAAAATGTGATAAAAAGTGAAAGAAAAACTTCAATTGACGTGACGAAAATAAGTGTTCGGTCCTCTGAAACAAACGTTTCCTCAAGAAAAAGTAGTGAAACAAGAGGTACAGACAGTGGAGTTAGAGAAATTAATAGGAATACTCGGGAATCTGAAAATGTAAGAACAGATAAACCTCGAGAAAGAGAAGAGACAAAGGTGTTGCGTGAAACAACTCCTAAAACACGGGAAAATTCAAAATCTGTAAAACCGAATAACTCTAAATCGCCCGAATCATCGTCAACAAGAGTATACAATAAAAAAAGTAGTTCCGAAAATTCGAATGAAGTTAAAACAAACAAAAACAATAATTCTGAGATTCGAAAATCCGAAAGTGTTAAAAGAACAAATTCTAAGACTTCAAACAGTGCGCCTAGTGTTGAAAAAAGAAAATCTACCGAATCTAAAAGTATTCTGAAACGTGTGGAGAAATCCGAAGAAAGTAAAACAAGCAAAAAACCGAGTTCGGAGAGTAAATCCAGAACAACTAAAAAAACAAATTAATAATTAAAATTATAAACAGCGGACTTCGGTCCGCTTTTTTTATAATCCTTCCTCGCTAATTAAATATGCCAATAGTGTAATAGCTGCCGTGCCCAATTGCATTTCGCGCGGATTTACAGTTTCAAATATGTCATTATCCGAGTGATGATAGTCGAAATATTTTTGATCATCCGGTGCAAAGCCTATTTTCGCGGATGTTCCTTTTATTCTAGAAATATCCGCTCCACTACCGCCTTTTTTAATCCAATCTATTTTTGTTTCCATTAATAACGGCAGCCATTCTTCCATTTTTCCAATTATTTCAGTTTCGGCTTCGACGTAAAATCCGCGTGGTTCAAATACACCGCGATCAGATTCTATTGCGGCAACATGTTTTTCTTTGTGAACGGCTGAGTACTCCCCATATTTCATAGCCCCTTTCAATCCGTTTTCTTCGTTAGTAAATAAAACGCATCTTATTGTACGTTTAGGGTGGAGACCGAGAGTTTTTAGCTGATGCAATACTTCAATTGTTTGAATACAGGGAGCGGCGGCATCCTGTGCACCACAGCCTTTATCCCAGCTGTCTAAATGTCCTCCGACAACAATTATTTCCTCCGGGAGCTCGTTGCCTCTTATTTCCGCTATTACATTATACGATTCTACATCGGGAAGTGTATGGCAGTCAATTTCAAGACTAATTTCTGCGAAGGGTTCTTCTTTAAGTAAATTGCTTAAAAAATCGGCGTCTTCAACTCCTATTGACACACCGGGAATACGTTTAACGGAGTCCGAATAAAATAGTGTTCCAACGTGTGGTATATTATCGTATTTGGATGTAACTGATCTTACAACAACAGCAATAGCTCCCAACTTTGCCGCTTCATCCACGCCGTAAACTCTTTGTTGAACAGCTTTACCATAAGCTTCGAATGTATTGGAAAATGTTTCATCGAAAGGTTCGTTAAAAAAAAATATTTTCCCCTTTGTTTTTGAAATGTCAATATTTTTTAAATCTCCAAATTTTTTAATCTCAAAAACCTGTCCTGTAACATTTTTAGAATCGGTTCCGACGCTGCCGCCCAGTGAGGCAATATTTAATTTTCGTTCGGCAAATTTTTGGGATTTAGAAATTATTGCGCTCTCTTTAATGCCGCGGACCCATCTGGGCACCATAACCGGCTGGAGCCAAACAGTGTCACAATTTATTTCCTTAAATTTATTAACAGCCCAATTGATAGCTAATTCCGATTCTACCGATCCACTTAACCTAGGTCCAATTGCGCAAAGTTCCTTTAACCATTTATGCCCGACTTTTTCGGTTAATGAGTAATCTATAATTGAGTGAGTTATATTCGTGTATTTTGATGTGATATTTTTTGAGGAGTTTTGATAATTGAATATTAAGGTCGCAATCAAAACAAATATTGAGATAAGAAGAAAAAAAAACTTTATACTGGACAAATTTACCCCCACATGTTAAAAAACGTAGGGTCTTAATTTAAAAATAAAAAAGCTCATTCCAATAATTGAAATGAGCTTTTAAATCTAAAATTAAATAATTATCTGGCTTTAATTTGTCCAAGCTGAACTAATTTAGCCAATTCGCTGGTGCCATTTTTACTGATTGTTCTTAAAGCGGCAACACTCAATCGTACCGTAACAAATCTATTCAATTCCTGAACCCATATTCTTTTCTTCTGTAAGTTAGGCAGGAATCTTCTTTTTGTTTTATTATGAGCATGAGAAATACTGCTTCCTGCTATAGGACGTTTTCCCGAAAGTTCACATTTTCTAGCCATTTAAAACTCCATCGATCATTTTTTTACAGAACACAAATATATAAAAACAAAACATAATTGAAAAAGAAAAATTTATAAAAAAAGCGGCAAAATGCCGCTTTTTAGAAAATATTTTAAAATTATGCTCCTGGAGAAGCGGTTCTGGCTCCTAATTCCTTGTCGAGCATATATAAACCGTTTTTATTATCGCCGATTAATTTGAATTTTTCTATAATATCAGAAGCGGTTTGTTCCTCTTCAACTTGCTCTGTTACAAACCATCCCAAAAAATTATTAGTCGCATAATCTTTTTCTGAAAGAGCTAGATCTACTAAATCGTGAATCGATTTGGTGACATATTTTTCGTGTTCCAGTGCATTTTCAAAAGCAGCTTGCGGAGATTTCCATTCAAATGTAGGCGCGTCAATTTTGTCCAATTTTACTCTTCCGCCGGTAGCTTGTATAAAATCCAGAAATTTCATTCCATGATCATATTCTTCCGCTGATTGAACTCTCATCCACCCGGCCATACCATTAAGATTTTGTTCATCAAAATATGCTGAAATAGCTAAATATAAATAAGATGAATAAAATTCTTTATTTATTTGAACATTTAATGCGTCAATCATTTTTGAAGTTAACATATGTACCCCTTATTTTTAGCAGTTATTATTTGTTATTTTTTATTACTCAAAATATTTATTTGGGAAGTATATTTCAATTTAATTATTTAACAAATTATTCAATCCGGAAATTCAATAAAAAAATAATATTATGAAAAAAAAATACAATTTAATAATCGTCCTCGCTGTTATCGTTTCATTATTATTTTTAAGCAGCGTCTCCGCGCAAAACTTTTTTAGTGTACATCAGAATCACAAGGAACTGTATGGCAAAAATCTTCCTAAACTGAAACAAGCTGGAAATGCAGAAGACATTATCCCTTTACAAAATGTATCCGAAGAAAAATTAACAAGGGCGGTTTTTGGTTATCTGCCAGACTGGGAATACGCCAACAATTCGCATAATTATTTCCATTATGATCTGCTGACACACATTGCCTGCTTTGATTTTAGCGTGTCAAAAACCGGTTCAATAAGTGATCCCGCAGGCTGGCCATGGACAGATTTAATTAACACCGCTCATACAAACGGAGTTAAAGTAATATTAACCGCTGTTAAATTCGGATCATCCGCATCGGAAGTTCAGGATTTGCATTATTTAATGACAGACCAAACTGCTATTGAAAATTTTTATTCAAACGCTATTACAAAAATCAAACAATATAAACTTGACGGTATAAATGTAGATTTTGAAGCATTAGCGGACGCTGACGCGGGGAGTGTTGTAGTGCAGTTTATGAAAGGATTAACGGAAAGGGTACACGCGGAAATTCCCGGTGCAGAAGTTTCTTTTGCAACACCTGTTATCGACTGGAGCGGAGCATGGGATTTAACTGGACTTACAGATGCTTGTGATTATGTGTTTATAATGGCTTACGCGTTTTCTGGAGCGTGGAGCAACTACAGCGGTCCCAATGCCCCTTTAACTGGCGGCAGCAGAAATCTTACAACAGCGCTAAACAACGAATATAAAACCGCCGTCGCAACAATGCCCGAAAAAATAATACTGGGTTTACCATATTATGGTCATCAATGGAAAACCAGCACGGCATCAGCTTATTCACCAACTTTATCCTCAATCGGTTCAAAATTTTTCAGGGACGCCGAAGCGCTGTCTAAGACTTACGGTTTGAAATGGGATAATCAATCGCAGACACCGTGGATTGCGTGGAACAACGGAGACTGGAATCAGATTTGGTATGACAATGATTCAAGTTTAGGATTGCGGTATGACCTTGCGGTGGCTAAAAACCTTAAAGGTATTGGAATGTGGGCTTTGGGTTATGACGGTCAACGACAGGAACTGTGGAATTTGATTACACGAAAATTTACGGGAGGGCTTATACCGGTTCCAGTAAAACCCGAAGAATTTTATGTTACCCGAAGTACTGAGCAATCATTGGATCTGAATTTTAGTATTTCACAATATTCTAATGGATATACTTTTTCAAGAAGCACCGACGGAAAAAATTTTAAGAACGGCGGAATAAGTACCAATAATAATTTTAATATGTCCAATCTATCCTCGGATTCCGCTTATTATTTTAAAGTCGCTGCGTTTAATAACACGGGCGTTTCTTCAAGTACAGAAGTTTTAGCCTCAGTCCCCGGTTACACAGCGAACAAAATTCTTATTATTAATGGGTTCGACAGAATTTCCGGAACAACAAATACTCTCGATTATATCATTAAATACGTTAACCCGTTGATGCTTAATAATTACAGATTCGACTCCGCCAGTAATGAGGCTGTATTTAACAATAAAATCAGCTTAACCGATTACGAAATTGTAATATGGATTTTAGGTGACGAATCGACTTCCGATGAGACTTTTAATGTATTCGAGCAGGGCATAGTAAAAACATATTTGCAAAACGGCGGGAAATTATTTGTTACAGGGTCCGAAATTGGATGGGATTTATATGCTAAAGGCGGCTCGGATGATAAAATATTTTATAGTGACTTTTTGCAGGCTTCATATATAGATGACGCGCCCGGTGGGCAATCAGGCAAATATTACAGCGCCGAAGGAATGCCTAACACAATATTTGATGGGCTTACATCTTTTAATTTTGACAATGGAGCACAAGGAACTTTTGACGTTGATTGGCCCGACGCAATAAATGCGCGTCCCGATGCAAAAAATATTCTGAAGTTTACCGGCATTTCAAATTACGCCGGGATTTCTTATGAGGGTACTTTTAACGGCGGAAATAAAACTGGCAAATTGGTCTATCTATCCATTCCTTTCGAGACTATTTATCCGGATAACATTCGGATGGAAATTCTAACAAGAGTTCTTAATTTCTTTAAGACCGCAGTTTCCGTTAAAGATGATGCAGTCACTGCGGATCAGTTTAAAATATTGAGCAATTATCCCAATCCGTTTAATCCTGAAACAAATATTGTTTTTAATTCTCCGGAACAAACTTCAATTATTTTTCAAATTTATAATTCTTTGGGGCAATTGGTTTTTAATAAAGATTACGAAGCAGACAGTGGAATTAACAAAATAGTTTGGAATGGCGAGGATATAAACGGAATACAGGCCGCCAGCGGAACATATTTTTATTCAATCAAATTAAATGACTACAATAGCGGAGTCAAATATTTGTATGGTAAAATGATGCTGCTTCGATAAAATGTTATTTTTTCTCTCTCAGGGATTTTATAACTGCGTCATGTACCTTCGGACGAATTCTCTTGATTGATGCAGTATCATCAGGGTAAACCCTGTTTGTGAGGAAAACGACAAATATTTCCTTTACCGGATCAATCCAAATGGATGTTCCGGTGTAACCCAGGTGACCGTATGAACCGGGGGAGAATAATTTGCCGGATGAAGCTGTTCCATCATTCGATCGTGTATCGAAACCTATTGCTCTGGTTGTTCTATCCGAATACTTTTTGCTGAAATATTCAATTGTTTCGGCTTTCAGGTATCGTTTACCGTTGTACATCCCTTTGTTTAATAATAATATACAAAGCTTGGATAAATCTTCCACGGAGGAGAACAAACCGGCGTTTCCGGATAATCCTTCCAAACCGCGCGCTAAAGGATCGTGTACAATACCTTTAAGGTGAGTGAAGGTAGTAACACATTGATCTACACAATCAGGGGTTGGAACATACATTGTTGATTTCATTTCGAGCGGATCTGTAAAATTATCTTTATAAAATTTATACATCCTTTCACCTGATGCGGCTTCTACAACCAACATTGTAGTAACAAAATTAAGACAGCTGTAAATCATATCGGAATTGGTTTTATAGGAAAGGGGAAGAGCCATTATGGAATCTATTATGCTCTGGCGAGATTGACCTTCCTTAGGAGTATAATATGCCTGCAATCCGCTCTCGTGAATCAATAGATCAATTACTCTTACATCCTCTTTACCGTTCTGTCCGAAGGCGGGTATATATTCGCAAACCTTTTTATTTATATCAATTTTATTTTCATCAACCAGTTTCATCAAGCAAAAATTTGTTGAAAACGCTTTTGTTACACTTGCCATATCGAACATAGATTGGGTTGTAACAGCGGTGGATGCTTTATCGTAAGTATAATTACCGTAAGCTTTTTTATAGATTATAGCATTTTTAGAACCGACGGCAATGGCGGCCCCTGGAAAGGCCTTCTTGGATATTGAGCTGTTAATAACCGAATCCAATAGTGCAAAATTTTGCGCTTCTGAAAGTGTGGTTAAAATTAATAGTATTATAAGTGGGAGGATTTTTATATTTTTCATGTCCATTTTATCAATAAGTTGAAAGAATTGACACTCAACTTAATGATAAGTTAATTTTTTAACAAATCCCGCGCTTATAAATTTAGGTGAATTACATGAAGAGAAACAAACATTTTTATTTTTTTATTATTCTAATTCTAATTTCGAACACAATTTTTTCACAGTCCGTTTCAGTTATTGGAAAAGATGAAATAACTTCATCGGCGGACGGTGAGTTTTATAATCCTCAATTTAATTACAAAGGGGATAAAATTCTATTTACAGGCGACAGCTTTAAAGGACTTTGGTTATTTGAAGCTGCTAAAAACAATCTGAAAAAATTAAATGATAATCCTGGTGCCGGGTATAATCCGGTTTTCAGTTCCGACGATCAGTCCGTTTATTTCCGATCGGATCGTTTTGAAAATATGAAACGAATTTCATCAATGTATAAACAGAATTTAAATTCGGGCAAAATTGATATAATTCTGAAAGATCAAAACAATTTATTGGCCCCTATAAAAAGTACTGGTAATACAGTGCTCGGATTGAACTCAAATGAAGTAATTCCACTGGAAAAAAATCAATTAAACAAAACTGGTGTTGATAATCAATCCATAGTATATATAAACGATTC
>PGYT01000067.1 GCA_002839805.1 Ignavibacteriae bacterium HGW-Ignavibacteriae-2
TCAATCCTGATTTGTCTGTATGTTTTTTTAGAATATCCTCCAGACCAACAGCAGTACCCGACCCGCCGATAGTCAGGTTTTTTGTATCAGCGCTCAACCGCCCCACCATATCCATATTTACCATAAATTTTACATTCTTAAGATCAATAAACGGATTGTCTGTAAAATATTTTGATCCAATCAATCCCATTTCTTCCGCTGTAAACGCGAGGAACAAAACACTTCTTTTTAATTCCTTCCTGTTTGCGGCAAGTTTTTCGAATACTTCCAAGGCCGCCGCTGTTCCCGAAGCGTTATCGTCAGCCCCGTTATGTATTGCTACTGTATCGGGAGATCGTGAACCCGAACCCGCGCCGCCATATCCTAAGTGATCGTAATGCGCACCGATTATAACAAATTCATTTTTTAATATGGGATCGCTGCCTTCCAGTATAGCCGCAACGTTTTCTGTTTTTGTCATCTGCTTAACTAAATCTGTCTGTCCGGTTATTTCTATTGGAAGTTCAAATACAACAGGCGAGCTGTTTTGTTTAATAGTTTGTTCTAAGCCATCTATAGTAACATCCGCAGCCGCAAATAGTTTATCGGCGATTGTTCTTTTAATATTGATTGAAATAAGACCCGCTGAAGATTCTCTTCTCGAAAAAGAAAAATCAATCAAATTATCATCGGCGTCGAAATCTTTTCCGGTTACGAATATAACTCCGGCCGCCTGGTTATCACGAGCGGTTAAAATTTTCTTTCTTATTGATGAATAATTGGCGTATGGATCTCCATGTCCGTCACCTGAGGGCGAACCTCTGAGTATAATCACCCATTTGCCTTTAGCATCTATATCTGCGTAGTCGTTCCACTTCAAACTATCTTCGTCAATCTGAAATCCGTAACCGGCGAAAACAACCGGTGCTGTAAGTTTTCCATTTTCCGAGATATTAAGAGGAACAAAATCTGTATTTAATTTTCCATTAAAATCGCCGAAAGAAAAACTGTTGTTATCTCCGGTTTTTAAGTCAGTAACAATTTCAAACGATTGATAATAATTATCACCAGCTGGTTTAACATTTAGTTTAAGAAGTTGTTCTTTTATGTATTTCGCTGCTTTTTCAATACCCTCTGTTCCCGGTTTTCTCCCTTCCAATTCATCTGAAGCCAGGTAACCGATGTGCCCTTTTAATTCATCAACAGTAATTTCGGGCGAATCCTGGGAAAATGTTTTTTGATTTATTAAAACAACAAAAAACAAAAACAATAAAAATCTGTATTTCATTTTACCCTCTTACTTTTGCATAAAAATAATTACAATAATAACAAGAATGCGGCGAATATAAAAAGGGTTCTGACTCATTAATATTTTTAAAGGGAATCCAACTTATTTTTTTCGGCGATTCTATTTATTATCTACTACTAACATTGTGTGTGCGGGGAAAGTTTAATTTTTATAAATTTTTATTCAATGTAGAATACTGATTTTTCATCCAACTTTTTATAACGTTTTTTTTAAAAGTTAAATTTTACGCTATCCCAAATAACCGAAGACCATTAACAGTTATAAAAGTAAGGACATACGCCAGAGAAGTAAATGTAACTACCTGCATAATAGGTATTCGCCAACCTCCGGTTTCCTGTTTGGAAACAATTATCGTAGAAATACATTGAAGCGCGAAAACAAAAAATATTATTAATCCTATAACAGTGGCAGTTGTAAAAATTTTTTGATCCGTACCGCCGATTTTCGCTTTACGCATAGCGTTCAGTAAAGACGCCTGCAAAGCGTCGTCATTATCGCCTGTAACTTTAAAAATTAGCGCGAGAGAACTAACGAAAACTTCCCTTGCGGCGAACGCAGAGATTAATGATACACCAACCCGCCAGTCCATACCGATTGGTGTCATAACAGGTTGAATAATTTTTCCCAAATCGGCCGCGTAAGATGTTGCTATTCGTTCCGTTGCAATTAATTCGGAAGACTGTTGTTCGCTTAAACCGGAAGTGTCTACTTTGGGATGAACATTCGGGAAATAAGTTAAAACCCACAGCAACACGGAAAACACAAGAATAGCGGGCCCGGCTTTTTTGAGATAAGCCAGCGAGCTGTTAAAAGTATTGTTTAGTATAACCATTAATTTCGGAATTTTATATGTGGGCAGTTCTAATATAAATGAAGAACTGTCGTTGGCCGATAGAATTTTATTGCTGAATTTATTTACGAGTCCCGCTATTAAAGTTGAACTTAGTATGCCGAACAAATAAATGCCGGCCATAATAATTCCACCCATAAAAACTTTATCGGGCGGTAGTAGGAATCCAATTAGTAAAGCGTATACAGGCAATCGGGCACTGCAGCTCATTAACGGAAGAATAAAAATTGTAAGGAGTCTTTCGCGTTTGTTAGGAATAGTACGAGCTGCCATCATAGCAGGAATAGCGCATGCAAATCCGCTTAACATTGGTACGAACGATTTTCCGTTTAATCCTATTTTTGATAAAGGACGGTCGACGAGCATCGCGCCGCGCGCTAAATATCCCACGTCTTCAAGAAGTCCAAGAATTAAAAATAAAATTATTATTTGCGGTAAAAATATTATAACTGATCCGATTCCGCTTATAAGTCCATCGGCAATAAAATCCGTCAGCCAGCCGTTCGAAAAATTATTGCTAACAAACCCGGCCAAAGATCCGAATGTCTGATCAATCAAATCCATTGCTGGCATAGCCAGCCAGAAAATTGATGTGAATAAAAGAGACATCGCCGCGAAAAAAATTAGCAGTCCCCAATATTGATGCAGTAAAATTCTGTCAATTTTAATCGTAATTTCATCCGGCCGGTTTACTACTTTCTCGGGTTTTTCAACGTTAAGAACGTTAAATGCTTTGTTCGCCGATTTTATTTTTCTTTCCAATTCTTTGGAATTTATAAGTACACGTTTTTCAATACCTTCAATATCTTTGTATAAGTCTATTAATGTATCTGTATCGTTGTTGATCTCAATTCTTTTAAGATCATAATTTTTGATCGTATTATTAATAATCAGTTCGGCTTGATGAATCAAATCAATTGTTCCGGAACCTGTGCGGCCGTCAACCTTACATACTCTGCATCCCAATTCAATTTCAAGCGAATGTGTATCCAGCTTGTACCCTTTTCTCTCAAGAATATCGTTCATGGTTACAGCCACAAGAACATTAAATCCCGATAAAAGTAACTGTTTAACAAGTAACAAATGTCTTGAAAGCTGACTGGCGTCAACGGTTGCAACCACTAAATCGGGAATGCCGAGGCCGGGATGGGAATATATTGCATCAACAGTAACCTGTTCATCAGGCGAGTTAGGCATGAGGCTTATTATTCCCGGCGAATCGAGCAATTCCGCTTCATTCGGCTTTCCAATATTTATACGGCACATGGAGTATTCTACCGTAGATCCGGGATAATTAACCGTTTTATTATTGCGCCCGCTGATGTAGTTAAATAATGTGGTTTTCCCGGAATTAGGCGGACCAACCAAAGTGATGAACGGAGTCGATTGAATTACATCTTTTTTCATATTACGTAAATTGACTCAGCTTCGTTTTTACGAATTGCTATCAACGCACCTCTTACTGAAAAGGCTAGAGGATCGTTAAACGCAGTTTTATTTATTAGTTCAATCTGCTGCCCGGGTGTAAAACCGATTTCAATTATCCTTCGCGCAGAAGGGTGCTCCGAATTTATTCCAGTAATTATTGCCATTTCACCAAATGTTAAATTTGCGGCCGTTTTCATGATTTTCTCTGTTTTATCACTGTGCTTATTTAGACTTAGTAAAAATAACATAGAGAAAAATATTTTCCAAGTACTATTTTTGACAATGGTGTCTTAATTGACTTAAGTCAAAATTTTGCAACTTTTCCACTAAAACAAAACATTTCCCCAAACGATGCCATTTTCGCTAAAAATCTATTAGCAGTTTGCTTGAATACATGGGAAAAGCTAAAATAATTGGGTCAGTTCATTAGCTGGTTTAATCTAGTTTGGAATAAGGGTAAAATTATATATGAAGATTATAGAAGCGATAGCACTAGCCGGTCAATAATTAATTATAATTATAGCTCCGGCGGACATGATAGCCGCTGCGATTACACGTCGCGCTAGATTGGGTTCGTTGAATAATTTACCGCCTATTAATGATGCAAAAAATGTGGATGTTCTTTTTATCGATAAAACCAAAGCCACAGGTGCTAGTTTTATAGCTTCAATATTAGTCCACCTGTATCCTATTGTTATAATGGAAATTATGGCTATATATTTCAAAGTTGTTACGGGCGTGTTTTTAATTTCAGGAATTAAGTTTTTCTTTTTGATAATAATAATTAGCGCGAAATTAATAAAAAAGAACAGATGCTGAAAAGCCATTAAAGATGTGGGCGGCATTTTGTATTTAACGAGGAGTAAACGGTCGAGTATAGCCGTTATTGTGAATAATAAAAGGGCAAAAACAATGTAATGATGTTTTTTGGATTTATAAAATATTGTAAACGGTTCAAAAATACTTTTGCTGCCGTTCATCTCAAGCAAATATGTACCGACAACAAGAAGCAACATCCCCGATATTTCGAAAGATGATAATTTGTCTCCGACAAATAAAAAAGCGAAAACGGCAACGAGTCCCGGAGTTAAAACCATCATTGGCAGAGCCCCGCTAATATCCAGATTTTTTAACGTGAGCATTACGTATAGAAACGCCAGCGTGCCGATTATTGTTTTTATATACAAAATCAATATCGAAGTGAGAGATATATCAGTTGGATTTACAAGAAGAAAAAACGGCAGCGAAAAAATAAGATTAAAGAAAGACAGCTTGTAAGAAAACTCTAGAGCTCCTTCCCGGAATAAAACTTTTTTTTGACTTACAGCCGCCGCGGCAGATAAACCCGCGGAGATAAACGAAAGTATCAACCACATATTATACTGTATTTATTATAGAAATAATCCGGATATATTATAAACTAAAAACGCCATAACCCAGGCGATACCCGTAGTATATAAACCGAAAAACAGAGTCCATTTCCACGAGGCGGCTTCTTTATAAAAAACTATTGTCGAAGCAAAACAAGGGAGATACAATAAAACAAACACCATAAACGCAAGAGCCACAGGTTTTGTATTTGACGGACTTGAAAGAAGTCTTTCGCGCAAAGCTGAGGAATGCTCATCCACGTCGCCTAACGAATATATAGTGCCCATAGTTGAGACAACAATTTCTTTTGCAGCGATTCCCGTAATTAACGATACTCCCAAACGCCAATCGAAACCGAGAGGTTTAACAATAGGTGCTATAAAATGCCCTATTCTCCCAACTACCGAATATTCAATCTGTTCGGCGTGTTCGTTTCTTTTAAATTCGGAAATAGCGTAATTCTTCGCCTCTTCATCAAGTTGCGTGTTAAATTCAGTTTTTGTTATCTGATCTTCATAATACTTTTCAATATCGGTACTAACGGGATAATTACTTGCCAGCCATATAAGGACTGAAGCAAATAAAATAATTGTGCCCGCTTTTTTTAAATAGAGTGCCGCTTTATGCCACATCTGAAAAAACAATGTGTTAACCGAAGGCATTCTGTAGGGAGGCAGTTCCATAACAAACGGTTCAGAATCACCGTGAAACACTACTGTTTTTAACAGTTTGGCCGAAATCAAAGCTATTAGAACTCCGAATAAATATATGCCGAATAAAATATTCCCCGCCATAGATTGTTCAAAAAAAGTGCCCGCAATAAGAACATATACAGGGAATTTAGCTCCGCAGCTCATAAATGGGATAATAAGCATAGTCGTAATTCTATCGCTTCTATTTTTTAGCGTACGAGTGGTCATAAATGCGGGAACGGAACAACCGAAACCTGTTACCATCGGAATAAATGATTTTCCGTGCAGACCGAACTTATGCATTACTTTATCAATAACAAATGCCGCTCTGGCCATATAACCAGTTCCCTCTAAAAAAGCGAGGGCTAAAAAAAGTATCATTATGTTGGGTAGAAATACTATTACGCCTCCAACACCGGCAATTATGCCGTCAACTATTACAGATCGGGCAATCCCTGCAGGAATTACAGTCATAGAGTAATCGCCCAGCCATGTAAAGAAACTTTCAATCCAGTGCATGGGTATTTCGCCGAGCTGAAATGTAATTTGAAAAATTGCCCACATAAAAAAAACGAATATAGGTAAACCCGTAACTCTGTTGATTAAAATACTGTCTATAATTTCGGTGGTTGTTTTTTTGATTTTTGGTGCACGTATTACCGTTTCTTTTATGGCGCCTCTTATAAAAGCGTGGCGTTCTTCTTTTAGCATCAATTCCGGATCGGAATTAAACTCCAGATTAAATTTGTTTATAACTTCACTAAGAATAACATTTACTTTAATCCACACAGGATTGTCGCGCACAAGTTTGTATACATCTTTATCATTTACAAGAAGTTTTATAGCAAGCCATCGTGGATAATAATTTGAACAAAGTTCTGCGTCAGTGGAAAGAACTTTTACCAATTGTTCTATATATTCTTCAAGATGCTGCGAAAAATTCATCTTGTTCCGTTTAACTTCAATTTTACCAGTGTATAAGTCCACAATATGCTCAAGTAAAGATTCGATGCCCGAACCGTTCACCGTTGAAGTAGGTATCATATGCGCGCCGAGCAGCCGTTCGAGCTGATCGATGTCAATAATTGTTTTTTGAGATGTAACTTCATCGAACATGTTCAACGCGACCACCAGATTGGCGCGAATATCAATTAGCTGAGTAGTGAGGTAAAAATTACGTTCAAGATTTGTGGCATCAACTACATTTATTACTACATCAGGTTTCTCTTCAACCAAAAATTTTCGGGTAATAATTTCTTCGGGGGAATAAGTAGTTAAACTGTAAGTGCCGGGTAAATCTATAACACGTATGTTAAATCCACCGTGAGTGGTAACACCTTCATATTTTTCCACGGTAACGCCAGACCAGTTTCCAACTTTTTGATTCGCTCCCACTAATTTGTTAAACAAGGAGGTTTTACCGCTGTTGGGATTACCGGCAAGCGCTACGAGAATTTCTTTTTTATCAGACATACATCATTCCAATTTCAGGTAAATCAGTGGTTTATTAACGCCACCATCCTCTTTTTTTCTCAGCACCGTTACTGCCGAAATTTATCATTTTAACATCTATACTCTCAGCTTCGTTTAATCTAAGTGATAAATTGAATCCGTTAAGTTCAATTGAAATAGGATCGCCGAGAGGAGCGAATCGTACAGTTTTTATTTTTACACCGCGCACTAATCCCATATCTAAAAGTCTGAACCTGATATCGCCGTTAGAGTTTATTTTTGTAACCTCCGACTCGTCACCAGCTTTTGTTTGCGCCAGAGTAAGTGGAAATTCCTCATTGGATTCTACAATTATTTTGGACGACAGCTCTTTTCCGATTGAAATTAAAATCCCATTCAAAAATACATTTAAAGGTCCGGAAATAGCTCTGTCTGTTGATAATATAGTTTTATCCCCTAATTTTAATCCGAGGGATTTAAGGTTGTCTTGTGCGCCAGTTCCTCCACAAAGTTCTGTTATAATAACTTCGGAACCCGGAGGACAATTTGATAATCTGTATTTCATCGTAATAAAAAAATCGAAAATTAATTATTTAAATTTAGTCTGAATAAAGAAATTATCCAAAGAAAAGGTATCGAAATGTCCTTTATTATCGGCAGAATTAATTAATGCGGCTGCATTATGGTTGTAATTCCTGAACTGAACGGCGGATTCCCACAGTACAATAATTCTTCAATTTGTCGAAAAATAATATTTCACCGGACTTTCTATTGTTTACCACCAAACCAGACTTTAAGCATTTTTATATCAGAATCGCTTAAGTCTGCCACAGGGTGCAGTAATTTATAGCTTGAAAGAGGCATATTCCCCTCTTCAATTTCCTCTATTATCTTTTTAGATAATTTTCCTTTTTTATCGCTATCAAATTTTTCCCAATCCGAAAAATTCAAATGTTTTCTTCCGTCTTCCACATGGTTACTGACAAAATACGAAATGGGTGCAACTCTGCTATACCAGGGCCAATAAGTTTCATTGGAATGACAGTCATAACAGGATTGTTTCAGTATTTTCATTACTTCCGGATTGGCTTTTAATGCTGCGGTTACCGGAGGATTACTTGTATTAGATGGGAAAAGCTGCAGTATAAGCAATAAAAGAACCACTGCGCCGATAACATATTTTATTTTCATTAATTTCCTAAAAATTATATGGTAATTTAATCATTTTTTTTGTTTTCTTAAATTTCAAATCCCTTTTGGTTTATTCTATGATTTTCTATAACTATGAATATCGCTTTCGAACAATCTCAATATCCTATCCGGGACAAAAAATCAATAAAAGATATAAAAAATTTTAAAGTGCTATAATTTTTAGATGGTTTACAAATCGACAGAGTAAATAACCGATAAAATATAATTTTACTTTGTCTGTAATGGGAGGAAAGAAATGAACATTTTATTGATAGATCTCGACGGAGTTCTAAGGGTTGAAGGCAGACCCGCATCGGGAATAAATGAATTCCTGTCCTATATATATAACAGCAATAGACCGGCGTGTGTAATTAGCAATTCAACTCTAACCAACGCCGAAATGGTAAAAATATTTTTTGATAAAAACGATATAGATTTTAGAATTCCTATAATGACTTGCGCGGACGCTGCTTTTAATTTTGTAAAAAACAATTTTAATACTGCAGCCGTTTATTGCTCGGAACCGGTAAAATCAATGTTTAATCAAATACCGGAGTCTGGAAATCCCGACGCAGTTGTAATAGGCGATATGGGCAGGGAATGGAATTATGAAATAATCAACAAAATATTCAAACAAGTATATAGCGGCAGCAAACTTATAGCTATGCAGAAGAACCGATATTGGTCAAACGTCGAGGATGGATTGTTAATAGACGCCGGCGCATTCGTAACAGCTATAGAGTATGCCGCCCAGACAGAGGCTTTATTGATAGGAAAACCTTCGCCTCATTATTTTTATGAGGCATTAAATACACTTGGTTTTGAACATTCCCAAAAATTTATAATGCTCGGCGATGATCTTGAAACGGACATAAAAGGGGCGCATAATTTGGGCGCTGAAAGCATTCTGATTTATACAGGAAAAACAAAATTCCCATATGATAAAACGGGAGGGATTAAACCGACCTACGAAGCCCGGAATTTGATTGAAGCGATTAAAATTCTTGAAAAAGTTAAGTGAAATTTTTAATTAATTCTTATACTCTCTAACAAAACAAATTTTTATTTAATTTTAAGCGTTACATATGTAATATCGTCCTGCTGCGGTTTTAATCCTCTCCACTTGTTTCCTGCCAGGTTTAACATATCAATAATTTCCACAGGCGATTTTTTACTATTCTCCAATAGTATATCCATAATTCTTTGCTCGCCGAACATTTCCATTTTTTCATTAAACAATTCCATCAAACCGTCGCTCATCATTAAAATTATATCGCCGGGTGCCAGGTCAAGTTCAATCTCGTCATATTCGAAACCTGTAAAAGCGCCCAGTGGCATACCTTTTAAAATATGTTCGTATACTTTATTTTCTTTTTCTTTATATACGAACACCGGTGGCATTCCGGCCGATGAAAGGATTGCATGATAAGATTTTATACGCAGCAGTGACATTGACATAAACAGATTGCCAAGATTCATTTCCTTCAGTATTGTAGTTGAACGCTGAAAGAAATCTTTGATCATCATATTGCTGCCTAATGCATTGAACAAACTTTTTACCGATGCTACCATAATGCCCGCTTTTGTTCCATGCCCGGTGGCGTCGCCTATAGCGACATTTAAAGATCCGTCTTTTGCCATACTGAAATCGTAATAGTCCCCTCCAACTTCGGTAGCAGTACTCATAAAAGCCGCAATTTCAAGATTATCGGTTTGAGGAATATTTTGAGGCAGCATTGAAAGTTGTAAATTTCGAGCTTCTTCAAGTTCTATTGTTTTCCGTGAGTTATCCGCTTCGAGTAGTCGTTTTTTTGTCTCAAGTTCTTTGGCTTCGAGTTCTGATATTAAATTCTTGCGTGAAAGTTCTTCTACATTTTTTAACTGAATTTCCAGGTTCCGACCTGTAACAACAAAATCCCGAGCGAGCAAAAAAGACATGGAAATAATAAAACCTAAAACGCCATAAAGATATAACGAACCCATCCCTAAAATATTACCAATAATTCCAAAACTTTGAAGCATTGTAGCGATACCGGCTACAGACATAAAAATAAATCCAGAGCGAACAATCCACTCACCTCCCAAATTATTTCTTCGTTTCCTCCAAATTATATGTCCCGCAAAACTTGAGATTATCATTATATAAACATAGGAGGTTATAAAGATGGCCGTGCCGGGGATTATAAAACCCAAAACCGAAAGTATAACAACTACAATTCCAGCCAGCCAAAATAACTTTGTTACGTTCTTAAATATGGAATATACGGCTATGGTGCCAAGTGTTAGACTTGTCAGCAGTCCGAAAATGCTGAGCCTATAAAACAGGGCAATTGTATACATATCGACCGGAAAATATCTTTGGAGATTCATTAAAATATAGAGAGCGAATGCGGTTAAGAAGAGCACGTAGTATAAATTATCCGGATTTCTTCTATCGAAAAAGAACAGGAACAGATGAAGTATCGCGAGTGAAAGAGCCGCCGTAATAAAGACAATCATATTTATCGAATTGTCTCTCGTGTTTGTTATTGAAGATGCATTAAGGACATTATAATCACCAAGAGCTAAACTAAAACCCGCATCTATTTTAGCACTTTGAAAATATTGTAAATTATGATTAGAATAACGGACCGACAATAAGTTTTTACCGGCTTTATCGAAGACTATCACTCTAATTCCGATTTCCCTGCCAGGTATTTCGTTGTCGGATTGGCCGGATACTTCCCCGATAGACTGGATTAAGTTACCATTTAAATAAATTTCTGACGCTCCGGCCTGCCATACACGTAACCCTAAAACTTTTCCGGCTAATGCCGAATCTACATCCACCAATAATCGAAACCATGCAATTCCATTCCACGACTCCGGATTGCCGTATTCGGGCTGAAGCCTGGAATCGATACCAATATATGAGCTGTCGTTAAAACCAATTTCAGCAAAAGATTGATCATCGCCCGGAATGTATTTCCAATTTGCATTTATCCAATAAGTTTCATGTTTTTTTATAGAATCAGCGGAAACGATGAATTTTTCAGAAAGATCAGCTTGAGCTGATACTGAAACAGCAAGACTTGCAATAATAGTAATTACGAGTAATTTATTTATTGACATAATTATACGACCGGTTTTTAAATGGATAATTATTACAGAATTTTGTCTGCACACAAAAAAAGGTGATTTCCGAATTGTGGTTTCCCGTTATCTCATAAAAAAGTTGAGATTAAATTTTTAAGAAATGCACAATAGGCTCACAGTTAAAAACAAAACCGACGTAATATACTAATGGAGATTTATAATAGTGGTTCAAAATGGCGCTTTTTCCTCGAAATTTTTCAGGATATTTTGCGCGGTAATAACTTCGTTCAATGGCACCATTAATTTAAATTCATTAATAATACGACCCTTAAAATCCCCGGGTCCCCAGCGATCGAGACCCACTACATTCAAAGGATACGCTTTACGTGAATAAACTATAGAATGTAAACCTTCTTTCAGCAGGCAGTCGTTTAAGAAATTAATTTCATTTTGATCCTGACCGCCTGTCAAACGAGCGTAGTTCTCAATAATTTCGTAGTGTTCATGCTGGTAACATAAAAACAAACTATTAACCATATCACCGCAATTTTTACAGAATGCTTGTTGACAAATCACACAAACTCCTTCGGCAGAATCACTTGGATGATTTAAACAATTAATTCCTTCCGTGAATATAGCTCCGCAGTTAACACAAAAATTATCTTCGGCGAGCACTTCGCCGCCGCAGACTTCACACTCAAATACTTCATTTTCCATATTTGTTTATTCCATTTTATTACGAACCAGAGCAAAATCGAAACTGTTTTGATTCCAGTATTTAATCCTGTCCTTAAATGCTTCGGCATTTTCGGTGTAACCCAATTTATTGTATGCTTCGGCAATATAGTACCATGTATATGGATTTTCAGTATCCGCGTTATTAAAATAATTTAGCGCCTCTTTTGGTTTGCTGCTATATAAATTAAAGAGTCCTAAAACTAAATTCATTCTTTTTATTTCTGCTAAATTATTTCTTTTAACAACATTCTTATCGCAGATTGCCATGGTATGCTTTGCTAACTCCAGTTTATTACTTTTTACAAGCAGCAGACATTTATTAATATGGAATTGTACTATGTATGAATCTTTAACCGGTTTTTCAAGATCCGATTTTTCAATAAGTTTTTCGGAATCATTAAAATATTTTTCCGCATCAGTATACTTTCCGGTTTCAGTTGAAAGAATGCCCAATAGATTTTGCGTGTCAATAATATCCGGCAAAAGTCCGGCGTTTTCAGCGAATGTTTGTCTAAGTTTTAAAGTGTGCAGCGCTTCATCAACATTTCCTTCGTGAATATAAGAAACCGCAATCCACAGCAATGCTTCAAGTTTTTCGTTTGTTCTGGTTGCTTCTTCGTGCTGACGATGATAATATTCGCGGGCTTTTTCGAAATCCGCCAGAAAAACGTAATTATGCCCAACACCTGCCAAAGCCTGGGTAAACAATCTGTCCTTCTGATTTGCCAATTGATACTGTTCTATGGATTCCTGGTACTTTCCTAATTTAAGAAGAAGTTCTGCATAGGAATCATAAGGATTTGGGCTGTCAGGAATTAAAGCTATATATTTTTTAAAAGCTTCGCCTGCGGATTGCATAAATCCGAGATCAATAAAATCGTAACCTATTTTGTTATAAGCGGCGGCATATTTTTCATCAATATTAAGCGCTTTAAAATAATGCATTAATGCTGTAGCCGGATCATTAATAAAATCGTAATATAGTCCGACATTATAATGCATCCGTTTATCGTTTGGAAACAGCTCCATCAATTTCATCGCATTCTCTTTTTGAGCTATATGATCCGCTTCCAAAAGGGCTTTCTGAAACAAGATTAAATATTTTTCTCCATCAGATACTCTATCGATAAGGGATTCGGCTTTTTGCATATTTTTCTGAACAATATTATATCCACCTCCGCAGCGAGCGCGATAGAGATAAGCCATCGCGAAATTTTGATCTGTTAAAATTGCCTCATCAAATAATGCGGCGGCTGAAGCGTATTGAATGTTTTCGTACTTATATCTCCCTTCCATAAAATAACTGGACGCCTCTTGCGACTCGGTTGTAACCGGTATTTCTTCATTTTGGCCGAAATTTGTTGTAGGAAACAGAAATATAAAGAGGAGGGTTAAAACGGCATAAAGTCGAGCGTAATTCGTGCTTATCATTATATCCTCCGATAGTTTTTTAAATTTCAAACACTATGTATATTAATTATTTTCTTTTAATCTGACATGAGCGCGGTTCTAATTAATGGACTAATTATATCAGTATACCGGGCGATAAGAGATATTCCGGGATTAATCATCTCCGGCAGTTAATCCGCCCCGGTTTGATCTAACAATTCTGGAGTATAAAGATAATTTAGGATCAAAAAGAAACCTAAGCCATAACTTAAACCACGATTTGTGGAAGGCCAAATTATCGTAAAATTCGGGCGCTAATGATTTAACTTTCCTAAGATTATTCCATGGAATTGAGGGGAAGTCGTGATGTTCGTTATGGTAACCTACATTAAGAGCCGGCACATTTAAAGGACCGTAATAGCTGTATGTTTCCTGCGGAGGAGAAGTTAAAAAATGTTCCTGAATCCACCTGGCTCCCAAAGGGTGAAATCCAATGGAGAATACGAAAGAAAAAACAAGATATAAAAATGGGGCCCAGCCAAAAAATAAAATTATAATCACATCAAAACTGAATACGGCAATCCAATTGATTATAGTCCAGGTATTGACAAAAGCTATTTCTTTTAATCTTGTGGGGCGTAATGCTTGAAAGATGGGGAAAAACAGCTCCCAAAAAGCTTTTCCAATTATCGTATTCCCTATTAATTTAGCCTCCCATTCGCTCGCGAGATCCGCATCCAACTCATATATTCCCTGAAAAGAATGATGCTTAAGATGATAAGCTCTAAAAGAAACTGAACTGGGCACTATGTTGGGTAAATCGGCTATTATTCCCGATATATAATTCAATAACCTTTTTTTGAAAATAAGGTTATGCGCCGCTTCGTGTATAAGTACAAACAAAGTGTGGTTTGCGAAAGCGCCGAAAAACCATGCTATAATTAATGTCCACCACCATTCGGCTCCTGTTAAAGAAATGGCAATAGCTGTCTGTAAAACTACAGTAAATAAAATTATACCAAATGTGTAAGGATTTCGGCCAATGAGCTGCCTCATCTCAGGATGAGTTTTTAGAATTTCTTTTGTTCTTATTTTATGAGGTTCTGGTTGATCTGAGTAAAAGAAGTCTTTTGTTTTGGAAGTCATTTATTCCCTCCGCTGAAACGTATTAACGTTTAAAATGAAAGACAAATTAAAATAACGATTTAAGTGTCTTGTTTCAAATGTTGGAATAAATAATTATGCGGTTTAATTGTCGAATAATGTTAAGTGTGCATATTCAGCTTCACAAATTGACCACTTTTTACTAATTTCCTCATCAATAACTCAATAGTTTTTAAAATATAGAAAGAGTGGATATGAAAAAATATTTTATGGTATGGATGGTTCTAATAACAATTTTATTAATAAATAGCAGTAATAACGCGTGCACTAATTTTATTGTTACAAAAGGCGCCAGTACGGATGGGTCGGTAATGATAACCTATTCCGCCGATTCATATGGTTTTTACGGTGAACTGGTTCATATAAAACCTGCGTTTTACACTAAAGGTACATTATTAAAAATTTATGAATGGGATACAGGAAAGTATCTTGGGGATATAGATCAGGCGGAAGCCACATTTAACGTAATCGGCAACATGAATGAATATCAGGTGGCAATAGGCGAGACCACTTTTGGCGGAAGAGAGGAGTTACGAAATGAAAAAGGAATTATAGACTACGGCAGTTTAATTTATATAGCTCTTCAGCGTTCCAAAACAGCGCGTCAGGCAATTGAAATAATGACCGGACTTGTGGAGAAATATGGATATTACAGCTCTGGCGAATCATTTTCTATTGCAGACGCAAACGAAGCCTGGATACTAGAATTGATAGGTAAAGGAGAAGGAGTTAACGGAGCTGTTTGGGTAGCTCGCAAAATTCCCGATGGATTTGTTTCCGGACACGCAAATCAAGCTCGTATTACAACTTTTCCGCTTAACGATCCACAGAATTGTATGTACGCAAAAGATGTAATTTCATTCGCTCGGGATAAAGGATATTTTTCGGGTGAGGATAAAGATTTTGATTTTGCCGCGGCTTATAATCCTTTGGATTTTGGTGGAATACGGTTTTGCGATGCGCGTGTTTGGTCGTTTTTTAGAAGGGTTAATAAAGATATGGATAAATATTTAACCTATATAAAAGGTCAAACCACAGAAAGAATGCCGCTTTGGATTAAACCCGAGAACAAACTATCGGTACATGATGTAATGAATATGATGCGCGACCATTACGAAGGAACGGAATTGGATATGACAAAAGGAATTGCCGCGGGACCTTATAATTCGCCATATAGGTGCAGTCCTTTAACTTTTAAAGTTGACGGACAGGAATATTTTAATGAACGTCCGACAAGCACTTACCAAACTGGATTTAGTTTTGTTTCTCAGTCACGCTCATTTTTACCTCGGGAAATCGGCGGAATAATTTGGTTCGGTTTCGACGATACTTATATGACCGTTTATACGCCTATGTATACTTCAATTAACGATATTCCGTATAATTACAGAGGCGAAATGGCCTCTTTATCTAAATTCAGTTGGGACTCCGCATTTTGGGTCTTCAACGCCGTTTCAAATTTTGTTTACCCAAGATACTCACTCGCAATCGGCGATCTACAAATTAAACAAAACGAATTGGAAGGATATTTTTTAAGCCGGCAGGAAATTATTGATGGAGCGGCGCTTTCGCTTCTTAATAAATCCAAAGGTGAAGCGGTGGACTATCTTACTAAATATTCACTTGAAGCGGGATCAAAAACTTATTCTGAGTGGAAAAATCTTTTTGAATTTTTGAATATGAAATATATGGACGGCGTTGTAAAAAATGAATTCGGAAAGACTAAAAGGGTGGGCTATCCGGAAGCATTTCTAAAGCTTATGACAGCCGAAAATGGGGGCGCGGTAAAAATGGTGGAACTTAAGACCGATACCGATATGGAATACAAAAAATACATTTACAAAGGAGACGAATTTTTATCCCAAAAAGATTATGCCGCTGCAAAAACAAATTACGAAGAAGCCTTAAACCTGAAACAAGGTGAATTGTATCCAAAAGGAAAAATTGAGAAAATAAATAAAGTCCTCTCAGAAATTGAAGAATTACATAAATCATATTTTTTGGATTAATTTATTATCCTTCTCAAGCCGCTCTTAATTTTAAGGAGCGGCTTCTTTTTATACGTCTGCTACTTAAGTTGTAATTATCATAACTAAATTATTTTCATAGTTTTATGCATGTAAAGGCTTATATTTGTACAGCAGATTTTATAATGCTATTAGATTGAAACAAAGTTCTACTTCCGGTCGATTTTTAAAATTAAATCTTCCACTACAACCGGCATGTATAATACTCCTCATTTTAGCCATTATAAACTTTCCGCAGGAAAAAAGAAATTTACAAACTATTAGGAAATTTAATGATAACATTTGAAAATCTTGGCGTAGACAAAGATATTTTACGAGCTATAAAGGATTTAAGTTTTGTGAACCCTATGCCGATTCAAGAAAAAGTAATCCCTTATTTAATTGGTGAAAACTCCGGTGATTTATTAGCGCTTGCGCAAACCGGTACAGGCAAAACAGCCGCTTTCGGTATACCTCTTATACAAAAAATTGATACTAAAAAGAAAATTATACAAGCGCTTATTCTTGCTCCTACAAGAGAGCTATGTCTTCAAATATCGAATGATATAATCGATTATGCGAAATATAAACCTGAATTAAAAATTACAGCAGTATTCGGCGGTGCAAGTATTGAGAACCAAATAAAATCGATAAAAAAAGGCACTCATATAATTTCTGCAACTCCCGGCAGATTAATTGACCTCATAAACAGAGGTGTAATTGATCTTACAAAAATCAATACTGTAGTTCTTGATGAAGCCGACGAAATGCTTAATATGGGTTTCCGCGAAGATTTGGAAGAAATTCTTAAATCTACACCAAATGAAAAAAACACTCTTCTGTTTTCTGCTACAATGCCAAAAGAAATTTCGGCTATCGCAAACAGATACATGAAAAACCCGACTGAAATTTCCGTTGGTAAACGCAACACAGGCGCAGAAAACGTTAATCATATCGCTTATATGGTTCACGCAAAAGACAGATATCTCGCGCTAAAACGTGTTGTGGATTTTCACCCGAATGTTTATGGAATTATTTTTTGCAGAACAAGAAAAGAAACTCAGGAAGTTGCTGACTTGCTGATTAAAGACGGTTATAACGCTGATTCATTGCACGGAGATTTATCTCAGGTACAAAGAGACACCGTGATGAATAAGTTTAGAATAAAACATATACAACTTCTTGTGGCTACAGATGTTGCCGCACGCGGATTGGATGTTGATAATCTTACGCACATTATAAATTATAACCTTCCGGACGAATTGGAAATTTACACTCATCGCAGCGGCAGAACCGGCAGAGCCGGCAAAAATGGAACTTCAATAATAATTTCGAATATGCGTGAAAAAGGAAAAATACAGCAGATAGAAAAAATTCTTGGTAAAAAGTTCGAGCATCTTAATATTCCTATCGGAAAAGAGATTTGTGAAAAACAATTGTTCCATTTGATTGACAGAATGGAAAAAGTTGAAGTGGACACCACCCAAATTGAATCATTTTTACCAAATATTTACAAAAAACTTGAATGGCTTGACAGAGAAGAATTAATAAAAAAATTCGTTTCTTTGGAGTTCAACCGCTTTCTTGGTTATTACAAAAACGCTTCGGATCTGAATGTGCCCGATGACAGAAGAAAAGCTAAGAGAAGAGACAGCGGAGATGGATATGCATTTACAAGATTTTTTATAAATCTTGGAAAAACAGATGATCTTAATCCGACACAATTAATTGGTATGATTAACGATTTTACAAACGTAAGAAATATTGAGATCGGTGATATTGAGATACTTAAAAACTTTTCCTTTTTTGAGATTGACAGCAAATATGCCGATACTATATTAAAATCGTTTAAAAACAAAAAGCTGAAGCATCGTGATATTAATGTGGAAGTTTCCGAGAAGAAACGAACCGAGAGCAGAGGACGATGGGATTCGAAAGATTTTCCGCGTAAAAAATCCGGCGGTAAATTTGAGGGTAGAACGGATAAAAAGAAATCGAATGGCAAATTTGCAGGCGGCAAATTTTCTGGAAAATCGGATAAAAAACGTTCCGAAGATAAACCTTCTGAAAACAGATCAGGCAAAAAGAAAGAGAATAAAGGCGCCTGGAGAAATAGATAACTAATAATAATTTGATGTTTTTTGATACAAGAGAGCCGGAAAATATTTCCGGCTCTTCTTTTATAAGTCGATTATTAAATAATTACA
>PGYT01000068.1 GCA_002839805.1 Ignavibacteriae bacterium HGW-Ignavibacteriae-2
GGAAAATCCCGGTTTTGTAAATGATATGATAAAAGGATTTCTAAAGAGAACACTTTCAGTTTAATTTTAAATATTTGTTTATGGTATTCGTTTTATAACCTTATAAAATTTAGTTAATTAAATTAATTCTGAGCAGTCTGGAGATATTTCCGAAACCTTTAACTGAGATATTGGTAGAGGTTTTTTACCCTTTGTAATAGTTTTAAGAATTCTCTTAACGCCTAAAAAGCTATTCGGTATTTCTGCTACTGTATTCTTTTTAAATTTCACATGTTTTAATTGAACTTAAACCTGAAGCTGTTGACGATTATAATTTAATTCATGAATGCTATGGCTTTGAAATTGTCGTAAAGTTAAAACTAAGCCCAGATATTAATCCAATTCAAAATAATTAATGGTATCAAAATTATTAACGAACTTGTGTTTTTTCATTAGATTTGCTGGTGAGAATAATAAAATTCTGCGGTTTAATAAACCATATATTTTTATCTGTATACAAATTCTGAATTCCATAAATCGAAATTAAAAAGCAGTTAAATAGAATGATATACATTTCAAAAAACATAATTTTATCGGATAATGAAATTGAAGTGACGGCAGTGCGATCTCAGGGCGCAGGCGGACAAAATGTTAATAAAGTGGCCACAGCAATTCATTTGCGGTTCGATATTATCTCTTCATCGCTTCCACAAATCAGTAAAGAAAAACTGTTGAAACTCAAGGATTATCGTATCTCAAAAGCCGGCATAATAATTATTAAAGCCCAACGATACCGAACACAAGAAAAAAACAGGGAAGACGCATTCAAAAGATTGGCTGATTTAATTAGTAACGCATTAAGACCTGTAAAAAAAAGGAAGGCTACAAAACCAACAGGACAATCTGTTAGTAAAAGGCTTGAAAGTAAAAATAAAAAAAGTAAAGTCAAATTATCCCGCGGCAAATTCAATTATATTGAGAATGAGTAAATACTTAAAAAAATAATTTTGATTTGTTTTCTTAGGTGATTAATCTCAGCATCAACAGGTGTTTAAAACATTTTTAACATTATTTGACTCCCGTTTTGGGTGAGTCAAAAAAAAGTAATAATATAGTTTGTTTTCAACAACTAATTTTAATCAAATATAGCTTGAGAGTTCCATGTCAACGCTAAATTTCCATTTGGCGGAATAATACAAAAGTAAAATTTTACAGGACTGTTAATTATGAATGATAATATTTCGATTAAACAAAAGCTATACGCAAAATGCATGGAATATGTAGATGAAAAAATTTCCGCTTTAACTTACGCCATTGAAGAAGCCCGGGAATCCGCAATTCAGGAATCTAAAAGCAGTATGGGTGATAAATACGAAACCGGTGTTGCATTAATGCATTTGGAAATAGAAAAGTACTCAACTCAATTATCCGAATCGATGAAATTAAAAGAAATTCTCTCCGGTATAAACATAAAAAAATTATGTGCATTGGTTGAACCGGGATCTATTGTATACACAAATCTCGGGAATTATTTTATAGCTATAAATACGGGCGAGATTATTCTGGAAAATGAAAAATTTCTAACCATATCATTAGCGTCTCCAATTGGGAAAGCTCTTTACAAAATGAAAGCTGGCGACAAATGCATTTTCAGGGATAAAACCATTGAGATTCATAAAATTCAGTAATGTTTCATTTTCAGAATTTATATAAAAAGAACAAATCCTCAATATTTTTTAGCTCAGCACCTGGAATTTCTTAACAATTTGTAAATCTATTATTTAATAAAAAAAATCTATTTTTAAGAGTAATAAAAGATATAGATATAACAAATTGAGCAAAGATATTAAAAATAGAAAATCAAATGACTGATAGATTTAAAGTTTGGGTGGTTACCGCAGATATGGGCTATGGGCATCAAAGAGCTGTTCACCCTCTTAAATATATAGCCGAAGAGAAAATTATAACTGTAGGTTCCGATAAATCGGCATCAAAAGGTGAGGAAAAACTTTGGAAACGATTTTTACATGTTTATGAATTTATGTCGAGGGCAAAGGGATTTCCCGTTATCGGTGATTATATTTTCGGTATGCTCGATGCACTTTTACACATTCCTTCAATGTACCCGGTCAGAGATCTTTCGAGACCTTCGTTCCAGGTAAAATTACTTAAATCAAATATTAATAAAGGACTGTGCCTGGGAATGCTCAATAAAACAGCCACTAAAAATATTCCTATTGTAACTTCTTTCTTTGCATCTGCTATAGCAGCTGATATTAAAGGTGATAACGAGGTTTATTGTATTATTTGTGATGCTGATATTAACAGAGTTTGGGTGCCTGAATCAGCTGAACAAAGCCGGATTAAATACTTTGCCCCCTGCGCTAAAGCAGCCAGAAGATTAAAAGCATACGGAGTGACGTCCGAAAGAATTTTTATAACCGGTTTTCCTTTACCTTTCGAGTTGCTTGGTGACAATAAACTGTCGGTATTAAAATCTAATCTTGGAAAAAGATTGTATAAACTTGACCCAAGTAAAAATTTTTTGAACAGACATGAAAAAAATGTTGCTCATTTTTTGGGCGAAGGAACTTATACAAAACCGGAAACCGAAAAACTAAAAATAACTTATACAGTTGGAGGTGCCGGAGCTCAAATGGAAATTGGCGGTCGGATTGCATCCAGTTTAAAAGGAAAAATTTTATCCAACCAGGTAAAACTAGTTCTTGTTGCCGGTATAAGAAGTGACGTAAAAGATTATTACTTAAAAATAAAAAACGATATTACACAGGATGATGATCAAATAGAGATCATTTATTCCGAATCACTTGACGATTATTTTAACAAGTTTAACAAAAATTTGCATGATACGGATGTATTGTGGACGAAACCAAGTGAATTATCTTTTTTTAGTGCACTTGGGATTCCTATTATTATCACATCCCCCATTGGATCTCAGGAAAAATTTAATGCAAAATGGTTATACGAAATTCAGGCAGCAATGAAACAAGAAAATCCCGATTACACAGATCAATGGCTGTTCGAATTACTAAAAGGCGGTAGATTGGCCGCGGCCGCCTGGTCAGGGTTTTTGAACGCGAGAAAAATGGGATCTTATAAAATTATTGAAGTTCTTGAGAATGGCAAATTAGATCAAAACAACTCCGCGGTAATGAGATAAAGCAAATGGAAAAAAATAAATATAAAAGTCTATTCTTCTATCTGAATACGGGCGGAGGACACCTTGCTCCAGCCAAATCTGTAGCTCAGTATCTTAGGAAGTATAATGATACCGAAATAATTTTGTTGGACGGATTCGATAATCGCCGTAGTCTGCATAAATATGTTGTGGAAGACGGCTACAGAATTCTTCAAAACAAATCGAAATGGATATACGAGCTAACTTATGCTATTCATAAATTCAAACCTATTGCTGAATTGAGCGCTTTCCTGATTTCAATATCGATTAAAAATAGAATTAAAAAAATTTTACTGAACGAAAAACCCGATCAGATTGTAATATTCCATTTCTTGCTGATTAAACCAATTTACAAATTGGTAAAAAAGCTGAAAATTAATCCGAGAATTTTAACAATAGTTACAGATCCTTATATTGCTCACCCGCTATGGTTTTTACGAAAGAATCAGAATTTTATTGTTTTCAGTGATAAGTTAAAAGATTCCTGTATTAAAAGCGGGATTGAATCCAACAGAATAAACGTATTTCCATTTTTAGTAAACGAGAAGTTTTCTCACAAAGCGACACCGGAAGAAATTATTAATTTTAAACGTCAGCTGGGTTATGAAAAAGACAAAGTATTGCTAATTCTTGGCGGCGGTGACGGAATACCACATGGATATACAATCCTGGAAAACCTTTTAAAACTTAAAGGTGAGTTTGATATAGCTTTCGTTTGCGGGAAAAATAAACAACTCTATAATGATGCGTTGGAATTAAAAAACAGATTTAATTATAATTCATTAAAAGTATACTCGTATGTCGATTTTATTTACGAATTGATTAGTATATCGGATGTTATCATTACCAAATGCGGTGCCTCCACATTAATGGAAATCTTGATATCCGGTAAAATTCCGATAGTAAACAGTTATATATGGGAACAGGAAAAAGGAAATGTCGACTTTATGGTTGAAAATAATTTGGGAATTTACGAGAAAAGGGTTTCTAAATTACCCTCTTTAGTAAACAAATTATTAAACGATCCATACCTTCTTACAAAATATGGAACCAATAACAAAAATATAAATTTGGTCAATGGAACTGTCGAGGTCTCGGAATTTGTTTACAATAATATGAAGGAGCCAATTCAGTAAAACGACACAAAATAATCTATAAATTTGCCCTCTTCGTAATTAAATTTTGCACTAAAAAATTTATCTTCAAATAACCACGGAATAAATATCTGATCTCCTTCCCATAGATTCAATTCCTTTAAATTTTCGTTTGCTATCCATTCTAGTCTACCTTCCGGAGAATTGATCAGTTCGCCTTCAAATTCCCTGAAAACAAAAAGAAAAACATACCAGTCATCTTTGCCATCAAATAAGGGAAAAGTAACAAAACCTTTCATAACCGGATTTTTAACTCTCAGTCCGGATTCTTCATAAACCTCTCTGATAGCGCATTCTTCTGGTGTTTCACCAGGTTCAAACTTTCCCCCAAGCCCGTTCCATTTGCCTTCGTGATAATCATTTTCTTTTTTATTACGGTAAAGCATCAAAGTTTTATTTTCCTTCTGCACATAACATAGAGTAGCAAGTTTCATAATTTATTTAAGATTAGATTGAAAAATTACAATTAAGAATTATTGACCGGGTGCGCTAGATTCAATAACAATATTTTCCTGATGTACTTTAATTAAAATACTCTACTCAATTAACCTCACCCAACGTAACTCTATAATGGTTACTTATATCCACAGTAAAATTAAATTAATAACCGAGAAAAGGCTCAGCCACAAGATATTTCTTCACATAATCTTCTATCCCGGCATCCAATGAATAAGTTTCTTTAGTGTATCCAGCATTGATTATTTTTTTACAATTTGCTTCTGTATGATACTGGTATTTATCGCGTATGTCCAATGGCATATCTATGAATTCTATATTTACTTCTTTATTTAAAGAATTAAAAACAGCCGTCACTAAATCTTTCCATGATCTGGCTTTGCCGGTACCTACATTATATAAGCCGTTTTTATTTTTGTTCTGCAGAAAAAACAACACCATATCCACTGCGTCTTTAACGTAAATAAAATCTCGAACCTGTTCCCCGTCTTTATAGTCAGGTTTATAAGATTTGAACAGCTTAACTTTTCCCGTATCACATATTTGTTCATAAGCTTTATGGACAACACTTCGCATATCTTGTTTATGATATTCGTTAGGGCCGTAAACATTAAAAAATTTTAATCCTACAACCTCTTCAATCATTCCCATTTTATGAAGCCATAAGTCGAAAAGATGCTTACTGTAACCATACATGTTCATAGGTCTCAACTCATTTAGTCTAGTTTGATCATCTTCGTATCCCTGTTTTCCATCACCGTAAGTTGCGGCAGAGGAGGCATATATGAATCTGCTTTTATGAGTAAGGCAAAACTTTGCGAGATCCTGCGAATAATGATAATTGTTTTGCATCAAATAGTCGGCATCTTTTTCTGTAGTTGATGAGCAGGCGCCCATGTGGATTATCGCGTCTACTTCAAATGGAACTGCATCTTCAATAATCAGCTCTATGAATTCGTTTTTATTATAGTAATCAATGTATTTAAGCCCCGTTAAATTTTTCCACTTTTCGTCGCTTCCTAATTCATCCACAATCACAATTTCCTGTTCACCGAGCTCGTTTAATTTCCAAACAATTGCGCTTCCTATAAATCCCGCTCCTCCCGTTACAACTATCATCTTAAACCTCGCTTCATTAATTTAACTTAAATAGTAATTTAAGTATATTGACATATTACTACAATCAATTGTTTATTAATTAGGAAGTTATTCGGATGAAACTTGAAGAAATCAAAAATATATTGGAAAATAGAATCCTGCTCCTAGACGGCGCAATGGGCACTATGATTCAGCGGCATAAATTCGGAGAGGAAGACTACCGAGGTGAAAAATTCAGAAGTCATCACAAGGATCTTAAGGGAAATAACGATATTCTGTCTTTAACTCAACCCGAAATAATTAAATCTATTCATAAACAATATCTGGAAGCGGGTTCAGATATTATTGAAACAAATACATTCAGTTCCACTTCAATTTCCCAAGCCGATTATGATTTGCAGGAATTTGTTTACGAAATCAATTTTGAGTCTGCTAAAATCGCTAAAAAAGCGGCCGCAGAGTATTCCAATTCAGTAAAACCAAGATTTGTTGCCGGAGCCCTGGGTCCCACAAATAAAACATTATCACTCTCGCCAAATGTAAATGATCCCGGTTATCGCGCAGTTACCTTTGATGAAATGAGGATTTCTTACAAAGAGGCGGCCAAGGGACTTATAGACGGCGGCGTCGATATATTGTTAGTGGAAACAATTTTCGATACTCTTAATGCGAAAGCAGCGTTATTTGCAATTCAGGAACTGCTTGAAGAGACCGGTAAAGAATTACCTATTATGATTTCGGGCACTGTTGTCGACCAAAGCGGAAGAACTCTCTCAGGTCAAACAACTGCGGCGTTTTGGTATTCGTTGCGAAACGTTAAAAATCTCTTAAGCATAGGATTAAACTGCGCATTGGGACCCAAACAGATTCGTCCTTTTATAGAAGAATTATCGTCAGTTGCAGAAACTTATATAAGTCTTTATCCAAACGCTGGTCTGCCAAATGAATTCGGTGGGTACGATGAATCACCGGAATCTATGTTGAAAGTGCTTGAAGATTTCGCCAGAGCAGGTTATTATAATTTTATAGGAGGATGTTGCGGAACAACTCCCGATCATATTAAAGCGTTTTCAATTATAACCGAAAAGTATAAACCTCGCAAAATTCCAAAAACTAACGGATACACTAAACTTAGCGGTCTCGAACCTTTGGTGTTCAGACCGGAAACAAATTTTGTAAATATAGGTGAAAGAACAAATGTAACTGGATCAAAAAAATTCGCAAGACTGATTAAAGAAGGAAATTACGAGGAAGCTTTAAGTGTAGCAAGGAATCAGGTTGAGGGTGGGGCCCAGATAATTGACATAAATATGGACGAGGGAATGATCAACAGTGAAGAAGTTATGACAAAATTTCTGAACATGATCGCCTCCGAACCCGATATTGCGAAACTTCCTATTATGTTGGATTCATCCAAATGGTCTGTTATTGAATCCGGATTAAAATGTTTACAAGGCAAAGGAATTGTTAATTCCATTTCGATGAAAGAAGGCGAGGAGAAATTTAAAGAACACGCAAAGAAAGCTTTAATGTACGGTGCCGCTGTTATTGTGATGGCTTTTGACGAAGAAGGGCAGGCAGATACATACGAACGTAAGATAAGAATATGTGAACGAGCGTATAAAATACTGACCGAAGAAATAGGTTTTCCGCCCGAAGATATAATTTTTGATCCAAATATATTCGCTATCGCAACTGGAATTGACGAACACCGTAATTATGCCGTGGACTTTATAAATGCAACCAGATGGATTAAAAAGAACCTCCCGCACGCAAAAATTTCCGGTGGTGTGAGTAATATTTCTTTTTCATTTAGGGGAAATGATGTAATTAGAGAGGCAATGCATTCTTCTTTTCTGTACCATGCTATTGAAGCCGGCATGGATATGGGTATAGTAAACGCCGGTCAATTAGAAGTTTACGCAGAGATTCCGAAAGATTTATTGGAATATGTAGAAGATGTAATTCTAAACCGAAGGCCTGATGCTACTGAAAGGCTGGTTGAAATTGCGGAGAATATTAAGGGGAAAGGCAAAACACAGTTACAAAATATGGAGTGGCGAGAAAAAAGTGTTGAAGAAAGACTTAAACATTCTCTTGTAAAAGGAATTGTGGATTATATCGATATAGATACGGAGGAAGCCCGCGTTAAATACGGAAATCCTTTATCTGTTATTGAGGGTCCTTTAATGGACGCGATGAATGTTGTTGGTGATTTATTCGGCTCAGGTAAAATGTTTTTACCTCAAGTAGTAAAAAGCGCTCGAGTTATGAAAAAATCCGTGGCGCAGCTGACACCTTTTATCGAATTGGAAAAAACAAAGAATGGCGAAAGACAAAGCGCCGGAACAGTTTTGCTTGCTACAGTAAAAGGTGATGTGCATGATATTGGGAAAAATATAGTTGGAGTTGTTCTTGGTTGCAATAATTACGATATAATTGATTTGGGTGTAATGGTTCCAACTGATAAAATTCTTTCTACAGCTGTGGATAAAGGAGTTGATATAATTGGTTTAAGCGGATTGATTACCCCCTCTCTTGATGAAATGGTTCATGTAGCAAAAGAAATGGAGCGCCTTAATATAAAAATTCCGCTTTTAATCGGTGGCGCAACAACATCCCGAATTCACACCGCCGTAAAAATTGCGCCAAATTTGAATGGCCCCGCCATTCATGTTCTTGACGCTTCACGAAGTGTGCCGGTAGTTAGTAATCTAATTAACAAGGACAACAGGGCTAAATTAATAGAAGACATTAAAGAGGAATACGCCCAGCTTAGAGAACATCATGCACAAAGAACAAGCGGGAAAAAATTTATAAGTATCAACGATGCTCGCGCGAATAAATTGTTACTCGATTGGTCCAACTATAAGCCCAAAAGACCCAACGCTCCCGGGGTACATGTTCTAAATAATATTCCAATTTCTGAAATTCGAGAATATATAGATTGGACACCATTTTTTATTACATGGGAGCTAAAAGGCAAGTACCCGACAATATTTGATAACGAAAAATATGGAAATGAGGCGAAAAAACTGTTTGACGATGCAAATAATTTATTGGACGAAATTGGGCAAAATGCTCTATTACAAACCAGTATGGTCTTCGGTTTATTCCCAGCCAACGCGATTGGCGATGATATAGAAATTTATACAGACGATAGTCGTTCAGGTATCCTGGGTGTACTCCACACAATAAGACAGCAATCACAAAAAACTAAAAGCGCCAATAATATTGCACTGGCGGACTATATAGTCCCCAAAGAGACAGATTTGAATGATTACATAGGAATGTTCGCCGTAACCTCCGGCATAGGCATAGAAAAACTTCTGGAACAGTATGCAAAGGAGCATGACGATTACAAATCGATAATGATTAAAGCAATTGCTGATAGACTGGCCGAGGCACTTGCCGAGTATCTCCATAAAAAAGTCAGAATACAATACTGGGGTTACTCAGCCGATGAGAATCTGAATAATGAACAATTGATAAAAGAAACATATGCTGGAATACGACCCGCTCCTGGCTACCCCGCGCAACCAGACCACACTGAAAAAAATACGATATGGAAATTACTTAGCGTAGAAAAAAATGCAGGTATAATACTTACGGAAAATCTTGCGATGTATCCGGCAGCTTCTGTATGTGGAATTTATTTCGCTCATCCGGAGGCAAAGTATTTTACAACCGGGAAAATTGAAAAAGATCAAATACAGGATTACGCTAAACGGAAAGGTTTTAGTGTTATAGAAGCAGAACGTTGGTTGCGTCCAATATTGAGTTACGACTAATAACTTTAAATATTATCAAACAAATCTCAATCCGCTTAATTCAGATTCTTATATAATACTTTAAAGAGCAGTTTTTATCACTGCTCTTTAAAAATTATTTTTTTCTAAAAACCGCTAAACTTTTTTATAAATCATCCGATAATACATTCAGAGTAATTATTAGTTTTATTTTGGTCCCCAGCGGCGTTGGCAGATACCCCAGTATTTTATCCCACGCCGCTTTTTTTTTCCAAAAAATCATTTTTTCCCATAAATGGAACGTAGTAGACAAATTTGTTAATTCTGTTTAAATAACCCCGATAATTAGTTTAAATAAAATGTTTCTAAAAGATTTATATCCTTTCCGATTTTCACATTTGTATTAAACTGTTTCATTAATATTTCCCCATTCGAGTCCAGAAATCTAATTTCGACGTTATAAATTCCCTTTTTTAAGGGTATCTCAGCCGCGTAACAATTGGATGGCATTGTGCGCCAGCTCCTTAAATCTGCATTTTCCGTAGCGTCTACTAATACGTTTGTAAGAGCTGTTAAAATATTTCCAACAGCTTCGTTCTGATTTTTCTTAATTTCCCTGCCCAACGCGCTTGCCCCAATCCCTTTTAATACCGCTCGACTGATTGACTTGAAATATGTAATACTCTTTTGTGATTCGAAAGTTTTTCGAGCCACGTTTGCCATATTTTCAAGTAATTCCAAATTACAATAATAGGAACTGTCTATATAGACTTCAATGTTTTTAACCAATGATTTTTTTTGCACCAGAGAAGGGAAAGCGAATTTAAAATTCCAGCCGTATTTTACACCAGGGAAAGGTATCGCGTTAACTCTAAAATTAGTTGGATCCGATACCATTACGAAATTATCAAAAGTTGTAATTCTTGCTCCTATCGCCTCTTTTATTGGCGCACTTCCTACGAATGCCAAAATATTCAAATGTGTGTTTTTACTCTTTAGTAAAGTGGAATCCGATAAAAATGAAGGTTTGGAATAGTTGTATACATCCCCGTATGTATCCCAGGCCTGGTTTAATTTATAAAGAGAGATTCTGCTGTTATCATCCTCCCCCTCAGTTTTGAATATAAGATAACTGATATAATTTGCTAGCACATTATTGTAATAATCGAGTTCCTGAGCCTCAATTTTTATTTTGGAATCCTTAGAATCGTTTAATTCCGAAATATATTTATCGTATTTGGTATCCAATAGATTTAATTTATCATTAACGCGTTTTACTTCCACGTAAGCATCGTCGAATGATCCTATGTGAAGATAATTAATTGCTTTAAAAATATTGATGTATAAGTCTTCGTAAACATTGCCGAAATAATCCAACGCATTATCGTTTAAGAGCATTGAAGTAGCTGCTTTGGATATACTTTTTGTGTATAAATCCTCGATTAAGTTTTCAGCTTTTTCAAATTCAACATTACTTTTCGAATACTCGCCCTGATAATGAAAAATCATACCTTTATCCAGATGGAGTAAAACTCTGTCTTTTTCGGTATACTCCCCTTTTAATTCGGCATCATTAATTTGATTGGCAGCAAGATCAAAATTTCCGGTCTCAATATTGCGAAGAATGGGATTATAAAACTCCGTATTTGTAACAATTGATGAGCATCCGACTAATAAAAATGAAATAAATATTACCGGGAGATATTTGCGAATCATTTTTCCATTTCCTGATTAATAAAATTCAGTTCGTCTTAATAAGTACTGTAGTATTAATAACTAATTAAAAGTGTTATTAAGACGAACTATTATTGCAAATTTGTATTATTAAAAAGAGTACTTATCCTGTCCAATATACTTTTTGATTTTTTTGTTCCCTATCCAGGCTTTTGTGTTGGTTTCAATGTTAATAAGTTCAAGATCAATTTGATAAAAAATTACTTTCTGACCTTCTGACGCGTCCTGAATTGAATTAATGACTCCTGACAACACATAATCGGCCCCAATTTCTTTATAAAATTGTTTAAATGATTCTGCGGAGGCGAAATCCTGCTGATCTTTTCTCTCATCACGGACTTCTTCGCGTTCTTCCTTTGAGGCTACAAAAGTAATTTTTCCTGAATTAAGCAATTCACGTTCTATGTCCTTTGAAAACGTTTCTAAAGCTATATGTTCGTTACTTTTGTTGCGTATTTTTCCCACAATAACAACAGGTTTTTTGCCCTTGGATGTAAGAAAATCGGTAAGCCATGGTCGTGAAAGCACGTCATTTACCATTTCTTCAGATACAAGACGTGAGTCGGTGTCATTCCATTTTCCACTTAAATCAGTTACTTCTTTTGTATCAATTCTTGTAACCTGCTTGGACGGTCCGCATGCAGTTAAAATTAATGACAATAATAAAACTACAATTGTAAATACATTTTTAACGGGTTTCATGTTATGCTCCGAAATTTATTTTTTGTTTTTCGTTTATTAATAAAATAGGACAAAGTCTAATTTTATGCCAAACGATTTATTTGATTATTATTATGATTTCTCAATACTTAAAATTACAAAGTCGATTTGTTTATACACCTCTGTACAGAAAAATATCCACCCTAATGACATTTTATGACATCAGATTACTCCTGTTTGACAACAATTACAAACATTTTGCCGTCTTTATATGTGAGAATTAAAAAAAATTATTAATTGTTGAGGAATATAAAATGTTAACACAAATCTACAAAAACATCATTTTAGTAATAATTGTATTAATATTATTTTCAGCTGACAAACCATTAACAGCAAATAACAAACCAAATGAAAATGCTATAAAAAATTTAATTAATGGGATCAATTCACAAAACGATGGATTAAAGCGCAGCAGTATTTATCTTTCGGGATGTTATAAAATTAATGAAACTGTGGATGCTTTAGTAAAGCTAATAGATCATGAGGTAAACATTAGTACTAAATTATTGATTATAAGATCCCTCTATAATATTGGTGATTTAAAAGGTATGATAAAAATACATGACATTTCCCTTTATGACGAAAACGATAATGTCCGCTCCATAGCTGCAGCGGTTTATCAGGCTTATTTATTAATTAACACGCCTTTCGATAAATTAGTTGTAGTTCAAAGGTAGAGATTACCAAGGTTGCGATGACAATTTATGACAATTATTTACAAACATATGATAAAGTAATTAAACGAATATTTTAACTTATTTTGCTGATTAAAGAGGAACTGATGAACCGGGAATCAATTAAATATAAATTATTAATAATTTGTTTGCTTTTAATAACCGGATTCTCAAACTCACACGGTGAAGATTGGGAAAGAGTTTTGAGACTGAACGGTTACTGGAGGTTTTCAATTGGCGATGATATTAACTGGGCCAAGCCAAATTATAATGACGCTGATTGGGAAGAGATAAAGGTTCCTTCAACTTGGGAAAACGAAGGCTTTTATGGGTACAATGGATATGCCTGGTATAGAAAAAGCTTTATTCTCGATACAAAAAGCAATAGAACCTTTTATCTGCAGCTTGGTTTTATTGATGATGTTGACGAAGTTTATTTGAACGGGAAGTTGATTGGTTTCTCCGGAAGTTTCCCTCCAAATTTTGAAACAGCCTATAATGCTTTCCGTCGTTATCCTATTGCGCCCGAACTATTGAATCGTTATGGCAAAAACGTTATTGCTGTAAGGGTATACGACAGCCAATTGGGAGGTGGAATTGTTTCGGGCGATATTGGCGTATATGTTAGAGCCGACTTATTGGATCCACAATATAATATGGAAGGAAAATGGAAATTCCGTACAGGTGATAACAAGAGCTGGAAAGAAATAAATTACGATGATTCTAATTGGAATGACTTAATGGTGCCGGGTGTGTGGGAAACACAGGGTTATAAAGATTACGACGGTTTCGCCTGGTACAGAAAAACAATCAATTTGCCTTCGAATATCAGTAAAGATAAGTACATTCTAATGCTCGGTAAAATTGATGATTTGGATGAAGCTTATATAAACGGACAGTTAGTCGGCAAAACCGGGAGAATGTATGATGACGCCTCTAGAAATTTCTTCGATCAGGAATGGCAGGAATTTAGAGGATATTATATTTCCGCCGGTGTATTAAAACCAGGTAAAAATGTTATTGCTGTCCGTGTATATGACGGTTATAATTACGGTGGAATTCATGAAGGACCGATTGGTCTTGTTACTCAGAAAAAATATTCTGACTTTTGGAGAAAATCAAAAAGAAAGAATATTTGGGAAATTTTGTTTAATAATTAAGTCGAATTTGATACTTGGTATTAACTTCACTGGAAATTAATAAACAGAATCAATTTTTAATCTGCCAATAAGTTTCCGGTTAAATTAATAAAGAAATGTTTTTACAATACAGTCAGTATTAACTGTTCAACAGCTCCTGAAACAATTCAAAATATTTTCCTACGTGCAATCCATCCGCTAATCCGTGATGAACATTCACCGCAACCGGCATCATTTTTTTGTTATCAACGTCATATAACTTTCCGAATGAAATTTTAGGAACGCTATCGTTCATTCTGAAACTGCGAGCGTGAGTTAATCCTGTAAACTTTACCCAGGGTATTGATGAATAATGAATTACGTCGGTCCGCATTCCATTATAATTAAGCCTTAAACCTTTGGAATTTTGTACGGCTTTGATTTCTATTTCAGCAATCTCTACAAAATCTTTAAAATCCCGCCGGAACTCTATAAAGGAATAACCAAAAGTGCCATCCGGTCTGCCAATTGTGGAAGAAGGATTGATAGTATCGTAACACACTAAAACATCCCCTTCAAGACGATACCTAAATTCCTCTATTTGATTGGCTGCCGAAATCGATTTATGCAAATAGTATAGGAAAAACGACTCACAGATTTCTTTCGATTTTTTATAAGCCGCGGTGCAATCTACTTCGGCAACTATACCGAAAAATGGTTCTTCGAAATTCCTAAAAAATTCGAAATGTTCTTTCCGGTTCCATGTTGTTACGTCAATTATTCTTTTCATAATTTAACAATTCTATTAATTCAATTAACCGATTAATTTTAAAGAAATTTTTATTATTTGGTTGCACACTTGCACCGCTCTCATGCTGCCAGGTAGTATGATAAGGGATATGTACGGCATAAGCTCCTAAGTTTAAAACTGGAGCTATATCAGATTTTAGAGAATTTCCTATCATCATAAATCGATCGGGTTTAATTCCTAAATTTTTAAGTAATTTTTTATAATCAGTTTCTTTTTTGCCGCTCATTATTTCAACGTGGTCAAAATATTTTTCAATTCCTGACTTTTTTAATTTTCTTTCCTGATCAAGTAGATCTCCTTTTGTAGCGATAATCAATTTATATTCTCTTTTAAACAATTCATCCAAAACTTCCAATACACCGTCCAATAATATTATCGGGTTGTTCAACAGTTTTTTCCCCAACTCAATAATTTTTTCGATTATCTGAGAAGATACTTTATAGTCGCTTACACGTAAAGCCGTTTCAATTAAAGACAGCATAAATCCTTTTGCCCCGTATCCATATATTTCAAGATTCATCATCTCGGTTTCAAACAACTCTTTTGAGACAATATTTTTTGGCTGATACTCAGAAAGCATTTCACAAAATTGAATTTCAGTTTCCTTATAAAACGGCTCATTTACCCATAAAGTATCATCAGCGTCAAATCCTATAACTTTTATCTTCGTTTTCATTGCAGTAAATTAATAATTTAATATAAAGATGTGTGAACATTTTTTGAATGGTAAACTTATATTTGAGTAACAAAAAATAGGCGAATAGTGAAAAATATTTTTCTTACCGGAGGAGCGGGTTTTATAGGTTCCCACTTCGCTAATAAATTACTTGAAAATAATTTCCATGTAATCACCATAGATAATTTTGACCCTTTCTATAAAAGATCATTGAAAGAAAAAAATATTTCACTCCTTTGTAAATACAAAAATTTTAAATTAATTGAAGGTGATATACGAGATAAATATTTACTTTCCGATATTTTCAAAAAACATGAATTTGATCTTATTGTTCACTTGGCGGCAAAAGCAGGTGTTAGACCATCAATTGAAGATCCTACAGGTTACTTTGAAGTAAATGTACAAGGGACTATTAATATTTTAGAAGAAATGAGGAAGAACAAAGTTTCAAAAATGTTGATCGCATCCTCATCATCAGTATATGGCAACAACAAGAAAATTCCTTTTAGCGAATCAGACAATGTGGATAACCCCATCTCACCTTACGCCGCATCAAAAAAAGCGTGCGAATTACTTTGTTCGACTTATAATACCCTTTATGGATTGGACATTACCGCATTTCGGTTTTTTACGGTTTATGGTCCTGCTCAAAGACCGGAAATGGCAATAGCTAAATTTGCAAACTTAATATTAAACGACAAACCTATAACATTATTCGACGGTAAAGGCTCTACTTCCAGGGATTATACTTACATTGATGATATAGTTGACGGTTTGTATAAAAGCATAGATAAGCTGGATGGATTTAAAATTTATAATATTGGCGAATCGCAGGGAATAAAATTGATTGACCTTGTTGGAATTATTGAAAAAAACCTGAATAAAAAGGCCGAAATTATTTTCGGGGATAAACAGCCCGGAGATGTGGATATCACTTTTGCGGATGTTTCTAAAGCTAAATTGGAATTGGGTTATAGTCCTAAAATTAAAATTGAAGATGGCATAAAAAGATATGTCGATTGGTTAATTCTAAACAAATAATTTATAAACTGCATAAAATAAGAATACCATGAAAACGATTATTAAAATTTTTTCCGTGTTTTTACTTTTTTTTACAACAAGTTGTTCTAACGATATTACTGAGTTAACTTCGCCCGATGGAAAAATCTCTCTTTCTTTTGCATTGCTTGATGGCAAACCAATTTATACAGTTAATTATCAGAACAAATGTATTATCGATACATCATCACTCGGCTTTCAATTAAAAGATATGAAAGCTTTGGACGGAAACTTTGAACTTGAAAGATCATCACACGCAAATTTTTCTGAAATCTGGAAACCATTGTGGGGTGAAAGCAGCGAGATAACAAACAAATATTGTGAACTTCTTTTGGAACTTGTTCAGAAAGACGATCAACAAAGAAAATTAAATATCCGGTTTCGTGTTTTCGACGATGGGATAGGTTTCAGATACGAATTCCCGGCTCAGGAAAATCTTAAAGATTTTGTGATTACAGATGAATTGAGCGAATTCAAATTGAAAGGAGATCATAATTGCTGGTGGATTCCGGCGGATTATGATAGTTACGAATACAGTTATAATTCAACAAAATTAAGTGAGATAGACTCAAGAGAATATAATTATTATCAGAGCGGCGACAGACATATTATGAATCCGAAAGCGGTTAATACTCCAATAACTATGCAAACCGCCGATAATTTGTTTCTTAGCATACATGAGGCCGCGCTTATAGATTATGCCGATATGACACTTGAAGTTAAAGAAAATAATACGCTCAAAGCGGATCTTTGCCCTTGGCCCGATGGATCAAAAGTGCATGCCTCCGCACCTTTTAATTCTCCCTGGCGAACAGTATTGATAACTAAAACACCCGGCGAACTTGTTACTTCCAACCTTATTCTTAATTTAAATGAGCCGACCAAATTAAATGATGTGTCCTGGATTGAACCGATGAAATATATCGGGATCTGGTGGGAAATGCACATTGGGAAAAGTTCCTGGGGAAGAGGCAAAGTTCAAGGCTCCTGGTCCGGATTAGAAAGAACGACACACGGAGCGACAACTGAAAACACAAAAAAATATATCGACTTTGCATCCGCCAGCGGAATAAAAGGCGTTCTTATAGAAGGTTGGAATACTGGATGGGAATACTGGGGAGTTGATACCACAGGCTTCTTCGATTTTATAACTCCTTATGATGATTTCGATATTTACGAAGTAGTTAGATACGCCAAAGAGAAGGGAGTTGAAATTGTCGGTCATCACGAAACCGCCGGTGATGTCGAAAACTACGATAAACGTCTGGAAGCCGCATTTGCGTTTTATAACAAGATTGGTATACGCGCCGTAAAAACAGGCTATGCGGGACCTATAAGACCGGTTGGGTATTTTCATCACAGTCAGTATATGGTGCGCCATTATCATCGTGTAGTTGAAACGGCTGCGAAATATAAAATTATGATCGATGCCCACGAACCAATAAAAGATACCGGTGAAAGGAGAACATTCCCCAATTTTATGACAAGAGAAGGTGTGCGCGGTACAGAATATGAAGCCTGGAGCGAAGGGAACTCGCCAGAACATACAACTATTTTACCATTTACACGAGGGTTGGCCGGACCGATTGATTACACCCCCGGAATTTTTGATCTCACTTTCGACAAATATAAAAAAACTGAACGAGTTCATACCACATTGGCCAAACAACTCGCGTTATATGTGACTCTTTATAGTCCATTAAATATGGCCGCTGATTTACCTGAAAATTATAAGGGCAACCTGGCATTTGAATTTATAAAGGAAGTACCTGTTACTTGGGACGAAACGAAAGTGCTTGATGCCAAAATTGGCGATTATATTATAACGGCCCGAAGGTTGGGGGACGAATGGTATATTGGCGCTATTACGGATGAAAATGAATTTACAAGTTCTATTTCGCTTGATTTTCTGAATCCGGAATTAAGATACAATGCTAAAATATTCAGTGATGGTGATGATGTTAACTATGATACCAATCCAACTTCCATAAAAATTGAACAAAAAGAAGTAATCGGCAAAGACAGGATTCATATTAAACTGGCGGTTAGCGGCGGAACCGGCCTTATTTATTTACCGTTTTATTTTACAATTCCAATATTTTCAGAATCTCACCGAAATAAATTCTGTGGTAATCTTTGAGCGGGTAATTTTTTTCTATTCCGGAATCCAAAAAATTCTCCGGTTTAAAATCGTCATAATAAATTTTATTGCATTCAAATATCATGTCGGCCTCTTCGAAACAAGGAGCTTCTACAGTTGTTGATTGTTTAACTGTTAATCCCGATTCTTTTATTTTATTAATATCCCGTCCGGATTTTGAACCTAACAATTTAAGCTCAGTTTTATACTTTTCGGGAAAACGGCAAAGAGTGAAAGTTTTGTATTTTTCCATGAACTGATATGTAAATCGAGTTGGTCTTACTACAACCTGAACAAAGGGTTTATTCCACATAATTCCAAAACTACCCCATGCAATAGTCATAGTGTTATATTCGTCATGGGTAAAACTGCCTGCGGTTAAAAGGAACCATTTGTTATCCCATAAGTCATTAATTCTTACCGTTAAATCAAGTGGTTTAACTTCGTGCAGCATTAAAATCCCTCCGTAATTTAGAATTTAAATCCGGCTGTAAAATAAATATGCAATTTTTTTCTGCCGGGAGAATTTAAATTTTCATCGCCATTTGCAATTATTATATTCAGAAGACCTAAAATGGAATCGAATGTAACTCCCGCGCCATATCCCATAAAAGGTTTACCGCTGGGGGAAAAAGTTAATTCGTTATCTAACGATATATTGAATATACCCCTAAAAAAAACATCTTTTTTAAATTCGTAGATATACTCGAATCGGCCTACATTAAATTTGGTGCCTATTGCCTGGTTGTAATCAATACCAACAAAATTTGAAGGTCCTCCAAAATAGAAAAATTTATATATAGGTAAATTATCTATATAACCTCTAACCGTGGCCCCTAATTTAAAAGTATGATATTTAATTGGGGTAATATACATGTCGATATCTGCTTCAATTTTATTGTAAGCCTGATCCGATTCCAAATTCTTAAGACCTTTTTCAAGGTAGGAATTAAAAACAATTCCATTTCGCGGAAGCAAAACATCGTCAAGGCTGTCGTAACTGAGCCGCAAAATAATGCGGCTTAATTTTTGGTAAATATATGGAAATTCGAAACCCGCGGATTGAAAAGCAATTTCGGGATCAAGGTTTAATAGCTCCCTGTTAACTTCTGCTTCAAAATTAATTAGATTTCCTAAAGTGAGTCCGAAACCAACACCAAATGACCATGATCTATCCGTATATTTTGCAAACTTTAATCCCGATGGTTCATATAAATCGAACGGAATACTTTTATAATTTGCTTTAATGTAAGGATATAGCGGCCTGTTCAAAGTTCTTGAGGGGTAAGAAAAATGTAAACTGAATTTTTTAAATCCGCCAAATTGATAATCTGCTTTTAGTCTTGTTCCGTTGAACAAAATAGATTTTATGTTTATACCGAAAATGGGAACCATTCTATAATAATCGTCATACTTTAAACCGACGTTAAGTTTTGAGAATGATTTTTCTTTAACTGTTAATATAAGATTAACCGAATTATCATCACGATTTTCAATTGTGTAAGAAACTTTATCGAAATAACCAAGGCTGTATAAATAAGTAATTCTATCGTTAAGAGTTTTTACATTAAATCGATTTCCTGGAGTTATATTTAGATTAGTATATAAGAAATTAAATTCAAGAGTGGTATTTCCAAGTATTAAAACACTTCTAATCAAAGGAGGATTTTCAAGAAACAATTCTCTTTTTCTTTTGGATTCCGCACGTAAATTTTCACTATCAGCGTCACCAATAGATTTTTTAATTTTTTTCAACAATTGGATATTTTCGCGCGCGTTCTTTTTACCTCTCTCTATTAGTTTTTTAATACTCTCTTCAGAAAAGTCCATTATAGTATAACCGGAAACATCAGTCTCCAGGTATGCGTCAGTTAAATCAATATTACTATAAAGCTTTGCGAGTCTTGGTATATCTGTAGTTCTATCTAGAATATCAAATATTGATTTTAATTTTTTTTTGGAATGATTGCCGCCGTCAAGAGCTATTCCTATCACATAATCCGCTCCCATATTTTTTACTATATCGGTAGGGAAATTATTCGTCAAACCGCCATCTACTAGTAATGAATCGCCGTAATCAACGGGTGAAAATGCTGTTGGAATAGACATGCTGGCTCTTAAAGCCATCGAAAGTGATCCGTCTTTAAATACAACTTCTCTTCCAGTCACTAAATCCGCAGAAACACAACGGAAAGGAATTGGCAATTCGTCGAAATTAGCAACACTTTCGTAAGGAGCGGTTATTGTACTGAAAAGCATCTGAATTTTTTGCCCCTGAATTAGCCCGGAAGGTAATTTAGGCGTAAAGCCGTCCAACTCCAGGTTGAGCTGATATTTCCCTGTTTCACCTTTTTCAAATAGAGGGAGTTTGTTTCTGCTCGGTTCATCATCAAATAAATCTTGCCAATCCACACCAAAAATTATTTCCTTCATTTCTTCGGTTGAATATCCCATAGAGTAAACCGCGCCAATTAAAGCGCCCATACTTGTACCCGCCACATAATCAATAGGAATTCCTAAAGAGTCAATAATCTCCAATACACCAATGTGGGATATACCCAGAGCGCCGCCGCCGCTTAAAGCTAATCCAATTTTTGGGCGAAACTCACTTGATTCCGGTTGAGCAGTTATTGAAAAGGCTAAAAAGAAAACTAAAACAGTATAACACCAGAAGTGTTTAGTGAAAATCATATATATTCTTATTAATAATTAATTTCACTTTTTTAAAGCATCAATTTTTATCGAAAGAAACTTTCAAAATTTCAGCTGGGTCCACTCTTTTATTAAACCATTGAACGCTCCAATGCAAATGTGGCCCGGTTGATCTGCCGGTTGTGCCAATTTCCCCTATCTTCTCACCTTTTTTTACAATGTCGCCTTCTTTCACATATTTTTTACTGAGGTGAAGATAGGCGCTGTTTAATCCCTGTCCATGATCAATTATTATATTGTTGCCCGCGTAATAAAACAAATCGGCAGATAATCTTACGATTCCGTCAGACATAGCATATACAGGAGTTCCTTTTGGCGCCGCAATATCTAATCCATTATGCGGACTTTTCGGTTCACCATTTAGAATACGTTGACTCCCAAAAATACTGCTTATTCTTCCACCTTTTACCGGACGGACAAATCCCGTTTTGTACATAGCCTCCTTTACTTCTCCGATTTTTGCTCTGGCTGCTTTAGTTATTTCTCTTTCCGCCAAAACTCTTTCGTTTTCTTTCTCGGGGGCGGTAACAAGTGATTGTTTCATATTGTTAATTTTTTGAATCACATAATCACGTTTGGGTAAATCTATTTTTTTTAACAACACTTTGCCATTATTATATTTTATTTTAAGCAAATAGCTTCCTTCTGCATCGCGGTCGAAACCAAAAACAAAATATTTTCCTTCGTCAACTGTTAAAGAATCATCGTCCAAAAAGACCGATTGGATTTCTTCTCCTTTTACAAAAACAACACTGCCTGGTTTTAACTCTCCGAATATTTGTATTTCCTGCGCATTATATAAATTCGAAAAAACGATAACCGTAAATAAAATTGTGAAAACCCGACCCATAATTATTCCTTACTATTTTATAACAATAATTCAATTTACTAATTTAGTATGCCCTTTTGAAACAAACTTTATTGTCCAGTTAACATTATTGTAAATAATGATAATTTTTTATTTGAACTTCTTTGCACCTTTGATATCACACATTTAGAAATAGTTTTCGAAAAAGTGATTACAAAATATTAATATTATATCTGAATATTAATAATATTATCTATAATATTTGCTTAA
>PGYT01000004.1:0-37277 GCA_002839805.1 Ignavibacteriae bacterium HGW-Ignavibacteriae-2
GGTTCTCACCTTACTGCGACGGTGTTATTGTAGGCAGCGCCGTGGTAAAAAGTTTAAGCGAAGACGATAATCAATTTTCAAATACAATTAAATTGATCAAAGAATTAAGTTCGGCATGCTGATAGTTTATCTGTGCCTTTGCTCCAAATTCTGTACAATTTCATTGAACTTAATATTTTGTTCAGCAAGCATAACAAAAATGTGATATACAAGATCCGAGACTTCATTAATTATTTCCACTCGGTCCCGGTTTTTAGCAGCAATAACAGTTTCTATCGCTTCTTCACCGACTTTTTGAATGATGCGATTGGTGCCCTTTTGAAACAATTTAGTTGTGTAAGAATTTTCAGGAAGTTTATTTTTTCTGTCTTCGATAATATCGAACAGTTCATCAAGAAATTGGGGGTTACTCTTAGGTATATCGAAACATGAATACTCTCCAGTATGACATGTAGGTCCTGTAGGATTTACGTAAATAAGGATGCTATCTTTATCACAATCGGCTTTAATATCGATAAGATTAAGATAGCTACCGGACGTTTCACCTTTAATCCATAAACATTTTCTGCTGCGGCTATAAAATGTTACAAGTTTTGTTTCAATGGTTTTATCGTATGATTCTTCATTCATAAAACCAAGCATTAATACTTGTCTTGTAGTATTATCTATAATAATTGCCGGGATAAGTCCATTAATTTTCGAAAAATCCAATTCTTTTTTATCTATCATATTCTCACATTAATATTTTTGTTGTAAAGATATTTTTTTAATTCACCAATGCTAAGTTCATTGTAATGGAACAGACTGGCGGCCAAACATGCGTCAACATTGGTGTTTATAAAAGTATCGGCAAAATGTTTTTTATTACCGGCACCTCCTGAGGCAATAACAGGAATATTAACTTTTTCACATAACTCTTTCAGAAAATCATTATTGTAGCCATCTTTTGTTCCATCGTGGTCCATTGAAGTAAGAAGAATTTCACCGGCACCTCTCTCCGCGCATTCCATACACCATAACATTCCATTTTTTTCCGTTTCAACTTTTCCACCTTTTACGAAAACTTTATGTGTGTTTTCAACTTTTTTAATATCAACGGCTGCTACAATCGCCTGGCTACCAAATTGTTTTGCAGCACTGGAAATCAATTCGGGGTGATTAACGATTGAAGTATTTAGCGAAACCTTATCCGAACCAGCTTTTAATAATTTGTCGATATCATTCAACTCAGAAATACCCCCTCCTACAGTAAAAGGAATTCGAATAACCGCTGCAACTTCAACTACAAGTTGCAGCAATGTTTTTCGTTTTTCTTCAGAAGCAGTAATATCTAAAAAAACTAATTCGTCCGCGCCCTCATTATAATACCTTTCTGCAAGCTCCACGGCGGATCCGGCATCACGCAAGTTGATAAAATTTGTGCCTTTAACTACACGGCCTTCTTTAATATCAAGACAGGGAATAATTCTTTTAGTTACCAAACTGGGCGAGCTCCTTCAAATCAATTTTATTTTCATAAATTGCTCGTCCAACTACGGCGGCGTAACAATTTATTTCATTTAAATTATTCAAATCTTTTAACGAACTAACACCTCCGGAAGCAATTATGTTAATTTGCGGAAATGTTGAAATGTATTTTTCATAAAGCGAAGTATTGGGACCTTCTAATAATCCGTCTTTATCGATATCTGTTATTAAAAAATTAGTGATTCCTAATTCAAAACAATATTTAATGTGATCGTTAAGTTTAATTCCGGAATTCTCAGTCCATCCTTTAACCTGAATGTTTTCATGTAATACATCAGCTGCTATTATAATTTTGTTTGGCCCCGTTTTAGCTACCGCCTTCTCAAATTCCTTTTTGTTATTTATTGATAACGATCCAATTATTACTTTATCAACCCCGTAATCAATAACATTCAGAACATCTTCGCTGCTTCGTATTCCCCCGCCGAACTCAATTTTAAGTTTTGTTCTTTTTTTAATTTTAGTAATAATTTCGTCAATATTTATACTGCCTTCTTTCGAACCCATCAGATCTATTATATGTATCCACTCGAAATTATGTTCGGCAAAAATCAACGCCCGATCAAATGGTGATTCTTTATAATCGGTTATATTGTCATACTTGCCTTTTGCAAGTCTAACAACAGAATTATTTATAATATCTATCGCCGGGATTATTAACATTTTTCTAAAAAATTCCTTATGATATTTATGCCATATTCGCCTGATTTTTCAGGATGAAATTGAACTCCATAATAATTATCCTTTTGCATGGAAGCCGTAAAATCGACGCCATGATTACAAATAGAGCTTGTGTTGACGTTTACAGGAACATAATACGAATGCGCAAAATAAAAATGTTGACCATTCGGAATTCCGTCAAACAGTTTACTTCCCTCCGAGAACTCAACTTTATTCCATCCCATATGTGGTATTTTTATATCATCTCCTTCGAACTTTTTACAGTAAGTGGGAAAAACACCCAAACAGTTTACATTACCTTCCTCAGACCGTTCGCACATTAGCTGCATCCCCAAACATATACCAAGGAAAGGTTTTTTAATTACACGAAGAAGATTAATTAAATTGTAAAGATTTAATTTTTTTATCGCGTAAGAGGCCTCGCCTACACCAGGAAAAATAATTTTATCTGATTTACAAATTTCTGATTCCTTTTGTGTTATTATATAATCTGTATTCAAATCTTTTAGCACATTGGCTACAGAAGCGGTGTTGCCGGCGCCGTAATCAATTAATGCAATCATATTATCCCCTTTGTTGAAGGTACATTGCCCTTTGTTCTGTAATCTATTCTGCAAGCTTCATTCAGAGACTTTGCAAAAGCTTTAAATATAGCTTCAATTTTATGATGATCGTTTTTACCTTTGGCTCTAATAAATATATTGGCTTTCAAACCCTGGGCGACTCCTTTGAAGAATTCTTCGGTTAACTCAGTGGGAAAATCACCTACTTTTTCACGTTCAAATTTACACTTAAAATTCAAATATTGCCTGCCTCCAATATCCATAGCGAACTTAGCTATGGTATCATCCATAGGAAGAAAATATCCATAACGTTTAATACCGCTTTTATCTCCCAGAGCTTCTAATACCGCTTCTCCAATAGCAATGCCTGTGTCTTCTATAGTATGGTGCTCGTCAACATGAAGATCCCCTTTAACATTAATTTTCAAATCAACATTACCGTGTCGTGCAATTTGTTCGAGCATATGATCAAAAAATCCAAGACCCGTTTTAATTTCAGACTTTCCGAGCCCATCCAAATTTAAATCGACCTCAATTAACGTTTCTTTTGTTTTTCTTTTCCTACTTACTATTCTTTCTTGTTTCATTATTAGTTCAACGGCAGAACCAATATTTTTGTACACACCGGCAGAATTTATATAAATGGTTTCAGGTTTATCTAACTTATTCGTTGTCAACTCGAATATTATTTTAGCCTCGGCTGGAATATTTTCCAGAGGATTTAATTCTTCACCCGAAATTATTTTTTTTATCTGATCCGAAACCTTTTTCTCATACTCGTGCACAATTATGACGTAACCGGCGTTCATTATAGATTTTAATGCGGTTACTATTCCGCCGCTTTCATTTATATTCGGATTAAATAATTGCGAATCAATCACCACACAATTCATATTATTTCCCGCAGACTTTTTAAGAATAAATTGTTCTCACTTTCCGTCCCCACAGAAACGCGCAGACAATCTTGAAGATTCAATTGATTGCTTCTATCACGAATTATTACTCCTTTTGATGCCAATTTTTGATAAACCATACGTGCATTTGAACATTTAAAAAGTACAAAATTTGCATTGGAAGAAAAAACTTTTTCGATCGAATCCATTTTATTTAATTCATTCGAGATACGCTTTCTTTCTTTATTAAGCTCATCTACAAATTGTTTTCTTCTACTATAATTCATAATAGCTTTAAGAATAATATCGGAACTGAGTTTATTAAGATTATATGGAGCCTTTATTTTAAATAAATATTCTGTTACCTCCTCATTAGCAATACAGTATCCACATCTCGCTCCAGCGAGGCCCCAGGCTTTAGAAAACGTTCTTGTTATAACGACGTTATTATATGTATCAGTTAATCGCAACATACTATAGTCTTCGTCAAAATCTATGTACGCTTCATCAACGACTACAATTCCATTAAATCTCCCGCAAATTTCCTCTACGTCCTGTATTCTTAGTACATTGCCTGTAGGATTATTGGGAGAACATAAAAATATCATCTTAGAATTTTCATCAATCACTTCAAAAGTTGATTTAACATCTATTTGGAAATCTTCATCCAGAGCGATTTCTCTGGTAGCTACATCGTTAATATCACAAGCCACTTTATACATACCATATGTCGGTTCTGGAATAACAACATTGTCAACTCCAGGGGTACAAAATATTCTTACGAGTAAATCTATTATTTCATCGGAACCAACACCAAAAAATAGTTTTCCAGGACTTATTGAAATCAATTTGCCAAGTTCCGCGCGTAATAATTTTTGAGATGGATCCGGATAACGATTCAGATTACTGTTATTTTCAATTACGGAACCTATACTATTTTCATTTGCATCCAGCAGAATCCCCGATTGATAACTATCTCGAGCGGAAGTATAAGGTTTCAGTTTTTTTATATTATTTCTAACTAAACTTTTTATATCTTTCATTTTAATCTCACTCTAATTGCATTTGCATGTGCTAATAATTTTTCCGTTTCAGCTAACTGAATAACAGTTTGAGAAATTTTTTCAAGTCCGCTTTTTGTAAGGTTCTGAAAAGTGATCGCTTTCATAAACATTTCAACTGAAACACCTCCAATCGATTTAGCATAACCGTAGGTGGGTAATGAATGGTTTGTTCCCGAAGCATAATCTCCCGCGCTCTCGGGTGAATAAGCTCCAATAAAAACTGAGCCGGCATTAATTATTTTATCAACATATGATTCTGCCTGATCCACGTTAAGTATCAAATGTTCGGGTGCATATTTATTGGAAAAGATAATCCCATCACTTATAGAATTTATAAGTAAAGCATAGCTGGAATTGAGGCATTGCTCAACATATTCTTTTCGCGGCAAATATTCCTTCTGAACATCAATTTCTTTTAGCACATCATCAATTAATTTTTTGTCGTCCGCCAACAGAATAACCTGGCTGTCTTTCCCATGTTCCGCTTGCGACAACAAGTCCGAAGCTATAAAGGATGCATCAGCATACTTATCAGCAATTATTAGAACTTCGCTTGGACCGGCGGGCATATCAACCAAACAACCATCCGGATCGGAGTTAACTAATATTTTTGCCGCTGTAACAAATTGATTACCAGGGCCAAAGATTTTATCAACTTTGGATATTTCTTCATTTCCATATGCCATCATCGCGATCGCCTGGGCGCCGCCGACTTTATAAAATTCGTCTATACCTGCCACGCGTGCTGCGTATAAAACAGCCGGATCAATTTTTTCTTTTGCCGGGCTGCAGGCTATTATCCTTAAACAACCGGCAAGGTTAGCTGGTATGCCTAACATCAAAACTGTGGAGGGTAAAACAGCTGTACCTCCGGGAATATACAATCCAACGTTTTCTATAGCTCTGAATTCACGACTGCAGATTACACCCGGTTGTGTCTCAATAGAATAATTCTTTGGTAATTGTTTTTCATGAAATCGTTTTATATTCTCGGCAGCAGCGTTTATAGCGTCTTTTTTTTCCTGCTTCAATTGACGAGACGAATCATCGAACTCCTCACTAGTTACACGAATATTATTATCAATTAAGCCGTCAAACTTTTCCGCATATTCATAAACTTTTTTTAATCCCTGTTCTTTAATCTCTTTTAATATCGGTTTTACGATTTTAAATGTACTATCCAGATCAATAGCAGGTCTTTTTAGGAGTAATGATATTTCTTTTTCCGTCAGTTTATTATACTCATAGATTTTCATAGAATAATATTCTCAATTGGTAATAATAATATGTCTGTTGCACCCTCATTATGAAGGTCTTCATTAATTTCCCAAAATTTATCGGCCGGAATAACGGACTGAATAGCAAGCATATTTTCATCGGCTAGCGATAGTACCGTGGGACTTTTTAAGGAAGGAATGATTTCAACTATTTTCTTTAAAGAGTTCTTGGGAATGTTCATCATCAAATATTTGCTATTTTTAGCATTTAATCCAGATTCTATACGAGCCAGCAAATTAGAAAATATTTCCGCTTTTTCATTATTCATTTCCAGTTCTTTATACTTTATAAGAACTGCTTCGGATTCGAGAATTGTGAAACTTTTTTTCAGTTTATTCATTTGTAATGTGGTCCCCGTTGAAACCAAATCGCATATATAATCAGCGATTCCCAGAGAAGGTGTAATTTCCACTGATCCACTTATCTGTATAACTCTGGAATCCAATTTATTTTCATTCAAAAAGGATTGCATAATATTTGGGTAGGAGGTGGCAATAGTTTTTCCGTTTAACCCTTCAATATTCTCTAATTCTTCATACTCAGGAATTCCAATGCGTAATTTACATCTTCCATAACCGAGTTTTTTAGCGATGTCTACAACTGATCTTTTTTCAAGCAGTACATTCTCTCCTACTATTCCAAGATCGGCAACACCATTCTGAACGTATTCTGGTATATCGTCGTCGCGTAAAAATAAAATATCCATTGGAAAATTCCTTACTGTAACAAATAGCCTATCCTTATAGTTTTCCACATCAAGTCCGCAAGTTTTTAATAACTGTAAAGATTTTTCGGTTAGCCTTCCACTTTTTTGGATGGCGAGTTTTAAATTTCCGTTTGGCATTTTAATCTCCTTTTTAAAAACAAAAAACCCGGCAAGTGCCGGGTTTTTGTAATAATCAAATTATAGTTCACCGACACTCATCGCAAGAGCAATATATGGTGATGATGTATAGTGAATAAGTTATTCATTTTTTTTCTAAATTTTAGTGACATAAAATTAACGATAAATATATAAATAACAAGCATTACTTTTTATTTTATCGCATGAAATAATTTTTTCATAATATTTTATCATTTTTTTGGATAAATTTTCATCACTGTGATAAAATCTTTTTTTGTTTCCGACATACATGGCGATCAAGCAAAATATAAAAAACTGATCGAACAAATTTCTTATGATATCCCTCAAGTTGTATTTATAGGTGGCGATATTCTGCCAAGCGGTATTTCAAAATTTACATCGTTAAATATTGTACATCAGGATTTTGTAAACGGGTTTTTACTCCTCAAATTTCAGAATCTTAAAGAAGAACTTGCAGAAAAATATCCAGCAATTTTTTTAATACTCGGCAATGATGACGCGAGAATTGAGGAGGCTGCAATAGTTGACGCTTCCACAAAAAGCGTATGGAATTATATTCATTTTCACAGACGAATATTCAGCAAATATAGAATATTCGGCTATAGTTTTGTACCGCCTTCACCATTCCAATTGAAAGACTGGGAAAAATACGATGTATCAAGGTATGTCGATCCTGGCTGTATTTCACCTGAAGAAGGTTTACGAACTGTTCCGATAAGGAAATTAGAAGCGAGGAACTCTACAATAGAGTTAGATCTTGAAAATTTTACTTTGAATGAACAATTGGAAAATTCTATCTTCCTATTTCACTCCCCACCTTATCGAACGAATTTGGATCGTGCAGCTCTCGATGGTAAAACCGTTGATTATGTTCCCTTAGATGTACATATAGGTAGTATAGCAATAAAAAGATTTATCGAGAAGAAACAACCTTACATCACTCTGCACGGTCATGTTCACGAATCAACAAATATAACAGGTATATGGCATGAGACAATAGGAAGAACTCATTGTTTTAATGCTGCTCATCATGGGGAGGAATTATCGATAATTAAATTCGATCTCGATAATCCCTCTAACGCTGAAAGAATTCTTATTTAGATCCCCCTTTTATTTTAAGTGCCTTTGCTCTGTCGGTTACCGAATTAATTCTTAGAGCGTAACTATTTTTATTTTCTATATCCTGGTCATTGATATAATGGATATCTAACAATCCTTCAGTTTTATATCCGGTTCTTAAATAATTCATTTCACTAAGAGCCAAACTCCAACCTTCCAGCCATTCAGCCAACTCATTTTTTTTCCAACTTTTATCGTCAACATGAATAATTAAATCAATATCACTACCCGGTCCTGCGCTCGCGTTCAAGGTACTTCCAAATATATAGATTCCCTTAACGCCATATTTATCGAGATCTAAACCATTACTCAATTTTTCTGCCATATTGTTGCGCCATTTCCAGTCTTCTGAGCTATATGCGCTGAATCCTGGTGATTTGGCCGCCTGGCTCTCCAACTCACCCCCGTGATCTTTAAGAACAGCAACTGCCTCATCAATCTCAGCGTTTACAAGTATCCTAAGAATTTTTCCGTTTGTTACCGCGGGCACATCTATTACTCTAATTACTGGTATCAACTTTTTATATTGCGGCAGCAGATCGCCTAATAAATTCTTCGACAATTGAAAAAATCTTTCGTTAAAAATTATACCTTCGTCGTCAGGATATAAAGGAAGATATCGAATTGATGATTCAACTAAATCCTGGAAAAAATGCGTTCCAAAAGACAGATCGGGCACATAACTCCCCTTTTTTCGGGCCACTTCTATAAGCATAGCTGTATTATTTATATCAGAATAAGTTACACTTACTCCGAGCTTAATATCGCCTCTGCTTCCCCACCTACCCGGACCAATAAGTATAAATTTTCTTCGTGGCAGCAATTTATTTAGTTTGCCGATAGCTTTTCCAACTTTAAGCATCGAATCTTTATCGGGCAATTCAGAGTATTTAGTCGGATCAACATAAACAACATGTGTTATTTCAGGTACTTTTCCATTAGATATATGTTTATTGGCGCTGAATAATACTCTGTCGCTTGGTATATCCCGAGGAATAATATCCGCGGTATGTTCCCGTGTATAACTTTGTGGTCTGCATTGAAGTATGTAAAAGTCTCTTCCGTCCGAGGCGAACTCAATATCAACTGGGGTTTTAAGACTAGTTTGCAGAGTTTTAATTATTTCAGCAGATTTTTTAATAAATCTCGTATTTGATAATAACCCATTGAAAGTAACAATAGTGTTACTTGTAGCAAGATCATCCATAATATTTGCAGGACGTATATGCTCTCCATCGACAATTGAAATCATATCGTAAATACCCGGGCATTGTTCACCATACTGCGCAATTAAATCCTGCAGAAGAACGGTTTCAAATTCGTTGGATTCTATGTTAATTACATCTAATTTTTTTAATGAGTATTTTACAATTTCCTCATACGAAACATTTACCCTTAAATTAGGCTGACCTGGTGCGATAAGTATCGGATAATCGTCTCCTACTCGATCTACAGCACGAGTTCCCAGACCTGCTACCAAACGGATTAAACCATCTTCACGTTTTATTCTTGGAGACCAACGAAATTCATTATTACTAAACATCACACCAGCGTAGGTAGGAAAGTAGTATTTCCCTATTCTGTTACCAACAACTTCCTGGATCATTACACCCATTTCTTCGTGGTAATCGAGCAATCCTCTTTCAGCCCTGTATTCTATAGGATCAGGAGCAAAAGTGGATGCGTAAACTTCCGCAATCGCGTCCTGAAGCGCGGCCAGGCGTTCCTTTTTGGTTCCTTGATTTGCAAGGAATAAACTTTTATATTTTCCTGAAAATGATGCGCCGGCCTGATCTTCAAGTAAGCTTGAACTGCGTACGACGAGCGGAGAATTTCCAAAATCATCTAGCGCAACGGACAAACCTTTTTCAATTTCAGGAGGGAACGGTGAATTTTTAAACATTTGAACTAAAAGAGGGTATTCCAATCTCAGTTCTTCAACTTCTTTGTATTTCTGCTCAAGAACTTCTTCCAAATTATTGTATCTCATAAATGCAAGCACACAATCTGAGGCCACAAACCAAGTTTTTGGAATTTTAATGTTCTTTAATATTTCGGAAACATCCGCTTGTTTTTCGAGAATGTTTGCCGCAACAAAAACACCTGAGCTTTTACCACCAAGTTTTCCCTGGCTGGTAGGAGTATAGATCATCTTATCGATTAACTTATAAAAGTCAGTTAGCTTAACAAAATCTTTGGCGACTCTTATATAATTAAGATCTTCTGTAAAAAATCTGCGCAGTAAAGAAACACGCAAACCTTTTATCATTGAAGGTGACAGTTCGTATTTTTCCGGGGCGAGGTGATAATATTTACGGATAGCGTCGCTTATTTCAGCCAGAGTTGATTCTCGAGATTCCAATATCCGAACAAGCGGAATAGATTTATCTTCCTGTATCCACTTCTGTATTTTCATTAATAATTCATCGTCTGATAAATTTTCATACGAAAGTCGTAAAATGGCGTTTATATATTCGTCGTAGTTATTAATTACCTTTTTACGTAAAGGCCTGTTGTCTTCGCCCGGTAATCTGTCTTCACCAATTTTCACTTCAATACTTGACTGGCTCAACAACACGGAAGCCTCGTCATTGCCTCTTAAACATAATTGATGCAGTAATTTGCGAAGTATACTCATAAAAAGAGTCGGATCGGTTTTTCGAATCATGTCAAGCACAACTTTCCAATCGCCTGCCGCATCAGATTTTTCTTTTCGTTTAATACTTTTGAACTCTTTAAATATGTGTTGCAGATCATTATGGAGGATAAAGTGTGCAATTCTATCGGCAATAGTTTTAAGTAGATTGCCCTCCTCTAAAAGGAAAATATCTTCAGAATGTTGTGACGGGTTTTGAATGTAGGAAACATAGATCTCACCTATTTTTTTCCCTCTTATTTCAATATTACGAAACATTGAAAATTTTGATTCTGTCCATCCCTCTGTAATAAATACATTATCACGTAAAATTAGTTTAACCTGACAAAGATGCGGGTACTGCCAGCCCGGCGGGATGAAGTTAACTACGGATTGAAGTGTTTCTTCAAATTTAGCGTCTTGATTATTTAAAATATTTTCTATTTTATATAAACACTTCAATTCTTTTGCTCTCTCTTCAAGGTCGTGCACAATAGCACTCAATTGTTTAGATCCATGTTCCGTCATTAAATTTTCTCCGGGATTTTAAGCTATATCTACAAAAATAATACGGTAAAATACAATATTTGAGATAAAGAAATATACCCTTTAAAAAAGAAGAGGATTTCAGAAATATGAAATCCTCTTTTTCAATAACTATTTTTAATTATTAAACCCAACCACGGTCTTTACATGCCTGAGCTACTCTTTGTATAGCGATCAGGTATGCCGCGTCTCTCATATAAAGTTTTTTCTTACGGGCTAATTCACTTACAGCACTATAAGCCGATGTCATTTTAAGATCAAGTTTTCCGAGAACTTCATCTTTTTCCCAAAAATAATTCATATTGCACTGAACCTGCTCAAAATAACTGCATGTTACGCCACCTGCGTTGGCTAAAAAGTCCGGTATAACCCAAATACCTTTTTCGAAAATAACTTTATCGGCTTCCGGTGTTGTAGGCCCATTAGCGCCTTCAGCAATTATTTTAACTGAATCTTTAATTTTCAGCACTGTTTTACTGTTTATCTGATTCTCTAATGCAGCGGGGATTAATATATTAACTTCTTGTTCAATCCATGCGCCGCCATCCAATACTTCGTATCCAGCTTCTTTAGCTTTGGCTTTATCGATACCGCCGAATTTATCGGTTATTTTTCTCAATTCATCAAGATTTACACCTTCGAGCTTTTTGAATGAGTAAGAGGTTTGGTCATTTTGATCCCAAGAAGAAACGCAGATAACTTTTCCACCCAATTGTGAAAACAATTGAATTGCGTATTGAGAGACGTTTCCAAATCCTTGTACACTTGCGGTGGTATCCTCTATCTTAATATTCATATCTTTTAAAGCTTCTCGAACCGTATAAATTACACCATAACCAGTTGCTTCCGTTCTTCCCAGCGAACCGCCCATACCTACCGGTTTTCCTGTAATGAAGCCGGGATTTTTTCCGCCGCTAATTGTTTCGTATTCGTCAAGCATCCATAACATATGTTGTCCATTTGTCATTACATCTGGTGCGGGGACGTCGTTAATAGGTCCAACGTTTTTTGCCATTTGGCGAACCCAGCCGCGGCAAATCTGCTCTTGCTCTCTCATGCTTAAATTATGCGGATCACAAATTACTCCACCTTTACCGCCTCCGAGAGGAATATCAACAACAGCACATTTCCATGTCATCCAAGTTGCTAACGCTTTTACAGTATCAACGGTTTCTTGAGGGTGGAATCTAATACCACCTTTTGCCGGACCTCTGGAGTCGTTATGCTGAACTCTGAAACCTTTGTACACTTTTTTGGTTCCATCGTCCATTGTTATAGGAATACTGAAATGATATTCCCGTAAAGGATTTCTTAATAATTCTCTGGTACCTTCATCAAGGTTAAGAATATTTGCTACTTTATCGAATTGAGCTTGTGCCATTTCGAAAGCGTTAAATTCTTTACCTGCCATTTTTTACCTCAATTTAAATGACTATTTAATTCTATTAATTACAACGTTTATTAACTTACAAAATCTGTGCTAAATTTTTTAAAGATAATCTTATGTTTCTTATGAAATCAAAATAGCCGATTTTTGACTATTTTTTTAATTATTTAAATTTATTTTTAATTATAAATTGAGCCAAAAGTTCCAAAATAAAATTAAATAGTGGATCTAAATAAATTAAACTCACTTTTTCATTCTAAGTTCGTCTAATGGATTAAATGTTGTAAATGAAAATATTTGTAAAATCAGTTATTAGGAAGACAGGAGAGATTTGTTATTATTTTTGATTAATTTCTTTCTTTCTTAAATTTTAATAATACATTTCTCGAAATCGATAAAAATTATTTTATATGAAAAAAATTGGTTTATTACTATTCGGGATTATTGTAATACTAATTGTATTAGTCGCTTTAAAATCTTCGGAAAAGATACATCCGCCAGGAATTCTAGTAAACGAAATACCACAACAGAACAACTTGAGTCAGCGCAAGACATGGATCAGAAACGGTTTTTTTTATAAAGCACTTGCGGAATTTAGCCTTACCGCAAGGGTACTTGGTAAAAAGGAATATTATACCGGTACAGAGAGTATAATTTCGCAATATGACTTAGCTCTTGGCTGGGGACAAATGTCGGATTCAAAAATTTTGGATGATATTGAAATTACACAGGAATTTCGTTTTTATTTTTGGAAAACAGATCAATTTCCTATTCCGCGTGAGGATATTGAAAAGAAAAGTGCAAATATGCACATTATTGCCGCAAATGAGAATATAGAAGAAGTTCTCGACGAAATAGTTGTAGGAGATATAATCAAGTACTCCGGTTATTTGGTGGAAGTTCGCGGTCCTGAAAATTTCAATTGGAAAAGCTCATTAACTCGTAGTGACACCGGAAACGGAGCGTGCGAAATTGTTTGGGTCGAAAATATTGTTATATTATTCTGAAATATATTGAACGTAGGAGAGATATGAACCATAAAGTGCTTCAAAAAGCACTCTTTAATTAATGTATCGCCCATTAAAATTCATTTTAAGTATAGAGACAGGGTGAAAATAATCAATTTAATTCATTTCAGTGAAACACCGATAATTATAAAATAAGTCTATTCTAATGGTGTTGTAAAAAAATTTCACCTTCATTACTATTTCCTTTTTTTCAGTTCCCTCTTCATTTGAATACCAGCTACCTGAAAGATTGAGTACATAGTCCCCTTTTTAGGATTCAACAAAAAGAGACGTATATATTATAATACGTTTTATTGGGGTGAACAATTATTTTGATTAATAATTAAAATACCGTTGAAAATCTTTTCAATCGGTAATCGATTTTAAAATTATTTATCAGCTGCTCTTTTAAATGCGGATTTAGGAAAGCCAAAAAATAATTACAAATACATGTTTTTTACGTACTGCCTTTTCCCTCATTTTTATTATTATAAAATCTTGTGGTTGGATAAGCAAAATCTATATTATCATATTTGGCGAATTGAACTAATATTTCTTCCCAAATTTTTTCTTCTGTAGCTCTTCTTCTGCGGGCATGACAGATGTATCTGATGGTTAGTAAAATGCCGCTGTCTCTTACAGAAGTATATACAATTGGATCGAGTTTGTTAAAAATTATCATATATTTTTTTGATGCTTCTTTTATTTGCTTTTCAGCTTCGGGTGTTAGATTTATTGAATGTATTTTTACAGCTTCATTTAAAATATTTTTAGCGGTTTTCCAATTGCTTTCGAATGTTATTAACACGGGAATTTCGTTCCAAATATATTCGAATCCAGCAGTATAATTAGCCTGCCATTTAATATAAACCATTCCATTGGGGATATGAATTATTCGACCCGTACTTTGATCAGCGTCTACCCAATTGCCTACCTCTACGACCGAAAATTGAAACAAACGAAGATCTATTACATCCCCAATCACACCATCAATCTGAATTCTATCCCCAATTTTAAATGGTTTTCTTATCAAAATAAAAACCCATCCGGTAAGGTTTACGAGTAAATCTTTCAAAGCAATAGCAATACCGGCAGACAATAATCCCAGGAAAGTACCGACCTGATCAAAAAATCCGAACCACACACGTGATAGCAATATAAGTGTTATAATTAGTGTAATAGTTTTAGTTGTTTTAGTCCATTGATATCTTTCCTTCTGATTTTCGAGTCGGTCCACAATATATTTTACTATCAATTTTCTGAACAGCCACAAAACAATTAATATAATAACTGTATATAGCAATTGAGATTGTAGTTCTGGACCGATTCCTAAATATTTTTCCATAAGATTTTGCATAATAAGTCCGTAATATTACGAAAATTATGTATTTGCTATAAATTTTAATATCGATCCGGGTACAGATTAATCAGAACCAAACACCTTAGAATAGATGAGTGCGGTAGCTCCCATTGCCCCGCTGAACTCTCTAAATTCAGAAAAAGAAAACGGAATATTTTTGGTAATTTCAGAAATAAGATAATAATTAATTTGTTCTTCCAATACAGGTTTAATTATCATTTCAGCCTCACAAATATCGCCTCCAATCACTATAACTTCGGGATCCAACAAATTTACCAACTGAGCCAAATGTTTACTTATTTCTTTCGCAATTTCTCCCAGAATATAAGTCCCTGTTTTACTCCCCTGCTCAGCATATTTTAAAACCGATTTCAAATTATGATGATCTTTATTCTGATTTAATTCGATTACAAGTTTATCATTGGGCTCTTTTTTAGTAATTGTTTTCAATATTTTTAGCCAAACGGCATCGGTAATAAATAATTTTAATTCCCCCGCTGCATTTCGGGCTCCGCGATAAATTCGATCATTAAAGATATACCCAATTCCCATACCTGAAAATTTTTGATGTATACTAACGTAAAGAATATGTTTTTTATCCTGAAATTGAGGCTGCAGCCATTTTACTCCCAATGCCCCGGCATTAGCGTCATTATCAATTTCAAATAAAAACGGTATTTCATTTTCAAGCATTTTTTTTAGAGGGATTTTATGAAAACCAAAAGGATATGAAAATAGAATTTTGCCATTCTTGTTATCTATAGATCCCGGCATCCCGATTCCTATTCCTAAAATCTTTCCTTTATTCAATATTTGTTTAGAAAGAAGTGTGTTTATAATGTTTTTAATCTTGATAACAAGTTCTTCAGGATTTTTAATTCTTTTATGAGGAAATATATTTTTATATAAACATTCTCGCGAAAAATTCAGAACAACAAGCCTGATCTCCGTTGAAAACAATTCAATACCGATCACATTTCCATAACTATTCTGTATTCCCCAAAGGACAGGAGGCTTGCCGCCTAATGATGTTGTATTTCCAAAACCCAAATTCTTTATAAACCCATCTTGTTCTAAAGATTTTAGAGTATAAAGAACGGTGGACATTTGTAAACCAGTAAGATTACTAATTTCTCTGGCAGTTACGGAGTTTGACAATCTCACTAAATTTAAAACATGATTTTTATTTAAATTTCGTATTAAACGTGTACTACCACTTTTGTACATAAAACTTATAATACTCCGAATTCTTTAGCCGCTTTATTCATTGCAATGTAATTTTCGACATTTACATATGCTGGAATACTATTGCTTGAACCAACACAGTAACCTCCATTGAAAGCTGCCACATCAATATTTTTTCTCACAATTTGCCTTATATCTTCGGGTTTGCCACGTGATAAAATATCAACATCCACATGACCGATTAAACATAATTTATCCCCAACAGTCTTCTTAACTTTATCTAGTTCCATTGCTTTGGGTTCCAATGGATGGATCGCATCTACACCACAACTTATTATCCTCTCAAATACTTCAAAGAGGACTCCGTCGGAATGATAAATAAGCGGTTTGTTATATTTTTTTGCGAGCTCCCCAATTTTTTTTAGCCACTTGAAAAGATATTTATCCAATATCTCAGGCGGCATTAAAAGTCCGTTTGTAAAAGCTATGTCGTCACTATACCATAATACATCAACAGAAGGATGCTGTGCCATAACCTCAAACATACTTAAAACTAATTCACCTAATTTGTCGTTAAGTAAATCAATCAAATCCGGATTTTCGAACAATGCGAATGAAAATTTTTCGAATCCCATCATTTCCCAGGTCATGGTAAAAATGTCGCCGTATTGCCCAACTACTCCCATTCCTTCAGGGAGATATTTATTAATAGAGTCAAATTTCCAATAATTAAAATCAGCAGCAGATGGGAAAATATATTTCTCATAATCATTTAACGAAGTTATTATTCCATCTCCTTCGTGGGCCCAGTTAAAATTTGATACCGAATCTACTTTTTCTTCTGATGATAATGACTTGCCAATATTACCGGGATTAAAATCCACTTCAGGGGCGAGCTTCAAATAATCGTATCCCATTTTATTCCAAAACTCAACATCATCCTTAAGATTCATTATAGGACGTCCTATTATTTTTTCTTTGATCTTCGGATGCACACCAAGTTCGGCTACTGGAACATAAGAGGATTTTCCTCTTCTAATCGTTTTGATAAATTCATCAATATTCGGCGACATATTTTATTCCAAATTTTTATCTTTTCTTCGTTTATAACAATGCTCCAGATTACAAATGTTGCATTGATAATCTAATTTTCTGACTTCTCTACCGGCCGCAATAATACCGCTTATTGATTTAATAGGTTTCATTAGGGCGGATTCATTTAATTTAATACCACAAAAATTATCTGGTAGCAAAGCAAAAATTTTATGTTGTTCTTCCACATTCCAATTGCAATAACCCGGACTAAGCCTGTTTGAACATTTCCAGTCAATACCCTCGAATTTTGCGACAAGAAAATTCTCGAGCCAGTCACAAGCCGATTCAACAATCTCGGACCCTATTGTATCGGCTATATAACCATAAAGCTGTTCGTTTGCATTAAACTGAGATGCTATCCACTTATCGAATTTTTCGCCCGCGCTCGCGGCAAAAACAATAATCGATTCTGCGCCTTTTAAGTGATTCGCTATAATTTTTCCCACATTAAATGTATATCCGCTTATTGATACAGTTGATCTTGTTAATTGAATTTGTTCCGCAGAATATTCTGCAAATCCCACTTTCAAATCAGCGTTTTTGTCGGCCAATTTGAGAAATTCTGCGGTAGCTGTAATAATATACTCGGGGGCAACATCATCGTAATACCCCATGCCGCATAAAATCCTTTTTTCAGTAATTCCAAGATCACTCATTAATAAATTATATGTTTGAACGTTCATAGAAGCGATCATTTTTAAACCAAAAGAGGAGTATAAATTGTATTAATTAAATCACCGTGTTTTAATTCAGAGCAAGATTTATGTGTAGCATTCCTGGCGTCGGTAGAATCAAATCGATTTCCGTCAGCAAAATAAATTACAGTCATACCTTCACGCATTTCTTTTGTTTTATTTTCCAGAGCTCCATGATAGGTTAAACCGGTATGGAAAGTAACATCCCCGGCTTCTAGAGGTGCAATAACTGTTTTTCCGGTATTCAAAAAATCAGGTTTGTGAGGATTATTAAAAATATCAATGTATTCCCTTGGCAGTTTATGAGAACCAGGATAAAAATATAAACAACCTTTTTCTTCAGGTACTTCATTAAGTGCCATCCACATTGTTGTCGTTAATTCCGGCTGTTTTATGGGCCAATAACTGCTATCCTGATGAACATCCGTTTTTCTTCCACCCGCTTCTTTAAATAGAGCCTGGTCGTGCCATAATCTTACACCATCTACTTTCATTAAATCCCTGGCAATTCCAGCAAAAAGCTTTCCAAATACATAATCTTTAACGGCGGGAAAATTCCAGCATAAAAACCCACATTGTAAAAAACTTTGTTGATAAGGGGTTTTGTCCTTTAAGGATCGTTCGTCATCTTTTTTTTGTATTAGAACGGCAGATTGAATTAATTTACGAGTATAAGCCAGAGCGGAACCTGATAAAACACCCTTTATTATAATGAATCCATTATTTTTGTAAAACTGCATTTGTTCTTGGGATAATAAATAAGTTTCGTTGTATTGTTTCAATATATTTGAAGGTGTAATTCCATTTAGCATTGACTGTGCTTCTATCGTTGTAAGCCCATCTATTTTAACCATATAAAATCCTTGATTAGTTGATATATTTTGTAAGACTATGAGGATCGGCGAAATATTTATCAGCCCCAATTTTTAAGGCGAATTCTTCGGAAAGAGGAGCCCCTCCAACAAATACTTTTATGGACTCATTAAATTTTTTAATTTCCCGAACGGTTTCTTCCATATTCAACATTGTGGTGGTTAATAAAGCGCTTAAACCAACAATACAATTTTCGGTTTTATTCAAATTTTCCAAAAATAGTTCGGTTTTAACATTTACTCCTAAATCTATTACTTTCCAGCCGTCCCCTTCCATTACCATTTTAACAATGTTCTTACCAATATCGTGTAAGTCCCCAGCTACAGTTCCAATTAGCATAGTACCTTTATGTTTAGCTTCGCCGGATTCAAAAAATGGTTTAAGATGTTCCATTGCCGCGTACATTGCTTTAGCACTTATTAATAGATTTGGGATAAAAGCTTTACCGGTAGAAAATTTTTCACCGATCCTGTTCATTCCTGTCATGAGTCCTTTTTTTAAAATATCATCGGGGGAAATTCCTTGTGATAATGCAATTGCAGTTAATTCCGAAGCTCCGTCGGAACCAACTAAATGCGGAGGATGCTTAAACTCTTTATTCGATTTTCCATATTCTATGCACTCAGAAAGTTTTTCCAATATTTCCATTAAGTTATCCGTTTTATTTTAAAAATGAAATTAACAACGTTTAGATATCCAGCTGGATGATTTTATATTACCTTAAGCGAGTATTAAAATAATATAATAATAAGGTTTATTCAATAGTTGAAATAACCTAATCGGTAAATTATAATTGAAAATTTACGATCAATAATTTTATTTTTTATAAAGCGCTAAAAGAACTTTTTCAGGAGTTAATGGTGCGCTAATCTGATAATGTACATTTGGGTTAAAAGCTCTCATCGCATTCAATAAAGCGAAGTATGTGCCAATGCCATACATCAGGGGTGGTTCTCCGATAGCTTTTGATTTTAGAGGCCCGAATGGATTTTCTGAATTCTTGAGGAAATGAATATTAATTTCTCTCGGAGCTGAATATATATCTGGAATTTTATATGTAGATAATGAATTCGAAAGCAAATCGCCGGAATCTGAATATTTTATTTCTTCCAAAGTCATCCAGCCTATACCCTGAAGCAAACCGCCCTCAACCTGTCCTACATCAACATTATGATGCAAACTTTTACCATAGTCATGAACAATTGAAACCGATTCCACCTGATATCTGCCCAGTATACAATCCAATTCAACTACAGTTGCGGCAGTGCCGTACACGTGGTAAGCGAATGGCCGACCTTTATTTATTGTTCTGTCGAAATATATTTGAGGCGTAGCATAAAACGCGTGTGAACTAAGATTAATTCTTTTCATATAACTTTTATTGACAAGTAATTCCCAAGAAAGATCTGTTTTGATGTCCTTATTATAAATCCAGTCTTCTTTAATAGAGATTGATGAATAATCATTTAATGATAATTCTTCTGCGGCTGATTTTTTTAATCTTTCCAGAATATTCTTACAAGCAATCAATGCTGCGTTACCATTCAAGTCTGCCCCACTGCTGGCTGCTGTTGCAGAAGTGTTGGCAATCCGGGTTGTGTTTGTGGACTCTATCCTTATTTTGTCGGAATTTATGGAGAATGTTTGAGAAACTATTGAAATGATTTTCGCGTTTACACCCTGCCCCATTTCAATGGCCGCGGTACTAACACCTACACTGCCGTCGGAGTATACATGTATTAAGGCGCTGGCTTGATTTAGGAAAGTACTAGTAAATGATATTCCGAAACAAACAGGCATATATGCAATGCCCCTTTTGGTAATTTTGTTATCTTCATTAAATTTATGGACTTCGGATTCCATTTTTTCAAAACTATATATTTCATCGGCGTAATTCCAGCATTTACGCGCATTTACGTTCTCAGCAATTTGACCATAATGAAATTCGTCGCCTTCATCTAATAAATTATTTTTTTGAATTAATTTAACGGGAATTCCAGATATTACTGAAGCATTGTATATAGCCGATTCCATTACAAACATAGCCTGAGGGCCGCCGAATCCTCTGAAGGCTGTGTTTGGCGGAATATTAGTTTTACACGAAATGCCTGTTGCCAAAATATTTGGGATATGATAACTGTTTGCAACATGAAATAACGTACGTTCCAGAATAGCAGGTGAAAGATCGGCACAAGCTCCGGCATCCTGAAAATATGTAACTTGAAACGCCAATATTTTTCCGTCGTCTGTTAATCCTATTTTATAATCAGATGAGTACGGATGCCGTTTTCCTGTGACGCGTAGATCCTGCAATCTTGAAAGAACCAATTTTACAGGTCGCTTTGTTTTTTTTGCTGCTAATGCGGCTAATACAGCCCAATGTGTAGCTTGATCTTCTTTACCGCCAAAACCCCCTCCAAGACGGAGAACGTCAACCTCAATTTTATTCATCGGCAAATTCAATACTTTAGCTGCTGTCCTCTGAACAACAGTTGGTCCTTGCGTGGATGAATATATTTTTATTGAGTCCGATTCTTTGGGTACTGCCAGCGCACACTGCGTTTCCAGATAAAGATGTTCCTGTCCACCCGATTCTACGGTTCCTTCTGCAATGAAGGAGCACTCTTTCCATGCATTTTCAACATTTCCATTCTGAAATATTACAGGAGGTTTTATCAGTAATTTTTTTGAAAAAGCCTCCCGCGGATCCAAAACAACAGGCAGCTTTTCAAACTCAATACTTATTCTTTTTGCGATAAGTTTTGCGTTTCTTGCAGAATCGGCAACTATAACTGCAATAGGCTCGCCAATAAAATGCACCTCTTTTTCAGCCAGCAGAACTTCATCATGGATAATGCCACCAACCTGATTTTCACCTTCAATATCATGCCACGTTAATACATCAATGAATCCTTCAGCACTTTTTATATCACCAAAATCTATAGATTTTATTATACCATGAGCAATTGGTGAATCAAGAACATAAGCATATAAAGTTCCTGCTGGTTCCGGTATATCATCCACAAATAAAGATTCACCTTTTACGTGTTTTTCCAGATCAGCATTTTTCATTTTAACACCTCATGACTAATAAGTTCTGGAAAGAGAGTTATAAAGTGCTTTTTAATTATCTGCGAAACCAACAACCTCTTATATTGGACGCTTCCCCGAATATCGGTAATTGGAGAAATTTCCGACTGAGCTATACTAATTATTTCAATAACAAGAGAAGTGTCTATTTCCTTATCTACTAAATATTCCGATGTTTTTTTAAGATACAAAGGCACCGGAGCCACTCCGCCGAAGGAAAGAGAAGCGCTGAATATTTTTTTGTTTTTATATACTAAATTTATGGCTGAGTTTACGGTAGCAATATCCAGGTGTGTCCGTTTCGATACTTTTTCAAAATTAAACTTATTATTCTCTCCAGGAATTTTAAATCTAATTTCTGATACCAATTCGTCGATCGATCTATCCAAACTTTTATATCCTTTGTATAGATCCTTAAGAAAAACTTTCCTCCTCGATTTACCTTTTGTAAGCACTACCCTTGAGTCCAAAGCTAAAAGTATAATCGACATATCTCCGATTGGTGAAGCGTTAATTATATTACCAGCCAGCGTTGCAGTATTCCTAATAGGTAAAGAAGCTATCAACTTCATATAGTCATTTATTTGAGGCAAATATGTTTTAATTAAACTGGATTGATTAAACTCTTCGAAGGTGATGGAACCGCTTATTTTGACTTCATTTTTACTAAGAGTAATTTCACTACGGTTTTTTTTGCCGACAAATAAAATGTTCTTATCCAATAAGGAATCGGCCTGCTGAACATATAGATCGGTGCCGCCGCCAATAATTTTTTCGTAATTCGTTTTTTCCCGAATAGGATTAGGATTATCAATTAGCGATAATGCTCTGTGTATATTTTTAAAATACTCAGGTATTATTTTTAAACGTATCAAGGAATCTATATCTGGGTCGCCTACTGAACGGTTAGCTGCAATATAATCCAACATTTTAGCAACTGATCGTTTAATTGATAAGTAACCTGTGCATCTGCAAATATTTCCGCCAATAGCATCTATTGCGGTATCAATATCATATTCTTTATTCGAAAGAAAATAAGTGGTTAGCGATATTATAAAACCAGGTGTACAAAATCCGCATTGGCTTGCGCTTTCGTCAATAATGTATTTTTGGATTGGAGTAAATCCGTTTTGATTTAATCCCTCGATTGTAACAACATGTTTACCTTCAACATTACCCAAAGGATAGAGGCAGGAGTTCACTGTTTTATATAATATTTCTCCATTAATCAACTCTCCCAAAACTATTGCGCATGCCCCGCAATCTCCTTCCTTACAAACTTCTTTTGTCCCGGTTAATCTTTTTTCTTTTCTTAAAAAATCCAGCAGTACTAAACCTTTAAAAGCTGTTGTCGAAACGGGTTTATCGTTTAGAATAAAATTAATTTGCTCTTTCATTCAGTGAACCTCAAATTTTCAGTTCCATTTGGGAGATAGCAATTCCAACTTAAACAAAAAACATTATCGGGTCAATTTCCCAATTATTAAATGGTAAAATTACCATTATCATTTTTATGTGAAATTTACGGCATTATTACCTTCAGCAAAATATTTTTCCCACTGAGCGACCGTTTTTATTTCCGGAGTTTTATTCCAGAGAGTAAGACTATTAAAATCTTTTAATCCGTTACCGGTAACAATTAGCATTGCATTGTTTGTATAAATATCTAAATCATTTACGCTCATTAAAATATAAGCGGCAAATACCGAAGCCGATGAGGGCTCGCACAAAATTCCATATTTACGCGAAAGCATTTTTTGCGCTTCAATAATCTCATCATCTTTAACCGCAATTGCGGTACCTCCGGTTTTTTTTATTACATCTGTAGCTAAATAAAGATTTCTTGGAGCCGCAGCATCAATGCTGTCAGCGATCGTGTTTGTTTTAATGAACTCATATTTATTATTTTTTAGATATCTTACTAAAGCGTTACTGCCTTCTGATTGAACGCCTATAAGTTTGGGTATTTTTTCTATTAAACCAACTCGATGCAAATCATAAAATCCTTTGTAAAGCCCGGCAATTATAACTCCATCACCAACTGGTACAAATAATGAATCAGGTATATTCCCTTTAGTTAGAATAAAGATATCAAACGCAGCTGATTTCTTACCTTCTATGGTCATAGGATTAAAAGCCGTATTTCTGTTGTACCATTTCATTTTATCCGATACAGACATGCATAGATCAAACGCGTCATCATAGGTTCCTTTAACAACATATAACTCAGCGCCATAAGCTTGAATTTGAATCCGTTTTGGCGCGGGAATTTTTTCGGGGACGAATAATTTACTTTTTAGTCCAAGTATAGCACTTATACCCGCAAGGGACGACCCTGCGTTTCCTGTAGATGCAGCCGATATTTCAGTTATTCCCAATTCAATAGCTTTTAAACATACGAGGAATGATGCCCGATCTTTAAAGGACAGTGTGGGATTCAATGTATCGTTAAAAACTGAAATTTGTCTATTATCAAAAATAATATTTTGCAATGTAGGATTTAATTTAATGCTGTTTTTAATTACCGTGGATTTAATTGGGAGTAAAACACTGTATGATCTGTAATCGCCGGCAAGAGAGGTTAAAAATTTTTTTGATGATATTTTTCTTTTAATCAACTCATAATTGTATTCAACTTCCAATACACCCTTAAGCGGTTTGTTTCTTTCGGCCAAACCGCATTTAGGGCAAATGTAAATTAAGTTCTTCTCAATATAATCGGCGTAATGTTCGACTCCGCAATCAAAACATCTATATAAATAGTTCATTAAAGCCCTACATTGTTAAAGACATTATTGCTTTAGCTGTGTGTAAACGGTTTTCGGCTTCGTCAAAAACGATAGAAATATTTTCATTATCGATTATTTCATCGGTTACTTCGTGACCTCTGTCCGCCGGCAATGCATGCATAAGTTTAACATTTTCATCAGCGAGTTTAATCCGTCTGTCGTCACAAATCCAATCGTGATATTTTTCAAGATTCACTTTCATTTCTTTTTTGCATTGATCTTCGTTCTGTAAATAATCCTGAACATCGTAGTACCCGAACCCACCCCAATTTTTTGGAATAACTATGTTAGCGCCCTCAAAAGCTTCGTCCATATCATTAGTAAATTTTAAAGATCCCCCGCCAATCTCTGCGTTTTTTTGAGCCTTATCGATAATTGATTGTGACAATGGGAATTCTTTTGGATTGGCGACAGTAACGTCTATTCCGTATCTCGGGAAAAGTAATATTTGTGTTTGTGGAACTGAAAGAGGTTTGCTGTGCGTATCTGCATAAGCCCACGAAATTGTTACTTTTAAACCTTTCGGATTTTTATCGAAGTGTTCGAAGACTGTCATAAGATCCGCCAGCCCTTGAAAAGGATGATAAATATCGTCCTGAAGCGACATAACGGGTTTTTGGGAGTGTTTAGCCATTTCATTCAGATATTCGGCCCCAATTCCGTAAAAACAATTTCGCGAGGCTATTCCGTGTCCCATTCGTGATAGTATAATGGCTGTGTCCTTAGCCGATTCACCATGCGATAACTGCATTTTATCAGATGTAAGGTCATGGGCGTGTCCACCCAATTGAGTCATACCGGCTTCCATTGAATTTCGTGTTCTTGTAGATTGTTCAAAAAATATCATAAACAAAGTTTTGTGGGGCAAATAAAGATGGGGTTCCTCTTTATAAAAATTATCCTTTAATTCGAAAGCTCTGTTAAAAACAACATCTAACTCATCCTTGCTCCAGTCCTCGCAAGTTAAAAAGTGTTTCCCTTTAAGATTTTTAGACATATTTATAACTCCAGATTAATAATGTAAACAATATTGTGCGTAAAAAGCTGCGGCTTTTACCAAATGTTCTACAGGAACTTTTTCATTTGGTGAATGTGCCATTTTTTCCTCTCCGGGTCCGAAACCAATAATCGGTATATTATGCATGCCATTTATCGCTATACCGTTGGTGGAAAATGTCCATTTATCCACTAAAGGCTCCGAGTTAAACAATTTTTTATAACAATCGATACCTTTAGCGATAACCGGATGAGATTCTTCAATTACCCATGTTGGAAAATATTTTTTCATACCGTATTCTTTTCCAGTAAAAGTTGTAATTTTATAATCGAGTGTGCGCACTTGCGCATCATAATCCTTTAGTAATTCATTAATTTGTGACAATGCCAATTCCTCATTTTCACCCCATGTCAATCTTCGGTCCAGATGAAAACGAGCGTAATCGGAAACTGCGCATAACGAAGGGCTATCAGATTTAAACTCGGTTACGGCAATTGTTCCTTTGCCTAAAAAATTATCAACTTTTAATCTTTCATTCAACTCCTCAATTTTTAAAGCAACACGTGATCCCATATATATAGCATTTTTTCCCCTTTCCGGGGCGGATCCATGAGAGGAAATACCTTTGAAAACAACTTCCATTTCCATCCGGCCTCTTTGCCCTCTATAAATATTAAGATCGGTTGGTTCGGTAATAATAACGCACTCTGGTTTAATTCCCTCCTCTTCAATTATATATTTCCAGCAAAGCCCGTCACAATCTTCTTCAATTATAGATCCAGTAAAATAAACTGAAAGATCATTTGGAAGACCAATTTCCTTCATAATTTTGCCAGCGCTAATAAATGAGGCTACACCACTCTTTTGATCAACAGTACCTCTCCCGAAAACATAGCCGTTTTTAATTTCACCGCCAAAAGGATCAAACTCCCAGTTCGATATGTTCCCTGCGTCAACGGTATCGACGTGCCCGTCAATTGCTATAACTTTAGGACCATTTCCGATTTTGCCAATTACATTTCCCAAGCCGTCAATCCGGGCCTCATCAAATCCGGCTTCGAGCATCATCTTTTTGATAAGTTTAACTACGTTTTCTTCCTGATTACTTAATGACTTGGTTTTAATTAATTCCGATAAATTATTTGCTGTATAATCGGAATATTTTTTTGATAACTGATAAATTTCATTGGGAGTAGTCATGTAATTTTAACCCCATTATTGTTCTGAATTTTTAAATTAATTTCTGAAGATGAACGGTCGGTACAATAGATAATATAGAAGTCCATAATATTCCGAATTGCAATTTTGTATTTTAAAAATACAAAAAAAATGTCTTAATTAATACGGCGATATCTTTTATAAATTTTTATTGAGTTATTCTATGTCAGATAAAATGAAACCTCTTACTATTTCTCAATTATTGAATTGGATACTAATCGAATATCACAAATACAATTCAATTTTTGGAATATCAAAAGAAAACTTTTATTTCCATACTTCCAAAAATAATTTGAAAATATTCGGGAGAGGAATCGATTCTCAGCTAGGACCTGCCGCTGGTCCGCATACTCAACTTGCCCAAAATATAATTGCTTCTTATCTAACCGGAGGAAGGTTTGTTGAGTTAAAAACCGTACAAATTCTCGATGAGCTCGAAATTAAAAAACCTTGCATTGATGCCGGTGACGAATGTTATAACATTGAATGGTCGCAGGAATTACTGCTTGACCAATCATATGAAGAGTATGTTAAAGCCTGGGTATTGATTCATGTTATAAAAAAATTATTCAAACTTTCTGATTCGGCTGAAAGTGGTTTTATTTTTAATATGAGTGTGGGTTACAATCTTGAAGGAATTAAATCAAATAAAATAAACTCATTTATTGAAAATATGATTGATGCCGATAAATCCCCGATATTTAACAAATTAATTGATCAGGTAAAAAAGATTTTATCGGACAATTACTTATCAAAAGTTATAAATGAATTGAATCCTGATTTAATTGATATTGACGGTTTATTAAAATCGATACCGTATAATATTAGCGATTCAATGACGCTTTCCACAATGCATGGTTGCCCGCCTTCCGAAATTGAAGCCATAATAAAATATCTCCTCGAAGAAAAAAAACTTAATACCTTCGTAAAACTTAATCCTACACTTCTCGGGTACGATTTTGTAAATAATGTTCTTACTTCTTTGGGTTATACTTATCTATCTGTGCCGGAAAAAGTATTCGAAAAAGACATGAAAATGGATGCCGCAATCCCAATGATAAAACGGCTTCAGCAATGCGCTGTATCTAATAATCTTAATTTTGGGGTAAAACTTTCCAATACACTTCCTGTGGATAACAGTAGACCAAATCTCAATGAAGATGAAATGTATATGTCCGGAAGATCACTTTTCCCAATAACAATTAATCTGGCGTTGAAACTTTCCACTGAATTTAATGGAAAATTGAATATATCTTATTCCGGAGGCGCTTGTTCTCATAATATAAAAGAATTGGCTGAGTGCGGTTTCTTTCCGATTACAATTGCGACTGATCTACTTAAACCGGGCGGTTATGGCAGACTAAAACAAATGAATGATATTTTAACTGACATTCCACTTGCTGGCAAAGTAGATATTGAGAAACTGAAAAAATTGGCTCTTATGTCTTTTGAAGATCCCGAATATAAAAAAGATAAACGCCAAATAGGCAGTATAAAAATTCCTAAATCTTTACCTCTATTTGATTGCTACATTGCGCCATGCCGCGAAGCCTGTCCTATAGGTCAGGATGTGCCCGAATACATTAGTCTTGTTAAACAAGAAAGATATAAAGAAGCGCTTGAGATAATTACAGCTCGGAATCCACTACCTCATATAACGGGATATATTTGCGATCATCAGTGCATGGAACATTGCACTCGATGGGATTACGATAACCCTGTTTTAATAAGGGACATAAAAAAAGAAGCCGCAATAAAAGGGTTTGATGAATTTATAAACTCGTACAATTTTCCAGAAAATAAAAATAAAGTATCATCGCCTGTCGCAATAATCGGCGCCGGACCCGCGGGACTTGCAGCAGCGTATTTTCTTAGCCGCAAAGGTTTTGAAGTGACCGTTTTTGAAAAAGAAAATAACGCCGGCGGAATTGTGAGAAATGTAATTCCATTATTCAGACTTCCGGCAGAAGCTATTGATAAGGACATTAAATTTATAGAAAAACATGGCGTGCGCTTTGTCTTTGGTTTTGATTATAATTTTTCTTTAACAGATCTTAAAAAAGAGGGTTTCCAATATATTTTAATAGCAATAGGGGCCGGACTTTCCAATCGAATGGAACTTAATGACTGGAACGACAACGTAATAGACGCGATAGATTTCCTATGGGAATATCATCATCGAAATACTTACGAACTGGGCAAAAATGTAGCCGTCATTGGCGGCGGCAATTCCGCAATGGATGGCGCTAGGGCCGCAAAAAAATGTAAAGAAGTAGAAAATGTTTATTTGATTTACAGGCGTACGAAAGAGTTCATGCCGGCTGATATGGAAGAATTTTATGCCGCCCTTGAAGATGGTGTTGTATATAAAGAATTGCTACAGCCGATTAGTTTTTCTGAAGGGTTATTAAAATGTCAAAAAATGATACTCGGGGAATTGGACACCGATGGTCGACGAAAAGCCATACCGGTTGAAAACAATTTCGTCGAAATAAAAGTTGACACTGTTATTTCCGCAATTGGAGAACACGCCGATTTTAATTTGCTGGAATCTAATAAGATCAGAGTAGAAAACAACAAAACGTTTGTTAATAACTCTAACTATGAAACAAATATTAAAAATGTATTTGTATGCGGAGATGCCTCAAAAGGTCCCGACACAGTGGTTCAAGCGATAGCTGATGCCAGAAAAGTGACAGATGAGATTCTTTCTCGAGAGAATATGCTATTACCAGAAACTGTAGATTTTATATCAGAAATTGAAAATTTGAATGTGAAAAAATCTTTTGTTAAAAACAGTCTTCCAACAAATTTTATTGAGGAAGCCGATAGATGTTTAATGTGCAGTTACGAATGCAATAAGTGTATTGACGTTTGTCCGAACCGGGCAAATGTAGCCGTAAAGATTTCTTCGAATGGATTCAAAGATTCACATCAAATTGTTCATATTGACGATTTATGCAACGAATGCGGTAATTGCTCAACCTTCTGTCCATATCAGGGGAATCCATATAAAGAAAAGTTCACATACTTCTCTAATGAAAAAGATTTTCAAGAAAGCAATAATCCGGGATTTGTTAAGATCACTTCTCCCGACGGGGGGAAATCCTATAAGATTCGCCTTGATGGGAAAATAATATCCTTAAATTCAATAAATCAGATTAACTTGGAAGAGGTTCCAAAAGATTGTGTAAAAGTTATAGAACAGCTAGAAAAGGGATATTCGTTTTTAATGCTATAATAATTCAGCTGTCATTTAATTCTTTTACAGCGGAGTGAACGGCATCAATTATCGGTTTGTAACCTGTGCAACGGCAGAGGTTACCTTCTATTGCTTCTTTTATTTCTTCAATTCCCGGATTATTATTTTTAAGTAATAACGCGTATGCGGACATGGCCATACCAGGCGTACAAAAACCACATTGTATTGCGCCTTTATCAATAAATTGTTTTTGCAGTTCATGCAGCTTGCCGTCTTTCTCTAATCCTTCGATTGTTATAATCTCGGATCCTCCGCATTGGCCGATTAAAATTAAGCATGAGTTAACCGCTTCCCCATCCAATACTACAGTACAGGCGCCACATTCCCCTATTGAACAACCTTCCTTCGTACCAGTAAGCAAAAAATTCTCGCGCAATACGTCCAAAAGTCTTTTTGACTGCTCAACAAATATTTTTTTAGCAGTACCGTTTATGTTTAGTTCTATATCACTTTTCATCATTTTCCAGAAAATTATTTACCAATAATTGATACAATGTTTTTTGTAGAACCGGTAATTTATGAGGAGTAGACCATCTTAATCCTGTAACTTCAAGAATTTTAGAACCAGTTTTAACAGCCACTTCTTTTAACAGATCCCTATCAATTCCTTTCCCCAAAATAAATGATTCAATTTCTTTAAATCTCATTCCTATTGGTGTAATTGCTCCACTGGCTAACCTGAAATCGGTAAAAATACCATTTTCAACTGATCCTAAAACAGCAAGGGAAATTCTGCTTATAGCAACCGCTCGCCTTCTGCCAAGCTTGTAAAAAGACCCTAGTAAATGAGCGTTCTTTTTGGGTATTCTGATCTCAGTAATAATTTCATCATTCTTAAGAATTGTTTTATAAGGAAATTCAAGAAAATCCTGAAGACTTACAATCGATTCATTTTCAATTGATTTTACAACAACCTGAGCGTCATAAACAAGCAGGGCCGGCACGCTATCAGCACATGGAGCGTTATTTATAAAATTTCCGGCAATTGTTGCTCTGTTGCGTATTTGTTTGTTGCCAATTCCGGACGCGGCTTCATATAAAACAGGCAATTTTTCACGAACTAATGAGCTTGCCTGCAGATGGGAAAATGTTACCGACGAACCTATTGAAAAATATGAATCTAATTCTATTATTTGGCTAATTTCTTTTATACCGTTTATATCAACTAAAACGTCAATTCCAGTGAAGCGAGGAGAATTAATATGAAAACCCGGAATAATATCTGTACCGCCCGCAATAATTTTATTCTTTGTTCTGTGATTGGATAGAATTTGTAGAACTTCTTCAACTGACGAAGGATTTTTTATTATCATTTCAGGAATCAATTTGTACTTCCTCTTTTTAGATCCGTAGGTTTTAACTTTCTATTCAACAACACTTCCTCCAAGTTGATTGGCAGATTAAAAAACCTTTTCCCTGTCGCATTTTTGATTGCGTTTGAAATCGCTGCTGCTGTTAATTCGAGTGTTGGTTCACCTAACGATTTGGCGCCCCACGCTCCGTAGATATCCTCACCCTCAATAAAATGCGGTTCAATTTCCCCTATATCTCTGCTTGTAGGAATAAGGTATTGATCAAAATTATCTTCTTTAATTTTTCCATCGAATGATGATATTTCCTCCCATAACGCATAACCAGCTCCCTGAGTAACACCACCATAAACTTGTCCAAGAGCCCCAAGTTTATTGATAACTTTTCCGGCATCATGAACGGCAGTAATTTTATCTATATAAACTTCCCCTGTAGCAACGTTTACCGATACTTCCGCCACCTGACACCCGTAAACGTATGTAAAATATGCGGATCCCTGCCCGGTTTCCTCATCCCAGTGAACGTTTGGACCCTTATACCACCCTATCACTGCAAGGTTTACACCTTTCGAATAAGCCAATGAACAAATTTCCTGAAAGGATACACGTTTGGTCTCATCTCCTCTCAATAAAATCTCATTCTCGGTGAAAATTATTTCTTCAGTGTTTTTCACATTCCAAAAGTTTAAAACAATTTCTTTCAGTCTGGATTTCAGAATTTCAGCGGCGTTTTTAACCGCTCCACCTCCCATTAAAGTGGAGCGCGAAGCGACTGTTGGACCGCTATCAGGAACAATGCCAGTATCTTGTTCAAGATATTGTATATGATCAGGTGAGATGCCTAAAACTTCAGCGGCAATTATGCTGAAAGTTGTTTTTAGACCTTGTCCGTTTTCGGCCAATCCCGAAATTAAATAAACCGATCCGTCTTGTTGAACTGACATATATGCGGCCGCGGCATCTATTCCTTCCGCGCCTAAGGAGCATCCTCTATAACTAACAGCCAATCCAATTCCTTTCTGAATGGTTTCGTTGGGTTCCACAAATTCATTGTGAGATAATAAAAAGTTGTTGTTTTCTTCAATCTGAAAATTTTTGATTTTTTTATTTTTACGATGTAATTGCCACTTTTTATCAAATTCGGATTTGATAGCAGCCTCATTTAAAACGGTAATAAGGTTAATATCATGATCAACAAGTTTTTGACCAGAAGCTGTAATAGAACCGGCTTTAAAACCATTTAACTCTCTGATTTCCAAAGGAGATTTCCCAAGTATATCCGCTATTTCATCCATCAAGGATTCCTGGGCAAAAATTGGCTGAGGTGATCCGAATCCACGCATCGCTCCTGTATAAGGATTGTTCGTGTATACTGCTTTTACATCAGTACAAACATTCTCAACCTGATAGGGTCCGGTAGCTTGAACAACTGTACGCCATGTAACAAATGGGCTCATTGAAGAATAAGCGCCTCCATCGGCGGTTATATCAATTTTCATAGCTTTTAACAACCCATCTTTTGTAAAACCAACCTTGTAATGCAAATTATAAGGATGACGTTTGTAAGATTCTACAATAGATTCTTCCCGACCGAATTTGATTTTTACCGGTTTACCTGTTTTCAGCGCAGCAACTGCCGCCCGGGCTGCAAGTATATTCATTGTGTCGTCTTTTCCGCCGAACGATCCGCCAATTTCAGCCTGTACCGCTCGTACCTTCGTCAGAGGCAATCCGAGAACCGAGGCAACTACTTTTCTTGTTGTATGCGGATTTTGAATGCTGCCCAAGATTTTAATTCCCTTTTTACCCTCGAGAGGGATAGCGATTACGGCTTCAGGTTCCAAATACGCATGCTCAATCAATTGAGTTGAGTAATGTTGTTCAATTATATGATCCGATTCTGAGAATCCTTTTTCAACATTCCCCTTTCTTAATGGATAATGATTGATAAGATTGTTTCCGTTTTCAGAATGAATTATCGGTGAATCTATATCAAGAGCTTTTAGAGGCTCTGTTAATACAGGCAATTCTTCCAAATCTATATCTACTAATTCCCTACTTTGTAATAGTTCCTGTATATCACCGCCCACAAGCATACAAACTACATCACCGGGAGTTACAATTTTATCGTAACAGAAAATGGGTTGGTCTTTTTTTATTGGGCCAACTTTTTTACTTCCAATTATATCGTTATGATCACAAACAATAATATTTTCTGCTGAGGCGAGTAATCGAGTGTAATCAACATTCAATATTTTCGCGTGAGAGGATTTTGTCCTAACCATAACAGCATGCAGCATTCCAGGAAAATAATAATCATCGGTAAATTTTGCCTGTCCTGTTACTTTTTCGAAAGCGTCCTGTCGTGGTGTTGATTTTCCAACATATTTAAAATCTTTTTTCATTCAACTGCTTCCGAAAATTTTTGAAAAAGTCTGTTACCCTGAGTATTTATAATTTTTCGTTTTTCATTTACGTCAAAATTAATCTGAAAATCTTTCATTAGAAAATTACCTTTCTGAATAACGTGTTGAACCGGGGACTCAAGTATTCCGTAAATGTAATGCCCCCAAAAATTCTCTTTTGTAAAAGGTGTGGGTGGAACATAATCCCATATAATTAAATCGGCTCTGTCATTAATGTGTAATGAAGGAAAATCGTGGAAGTACTGTTTAATAAAACTTAGCTGTTTAAAATAGTTGGAGGAAATTCTCCCAAAAACTTCTTCGAAAGATAAGCCTGCGTTTCGCATTAATAAAAAATATTGTTTTAATGACGAAGCTACATTCGCGTGCATTCCATCGGTACCAAGAAGAATTGGAATTGATTTTGGAACCGAAGTAAAATCAGGAATACCTACAGAGTTATTAAGATTAGAATGAAGATTATACGCAATAGCACTTCCAGATTCAGAAATAATTTTATAGTCGGTTGCCGTTAAATGAATTCCGTGTGCTAATATGCTGCGATCATTTAATAATCCGAAATTATTCAATCTCTCAATTGGCGTATAATTGGTTTTTTCTAAAGTGATTTCTGCGTCGCTTTTGTCTTCACACAAATGTATATGTATTCCGAGATGGTGTTCTTTTAATAATTTGTGAGCCAAATTAAGTGTAGAATCATTTAATGTAAATGAAGCGTGCAAACCAAGAAGCACCTGAAAATCTAAATTATCAAAATCACTAAAGGTATTTACGTGCTCGTTTATTGAATCTTCGCTAATTGATTTCCCATTTCTATCGGATGTTTCGAAGCATAACACACCCCGCAGCGAGTACTGGCTCATTACATCGCCGATAGTCCGTAAGCTCCCCGTAGTAAAATTAGGCGATGAATGATGATCGAACACATATGTAACTCCGTTACGAATAGATTCAATGGCTCCCATATGCACTGAGGCTTTAAGCATATCTTCATCTAAAAGTTTATCCAGTTTCCACCAGAGGTTTTCAAGAATTTCCTGAAAATTGGTAGATGGACCAATACTGGGCAAACCTTTCGCCAATCGAGAGTAAAAATGTTCGTGGAAGTTTATATTCGGAATTGTTACAACTCTACCAGCTCCGTCTATGTCTTCTGCGGATTCAACATTTTCGAAAATATAATCTCTCTCAATTAATGATGAAATAGATCCATCGGCCAATTCAATGTCGCCGAAAAAGGGATCTATATTATTATCATTTATCTGACATATCCAAACATTTTTTATTTTAAACATCCATACCTAATATTAATTTATCGGGATAAAATTACCAAATCCATAGTTCGGTGATATATCAGTACTGGGATCATAAATTTTAACTCCTCTCAAATAAGTTGAATCAATTACACAATTTAATTCTAACCCATCGAACGGAGTGTACTGACCTTTACTGTGCATTTCTTTAGCGTTTATTTTTTTTGAGTTCCATAAATCTATTAATACAAAATCAGCAAAGTTACCCTTTTTTATACCATCTTTTTGAGGAATGTTAAAAAAGTTGGCCGGACCACAAACAAGCAGTTCACAGGTCCTTTGTAAAGTTAATCTTCCTTTAAGGAATCCTTCACTGAGCATAAATGGCACTCTATGTTGAACACCCGGTATTCCACCGTAAATATTCCAAAAATTGGATCCTGTTTTTTCAGTTTCCGGGTTACAACCCGCGTGATCCGTAGTGACAAAATCTATAGAACCTTCTGCAAGGCCTTGCCAGAGAGCTTCTTTGTCCTCTTCATTTTTTACAGGAGGAGCAGTTTTTAAATAATTTGAAATAGCAGTATTATTAAAATCATTTTGAGTAAAATGAAGATAATGCGGACAAGTTTCCGTAGTAATAATAACTTCTTCTTCAAACCTGGCGTATCTTATTTTATTTAGCGCATCTTTCGAGCTGAGATGCACCACATGCACCTTACAGCCTGTTTCTTTACAAATTTTAATACAATTATCCACTGCAACCAATTCAGCGGATACGTCACGCGCGTTGCAATAATCTTTCCAGCTGTTTTTGTTTTCCGATTTATAAAGTTCAGTTCTGCTATTTACAAGATTTTTATCTTCAGCATGAATCGCTAAAATTTTATTGTATTTATGGAGAATAAAAGCAACCTTTCTCATTTCTTCATAATTTAAATCTTGGAAAGAATCCATGCCCGACAAAAAGTATGCTTTAAAACCTGCTACCCCTTTGTTTATTAAATCAACGACTATGTGTTCCAATAAAGATAAATCGCTAAAATCCTGTTTCCGAATACCACCCCAAAAAGCATAATCAATCATACTTCTGTTTTTTACCGCGTTTTGTTTAATCCTGAAATTTTCATCATTCGTAACTGGAGGTATCGAGGTACAAGGCATATCAATAACGGTTGTAACGCCTCCCGCTGCCGCTGCCAAGGATCCATGCTCAAAATCTTCTCTGAATTCGAATCCAGGAGTATTAAAATGAACATGTGGATCGATGCTGCCGGGAATAAGTAAATGATAGTTTCCGTCCTGCACGGGAATATTCGATTTTTCAGGAAGCAGATTTAAAGAGTTGATAAATTTTGTTTTCTCTGATTGCGTGGCAATATCTTTCCACTCTACCGGTCTTGAAATTTTCTTTATAACTTCAGTAATGTGTCCATGGAAAATTATGTCGACCAGTGCTAAGTTATTTTCATGATATGGAATAAAAACGTTTTCGATCTTCTTAAAAGATTCGATCATTCTATTTGTAATCCCACTTTTGAATTGAAATTCTCAATCAGTGCATCCCATTTATCTACCACAGTAAATTTTTGTTGCCAATAATTTTCATCATACCATTGTGCATTTAATTCTTTTACATCCTTGCCCTGCTGTTCAACCCAAGTGAAATATTTCAAGTTATGGATTGCTTTTTTATCGTAATAATTTAATTCTTTTGTGTAGTCTATACTTTGCTTTTTTAATACTGAAATGAAGTCTATTTCAGCTTGTTTTAGATTATAATTACCCCACGATTCATTCATTTCTACAAGGCGTGATTGATACAAATCGGCGGAATCTGTAAATATTGTAAATATCACGTCATCTTCATTCATTTCATAATACTTTGCCAGTTTTATGGAGCTTAGCAGATTGCTTATACCTGAAATTCCAAGTTCCGGCAGACGGGCAATCAAGTTCTTGTCAACACCTGATGATTCAAGGTAATTTTGCCCGGCAGTTTCATTAAACAATCGAAATATTCTAAGCGCTTCTTCGTCATCAATGGCCACTATCATATCCGTGTTTTTTACATTATGCACCCACGGCACATGTTTGTCTCCAATGCCTTCAATTCTATGTCCGCCGAATCCATTTATTAAAAGAGTAGGACATTGCAA
>PGYT01000004.1:37369-62867 GCA_002839805.1 Ignavibacteriae bacterium HGW-Ignavibacteriae-2
GCGCCTATAGTCCCCGCGGAACCTGTTGCGCTTACATATCCGCTAAATCTCTGATTTTCATTTTTAATCTGACCGAATAATTTTTCAATCGTGTATCCGGTAATTTCGTAATGCCAGATAGGATTACCGAATTGATCGAATTGATTGAAGATCAGATATTCGTCCCCAGCCGCTTCCAGTTCGTGACATTTATCGTAAATTTCTTTCACGTTACTTTCACATCCCGGTGTAGCAAAAACTTCCGACCCAATTTCTTTAAGCCATTCGAACCTTTCGCGGCTCATTTCCTCGGGTAAAATTGCAACGGCATGTACAGTTAACAATGCAGAATTAAACGCGCCTCCCCTGCAGTAATTTCCTGTTGAGGGCCAAACCGCTTTATGATATTCCGGATTAAATCTTCCTGTTACAAGATAGGGAGCAAGGCAGCCATAAGTTGCGCCGACTTTATGCGCTCCGGTCGGGAAATTTTTTCCAACAAGTCCTAAAATTCTTGCTTTAACACCAGTAATTTCTTTAGGAATCTCAAGATAATTAATATCTCCAAAACCTCCAGTTTCAGGGTTGTTGCACCAATTTATTCGGAATAAATTTAATGGATGTAATTGCTGATTATTAATTTCTTTTAAATTTTTCGTGATTTTTGAAGGTATAGTTTCCGGTTGTTTTAATTGGCTGAACTTCGGAAGAAGTATGTTGTTTTCGCGGCATCGCTGAATTGTTTTGTTAAGGAAATCTTCGTTTTCAATTTCCCAATTCCATTTTTCCATATTTACCATAGTTTTAGTTCAAAGAGCAATACAGGACACAAGTATACTAATTTAGCTTATTATTTTCAACATAGACAATTATCAATAACCTGGAAATATTTAATTCTTTTTTCCGGATAATTAATATTTCTAAAAATGTTTTTCTGATACTTATGTATATTATTTATAATAATTTTATAACACTTTTGGAATTGCCGGGTATATGAACTCACCAAGAAAAATAATTATCATTAGTCTTATCTCACTATTTTCATTTATTGTTTTACATTCTCAACAATTGCCCCCAAACGTTCTGAAAGATGTAAGCCGATTAACTTCAAAAGAATTTATGGGTCGTGGCTTCAGCTATAACGGAAATTTGAAAGCAGCCAATTATCTGGCTGAAAGATATAAAGAAATTGGACTTAATGCGTTTGAAGATGGATATTTCCAATCTTTTAAGTTCCCGATGAATTTAATAATACCCGTACCAATTTTAGAAATCAACGGAAACAAAATGGATTTAGGCGATAATTTTATACCTTATCCTCTTTCAGGCTCCGGTATAGTTTCAACTGACGATCCTATAATATATGCAAGTAACGGTCTCATATTACCAGACCAAAACATAAATGATTTCAAAGATTTGTTAATTAATGACGCGGTTGTAGTTATTAACGAAACATTGACCGATTCAATAAAAAATAATAAAGCTATATCACCAGATGATATTTCAAAAAATAGTAGAATCAAAAACGCGCAGGATTTAGGAGCCAAAGCCGTACTTATTAAAGCGTCAAATTTAGTTTACGGAGCACCCAAAAGCCGATTCAACATCCCAATAGTTGATGTAAAATCAGAGACGGTTGATGAAAAAATCAATAACATTAATTTAAATATCGTTTCCCGTTTCGATTCTGTAAAATCAAATAATGTGATAGGTTACATCAGCGGTTCATTATATCAGGATTCCACCGTTGTTATATCCGCCCATTATGATCATGTGAGTGCACTGAGCGAAGATTGCTATTTCCCGGGAGCAAACGATAACGCGAGCGGAGTAGCAATGATTCTCGCTCTCGCTGAGTATTTCACAAATAATCCGATTAAGTATAAAATTGTTGTCGCCGCTTTTTCTGGTGAGGAGGAAGGTTTGTGGGGATCAAAATATTTTTCCGAAAATCCATACATCGATTTATCTAAATGTAAATTCATGCTCAACCTTGATATGGTTGCTTCAGGAAATAAAAGCATAATGGCCGTCGGGGGGAAGGACTTTACAAAACAATTTGAAATATTGTCATTTATCAACGATTCGTTAAATCTCGGAGAACTTGGTCAAAGATTAAATGCGCCCAATAGCGATCATTATCCTTTCACGCAAAAAGGAGTTAAAGCATTTTTCTTATATGCCAATAAAGGCACTCAACCTTACCATAACATTTATGATGTTCCGGAAACTTTAAATTGGAATAGCTTTAGTGATATATATGAATTATCGAGAAGATTTATAGAAAAACTTTAGAAGCTCATCGGTGGTTATAATTTTATTATAAAGCTCGATTACGTGTGCGGTAAAAAAACTGAATAACTAAAAATTTATCTATTGATAAATTTTTTTATAAAATCTTTATGTAAAGATTTATCCATGTATTTATCATCAATGTTTTTTTCAAGCTCTTCCTCGGTATAACCGGAAGCTATATATTTTACAACAACAATTTTATCATCTTCCTTTATCGAATAAAATATACGCCATGTTCTGTATGCCAACACATAACAGCTGGAATCCTTAAAAATCCTTTTCTTTTTATTATCCTTGGGATTGTATTCCAGTTGAAGTCCAATAAAATTTTCAAGTTCAATTTTTGAATTTTCCCGCAACCAGTCTATTTGTTTTTGTGCTTCTGTTTCGTAATAAATTGTATACTCATTGTCCGACTCATTTAATAACCATCCCGTTTGTGCATCTGGAAAAGCATCGGAGTATGGAAGATAAGGTTTAATATCTAATACAGGGGACCCGTCCAAAATATCGGATTCCGATATAAATATTTTTAATCCATCTACTTTTTCCAGTTTAACGGAACTTATTCCTATATTGTTCGGGCGGTGAGGAGATCGAGTAGCAAAAACTCCTCTCTTTTTACTGGAATTTCTGGGGGGATTTACCATAGGTTTCCAGCTATGGTTTAAATGAAACCAATAAATCACCCATATTCTCTCGAAACCCGCAAGATCCTGCAAAGCTTGTTCAAAATTTTTATGAGGATTTAATTCTATTATGGATTGATTGCCTCCTCTAAGAACACCCTGCCGCGGCGATTCATACCTGTAAGTTCTGCTGGAACGGATAACACCTATAGGATTTATGATTATTTCTTCAATCATAGATAATTTATTAATTTTCAATTTATAAAAAAAAGATTGCACCTATAAAACAGATGCAATCTTGCTATTCTGCATATAATTATTAAAAAAGTTTAAATCAATTCTTTCAGGTTGTTCTTAACGTCGGTACCTATATGAATCCTCAGTACATTTCTTTTATTATCAATTAATGCCTGCATATCACCCATAGCTTGCGCGTCAATTAAAACACCGAATGAAAAAGATGATTTTTCACTGCCTGCCTCATCGGGAACAGCTACATCAAATTTTTTACCACCGGTTATTTGTATAAAAATCCCCAAACCAGCGTCACCTTTATGGAGTTGACCGGTTGAGTGTAAAAAACGCGGACCGTATCCAAGTGTTGTAGCAACCATGTACTTTTTCTGAATGGAAGTCCTAAATGATTGAAGATGCGCCGTAGTTTCGGCATCCGGATTAATATAGGCCTGAATAGAAACATAAGACCCATCTTTCAAATTACTTGTAACAAAATTATCAATAACTTCTTTTACATTGGAGCCCGAAACATTTCCAAACAATTTAAAATTATTAAAAATAAGATCAGGTTTTGATTCCGGCAATTCTCCTTTTTCTGTATAGTCTTTCATTTTTTGACGGCCAATAATTTTTGCTTGCTCAACATTAGGTTGATCAAAAGGTGTAATACCAGTGACCCAAGAAGCAATTGAAGTAGCGAACTCCCAGTTAAAAAATTCAGCGCCCAAATCATAAATATCATCAAGTACTATTTCTACACAAGGAATTTTAGCTTCGCGCATAAGAGTAAAGTTTTCGGTATTGCTAAAATCATTTTTTAACCGCAAGTAAACAAATATTCTGTCTTTACTGTAGTATTTTGATTCAAGAATTGTTTCCAAATCAACTGGCAGAATTCCTTTACCGATTTTGCCTGTACTTTCAGCTATCAATTGTTCGAGCCAGGCGCCAAAATATTTAATTTGCGGAGATGTTATAAAAGTTACTTTATCTATACCTGCATTGGCAAGTTCGCCCAAGATAACACCTAATGTAGCCGCCGTATTTTTTTCGATTTCTTCAGCTGAATCTATTTTGCTGGTTTCCGCCGCTTTCTGCGCTCTATCCACTAAATTACTTAAATTTACGCCAATAAGAGCTGCTGGCAACAAACCGAAATAAGACAAAGCCGAAAATCTACCGCCAATATTGGGGTCGTTTAAGAAAATTTTTCGAAACTTCAAATCCTCTGCCATTTTCTGAAGCCCACTTCCAGGATCTGTTATGGCGATAAAATGTTTTGGTGTGTGTTCACCTATTTTTGACTTGGCATATGTGAAAAAGTATTTCATGAATGATACAGTTTCAACAGTCCCGCCAGATTTAGTTGAAACGATATACAATGTTTCTTTTGGGTTAAATTTTTCCGCCATGGACTTTACAGCCTCGGGGTGTGTGCTGTCTAAAACGGCTAAATCCAAAAAACTTTCACGAACTCCAAATGTCAAACGAAATACTTCGGGCGCCAGACTTGAGCCGCCCATTCCGAGCAATAATGCATTTTTAAAACCGGCGCCACGAATTTCTTGAACAAAATCATTTATTTCGTCAATGGCTTTAAGCATCACAGAAGGCCCATCGAGCCATCCCAATCTGTTTGAAATTTCTTCAGGCGATTGACTCCAAACTGTGTAATCTTTGTTCCAAATTCGTGTGACAATATTCTCATCCGACAATTTATTAACCGCTGAAATCACAGCAGTATTATGATTCGTTAAATAAGTTTTAAATTCTTCACCTCTGTTGAGCGTCATTAAAATCTCCGGTATATTATTTATTATTTTGAATGCGAAGGTAACAAAATAAGGCATTAAATTCATTCGCTAAAAATGAGTTTTTACTTCCTGATCAAGTTTTATAATTTTTACATTTCCTCACCCGATCAAATATTTTGATTCAAAAAATATATTATCAAATAAGTGAAGCAGCTTCCTTATCCAAGTACCATATGTACTTTCCATTTACAGGATTTACCAAAGCCGCGGGATAATTTATACTCTCTTGTCTGTGGTTTAATATTTCTTCAACAGTTTTGGCTTTGTTTTTACCAGTAATCAGAACAAAAACATTTTTAGCGTTATTAATTATTTTGCCCGAAATTGAAATTCTTTGCTGTTTACTTTCGGGATGAATGGTTGTTAAGCAATTAAAATTCGAATTAAATAGCTCGATGTTATCAGGAAAAATTGAAGCTGTATGTCCATCTTCCCCGATTCCCAGATAGACTAAATCATATTGAGGGATTCCATTATGTTTTGGTAAGAGTTCTTCCATAAGGTCACCGTAAATTTGTGCCTCAATTTTAGGATCGGCTTCACCACGAATTCGGAAAATATTTTTTCCTGGTATTAAAATCTTATCTATAAGATATTCTTTGGCCATACCGTAATTACTGTCTTTATGAGTAGGCGGCACGCATCTTTCATCCCCCCACCAGAAATTTATTTTTTCCCAGCCTATTTTTGATGAATAACAATCAACAATATTTTTGAATAGAAGTTTAGGAGTATTACCTCCCGAAAGCATTATGTTCTTTTTATTTTCTGTGTCCGCAACAAAATTTTTAAAATATTCCGCTGCTGCCTCTATAATTTCTTCGGCACTTTTTTTTATTACAATATCTGGTTTCAAATCATTTTCCTTTCATCTAGTTTGGAATGACACTTCATTCTAACTTTAGCAAAGTTTATAATTCGCAGTACAACCCATCATCCGATAAATTTTTGCATGGATATCGCCAAGTTAATTGTTCCCCTTCAACAATATTATCCGCTACATCAGGTCCCCAGCTTCCCGATGGATAACCATACAATGGTATATCGCTATTTTTTTCCCATGCTTCCTGAATTGGTCCCATAAACTTCCATAATTCTTCGACAGCATCTCCACGTGTGTAAAGAGTTGGATCTCCAAGCATACAATCCAAAAGCAACCGCTCATAAGCGTCAGGGACATATGTGTTTTTAAGATCGGAGTAATGAAAATCCATATTTACATTATGAACCTGAAACCCCTGACCGGGAACTTTCATGGCAAATTTTAGAAGCATACCTTCATCAGGTTGAATTCTTATTACAAGCTGATTATTTGCTTCTGCTGCGGTTTGATAATGCCCAAATAACCAGTGAGGAGTTTTATTAAAATGAATAACAATTTCTGTTACACGTGTAGGCAGACGTTTACCCGATCGAATATAAAAAGGCACTCCGCCCCATCGCCAGTTGTCAATGTAAAATTTAAGGGCTACAAAAGTTTCTGTTCGTGAATTGGGATCAACATCCTTTTCTTCCCTGTATCCTTTCATCTTTTCGCCGCGCACACTCGAGTTAATATACTGCCCGCGTATCACATTTTTCAAAACGTCTTCGGGGCTTAATTTACGCAGCGATTGAAAAACCTTCATTGTTTCGTTACGAATAGCGTTGGAATCGAATGAAGACGGTGGTTCCATTGCCACAAGTCCAACCATCTGCATGAGGTGATTTTGTATCATGTCACGCAGTGTACCCGATCCCTCAAAATAACCGCCACGATTTTCCACGCCAATACTTTCTGCGGATGTAATCTCAACATGGTGAACATATTTACTGTTCCATAACGGTTCGAATATTCCATTCGAGAACCTGGTTACAAGAACATTTTGTACAGTCTCTTTCCCCAGATAATGGTCTATTCTGTAAAGCTGGTCTTCACTAAAATATTCAAGTAATTTATTATTAAGTTCCGCGGCTGTTTTTAAATCATAACCAAAAGGTTTTTCTATAATCAGCCTTCTGAACCCGGTACCGCTTTTATTTAGATCCTGCTTTGATAAATACATTGGAATTATCGGATACAAACTTGGTGGAGTTGAAAGATAAAATATATAATTACTGCCGGTGTTCAGATCATTATTTAATTTATGGAGCCTGTCTTTAATTTTAACGTAATCGTCACCATAAGATGTATCAATGGGCGTATAATAAAGTTTTCTAAGAAAATTATCGAGTTTTTCTTCTTCATACTCTGCGTCGCTATGCACCTTAATCCCTTCACTCATTTTAGTTCTAAAAACATCATCACTAATCTCAGTTCTACTTACACCGAGAACGGCAAATTTTTCAGGAAGCAGATCTTTTAAAAACAAATTGAATAAAGCGGGAATTAACTTACGCCTTGTTAAGTCACCCGACGCACCGAATATTATAAGAATATGTCCGCTGGCTCTTTCAATATTTTCTTTCATCTTTAATCTCAACCTGTAATTGAATTTATTTATCTGATCTTAACTCAATAAAACTATTCCCTGGAAGTAATAAAGAAATAATTATATACGGGCCTGCTGCCTGTGAAGTCGGAAGGAGAATTAATAAGTTCATCCATTATAGTCATAGTTGTGGAACCGCCGCCATCAAAATTGAGAGCGTCGTAACAACCCATGGAGTGCATAAATTCAGCAAGTTCAACCAGACTCATTCCCATACTGTAATTCGGCTGTCTTCCATCAATAACGGCTATAAATAATTTTGTTTTTTCTTTATCGTATCCGATAGCGGTTCTTGGATTTTTATCCAGGAACCTCTTAATAGTCATGCCTTCAGCTCCATAATATGATTCGGGCAGTTGTTCCTCCCTGAATAACATAGGTAAACCACCAATCAGTGTAAATATTTCTGAGGGTGCATTCTTAAATTTAAATACAAACTCAAGCGTGTCCTCTATTTCACTTAAATCTATTTTTCGTTTTGATTTAAGCAGTATTTGATTTTCGCTCAATTCGATATCAGAGTTTGAAATAACTCTTCGGTAGTCAGTACATTTATAGTGTAGTTCAGGAATTAAAGAAGTTTGCATTTCTATAATTATATTGTCACCCGTCGAAGTTAACGGGAATAAACCTTTCCAATGAGAACTAAAAATTGCCAGCGACAATGTGCTATCCTGAGAATTTATCGCATCGATTGACAAAGTATCCTCATTGATAATTGCGGTGCCTTCAAATGGGAATTTGCCGATAAACGGTCTTTTATCTGAAGTTATCGCTATAGAACTTCGGTCAAGTTTAACTCCCTTTATAATCTCCCCGTTTCTTATCATTGAGTTTTGAGACTGCATAGGATCGTCCCCAAAAAAATCACCATTAACCGCGGCGACAATATTAATTCCTTCTTCTCGTTTTCGCCTGACAAAATCGAGAACAGTTTCGCCCCCTTTATTTAACACATCGTGAGATATTCCCATTGCCAGACCAACATTCCCGCTTCTAAGATCCACCTCTAATAAATCAATCACAACATTTACAAGCGTATCTTTTAACTGAAAATATTTACATCCGGATGAAATTGTTTTTACAACAAGCGTATCGGCTGCGAATATTTCAATTGTAAGGAAAAGAAATAAAATAATACATTTATAGAATAATTTTTTCATACAAGATTTTTATTTAATGAGTAAACAGTTATTATAATCCAAAATACAATTAATTTTCAGTAACATAATCATAAATCTGTTTTGAAATATCCTGCAAAAACATTCTTCCTGCGGCTTCGTCCTTAACATCTTTAGAAAGCAATACCAAAACATAAGCTCTTCCGTCGGGAAGATAAATAATTCCGGAATCATGTATTACACCGGTAATAGAACCGGACTTGTGTGCTATTTTAACATCAGCGGGTAATTTAAAAGGTAATATTGATTTATGTTTTTGATTAAACAATATATTAAGCATTTCGTCACACGCGGTTTCAGATATCACTTTTTTTTGATAAAGCGACTTAAAAATAATTGCCAGATCCAATGCCGTGGTAGTATTGTTTAAACCAAGTTCATAAGCTTTAATATCTTCAACCCCACGAAGAACTTTAATATCCAGTGCGCCTAACAATTTCATAGTTTGCATAACATTCCTGGCGTCTACCAAGTCTATAAGAATATTTGTAGCCAGGTTACTGCTCACAGTAATCATTTCATAAACAAGTTGATAAATAGTTCTATTTTTTCCAATGTATTTATATAAACTTTCACCACCGTCTTCCGCAATATCCATAGAATACAAACTTGAGTCTACAATACTTTTAAATTCGTTTTTAAGGATGATGGAATCCTGAAGATTAAATTTATTTTCCTCAGCTTGCTTAAATACCTCTATCATTACCGGGGTTTTCATTGTGCTGGCAGCGTGAAATTGTTCGCGTTCATTTAGGTACATCTTATCGTCGTTATATAAACTCATAAAAGCAATGGCATAACTTCCCTGAGTATTTTTAATCTGCTGTTCAATTTTCGTTTTCAGTTGATTAAGCTTCATATTGTCTCCCGCATATGAAAAAGAAGTTGTAATTAGTGTAATCAATACAACAATCAAAATTTTATTACTTTTAGTTGAATTAAACATTATGAATTACTCCCATTCTTAAACTCCAAATAATTTTTTTATTTCATCATCATCAATCGTTTTAATTCGTTTTTCTTCCTCCGTACCTGTATTCTTTTTCAGGAGTTCCTCCGCGAATTTTTCACTGCTTATAATTTTACAGCTGCTCTTTTTTGCGAATTCCACAATATTCATGTCCGATGTAACAACACAGATTGTTTTGGGATTTTTAATGACCATTATTTCATGTTTTATCCAATAATCGGCGGTTTTATTCTCCGAATAATCTATTCTAACTTTTGTTGTTTTAATCGGATCAGATTTATAACCATCAAAATGTAAAGTGACTGAAAATAATTTTTTTATAAAATACCGTTCAATCACAAAAGCCAGTTTAGAACGTCCATCCACCTTTCCGACTTTCTTAAATTCAGAATACTTTTTAAGTTTACCGAGAAGATTATTGCCATCTATTATATAATGTTTAATCATGATAAACAGAGATTTTTAATATCTGGAATAAATATCTTTGCTTTTCGTTACCTTCAAGTCACTAAGCTCCGGCGCTTTTAATCTAATCTCAAATCTGAATCCTCGCCAAACACCAATAGGTGTCCAAGTAAAATTCATCTCCCAGCAATGCAGATCCCTGTAAACCGTTACCTGCGGTGAATTTAATTTCTTTTCTTCAAGATCATAATTTCCCCTGAACGTGAGCCGCCAGTTCTGACTTAAGCTAAGGCTCAAATTAATGCCGGTATTGGCGGTAACTACCGATTTTTCAGGGTGCGATTTATTTAGATTATAGTTGAGGTTTAGTCCGAGGTTCCAGGGAATGGTAAAATTCGATGATTCTTCATCAAGGGTTTGGCGCCTGTTCTTATCTTCAATATTCGCGAAATCCTCTTCATTCTCGGGTTGAACTTTTTGATTCTTCCCATCTCTCTCTTCACCGGAAATTTTATCGCCGGCTAAAGTGGTTGATAAATTAAAATTAAGATTCGTCATGCGCAACAAACCTTTCCCTTCTGAAAAAAGAAAATTATTTACCTTGTTGGCATAAGAAGAACTTGCAGTATTTATTACATTATAATCATAAAATGTAAAATTTGATGATCCATTTAGAGTAACTATACTTCCAATTTGTGTTCTGAAACTAACATTCAGGTCCGATAACCGAAGACTGTCAGCAGCAAAATTATATCCTGTGGATGCATTTAAATTTAAAAGTGTTATTTTCTTTTCCTGCGAAGATGTGTCCGTCGGATCCTTTTCGGTTTTCATTTCAAATAGATTTCCGAGTGAGAAATTGATACTCTGACTTTCACCGGCACCAACACCCGAAAAAATTCCATTCTGGTATTTATCATATCTCTCATATTTTTTTGAATTAGGATTATAAACTTCGTCGTAATAATCCCAGAAATTGGTTCTAAAATCCGGCTGATAATTGTAACTGATTGAAGGAGTTAAAGTATGCCTAAAAGCTTTAACACCTAATATACCGGGTTCTGCCATACCATATATTTTTGTTGAGGCAGATAAGTTAAAATCAAATGTGCGCACAAAATTTATTTCTTTTACATCCCGCTCATTCAGATAGTAAATTGTAGAATCGCTTACCACTTCAGGAAGGTATTCCCTTTTAGTTTTTTTATCGTACCATTTTTCCCGGTAATTGATACTGGGAGAAATATTAAAGTAACCAAGTTTTGGAGAGGCATTAATTGTAATACGGTGTTGAATGCCACCTCTAATATTTCTCTCATATCCGCTTATACTGTCCACTGTATTAGTGAAAGCAGTTTTCCTCCGCTCATTCCGGAAATCACTGCCGTAACTTAGTCCAATATACTCGTACCACTTCTGATCATTACGCGAGACCCCGGGTCGTTTAAATGGATATTTTTGCGACATGTTAAAACTTAAGCTCGGCAGAACTTCTGTTATGTTTCCGTTGGCCAAATTCTGGTTACGGCTATATCCTAAAGTTAAACTCGTACCGGATTCATCCCACCTTTTAGAATAGTTAGCGCTGGAAGAAATTGTTTGACTTACTCTATCATTATAATTAAGTGTATTCTGTTTCAAATAAGAATTAGACATAAACGAAAGATTCGCGTTTAAAGAGGAGGTAGGATTAATCTCCTGAGTATGCCGTAAACTAAGATTCCAGTTGAAGTTTTCACTGTAATCAGGATCACCTTTTTCTCCCTGAATTAAGTTTGCAACCTCTGCATTTAAATTACCACTATAACTATATCTTTTTTTGTATCGGTATCTTGTTCTATATCTGTATCCCCCCATCGTATAATAATCGGCCCCAAGCATTAAATCCATATAATCGCTCATTGCCCAAAAATAGCCGAAGTTTCTGAAAGTATAGCCCAGTTGACTATCATATCCATACGTTGGAACAATTATACCGGAACGCCTGCCCGATTCATTTGGAAAAACAGCAAAAGGCAGAGGAATCGGCAGTGGAACACCACCGACATACATAAAAATCCAATTGGCAATAATTTTGTCATTTTGAATTACTTTCATCTTTGATGCCGTAAAGTGAGTATGAGGAGTATCTGCATCGCAGGTAGTATATGTTCCGTCCTCAATAAAAAAAGTTTTTTTATCTACCTTTTTTACTTTCTCCCCTCTGTACGATTTATCTTTATCGGTGTTTTTTGCGAGTGATATATAGCCTTGCTGCGTCTTGAAGTTGTATTTAATAGTTGTTCCCTCGTATACCTGTCCTGCTTCCGATAGCACCGGAGTGTCAATCAGATTACTGAAAGTTGTATCTTCCGGAGCGTAGGCCCCTTTGGCTTCAAGTGAATTTTTTGTAAAATCAATGGCTATGTCAGCGCTCTTTAAATCCGAGGTTTTATACTTTAGTTCGCCTTTTCCGTAAAGATACATTTTTTTGTTAGATACGTCGAAAGATAAGGAGTCACTTGAATTGGCGAAAACTATATCATCCACATCATATTTTTTGGATTGCTCAACGGAGTCAACGGAAGCGGATTTGACATTAGATGTTATCATAGAGTCGGAAATAACGTTCTGTAGTTTTAATGAATCCGCTGATTGTGCAAATAAACCGATATTGGCACAGAAAATAATAAATATTATCCCACACGTTTTTATGCCTTCACCAAAAACTGGTGTATATATTTTTCTTTCTAAAGGAAATATCATCGTTTAATCACAATAAAGTATTACCGTGTTTGGTTTATTGCCGGTAAAGGTTTTCTAACTATCAGGATTATATTATAGCTTTCGTAATATTGTTCCGCTTAATAAATTAATTGTAAGTATAGTCAACTATAGTTATAGGGTCAGGATAAGCGATATCCCCGATTGGTGTGCCAATAACAGGTGTGGCTGTTAGAAACAAATTTGATGTTGATCCCTCTTTGCCTCCAAGTTTTAAAGCTAAATTGAGAACTTCATTTAATCCGCCATTCCCGAATAATTCAACTAAATCTATTTCAATTTTTAATGGAATTATGGAACGTTCACCAACACCAGGCACAACAACCGGCGCTGCAATATTACCTGAAATAGTTTTCTTATTGTTCACAAATAAATCCCAAGCAAAAGACTTTAAAGTAATATCTGTTGCACCGTATCCGCCGCTGCCATCATTTGGATTCTGCGCCGCTACATTCAGATAGAACGAAACAGGCATTTTACCAGAGGCCAATGTGGAACTTAGTTTCAGTATATCAAGACTGTTGAAATCCGATAGCTTCGATTTGCCCGAAACGGGAATGTTGCTTATCATAACACCATCAGCAGAATCAATTTTAAATTTCAAACGAGAAATATTTGTTATAGTCTGCAATACTGCACAGCCTGAAAAAAACAATAATACCGTAAAAACAACCAAAATTTTATATTTCAATTTTCTGTGATTCCTTAATTTTAGATATAATTAATTCGGCTACTTTTAATGCTTTCAATCCATCTTCACCGCTAACAACCGGATCGGTATTATTTTTAATAGCATCAATAAAAAGCTGAAGTTCGTATTTCAGAGCATTAACATCTTTATGCTGCGGCTGCTCATATATAACTGCTTTTCTGTTTTCTCCAACACCCATCTCTCCGAAGGAAATAAAATGTTCCAGACTTTTATCATCCGGGGAAACTAGTCTGTATACCTCTGTAACACCAGTAGTAAAATCCAGTGATAGATATGCGTCTTTCTGGAACATGCGCATTTTACGCATTTTTTTCTGTGATATTCTGCTTGCGGTTACATTGGCTACGGCTCCGTTCTCAAATTCAATTCGTGCGTTTGCGATATCGATATTATCTGAAACTACGGCCACTCCGCTAGCCTGAATATCTTTCACATCACTTTTAACAAGACTAAGAATAATATCAATATCATGAATCATCAGATCGTGTATTACTGCAACATCAGTTCCGCGCGGATTAAATTGCGCCAGTCTGTCGGTTTGAATAAACTTTGGCTCGAGATTATATTTCTCAAGTGAAATAAGAGCCGGATTAAATCTTTCTATATGCCCTACCTGAAGTTTAAGATTATTTTCTTTAGCAATTTTAACCAATTCTTCAGCTTGAAAAATTTCCGCTGTTATTGGTTTTTCTACAAATACATGTTTGTTATTCTTAAATGCTTCCATAGCTAATTCATAATGTGAGCTTGTAGTAGCAACAATTGAAACTGCGTCAACTTTGTCCAATAATTTTTCCAATTTATCAAAAACGGGGACTTCATGATCGTTTCCGACCTTTTGAGCTCTTGTTATATCTAAATCATAAATACCAACAACCTCACAATCATTAACTTCTTTGAGTAATTTAGTGTGTAAATTTCCGAGATGACCTGTTCCGATTATTCCAATTTTTACATTGTTCATTTTTTTCCACTATAAATTTTTTGATAACCAATTATTTCTTCGTAACCGCCTTTTTTTGCGGAATCGTAATATACAAAAACATAATAATCATTTGTTGTATTCCAGTCGTTTCCTTCAATAATTAACCAATTAATATTATTTACAACACCATCTTCCTCAAGTCCGGTTACATATTGATAATCGTAAACTCCACGTTTTAATTCTACAGTTAAGTAGTATAAATTATCATCTTCCAAATACATTTTGAATTCGGGATAAACATGCCAATTGGTAAAAGAACCCACCAGATAAACATCGTCATAATATTTTTCCGGAGCCCTAAGTTCAAATGTTACGTTCATATATTCAGCATAGTCATTTTTAAAATTAACCAATTTATAAGCTCCGTTAAAATCCCTGGGAGCAGATTCGTATAATCGGGATAAATCCTTACCATCGAAATGAGCGTTTGTACTAGGCGAAGAATATTTATGAATATCCCTCAAATCTGCTTGACGGTACTCTTTGCCAGGCTGAACATCATTCACTGTAAATTGATAACCGGTATGCCCGTTCCATTCGAAGTATTTATTGGATCCGGTAAAATCTTTGGTGATAATTATGGGGAACTCTAAGGATTGATTTTTGATAATCTCAACATTTTTAATCCTGAAATCCTCGAGGGTGTCGGGTAAAATAAATTTAGTGGTTATATTATAAATTTGTCCGAAAATTGAAGGATCGGTCGATCTTCCTTGTAACCTTTCATTTCTTATAGAAACATCCAAAGGTATTATATTTTTAACATATATAAATTTTCCTTCGGCAAATACTTGGCTTGTATCAAAGCCGTCGGTAATATAAAATTTCCATTTCCCCGAAAAAGGGAATTTTATTCTGCCGTTCGGAAAAACTCCCTCATAACGATAATCGGCTCCTCTAACTGAAGTCGGCAATTTATCGAACCATAAATTATGCTCAATGTTAAATCCGTTGTTTTGCAGAAATATATTCTCAACTGGTTTCCAGTTCTGATCGCAGAACCTGAAAACAATTTTAAAATCGGGAGTTTTACTGGACTCTACATCGAATTCAACTTTTAACTTCTCTCCATCAACTAAAATTGGAGGCAATAATTCAGATCCGGCTTTCGAAGCTTTTAAACTTTTGATAAGGAGATTTTGCGCCGACACTATTGTAACAGATAATAAAAGTACAGCTAATATTCTCATAAATAAAACTCTCTAAAATATTTCTACACATTTAATTGATGAAAAAGGGATGAATATTTTATAAGTCTGTTTCTCCCTAATCGCTTCTATTAATAATGCATCATCAAAATAATCTATTAATTTGCCCGTTTTAAAGACTATTTCATAAAAAACCGGCGAATCATCCTTTTTGTCCCCATAAACAACTCCGTAATTTTCATTCATTGTTACGTTTATGGTTCTATCAAGAAACAAAGACCAATCAAGTTTCCTCATTCCATTACTAATATTCTCATTCATTATGTATTCCTTCAACTTTTAGATTGATAACTATTGAATAATATTATTTTATTAAGCTTTAGGAATATAACTATTCACTTAATTTATTTCTGATATTATTCAACCAAATACATTATATTTTAACCGATAGGCAAATAAATTTTCTTGGCAATTTAACCAATTTGATGACCCCAAAGTAAGTCAAAATCTTTTGAACGATTGATAATTGTCATTTATTAAATAAAGGAAGCGAGATAATTCCAAATAATTATATTATTTCACAAAACTACCCGTATCCTTTCCATCCCTCGAAAACGATCAAATATCAGATTCCCAAAAACGAATTTGTTTCTTTAAAAGTATTCGATCTACTCGGCAAAGAGATAACAACCCTGGTAAATGAGCTAAAAGAAGCCGGAAGCTACAATTTAACATCTGACTGAAATAATTTATCTAGCGGAGTATATTTTTACAGATTACAAACGGGTGATTTAATAGAAACTAAACAGTTCTTATTAATGAGGTAAAATAAAATTACCATCCCGACTTAATCACACTGCAGACTTTTTCTACTTGTTCAATAATAATTTTTGTATGCATCGGGAGGACTAAATATTTATCTTCAATTAAATCCATATTCGTAAGGTTATTTTGTCTCCCGCCAAAAATTGAATAACGATCATTTCGATAATGGACCTGTTTTGATTCAATTTTATTTTCGAGTAATTTATTTTGAAGTTCGGATCTTTTTTCGGCAACAATAGTACAAAGCCAAGCCGCGTGTTCTCGGTCGGTATACCCTGCTCCAAGGAATTGTACTCCGGGAATATTTTTCAGCCGTTTTTCATATTCATTAAAAAGTTGTTTGCGTAATGCTAATGTATCTTCTATTTCTTCCATTGCCGCCAGTCCCATAGCCGCACTTATATCTGTCATTTGATATTTGTACCCGATTTCTGAAATATCATTTTCCCACAAACCCAGTTGTCTCATAGAGCGGTCTATACCAAACCATCTAATTCTTTTTGCTTTATCCATTAACTTATTATCTTTTAATGCGATCATTCCGCCATCACCAGTAGTTATATGCTTTATTCCCTGGAAAGAGAATGTAGTAAAATCCGAAATTGAGCCAATCGATTTATCTTGATATTTCGCTCCAATTGCATGCGCGGCATCTTCAATAATTGGAATATTCCATTTTTCTGCAATAGATTGTAATTCTATCATATCACATGGTAAACCACCATAGTGCACGCACACAATTGCTTTCGTATTCTCATTCACCAATTGTGCAACGTGTTTGGGATCGATATTTAAAGTGTTCAACTGTATATCTGCAAATTTTATTTTTGCACCAATATATAATAGTGGGATATTAGTGGCCATACACGTAAATACTGGTGCAATAACTTCATCCCCTTCTTTTAATCCTGCCAATATATAAGATAAATGTAAAGCGTCAGTGCCAGAGCCAACAGTTAAAGAAATATTTGGTGCTGTAAACCTTTGATAAAATTTTTGCTCAAATAATTCAACTTTTGGACCCTGCCCTATCCATCGAGAATGCAAAGTATCGTTGACATAATCAACTGCCTTTTTAGGAATATGGGGGTAAAAAAGAACAATGTTTTTGGGATCATCTGAGGAAAGAATATTATATTTATTAGGAGCGTTCATAAAATCTCGATACTTTATTATTTGTTAATTAAAAAACAAAATTAATCCTTCCCTATATCCTTTCCACAATGATTTTAAAGAATTTAACTTCTCTTTATCTTGAAAATTAAATAGATATGCCATTAGCAGAACAAGAGTCTTTGCAATAGAATTAGCAGTTGAAAATAAGAAAACATAAATTTTGTAATAAAGAGAATCATTCTTAAATATTAAGAAACGATTTCTTGTATAATAGTAATAATACAATGGAGAATATTCATACCATTTTATTCCCGCGCCGCATTTATGATATACAATTGAATCAGAATTATAAATAATTTTAAATTCTTTACGGACTCGAATGGAAAAATCAACGTCTTCAAAGTACATGAAGAATTTTTCATTCATCAATCCAATATTTTCAAAAACCTTCCTTTTAACAAAAAGGCAACATCCTTCCGCAAAAGAGATTTCTTCACCCAAGTTATTATAAATTTTTTCTTTTTTCCCTTGATGGGTTGCAATCCCACCACAGAAAAACCGACTGACTCTTCCACCAGCGCAATAAATTGTTTCCGGATTATTTTTATATAAAATTTTTGGAGATACAATTCCAACTTCTGAATTTTCATCCAAACTTCTAATAAGAGGCGCTAAAAAGTCTTTGTGAAAAACCATATCATTATCAGAAAGCAGAATATAATCGGCAGATTTCTCCAAGGCAAATTTTACACCCACATTTAATCCCCCAGCATTACCCGAATTAAATTCTGTCTTCAAAAAGGTTAATTGAGGATATTTTTTTTCTAAAATATTTAGACTATTGTTAGGTGAACAATTATCAACTATTACAATATTCAAATCGTTAAAATTAGCCTCCATAAGAGATTCGATACATTCGGATGTATCTTTTTCATTTAGATAGTGCAGAACAATTGCATAGACCAATGGTTTTTTAGCAGTATTCATCATTTGTTAAATAATATATTTTTTGGAGTATTTATTCTTAATTAAAAAGTATAAAAAGCTTATTTATAAAAACAATCTAAGCCGTTGCCTTTATGAAAGTTATTTGTGTAATAATCATCTAAACCTTTAGAGGCTGCAACAAAAAATTGTTTATTCATAAATCGCCAATAAATAAGTTTGCCGTGAATAACTATCACGAAATATAAATTCGAAATGATCCTGATTAATCCTTTGTTCATAATGTTTATTAATAACAGTCTATTTCGAACCGAATAATATAATTTCATTATATCATCTTCTTCACCAAAAACCTTGTGATAAATAATTGAGTCAGGTATATAAAGTAGTTTAAAACCTTTTTTTATCATTCTGGCTGAAATTTCAATATCTTCTAAATAAAGAAAGAATTTTTCATTTATTTCTCCAATTTGTTTCAACAAATCAACTCTAAACAGAATCATACAGCCTGTAAGAAAATTCACATATTCTATTTTAGTAATTTTAATATTTTTTAATATTTCCCCTTTTTGAAAATGGACTGCCAATCCTCTCCAAGGAACCAATTTCCCGCCGGCATACCAAATTTTTTCTTTATCGTGCTCAGTTAAAATGAGACCTCCGGCAGCAGCAGCTGAAATATCATTTTCTAATCCGTTTACAAGAGCTGTAAGGAAATTTTCAGTTACCAAAGTGTCTGGATTAAGAACTAGTACATAATCGGCGTTAAATTCCTGAGCTTTTTTGAAACCAAAATTTACTCCTCCAGTGTATCCGCTGTTCTCATCAGTTTTAAATTTCAACAAGTCAGGATAATTTTCAATTAGAAATGACCAAGAGTTATCGGTTGAACAATTATCAATTAAAATAGTTTGAAAATTTTTATAATTAATCTTTGATAATGATTCTAAACATTCACAGATGTTTTTTTGCTGATTAAAGTTTAACAAGATTATAACAACTTTTGGTTCAGTATGCATTTGTATTTATCCAAATTTTGTTTTTGAAGAATAAAAATCGCCTGATCTCCTCTATTTTCCAGATTAAACTTTTGTGCCATTTTTCTATATTTTTTAATCTCCATTCTTGAAAAAATACTATTCTTTTTATTAATGTAATAGGAATTTGAGGCGTAAAAATGTATACCTCGTAAACTTTGCTCACTAGCCCAAAACTGCATTTCGGATGAATCGAACACAATCTTTTTAATTAATAATCCAGATTTTTCCGCTAGTAGAGACAAACTCTTAATTGAATGAATAAATAAATGGCGAGGAGCATCGAACCCAATCCAGTTTGTTCCATAATGTTCCCATGCAAATGATGTGCTGATAGGAATACGAATCAGACAATTACCATTTTCATTAAGTAATTCGGATATTTTTATTAAAGTTTCCTTTTGATCCGGAAAGTGCTCTAGGGAGTGGTGCAGCATAATTAAATCCCATTTCCCCTCAACTTCGTATAAATATTTTTTAAATATTTTTGCTCCGTTATTAAAAAAAACATTTTCTCCAATAAATGGGTCAATACCAATTGTATTATTAAATCCCATCTCACCTAAAAAATTTATTAGTGCCCCTCCACCACAGCCTACATCAAGAATGCGCCATGATTTTTGAGGACTTACATATTTTAAAGAATTTAATGCTTCTTGGGGTTTAAATTGGTAAAAAATTTTTCCCAATAAATTCCTACCAAAAACAGCATAACGATTTCTTAATACTCTACAATAATTTATCAAAGGATTATTAGAATTTTTATGCATATAACAGTGATAATCACTAGGATAATATTTTTCAATTAACTCTGGAATTTCGCGAATCTGAATGCAGCCACAATTTACACATTCATAATAACTGAACACTTCATCAATCCCATAAAGTAATTCTTTAGCTAAATGTGGTATATTACCCTGGGTATTAAAACAAACCTTGCATTTCATTTTTTCTTCCTGGAATTCCACTGGCATCACAATTAAATTATTTAATTTAATTAAATTTTAGATGTTTAGCTATTCACTTAATTTATTTCTATAAATATTCGCAAAACCGCTATATACTTTAACCGATACGCAAATAAATTTTCTTGGCAATTTAACCAATTTGATGACCCCAAAGTAAGTCAAAATCTTTTGAATACTCTCTTAACATATTATGGGTTAAAATTTACGTCAAAAATATTGGGCAATTTTTAATATGAGGCTATTGGGGTTATCTGAAATTGAGCTAATTCAATAAGAAGGTAAGCGATTGAGCTGTTAATAAATTGTTTAATTAGAGGCGGACAGTAGCTAACCACCCGCCATTTAATTAGAATCTATAAATAATTATTATTTTTGTTTAATTGTAATATCTCCACCGGAAGTTCTGCATTCAATATATTTTCCGCCATTATTAAGCTCACCCTGCCACTTGGATTTACTAACATTTTGAACTTTTGTATTTGGAAGGTCAACTCTTATATCTCCACCTGTTGTTTTCAAATCCGCGTCTCCGCCAAAAGAACCGGGGACATACATTCTAATATCCCCTCCCGAAGTTTTTAGCTTTATTCCCATATTTTCGCCGGAATACCTTAATGTAACATCACCGCCGCTGGTGGACGCGTATACTGTACCATCTTTTACATCAAGTTTAATATCGCCGCCGGAAGTTTGAGACTCCAAATTACCTTTAACATTTTTTGTATCGATATCTCCACCCGAAGTGTACATATCAATATTTCCTTGGTGATTTTCGACTTTAATGTCGCCGCCTGATGTTTTAAGCAGCATATCTCCCCCGCAATTCAATGCGGTAACATCTCCACCGGATGTTTTTAGTTCAGCTTTCCCGTTAAGGTCAAATAAAGAAATATCGCCGCCAGAGGTATTTAAGTAAGCGTTAAATTTTTCAGGAACTTTAATTTCATATTTAAGTTCAATTCCACCAAACCAGTTAAACCAGGAGGAACCTTCTTTTTCAGCATGGACATAAACACCGGTCTCATTTTGATCAAATTCGAAATAAATTTTATCTTTAGCTTTCTTATTACCCGTAATTTTTATATAAACTTCATTCTTATCCCAAGTAAATACTTTAATATCTCCCATATCGGTTTCTATTTTTATCTGCTGTCCAGGCACAACTTTAAAATACTTTTCGTGTAATGTTCTGTTGGATAACGCAAAAATTTCACTTGCGGAAATACATAATCCCACAATTGTTAGGACAAGAATCAGGTAAACTTTAGATTTTTCTCTTAATTTCATACATACTCCACTTATTTTATAAAGTATTTATACTAGCATTTAGACTAACATTGAGTCCATTTTGTTACAAATATTAATATATTTTGTGATTAGACTTACGATAGGAAAAAAAAGTTGTATTTTTGTCTTAAAAAGAAATTCAAAAAATAGTTTTTTGCGAATAATATGAATTATATACTTGTTGCTGTTGGTGCAGGATTTGGCGGCGCACTTAGATATTACCTTTCTTCCATCAGTTATAATTTTTTGCCTGCTTATTTTCCAAGCGGAACATTGCTCGTAAACTTAATTGGCAGTGTTATTTTAGGATTTCTCATTTTCGGCTTGGACGAGAAAGGTTTATTAAGTATCGAAATAAGGTTGCTTATTGGCGTAGGATTCTGCGGCGGGTTAACTACCTTTTCCACTTTTTCATTAGAGACTTTTAATCTATTAAAGAATACCGAATATCTGTTGGCTTTCTGGAATATTGTACTGAATATTTTCCTAACAATAATAGGAATAGTAATTGGATTTTTAATAACGAGGTGATCTATGAAAATTGAGGGCAATGCAAAGTTATTAAGGATTTTTCTGGGTGAAACGGATAAAATAGGCGCCGTTACCGTTCACGAAAGAATTGTAATTGAGGCCAGAAAACTTGAACTTGCAGGCGCAACAGTCTACAAAGGTATAATGGGATATGGCGGCAGTTCACGTATTCATACCTCAAAAATTTTACGGCTCTCTGTAGATTTACCCATTGTAATTGAAATTGTTGATGAGTATGAAAAAATTGAATCTTTTATTCCGATAGTTGAAAATATTTTTGAGGAGGCCGATTGCGGTGGATTAATAACTCTAGAAAAAGCTGAAATTATTAAGTATACGTCAAATAAAAAATCGAAATAAAACTATTGTGAAAAATATACTTTTTTTCCTGTTAATTGCCTCAGTCTTTTTTATCGGCAATATCCGCGCACAAAACAATTATGATTTTAATCAATTCGCAGATGAAACCGCAGATATTGTAAAACATCCTTTAAAATGGAATCCTAATGATTTTCTCAGACTGGGACTGATTAGCGGAATTACAATTGGTTTAATGCAATTTGATAAAACTATAAAAGATTTTTCTCAACAGGATACATCCCAGGTTCGAGGTATCCCACTGGAAATCGGAAGATATTGGGGTGAACCAATTCCAACCCTTACAATAGGATTAGGATTTTTACTTCACGGAATAATTTACGAAAATAATGTCAACAAAAAAGTAGGATACGAAGTCACGCAATCATTCGTTTATTCCACAGCTATTACTGGCTCTTTAAAATTTATTATCGGAAGAGCTAGACCTTACACTACTAATAATCCTTTTTCTTTTAATCCCTGCCGTTATTTTTCCGACGACTACTGGTCACTTCCTTCAGGACACACAACAATAGCGTTTTCTTTGTCAACTGTTCTATCCGAGAATATTAATTCTGATATATTAAAAATATTGGTTTACTTGCCGGCCTTTGTTACCGCTTATTCAAGAATAAGTTATAATAATCATTGGTTGTCGGATGTTTTTTTAGGTGGGATCATTGGATTTACAATGGGTAAATTTATTACAAAAGTTCATAATAAAAACGAATGGAATATAAGTCCCACAGAGCAAATTAGTATTTTCCATTTTAGTTATAGTTTCTAACCTATTGTTAAATTCAAATTGTTGTATTTCACCAGACGCTTAAAAATAAACTTCTCCACATTCCTTTCTTATTATTTTTGATTATTTTTTAGTATAGATTTCCTAAATATTTTATACAAACAAGGAGTTTGTTAAACCCAACTGTTCGGTATTATATAAAATATTATGAACTAAACTTTTGGAGAAGTTATTTACGGGGAGCACTAATAAAATAAATTTGGTATGAATTAATATTTTGAAGAAAATATTTGGTAACAAAATGTTGTAAATAAACTACGCGGACTTTTAATTCCGCGCAGCTGTAACTAAGAGTGTTCTAAAACTTATTTCAAAACAATTTTATTGAAACTTCCTTTTCTATAAGAATTAAACCAATTTAAAGTGTATTCAATTGCGGGAAGAATACTTGTTGAGTGAGTCCCTCCTTCGATAGTGTACAAATTCACATAACCGGCTCCTCTATTTAATAAAGATGATTTGGCGCTCGTAGCATTATCATATGGAACGGTTGTGTCGTCACTTCCATGAATAAATGTTATTGGAGCTATCGGAGACCAATCGAGTAAACTATTTTCGTTTAGCGCTTTAACAAAATAATTAGTTTCACCGCTTCTTAATCCTGCTAAAAACTCTTTATTGAACAATAAGTTCATTTCTTTTGGTAATTCGGCATTGATTTCAGATGTGGTTTTATTACCATTAAATAATTCTTTAATTATAGTGTTATAAGGGGATTTAAATATTTCATTAATTTTTCCCCAACCGTATATTTCGTTGTATGAAAGAGCAAGGTAAGCTAAAAATGACGGAGTTGAATAATTTGAATTACCGGTTAAAATTAATGCTGTGCCATATAGATCATACGCTCCGGCCATTGGAGCAGAAGCAGTTACAGTAAATTCATTTCTTAAGTTTTCTTCAATTTCTTTTTGAACTGCTAATGTTACATATCCGCCCTGCGAATAACCGGCCAGGAATAATTGTTTATTGAGCAAAATATTTTTCTTTGAGCAATATTCTCTAGCGGCTCTAAGCATATCAATTGTCGATGATGCAGAAGTTTTCTCGTGGTGGTAAGGATGAAATACGTTTGATACACCAAGGCCTAAATAATCCGGTGCGCTTGCTACATAACCGTTGGACGCCGCTATTACACCGTCGAACGCATAAATATAATTTTGGCTTCCTACATTGGAGCGTTTTGTTTCAGTTCCATGGTGTAAACTAATCAAAGGAAAGTAACCGCCTTCTGTTCTTGGGTATACAACAACTCCCGAGACTTCAACAATTCGGTTTTTTGCATCAACAGTTTTGTAAACAATGCTCGCAACTTCGACGTCATACACTGGAGTAAACCCGGCGCTGGCATTACTGTCAAATTCTTTTAACATAACTTGAATTACGAGTTTCGTTAAAGTAATACTTTGTTTAACTTCAACTAAAGTCCCTCGTTCGCTCGATACCTCTACAGGATCTGACACAGTATTATCAGCACAATTTGTAAAAAACATTAATATCAAGACCGGAATAAAGAATACAATTTTTTTCATTTTTTTACTTTGGATTGTTAGGAAATGTTTTGTTTTACTATTTTAAAAACCAGATACAAATATATAATTTATTTTTCTAATTAGGAATTCGTATGAATTTGCAAAATAAAATTGGCAAAGTACACTTTATAATATTAGTACAAGATCTTAAAAAATGTAAAATGTTTTATGAATTATTGTTCCAAAAAAAACCAGTTGTTGACGAAAACAATATTTGTGAATTTGAACTGAACCCATATTCAATTTTAGGATTGATGACGAAAGACTTAACGGATAAAATATTTGAATCCGATTTCTCTTATTTGATGCCGAACAAAATTAAGCATGGGAATGAAATTTATATAGAATGTGCGAACGCTGAAGAAATGCATAAGAAAGCTCTACAGTTGGGATGTTTGGAAATTTCATCTTTTCAGAAAAGAGCTTGGGGACAGAGCGCTGGTTATTCCGTTAATCATGAGGGGCATATATTGGCTTTCGCGTCACAAAAATAAAAGATGTGCTAT
>PGYT01000004.1:62875-175088 GCA_002839805.1 Ignavibacteriae bacterium HGW-Ignavibacteriae-2
TACTTATGCCAAAAATTTTGGGTTAAAATGACATTTTAATAAAATTCCCGGAATTATTAGAATCCCGGGAATTAGTCTACTTTTATTAATTACAAGTTTTTTACTTCGTGTACAAGTTTTGTGATGGCGTCTTTAGCATCACCGAAATACATAAGCGTGTTATCTCCGTAAAACAACTCGTTATCAATTCCAGCATAGCCGACATTCAAAGAACGTTTATTTACTATTACTGTTTTAGCATAGTCCACATTAAGAATCGGCATGCCGTATATTGGAGAGTTTTGATCGTGACGAGCGGCCGGATTAACCACGTCGTTAGCCCCTACAATAAAAGCAACGTCAACATTGTTAAAGTCATCATTTATATCCTCGAGGGCGTATAATTTGTCGTAGGAAACCTGTGCCTCGGCCAGTAGTACATTCATATGTCCGGGCATACGTCCCGCCACAGGATGAATAGCAAATCTAACATTGATTCCAATTTTCTCCAAAACATTGGCCAAATCTCGAACAGCGTGCTGCGCTTGAGCAACCGCCATACCATAACCCGGAACAATTACGACATTCTGAGCGGACTCAAATAGCATCGCGGCTTCTTCTGCGTCAACTGATTTAACAGGTTTATTCTGTACACCACTTGAGGCCGCTGGTCCGCCTGATCCTGCCGATGCCCAACCTCCGAGAACTACATTCATCAGAGAGCGATTCATCCCCCTGCACATTATAAGAGTTAGTATTATACCTGAGGCTCCTACTAAAGCACCGGCTATAATTAACATATTATTCTGTAAGACGAAGCCCGTCATTGAAGCGGCTATGCCTGAATAAGAATTCAATAATGAAATTGCAACAGGCATATCGGCGCCACCAATAGGAAGAACAAGCAGAACACCAAGAACCAAAGAAATTATCGCTATAATTAATAGTAAATTTATCTGTGTTGGATCTAAAACAACAAGAACACCAGTAACAAGTACGGCAAGAAAAAGCACTACATTCAGCGGATGCTGCAATGGATATTTTACAACTTTCCCCGTTACAATCTCCTGCAATTTTCCGAAGGCTATCAGTGATCCGGTAAAAGTTACTGAACCAATCAGTATTGATAGAACAATAGTGATGGATGTTGAAAGATCGACGTGAATGTCCGGAGTAATCATTATATGAGAGTATTCGGCAAACGCCACCAATGCGGAGGCTCCACCACCGAACCCGTTTAACAAACCCACCATTTGCGGCATTCCTGTCATCGGCACTTTTAGTGCCATAATAGCACCTAATGCCGAACCGATAAGGACACCAATAATTATATATTCAAACGTTAAAACGCGTTGATCGAACAATGTGACTACGACAGCCAAAAACATTCCTAAAGAAGAAAGCATGTTCCCCTGTCGTGCAGTCTTCGGCGAACCTAATCTTTTAATACCGAAGATGAATAGTACAGACGCGAAAAGATAAACCAGGTATATTAGAACTTGCATTTTTTACTCTCACTTCTTTTTGAACATTTTTAACATTCTGTCGGTTACAAGATATCCACCGACTACATTTATTGTAGCAAATATAAGAGCGATTAATCCCAGGATAGTGCTAAGCGTAAACTCCTCAGCGCCTGCACTAAGTAATGCCCCCACAATTGTTATTCCCGATATGGCATTCGAACCTGACATTAATGGTGTATGCAGTGTGGGCGGAACTTTCGTTATCAATTCGAACCCTACAAATATTGCCAGTACAAAAACATAAATAAGTAATAATAGATCTAGTAATGTCATAATTAAGATTCCGTGTTAATTTTAAAATTCATTTGCACAGTGGCTTTCCTTATACTAATAACTGAAAGTACATTTTGTCTCAATTATATAAGAGCCTTCACTCTTTCATTAATTATTTCTCCATTGAAGCACATTACGCTGCCTTTTACAATTTCATCCTCAAAATTATATTCAACTTTGCCTTCTTTGCTTATGTGATCCAATAAAGCGAAAATGTTCTTAGCATAAACTTCGGATGCGTTTGTGGCTACGCAGCTAGGCAAATTTGGTTCACCTATAATTGTAACGCCATGTTTAACTACTGTTTTGCCGTTTTCACTTATTTCACAATTGCCGCCGAATTCAACTGCCATATCCAATACAACTGATCCTGGACGCATCTTTGAAATCATTTCTTCTGTAACAAGCACCGGCGCTTTCCTACCAGGGACAAGAGCCGTAGTAATTACAATATCAGCTTCGGAAACATGTTTAAAAATAAGCTCTTTCTGCTTCTTTAAAAATTCGGGTGATGCTTCCTTGGCATAACCACCAGCGTCCTGCATGCTTTCATCTGTATCAACTTCAATAAACCTTCCGCCAAGACTTTGAACTTCCTCTTTAACTTGCGGACGAATGTCTGATACTTCAACTATTGCTCCTAATCGTCGTGCGGTTCCTAATGCTTGTAAACCCGCAACACCCGCTCCCATAATAACAACTCGCGCTGGTTGAATAGTCCCGGCGGCTGTCATCATTAGGGGAAATATTTTACCTAAAGCGTTGGCACACATTATTACGGATTTATATCCGGCTATATTTGCCTGAGAACTTAACGCGTCCATTTTTTGTGCTAAAGTTGTTCTGGGTATCATATCCATAGAAATACAAACAGCTTTTTTTTGTGCCACTTGTTTTATGATTTCGGGATAATGAAGCGCATAAATAAAAGCCACCAGTAATTGACCTTCTTTTAAAAGATCAATCTCATTTCGACCTAAAGTCGGGTGATCAATAGGTTTTTGGACTTTTAATATTATATCTGCTGAAGAATAAAGTTCCTCAACGTTTGTAATGATTTTTGCTCCGGCAGCAGTGTACTGATCATCGGTAAAGCCTGCGTTTAGCCCGGCATTTGCTTCAACATTAAGTTGAAATCCTTTTTTGATCAGTTTAGAGGCTACATCTGGTGTAACAGATACTCTATTCTCGCCCGGCACTATTTCTTTTGGAACGGCAATAAGCAAATTTCTTCTCCTTTATTTAAAGACGATGAAATGTATTTGTTAATTGAACTTAAATTAAGTGTCTTTGTCTTAAAACAAAAGTAAAAAAGTACGAGTTACTTAAAATTTTATTTAAGAATATTAATAGTTTCTTCGATTTTTTCTTCAAGATCTAAAAAAACTGATTTACTTATTGATTCCTTTATAAATAATTATTTTAATGGCTTTCCTAATATATATAGTAAAACAGTTGTATTCTTAAAAAGGGTTACAGGCAAAATAATCAGTATGAAAAAATTAATTTAATAATTTCAGTTTTTTGATTCTTAATAAATAAGTTTTCATTTTATAAATATTCTTTTATACCAATATACCCCGCAATAAATAGAATATGGATCATAAATCCTATTTTACAGTCCTTATTGCCACATTATATTAAGTTGTAGAAATTTCATCTAAATATCTCGTCTATAAGTCCACCGAGGAATTCGTATAAATCCTTAAAAAAATATATTTCTTATCTTATTTTTTTTATTTACTTTATCTCCGTCCACTCTACAGATCGTATTACAGTCCTCCGGGAACAGGGAAAATTTAAATTAATTAGAAAAGTCATGACAATTACGTGTCAAGGTTGCACTATCTTAATTAATTAATTTACAACAAACTCAAGGGATTAGTATGATGAAAAAAATTACAATTTTAATCTTTCTTTTATCCCTCCCTATTTATTTATTGGCTGGAACTGTTGGAAAAGTAAAAGGGAAGGTAATTGACAAAGCAACTGGAGAAGCGCTTATCGGCGCTAATGTTTTTGTAGTTGGAACTTCATTTGGCGCGGCTACAGATATAAATGGCGCCTATGAAATTTCTAACTTGGAAGCTGGCATTTATGAGTTCCGTGCTTCTTATGTTGGCTATTCTTCCTTAACAATTACAAATGTTCGTGTTAACGCCGATCTGACAACTCAGTTAAATTTTGACCTTGCGAGTGAAGACATTTCCGTTCAGGAAATAAGGGTAATTGCTGCTCGCCCTCTCGTAAATAAAAACGCAACTAACGCAAACAGAATAACAACTGGCGAAGATATTCAAGCTTTACCTGTTCGCGGCATAGACAATATATTGGCGCTCACACCGGGTGTAACTTTGCAGGATGATCAAATTTTTGTTAGAGGCGGACGTCTTGATGAAGTTGGTTATTACCTCGAAGGTGCCTCAATTACTGATCCTGTGGTCGGAGGAAGAGCAGTTACAATTGTACAGGACGCTGTAGAAGAAATTCAAGTACAAGCCGGCGGGTATAATGCCGAGTATGGCGGAGCTAATGCAGGAATTATTTATACACAAATAAAATCGGGAACATCAAATTATAAAGCCAGTGCTGAATATATTACCGATAACATTTCATTCAAAGGCAATGCGGATAAATTTGATGGGGAAAAAAGGTTGGGCACTCACTGGTACGGTTACGATGAATTTACCGCTACGCTGAGCGGGCCCGTATTTGATAATAGAATTAAATTATTCACTCTTTTTAACTTCAACAACCAGACTGATAATAATCCTCAGCCATATCCCGGATTCGATTTAGGACGAATAGGCGACAAAACAACTGGGGATACATTAAATTTCTTTTATCCATCCGGCGCATTGATGCAGAATCCTATCGAAATTATTACTGGAACAGCGACACTTTCTTTCGATTTTAATCCGTTAATTTTCAGATTAGTCGGTACATATACAGGAACTCAAGATCGTTATCCCTGGTACGGAAGAGTTGGCGGCAATATTGCAAGTTTTCAGAATTTGGACAGAGTTGCAGAACGTGATTTTTATGACGGTGCATTCAGTATAAAAACCACCTATATAATAAATTCAAATTCTTTCGTTGAATTGAGCGCCGGATATTCTTTTAACGACGGAAATGTTTTTGATCCTTATCTTAAAGATAACTGGATTGGCTATGGAGACAGCATTGCCAACGCAGGGGCAGGCTTTGTTTGGACAAGAGACCAGAATGATAATACAGGTCGTTTTCAACGACCGGCGCGCTATAACATTTATGGATTTTCTTTCAACGGCGCTGGTGACGTAATGTCAAATTACCAAAAATTCAAGAGAGAAAAACTTAACTTTTCAACAGCATATTCTTTACAACTTGGTGATGTTCATTCATTTAAAGTTGGTGGTGAACTGCAGATGTACACAATCCGAAATTATGGTTGGAGTAACGAAGCAGTTATGGCCATCGGTGGTCTGTTAAATTCCAATAATTTACTGGCGGAAAATGACCCAGTAAAAAGAACGAGAATGCAAGTGCTAATAGAAAGAGGCCCGGATACTTATGGTTATGACCTCGATGGAAATGAATATACTGGCGATGACGATTTTGCAGCCGGTAAATTGGCGGCAAAAGAACCTGTGTTTCTCGGAGCTTATGTCCAGGATAAAATAGAATGGAACGATTTAATTGTTAACGTTGGTCTGCGTTATGATTATATAGACATTAATAACTGGATGTTCGTAGATCCTACACGTCCCGAACTTGCCTTTGATAAGTCTACTAATGAAATAAAAGTGGACGCAAACGGCAACCCCGCAGGTCTAAAAGAAGTGCCTACATTTAATGCTGTTAGTCCAAGAATAGGTGTTTCTTTTGCTGTAACAGATCAGACAATATTCCACGTTCAGTATGGAAAATTTGTTCAGCAAACCAGGCTCAGGGATGCATATCAGGGATTATTTGCTACTGCCGATAATCTAGGCGGCGGTTTTGAAATAACTGCCCCAGTAGGATTTTCAATTAGACCGACAAGAACAACTCAATATGAAATAGGATTTACACAACAAGTTGGAGACTTCGCTTCTTTCGATATTACAGGATATTATAAAGATATTCAGGATCAGGTGGTTTTTGATAAAATTAAGGTCGCATCCGATTCTCCTTATCAGGATTATAATATTTTAAGAAATGGTGACTTTGCTACTACAAAGGGAGTTGAAATTTCGTTTAATATGAGACGCCTAGCAAGATTTCAGGCCAACGCAACATTATCTTTTCAGGATGCACGCGGTACCGGCTCTTTCCCTAACTCCAACCGTGGAATTGTTGGCGCTCCATTAGACGGTGTAACTATTTTTTCTCCTCAATATGTTTCTCCTTTAGATTTTAATAATTCTTTCAGCGGTAATCTTAATCTGGATTACAGATTCGGTAAAAACGACGGCCCGTCTTGGCTGGAAAGATTTGGTGTTTCAGCATTGTTAACCTTTACCAGTGGACATCCATTTACTATTGGAAAAGGCGGCGCTGATTTAGAAGGTGACGCTCGTGACAGACAGCCTCTTGAGCCATTAAATTCATCCACAACACCGGCTACTTTCCAAGTTGATTTACGAGTGGATAAAACTTTTAACATTGCCGATCTGTTCGATCTTAATGTTTACGTTTATGTAATAAATCTTTTCGATCGTAAAAATATTCAAAACGTTTTTCTTAGAACAGGTTCAACTGACGATGACGGATATTTAAGCGATCCTTCTTTAGGCGGTAAACTGATCGAAACTAATGGTCAAGAGTATGCGGATTTATATAATGCCATAAATATTGGTTACCATGAACAATGGCAGTACGCTATGACTGGAGCGCCAATATTAACAAGTCCAAATTTCTTTGGACCTCCAAGACAAATTAGAGTTGGTATCAGATTAGAATACTAATTGATTTATTACTATTTGTGAAATAATAGGAGAAAAAAAGTTTATGAATACTAAAATATATAGGTTATTCTTTCTTGTTTTTCTCAGCCTTATGATGATATCTACACAGATATTTTCTGAGGATACGAAGAAAGATTCCAAGCTCAATAAAATAAAAGGTTCACCCTCACGCACTTATCTGAATATTAACAATATCTCAACACAGATTTATAACAACGGGAACTCAGATATTGATCCTTCGGGAAATTCAGGATTAATTTTCCCCAAAGGCAGTGGCAAAGGTGCAGTTTTCGAATCAGGTTTGTTATGGGGCGCCAAAATTGACGGTGATCCCCAGGTTCGTGTCGGCGGTTCAGCTTACCGACAAGGTTTACAGCCGGGTAAAATTCTTTCTGGAGGTATTCCCGAAAGTCCCGAATTACCTAAAAACAGAATTTATCGAGTTAGACCCGATGTTTTCCCTAATGGTCCTAATGTAGACTTAACAAGCGATGCGGTAGACGAAAAAAGTTCCGTCTCAGCGATAAGAGCCCAGTATGAACTCGATTGGTTAGAATGGCCGGCAGCCGATGGCGCTCCATATGATGACGTTGATGGAAATGGGACTTACAATCCTGATACCGATATCCCTGGAGTTCCCGGCGCAGATCAGACTATATGGTTTGTGGCAAATGACCTTGATGCAGGTCTAACAACAAATCTTTATGGCGCTAATCCTTTAGGAATTGAGATGCAGGCAACTTTTTGGGCTTACTCTCAAACAGGCGCTTTAGGAAATATGTTTTTCAGGAAATATAAATTGATAAATAAATCAAACACCAATTTCAAAGATATGTACATTTCTATGTGGTCGGATGTTGATTTAGGCAATTCTTCTGATGACTTTGCGGGTTGCGATACAGTTCTAAGCTTGGGTTATTGTTATAACGCTATAGCGAATGACCCGACTTACAACCCTCTGCCACCCCCCGCTGTGGGATTCGATTTTTTCCAGGGTCCTATATTAAATGGCATTGCAGGACAGGATAGGAATAAGAATGGAATTGATGACGCGGAAGATTATGGAATTTTTGGGGGCAAAGTTGTAGGACCGGGAAAAATTAACTTACCGATGACATCATTTTATTATTTTGCCCGTGGTGATGCTTCTGTTGTTGACCCGACACAAGGTGATGCGCAAGGATCAACACAATTTTATAATTTTTTCCAGGGAAAAATTGGTTTAACAGGTGCTTCTTTCGTTGATCCAAATACTAATCAGCCTACCACTTTTGCTCTATCGGGAGATCCGCAAACCCGAACTGGCTGGATCGACGGTCAATTATTGCCAGGCGGCGATAGAAGGATAGGATCTGCATCCGGACCTTTTGTTATGGCCGTTGGCGATACACAAGAAGTTGTAGTTGCTGAAATTGCTGCAGGCGCAATTCCGGGTGTAGATAGACTGTCGGCGATTGGTTTGTTGAAATTTTACGATAAGCAGGCGCAGCAAGCTTATGATAATTTTTTCGATCTTCCAGTTCCGCCTTCGGCTCCGGAAGTTAATGTTGTTGAACTCGATAAACAGATAATTCTAGATTGGGGTGAAAATCAGAATAAAGTTAGAGCTACTGAATCCAATGATGCCAAAGGATTTACATTCCAGGGTTATAATGTTTATCAACTTCCTTCCCCTTCTGCGGATAAATCTCTGGCTAAAAGGATTGCAACTTATGATATAAACGACGGAATCATAAAAATAAAAGATGATGTTTTCGACGCTGCCACAGGTGAAGTTATTAACGTACCTGTGCAATTTGGAAACGATACTGGTATTAAAAGATTTTTATCTATAAAGAACGATGAGTTAAAAGGTGGAACACCTTTAATTAATGGGGTTAAATATTATTTCGCGGTAACATCTTATAGCTATAGCCCCAACCCTCTGGCAAAACCGAATAATCTTGAAAATCCATTGAGTGTTTTTACAGTTGTACCTCACAGCAAAAATCCGGGTGTTGTTTCAAATAATTTTGCGGACACTCTTTTTACTACTCATAACTTAACACCCGCGGAAGGTGCCAGTGATGGAAATGTATTCCCGATTGTTATTGACCCGTCAAAATTAACAGGTTTGGATTACAAGGTAACATTTGAAAAATTAGGTGATAATGTTGTTTGGCATTTGGACAGGTCGGACGGTGTTCGTGTGCTTGCTAATCAGCCCAATCAAAAAGCTGATCAGGAATCCCCTATAGTAGACGGTTTACAAATTAGAGTCCAAGGAGCACCTCTGGATGTTAAAGCAATTGATTTGCTCTCGAATGCCGCAGGTCCAATAACTGGTGGATTGGCATCATACGAAATGACCATAGCTCCAATTGATGTTACTGGAGCCATTTCTGCAGACTGGTACAGGGATGTGCTTTTATCTCCTCATGGAGGAGCGTTGGGTATCGATGATCCTATGCAAGTTGCGGGCGGATACTATTTTGTAGTTGCTGGCGGACCTGCCATTGCCGATCATACCGCAGCAATTGGACGCTGGAGCCGAGATGGTGACAGGTGGCCAAGATTAATACCGAATAACTATGAAATTAGATTTACTGAAAGAGGCGGGAAAGGATGGATGGCATTTTCATCCGGAGCTTTAGTTGATGTTCCATTTGAACTTTGGTATTTGGGCTCCACTTTGGACGATACCAGTGATGATATTAGAATGATGCCATGGGTTTTTGATGATAATGAAAATGATATTTTTGACTTTAAACTCGATCACGAAGCCTCAGGCGGTAATAACGATCCTTACAGCGATTGGATTTATTTTATGATGCCGGAAGAAAATGCCGCCCCTGGCGAAGCGGCATACGAAGCGGCCGTTATAAGATCGAGTGACCCAGCTTACTCTGGCGATATTGAGATTGAGCATTTGGCCCGAGTAGTTCTAATGAATTGGAATCAGAATCAGGGCGATGGAGGCATAACAGAATTGCCCGAACTTGGTACCACATTCAGAATAAGAATGACAATACCTAATGCCGCGGGAGTTGACGAATTTACATTCAGCGCTCCTTCAGCAAAATTAGACAATAACCTAGCCAAAGAAGAAGTATATAAAATTAATGTATTCCCTAACCCTTATTATGCGGTTAATACCGAAGAAATAAATAAATACAATAGATTTGTAACATTTACTCATCTACCCCAAAAAGCAAAAATTAGAATCTTTAATCTGGCGGGAGTTTTGGTTCAAACAATCGACAAAGACAACAACGATCAGTTTATGCGTTGGAATCTGGCAAACGATTCAGGTTTACCTGTATCAAGCGGAATTTATCTGGCTTATATAGATATGCCCGACTTGGGAAAAACCAAAATTCTTAAATTGGCTATAATTCAAGAACAACAAATATTAGATAGATTCTAAAATTTTAGAGGAGTAAAAATGAAACAGATAAATAAACTTTTAATATTAGTCCTCTCGCTGCTATTGCTTTCGCACGCAAGTTTTGCATCAGGAGGAAAAAGAACCGGCACTGGTGGTGCCACTCAATTGCTTATTCCGGTGGGTGCCCGTACTATGGCTATGGGCGGTGCTAACATTTCATCAGTTCATGGTATTGAAGCGTTATTCTGGAATCCTGCGGGAATTGCAATCACTGACCATAGCGTTGATGTTACATTCTCACATATGACATACTTAGCTGATATAGGCGTGGAATACGGCGCTGTCAGCGCAAAAATCGAAGATTTTGGAGTTTTATCATTTAACGTGAAAACCTTAGCCATTGGTGATATACCCATAACAACAACTCGCGATCCGGATGGGACAGGAAGTACTTTCAGACCACAAATGCTTACTTTCGGTATTGGATATTCACGCGCCTTAACAGATAATATTGCCGTTGGAGTTATTGGAACTTTTATTTCTGAAACCATTGGAGATGTGGACGCAACAGGAATGGCCTTTTCAATTGGAATAATGTACGAGAATTTAGGCGCAATTAATGGTTTGAATTTTGGAGTTACTGTTAAGAACCTTGGACCCGAAATGAGATATGACGGACCAGGTCTTTTATATGAAAGCTCCGTCACAGATTTCAATAGGCCTCCTCAACTTGCAAAATATGAGTCAGCTGCATTTGAATTACCTTCACAATTCGAATTAGGATTCTCTTACCAACCGAAATTTGATGCTGTGAATAATGTAATATTCACTAGTTCTTTTCAAAATAATAATTTTTCGGGAGATGAATATCGTTTTGGTGCCGAATATAATTATACTCATCAATTCTTTGTTAGAGGCGGTTATCAGTTTGCACCAAACGTTAATAGTGAAGATTATATATTCGGATTATCGGCCGGTGTAGGAGTAAAATATAATACCGGAGGCATTGACATAATGGTTGATTACGCATTTAAACAAGTTGAATATTTTGATAATAATCATGTATTCAGTGTAACTTTAGGTTTTTAAATTTAAATGGGAATCAACTATACCTTAATTCAGACTGCCCTGTTAATCGGGGCAGTTTGTAAATAACTGTTAAATATATTTACTTTGAGTTCATTTTTTATTTTATATTCCACTAAATATTACCGATTGTCAAAAGCGTTTTTAATTAAGTCCCTCCATTTTATCAATTAAAATTGCTCCTTAGCAGAACAAACTTTTATAAGACCAGAAAATCTTTTGATTGTGTTTTTAGATTTAATAATTTACAACACATGATCTAAGGTTTTATTCTTGATTAAAACCTTCTGATGATTTTCTTTAATAAGTCTAATAATAACTATAATAAATGGTTACGGAGAAGCTTTTATGTCCAAAATACTCCATAAGAAACAACTTTCGAAAGATGTATTTTTAATGAGACTCTACGCCCCGCTTATAGCAGAAGAACGCAGCGCAGGTCAGTTTATAATTCTTCAACTCGATGATGATTACGGCGAAAGGATTCCTTTAACGATAGCTGACGCAGATATGAAAGAGGGATCAATCACAATTATTTTTCAAGTAGTAGGCAAATCCACTCAAGTACTTTCAAAACTTAAGGAAGGTGAAAACATACCCACTTTGGTTGGTCCTTTAGGCAGACCCACACATATTGAAAATTTTGGTACTGTTGTATGTGTTGGTGGTGGAATAGGCGTAGCTCCGCTTCACCCTATTGCTCAGGCCCTTAAAAATGCAGGTAATAAAGTTATTACAATTATTGGCGCCCGTACAAAAGATCTTATAATACTTGAAGAGGAGATGCGAGAAATTGCGGACGAATTTATAATATGTACCGATGACGGGTCATACGGGAGGAAAGCATTAGTTACTGAACCTTTAAAAGAAATTTGTGAAAGAGAGATTAAACCTGACATGGCTATAGCCATAGGTCCGCCAATAATGATGAAGTTTTGCTCACTAACCACAAAACCTTATGATGTTCATACATTAGTTTCATTAAATACAATTATGGTAGATGGAACGGGTATGTGCGGCGGATGCCGAGTAAATATAGGAAATGAAGTTAAATTCGTTTGCGTAGATGGTCCCGAGTTTGATGGGCATCTTGTCGATTTTGATAATATGATGTCGCGTTTAAATTCTTATAAAGATATTGAAAAATCTCACATGTGTAATCTTGATAAACAATTTGATGCTAAAATTTTGGAGGTTTCTTAATGGGTCATCTATCAGCGGAAGAATTACAGGATAAAGCAAAATTAATTTTGGAAGATATATTAGCAAAAGAAGAACCGCTTAAAGTAAAAGACAGAATGAAAATTCCATCTCAAATTATGCCTCAGCAGGACGAATTTGCAAGAAGGCATAATTTGGACGAGGTAACATTAGGTTTAACTCTGGAGCAGGCCAGACTTGAAGCAATGAGATGTCTTCAATGTGTAAAAAAAACATGCGTAAATGATTGTCCTGTATTTATTGAAATTCCAGGATTTATTAAATATATAGCCGATGGCGACATGCAAGGCGCTGTTGACGAAATAAAAAAAGTTAGTCTTCTTCCATCAATTTGTGGCAGAGTATGTCCACAGGAATCACAGTGTCAATTAAACTGCACGGTAGGCAAAGCTCTAAAGGATGTGGACAAAGGAGTTGCTATAGGCAGACTTGAAAGATTTGTTGCCGATTGGGAGAGAGCTACGGGAAATATTAGAATTCCCGAAGTTAAACCGGAAACGGGGAAAAAAGTCGCTGTCGTTGGTTCAGGCCCTGCAGGTCTGGTAGTTGCCGCAGATGTAAGACGCGAAGGTCACCACGTAACAATTTTCGAGGCGTTTCATAAATTGGGTGGAGTAATGCGTTACGGTATTCCGGAATTTCGACTGCCAAATGATATAATTGATCAGGAAATAAATACACTTTCAAAAATGGGAGTCGAATTTAAAACTAATTTTGTTGTTGGAAGAACAAGAAAATTGATGGATCTAATAAATAAAGACGGCTACGACGCTGTATTTGTTGGAACAGGTGCAGGACTCCCTATGTTTATGGGTATTGAAGGAGAAAATCTTGTCGGTGTGTTTTCTGCAAACGAATATTTAACACGTGCCAATTTGATGCGCGCATTCGACCGTGAAAATTCAGATACACCAATTTATAAATCAAAAAATGTTGCTGTTCTGGGAGGCGGAAACGTTGCAATGGATTCAGCCCGAATGGCTGTGCGTCTTGGTGCGGAAAAAGTATATATAGTTTACAGAAGAACCGAAAAAGAAATGCCGGCGAGAATTGAAGAAGTCGCTCACGCTAAAGAAGAAGGAATTGATTTTTTATTTTTACAAAACGCAAAAAAAATAATCGGTGACGAAAATGGTAGAGTAAAAGCTATAGAATGCCTTCGTTACGAACTTGGAGAACCCGATAGTTCGGGTAGAAGAAGACCTGTTGTAATTCCTGATTCCGAATTTACACTTACTGTAGATACAGTAATAGTTGCTATTGGAAACGGAAGTAATCCATTAATTAGTCAAACTACACCCGAGTTGAATGTAAACAAATGGGGGAACTTAATAGTTGACGAAAAACAGAAAACTTCGGTGGACAAAATATTCGCCGGCGGAGATATTGTACTTGGTGCCGCTACAGTTATTCTTGCAATGGGTGAAGGAAGAAAAGCAGCTACGGCTATTAATGAAATGCTTGTTAAATCGGACACCGCAGTTAAAAACTAAACTTTATTATCTTCAGCGGCATTAAATTGAATGCCGCTTGAACATTTTCTTGATAACAAGTGGAAAATAGTTCTCAATCAATGACTTGCATTATATTTTCCATATATTGATTTTTTAACAATGTAAATATGGGAATGCTTATTAGACTTAGATTTACGGTTTTGTTTACTAATATCAAATTGGAGATTATATGTTTGATTACAAAAAACCGCTATTTATATTTTTAATGCTCTTCTCTTTTACAACTTATTCGCAAAGCCATAATAATGTTTCTGTATTGTTGGGAATTAATCAAATCAATTCTACAAGTTTCGGCGGTGAAATATATTATCTAACAAATTTGCATGAAAAATTGTTCATGCGTTTTTCTTTGGCTTATTATGATTTCCCGGGAAGAAAAAAATTGAACGAAGAAGATTTATTTTCTGATATTTCTTCAATCATAGAAGCTGACAGGGATGTTTCAGTTTCCCTTGGCGGGAGATATTATTTGAGTGAAAATAATTTTAAGCCGTTTTTTGATTTGCTTTATGAACTTAATTATTTCACCAATACACTTGAATATGACCGAATTAAAGTAAGTCCTGAAAATTTAGGCGATGACTTCAGATATGAGACATCCATTGTACGGACATCCGATCCTATAATTAAAAGTTCAATTGGATGGGCAATAGGAATAGAACAGGAAATAAATAAAGATTTTTCATTGAGTGTATTAGCAGGTCAAAGATTTATTTCAGGCAATTATCAATCGTTTAAGCTACTGGCCGGATTGGTATATAATATTTAGCCAGATCGATCTATCGCTATTTTATAAAATTTAATCGATTATACTTTTTGATTATATCATAGACTGTTAATCATTATCTCTTATTAATTTTTTTGGTCAAGAGTAAGTTTTTAAAAATGACAATTAGAATATTTTAAAGAGATTCGGATTTTGTTTTTCACTCTTCCTGAATAAAATTAAAGTTTAATTCTTATTTCAGTTTTTAACTCCATTACTTTCAAAAACTATTTCTCCAACTTTAATTTCATTTATTTAACAAAAACTCTTTCAGAATTTCCAATCTGTATCCAGCCCGGTCACTTGTCTCTATTATATAATTACCAACTTTATAGATCTGTGATATAAATTCCTTGACTTTTTCCTGAATATAGGTCTCAGTAGATTCTTCAGATCCAACCGGAAGTCTGCTGGGACTGTCCAATACAAATAAATATTTTAAGAGTGCAATTGTAAAAAGCCAGTTCACTAATTCTTCAAATCTTTCCTTACTATAATACCAAACCCCTTTATATTCGTTAGTAAGTAAAAATTCGTTTACATCTTCGTCATTCAGAAGTTCTTTAATTAAGTTACCTTTAATTTCGGACACAAAACTTTTAATTTTTATTCCTGTTTTAATGTCAAAAATATTTTTCGGCCCTTTTTCCATATCAAAAAGTTTATCGCTGAAATTTATAAGAATTTTCAACAGAACCATTTGCCGGCGAACACCCTCCTCGCCTCTTCCAATACGTTTAATAATTTTCGTTACAGGAGTAATTAACCTCATCTCATCAATAATACTCGATTTTGAACCAACTAATTTAATGTCGAATATTTTTTGTAATTCTGTGACAATAACAAATAATAATAGTATTAAAAAATTCTCCTTATAGTTCGCCTCTTCACTTATAAGAATTGATTTGTTCAAATCGAGGTATTCAGTATGAGTAGCCGGAGAATAGTTTAGCATCAGGGCTAAATTAATATTTTTAATTTGTTTGAGTGTATTAACGAAATTATCACTTGTAAAATCGAAGTGTTCATTACCCAACTTGGAAATAATTTCATTTACTAGCTGATAAAATTTATCGCCCAAAACTTTTAATTCATCGCTACTGTCTTTTTCTTCATCTACATGCGTAATTAGATGATCAATTAGGAAACTCACTTCATTATCGCGAAATATTTTTTCAAACGACTCATGTACGGGTTGAAGCACTAAATCCTCGTAAGCCCTTCGAATACTCGGCACACTTTGGTTGTGAAGCTTTTTATAGAGTTCATTGTACTTGCCCGTATTATCATTTACTTCTTCAAATCCTCCGAGCACTTTAAAATTGAAGCCATTAATATGAAGATAATAACCGCCGAGAACCATATCTGAGCCTTTAAGCAGGAATTCCTGATTTAATATAAAATCTCGGCAGATATAGAAATATTTATCCTCTCCTTTTATTCCAAGAGCCTCAATGAGTGTAATAGATTTTGTGAATTTATTTCCTTTACCGTCGCTTACAAGTTTGGGTGTAGACACGTTTATTTTGCCGTATGCGGCTTCATATTTATTGTTGTACAAAACAAGTACTTTTTCGTTCTTATATGAATTAGTGAAGGCGAAAACATTTTCATTTATATTTCCATATTCATCTACACAATCGAAAAACCAGAAATTTTCAACTTCTGCAAAGAGATAACGTTTCCTCATAAGAGGAAATATTTCTCTTTCATGTCTTTCCACCAGGGATTGTTTTGGTTCCTCATTATAATAAGCGCGCTGATACTCCATTCCATATTTTTCAGTGTATCCTTCTATTTGTCCATGTGCAAACATTGGAAGTCCAGGCAGAGTTACCATAAGCATTAAGACACCGAAATATTTGTCGTCCGTACCAAACTGACGTATCGCAGTTTCTTCATCCGGATTACTCATAAAGTTCACGTAACGTTTAAGTATTTCGGGTTCAAATTCGAGTGTGTTGGTAATAAGATCCCGGTATTTTTCATTTTCTTCTTTCATCATCATATGCATAAATGCCGAATTATAAACTCTATGCATTCCAAGACTACGAACAAAGTAGCCTTCCATAAGCCAAAAAGCCTCTGCTAACAGAAGAGTTTCAGGCATTTCATAATTTATTCTGTCAACTACTTCTCTCCAAAATTCCTCAGGAAATACTTCGTCGAATTCTTGTTTGGTGAGCGCATAATCCGCGCGCGAAGGAATATCCCCGCCGGTGCCTGGCTGAGGATACCAAAGTCTTGAAAAGTGCCGTTTTGTAAGAGTCATAGCCGCATCGAAACGAATAATAGAAAACCTGCGAGCAACCTCAAATATCTTTTGAATTACGGCTTCTCTAACCTCTTTTTTAATCAGGTCTAATTGCGCTGTATCGTTCCATGGCATATTGGTTCCATCGTTACCATGGTAGATATATCTTACATCATTATTACGTTTGTCGAAACGTCTGAATACAACCGCCGCATCATCTTTTGTGTAATATCCGTCTTCAATTCTAATTTCTACATTAGAATCCTCGGATAAATCCTCCCCTGTAAATTTATATCCGGCAAAGGGCAATGATTTAGTTTGTATAAAATATTCGGGATGACGAACAATCCAATCTGAGTAAATACCTGTATGATTTGGGACCATATCGCTGGCTAAACGAAGTCCGCGTGCTTTGGCTCTTTCATTTAAATTATCAAACGCAATTTCACCCCCAAGATCATGAGCAATCTGATAATCGTATAAAGAATAAGCTGAAGCAACTGCATCGATATTGCCCATGATGTGCTTTATTCTTTTTGACGCACTGCTGCGTTCCCACAATCCGATTAGCCACAATCCTGTAAAATTACGCTGCACGAGTAAATCAAGTTCTTCGTTTGGAACCTGATTTAATCTTTTAATTTCGCGTTGATATTTTTTAGACAACTGATCCAGCCATACATATACATTTTTGGCCATCAGCACAACACTTGGCATCCAATGTATATCTTTTGTAAACTGCTCCGGTTCATGAAAATCATGTTCTGCATCATGAGCGTACTTATAATGTGATTTACCAAGTGTTAAATGCTCACTCCCCAACACCTTTCCTTTATATACTGGAACCACAGTAGGCGGAGCGCCGATACCGCCGGAAAAGTCATCAAATCTAGTATCCTCTCTCATTAAATCTTTACTTGATAATATGCGCTCGGTAAAATAATCTTTGAGTATAACGCCCCATTTCATTCTGATGAATTCAAGTTGATCCCATAAGTTATCAGGATTTGAAATTATGGGTGTCTTAAGCATTTTAAAAAGATCCTGATTATCAGGGCCGAAACGCGGTTGAGTTGTAAAAAAGGAATTTAAAGCCGAAATAACTTTTTGATAGGTTTCATAATTCTTGAAGTATTTTTCATCAAATAACTCTATCATTTTTTTATTAGCAGGATTATAATTAGCGAAGTATAACAACATTAATTCTTCGAGTGTTATTTCGTAATTGCTTTTGCTGCCTGTTAACGAATTAAGATAATCAAAAACACTAATTTTACCTTTGTAAACTTCAGATGGCGGATAGAGTTCTATAAATTCAAATACGAGCTTACGTATTTCGTCTTCCCCAATTTTTTTGTTTAGATCTATTATTGCATTTTTAAAAACACCCGGATTCATTGTTTCTTCATACAGGCGAATAATAAAATGATAAATTTCGTCCATCAAGCCAACAGCGTTAACTTCACCATAACGAAGATATTGAGAAATTTCTCTTTTAGAATTTATTGTATCAACAAATTTACGAACAGATTTAAAATCCGCGAGTACCACATTTCCATTTATCGAAAAGAGTTCGTTATAAAAGTCATATTTTTTTCTAGCAGTTCTGGAAATATGAAATTCGAATGTAAAGTCTGAATACAATTTTACATCAGATAAATTAGATTGAAGTTTAATTAACACAGTTGCCTCTATATATTTAAGATCTGTAAAATGTAGTTATTAATATACTATTTTATTTATAATCGAACACAAATTCATCTAAACTTCTGAGTTTGTGAGACCCAATATATTTCTTCAAATCAACAATTTTATTACCATTATTTAGGCGGTAAATGTTTCACTTGGCATATAGTATCATGTCTAATTCAAAATTTAATACTACCTTATGATATTTATAAAATATATGAACCAATTTTCCTCATTTAGATGTTCCTGCAAATTGAAATTAGAGCAGTATAGAGGTATATTTTTAGTTTAAATTAGAGAATGTAATTTTATGTCAGAAACACCATTAATGGCGCAGTACAATAAGATTAAAGAACAAAACCCCGATATGCTTCTTCTTTTCCGGGTTGGTGATTTTTTTGAAACATTCGACGAAGATGCGAAAACTGCGTCTAAAGTATTGGGCATCACTTTAACAAAAAGATCCAATGGAAAAGCCGGAAACGTACCTCTTGCTGGCTTTCCACACCATGCTATAGATACTTATTTGCCTAAACTTGTACGTGCCGGATACAGGGTTGCCGTCTGCGAACAGATGGAAAATCCTAAATTTGCGAAAGGAATTGTGAAACGAGAGATTGTTGAAGTTGTTACGCCTGGCGTTGCAATGTCCGACAAATTATTGGATCACAAAAAAAATAATTATGTTTTAGCTGTGTACCTACATGATGAAATTGCAGGCATTTCTTTCGCTGATATCTCTACGGGAGAATTTTATTGTTACGAATTGCCCGAAACAAAATTCAGTCAGCAGATTGAACATATCAATCCAACAGAAATATTAATTGCAAAAAGGCAAAAAAATGTAATTGAGCCGATTATTGCTTCTCTGAATACAAATGCGCGTTTAACTAAAGTTGATGATTGGCATTTTGATTTTAGTTTTGCAACCGACATTCTGTTGGAACATTTCAACACCAAAACTCTTAAGGGTTATGGAATTGAAAATTTGTCCGATGGTGTTGTAGCAGCAGGCATAGTGCTTCACTATCTAAAAGAGACTCAGAGAGCAAATCTAACTCACATGAATAAAATTGCGCTCTACAATCCATCCGATTATATGATGCTCGATTTTTCTACGAAACGAAATTTAGAAATTACCTTTACAATACAAGAAGGCACTAGAGAAGGTTCATTAATTTCCATACTCGATAAAACAGAAACTGCCATGGGCGGTAGACTACTTAAGAAATGGATATCCGCCCCATTAAGGAGAAAAGAACCGATTCTTAATCGGCAAGAATGTGTAGAAGATTTATATATGAACAAAACTCTAAGAAAAAATTTACAAAACGAATTTAAAGAAATTGGAGATTTAGAAAGAATGATTTCGCGTGTATGCACTGGTAAAGCAAATCCACGTGAGATGATAAATATTAAAACTTCTCTAAAAAAAATTCCTCTTATAAAACAATTGCTCGATCAATCGAAAAGCAAAAGTATTGGATTAATAAATGACAATCTCAACGAGTTGGGACAAATTGTTGAAAAATTGGAACTAGCCTTAAATGACGATCCTCCCCTTAATATTAACGATGGCGGAATTATTCGTAAAGGATATTCTCCGGAACTTGATGAACTTAGAGACCTTTCCAAGAATGCTAAAAACTGGATTGCCAATCTTCAGAAAACAGAAAGAGAACGAACGGGTATAGCTTCATTAAAAATTGGTTTTAACAAAGTTTTTGGATATTTTATTGAAGTTAGTAACGCTCAAAAAAATAAAGTGCCCGAAAATTATATTCGAAAGCAAACCCTTGTAAACAATGAGAGGTTTATAACTCCTGAGCTAAAAGAATATGAAGACAAGATCTTAAATGCTCAGGAAAATATTGGGAATCTTGAGTTTGAGTTGTTCAATCAAATCCGTTTTGAAGTGGCTGCCCAAACTGTTAAAATTCAAGAGAATGCAAGATTAATTGCAATGCTGGACTGCTATCTTTCTTTTGCCGAATCAGCTGAATCTTACAAATACGTGAAGCCCGTAATTAATGATTCGGATGAAATAATAATTAAAAAAGGGCGTCATCCTGTAGTAGAACAAATTCTGCCTCCAGGCGAAAAATTTACCCCTAACGATTGTATTCTGTCCAACAACGACAATCAAATAATTTTATTAACCGGTCCAAATATGGCTGGAAAATCGGTTTACCTGCGTCAAATAGGACTAATAGTTCTGCTGGCTCAAATTGGTTCTTTTGTTCCTGCTGAATCTGCAGTTATTGGTTTAGTAGACCGTATTTATACTCGTGTTGGGGCAAGTGATAATATTTCGGCCGGTGAAAGTACTTTCCTAGTAGAAATGCAGGAAGCAGCAAATATTTTAAATAACGCCAGCAGTAAAAGTTTAATACTACTCGATGAAATTGGGCGTGGTACAAGTACGTTTGATGGAATCTCTATTGCGTGGGCAATAACCGAATATCTGCATGAAAATCCAGATATGCCAGCGAAAACATTATTCGCTACCCATTATCACGAGTTAAATGAAATGGCTTCGATTTTTCCAAGAATAAAAAATTTTAAGGTTGAGGTTCGTGAATATGAAGATAAAGTAATTTTCCTTCACAAAGTAACACCGGGCGGTGCCGACCATAGTTATGGTATTCAAGTTGCCCAAATGGCCGGTCTGCCTTTATTTGTAACCAACAGGGCGAAAGAAGTTCTTCAAAATCTGGAAGGCAAAGAGTTAACACCTTATGAGGTAAAAAAAGCAAAACTCGCCAAATTGAAACACCAGGATGAGTTACAAATAAATATGTTTGAAATTAAGGATGATAAACTAAGAAAAGAGCTTTCCGATATGGAAATTGATCACTTAACTCCGATTGAAGCTCTAAATAGACTCAATGAATTAAAGAAAAAGGCTAAAGAAGAGTGATTTTTTTATTATTCTTGCATTTCAAAATATGGAATACTTAATGAAGAGAATCCTTTCAGGTCTGGTTTTGTTATTTTTTATATTCGCGTGTAAACCTGATTACACTCCCGAACAAATGGAGTATATTTCTACCATTAAAAAACATCGTTCGGCAACTGATGAGTATATGGAAAATAATTCTAACTCCCCCTTTAATTTTAAAGGCAAAGTTGAATTTCATCCCTTAAATTATTTTGATGTTGATCCGGAATTCAAATTTAGTAGTAAGTTATACGTCCATAATAAAAAAGATACCATTGCAATTTACGGAACGAAAGGCGAAAAACGTACATCTGTAAGATATGGCTATGTGCAGTTTAGTTTTAGAAATCAGGATTATAAATTAAATGTATACCAAAGCAACTCGCGAAACGGAAATATCTATTACAGTATATGGTTTACAGATAAAACAACAAATGAATTAACTTATGGAGTTGGACGATATCTTGATTTCGATATTTCTGACAATCCAGATTATATTTATGATATTGATTTTAATATGGCATATAATCCATATTGCGCTTACAGCAAAGAATATTCATGCGCAATTCCAACAAAAGATGATTATCTCGATCTGGCAGTTACAGCCGGTGAAAAAAAGTTTCATGATTAAAAAGGAGTTAAAGTGGTAGTAATTCTAAAGAACAACGCAACCGATGATCAAATCGATAATGTTAAAAAACATTTGGAGGATTACGGTTTTCAGATACACGAGTCCCGTGGAGTTCAAAAAACTATTTTGGGTGCAATTGGAGTTCAGCCTGATTTTGATACGCGCAAAATTAGGATTCTTGATGGAGTTGCAGAAGTATACAGAGTAACTGCGCCATATAAGTTAGCTGGACGTGATTTTAAAAGCGATAATTCCATAATTAAAATTAAAGACGTTGAAATTGGCGGAAATGAAATTGTTTTAATGTCTGGACCCTGTTCTATTGAAAGCGAAGAACAGATTTTTAAATTGGCCGAAATTGTTTCTAGATCAGGTTCAAAAATATTAAGAGGCGGAGCTTTTAAACCAAGAACTTCTCCATACTCTTTCCAGGGAATGGGCGAAGAAGGTTTAAAATTAATGCGAGCCGCAGCAGATCAATACGGACTATTAGTTATTACAGAAGTGATGCAGATAAGCGAACTTGATGTTATAGGCAAATATGCCGATATATATCAGTTGGGTGCACGTAATATGCAGAACTTTGCACTCTTAAAAGAGTTGGGAAACGTTAAAATTCCAGTTATGATAAAACGCGGACTTGCCGCGACAATTGAAGAACTTTTAATGTCTGCCGAATATGTTCTTGCAAATGGAAATTCGGATGTAATTTTATGCGAACGCGGCATAAGAACTTTTGAAAAGTATACGAGAAATACTTTCGATCTTTCCGCAATTCCTGTTATTCATAAACGAAGTCATCTGCCAATAATAGCCGATCCTTCACATGCTACTGGAATAAGAGATCAGGTACCTCCAATGGCTCGCGCAGCTGTAGCAGCTGGTGCCGATGGACTAATGATAGAGATTCATCACGATCCCGAACACGCTATGTCCGATGGACCGCAAGCTTTGCTGCCAGAGGTATTTATTGAATTAGTTAAAGAATTACGAACTATCGCACAAGCCATTCACAGGAATCTTTAATTGAAGGAAAAAATTGCAATAATAGGTTTAGGACTTATTGGTGGTTCAATTGCAAAAGCTTTAAAGGGCGCTGATAATAATATTGTTATCAGCGCTTATGATAAACCTGAGATTTTAAATACCGCACTTAAGGAAAAAATAATTAACGACGCTTTACAAAATTTTGAACAAGCATTGGATTCGGACATTATTTTTATTTGTTTACCTATTGATACGGCAATTAATATTTTCAAAAATCTGGCTCCAAACCTTAGATCAAATCAAATATTGACCGATGTTTGCAGTGTAAAAACAGCATTTGCAGATATCTGGTCTCAAATTAAAAGTTCCGGAATTTATATTGGCGGACACCCAATGACAGGCAAAGAAAAGGGCGGTTACGAGAATTCCGATGCACTTCTTTTTGAAAATTCAATTTATATTCTTACCGAGGATTTGAGAAATAATAATAATCTTGAAAATTTCAGGATCATCATAGAATCGTTAGGCGCAAATATTTTGCATGTTCCTCCAAAACAGCATGACGTGATTGCTGCGAGCATAAGTCATCTGCCGCAATTGATTTCAGTAGTGCTTGTAAATACAGCTTCTTTAAAAACAGATAATTATAATTTTCTCGACCTGGCCGCTGGCGGTTTTAGAGATATGACCCGTATCGCCTCAAGTGATTTTGGAATTTGGAAATCCATTATTTCGGAAAACAGGGGTGAAATAATTTCTGCAATAGAAAAGTTTATTTTTGAGGTGAACAAAATTAAAGGATTTGTTTATAATTTAGATTATAACGAACTTAATGATTATTTTGAGACAGCTCGAAAAAGCCGTGACGAAATTCCGCAAAAGACCAAAGGATTCCTCACTCCACTTCACGATATTTTTATCTTTGTTAAAGACGAACCAGGTGTTATAAGCAAGGTTTCTGGCGCCCTATTTGAAAATGGAATAAATATTAAAGATATTGAATTGTTAAAAATTCGCGAAGGTGAAGGAGGTACATTCAGAATTGCCTTCGAATCCGCTGATGACGCCTCAAGAGCAAAAAATATACTTCAATCTACGGGTTTCAGAACGAACTAGTTTCCATTTATCACGAAAGGTTTACATTTAAATATTTAGCCACAGCTTCCGCACTTCTTTGACCATCGATAGCAGCTGATACTATTCCACCCGCGTATCCAGCCCCTTCCCCCGCAGGAAACAATCCATTGGTATGAATATGCATTAAAGTCCCGTTATCCCGAGGAATACGGATGGGTGAACTTGTACGAGTTTCACCTGCTAATATCTGAGCTTCGTCGGTAAGGTATCCGTGCATTGTTTTTCCGAATATTTTAAGACTTTGTCCCAAAGCTTTTGCAATTGCTTTGGGCAGTAATTCGTGCAGTGGTGATGTAACGGTACCCGGGATATAAGAAGTTGAAGGAAGTGATTGGGATGATTTTCGTTGAACAAAATCGGTTACTCTTTGAGCAGGCGCAGTTTGGCTTTTGCCGCCGGCAATAAAAGAAATATTCTCAACATGTTTCTGATATTCCAAGCCGGCGAAAATACCATACCTTTTAAATTTATTCCAGTCATTTTCACCAACAGAAACAACTAATCCAGAATTTGCATATGGGGAATCCCTTCTGGAAACTGACATACCATTTAGCACCAATTCATCAGGAGCTGTGGAGGCAGGTACAATAATACCGCCTGGACACATACAGAATGAGTAAACACCACGATCCTCAAGCTGACAGGATAAACTATAAGAAGAAGCCGGCAGTTTAGAGTTATGTTTAGTTGAATGATATTGTATTTTATCTATCAATGGCTGAGGATGCTCAATACGCACTCCCATCGCGAATGATTTGGATTCAATTGTAATTTCTTTGCTGTGTAAAAGATAATAGATATCACGAGCAGAGTGCCCTGTTGCCAATATTACCGAGTCGGCAATAATCTCCTCATTTCCGTTCACAATAACTCCTCGGATGGAATTATTTCTCAGAATCAAATCCGTTAATTTCGAATTGAAGTGGTATTCTCCGCCATTGTTTAATATTGTTTCTCTAATTGCCAAAATAATTTTGGGTAAGTTGTTCGATCCAATATGTGGATGCGCATCTATAAGAATATCGGAAACTGCTCCATGCTGGTGTAACAAGTTTAGAATACTTTTTACATCACCCCGTTTTGTCGAACGTGTGTATAGTTTACCATCGCTGTAAGTACCCGCACCTCCTTCTCCAAAACAATAATTGGATTCCGGGTTTACAATATGATCCTGCATTATCGCGCGAAGATCTCTACGTCGCGCCTGTACATCTTTGCCACGCTCTACAATTACTGGTTTAATGTTTAGTTCAATTAATTTTAGGGCGGCAAACATTCCTGCAGGCCCTCCACCAACTATCACAACTTTTTTGTCTGAACTGACAGGTTGAAATTTGGTGGGTTGAATAATTTCCTTAATATTTTCATTTATATAAGCGATTACTTTTAACCTATAAACAGGATTTTTTTTTCTGGCGTCTAAAGATCTTCTTATAACTTGCAAAGTGTTAATCTCAGCGACATTAACATTAAGGTTTTTGGCCGCAATTTTCTTTTGATACTCAACATTATCAATAAATTCGGGTGGTATACTTAATTCTATTTCTTTTTTCAATTGATTGTCCCCTTCTTATGGAGAAATATTTTTAGATAAATAGAAATCTATTCATCTAATAATTTTAGTTATTTGTTAAATTTTAATATGTGGATTTAATTAATCCGCCGTCCACAGCAATTGTTTGACCAGTGATATAACTTGCTTGAACGGATGCCAGATAAACAATAAGTGCTCCGATTTCATCAGGGCGGGCCAGTCGTTTTAACGGAACATCGTTGGTCATTGATGACAAAACATGCTCATGGGATTCACCCCTTTCTTTAGCACGGGTTACGGCAAGTTCATAAAGCCTTCCTGTAAGAGTAAATCCTGGAGCGATATTATTTACAGTAATGTTATACTGCCCTACATCGTTACTCAATGTTTTAGCCCAAGCTATTAACGCGCTTCGGAAAGAATTGGAAAGCATCAAATTGTCTATTGGCTGCTTCACGCTGATTGAGGTGATATTTATAATTCTTCCCCAGTTTTTTGCTTTCATAGCCGGAAGCACCTCGCGGGTAAATCTTAATGCACTGAATAAAACTTGATCTGCCGCTTGTTCCCAATCTTTGAATTCCAGTTCATCGAATTTACCTGGAACTGGTCCACCGCAATTATTCACAAGAATATCAATTTCACCAAGTGTACGGTTAACTTCATGAACAGCTGTTTCAATATCTTCGGCTTTGTTTAAATCACAAACAACCCACTCCGGTTCAACGCCAAGCGTTTTTTTTATATCGGCGGCAGCACTAATAAGATTGCCTTGATTGCGGGAAGCGATTGCAACTTTACATCCTTCTTTAATAAATAACTCTGCTGTAGCTCGTCCAATTCCTTTACTGGCAGCGGAAATAAAAACGACTTTATCTTTTAATTCGAAATTCATTTTCAACCTCGAAAATCTGTAGACTAATATTTAGAAAATAACTAAATAAATGACAACAATTAAACGAAACAAAAAAGCCCCGCTTTGCGGGGCTAATTTAAAGAAAAAAATTAAAAGTAAAACTAGTTTTCCAGAACAGAAACCCTGTCTTTTACTATTATTTCAGTATCCAGAGCAATAACTAACTCCTCGTTTGTAGGAATTCTTAATATTTTTGCTTTCGAATCTGCTTTCGAAATTATAACTTCGCCCTTAACATTTTCATTCAATTCTTCATCCAATTCAAGTCCTAAATATTCCATATTTGCACAAACTTCTTTACGGGTAAACGAAGAATTCTCCCCAATTCCACCAGTAAAAACCAAAGCGTCCAATCCACCCAATGCAGCTATGTAGGAACCGATATATTTTTTTATACGATAGTTATAAGCTTTCAAAGCAATTTTTGCTCTTTTATTGCCTTCTTCCTGTGCTTCTTCTATTTCACGCATATCACTGCTTACGCCACTTAATCCAATCATCCCGCTGTGTTTGTTCAACAAAGTGTTCATTTCGGAAAGCGTAAGACCTTCTTTACCCATTACATAGGTTATTAAAGCAGGGTCCAAATCACCACATCTCGTACCCATTAATAATCCCTCTAGAGGAGTGAATCCCATGGATGTATCAATGGATTTACCATGATTAATGGCTGCAACACTGGCACCATTACCCAGATGGCAGGTAATAATTTTTAATTCCTCATACGGCCTGCCTAATAATTCGGCGGCTCGTTGTGCCACAAATCTGTGTGAAGTACCGTGGAAGCCATATCTTCTTAATTTATATCTTTTGTATAATTCATACGGCAATCCATATAAATAAGCGTGTTCAGGCATTTTAGCATGAAAAGCGGTATCGAAAACACCGCACTGGGGTGTTGAAGGCAAATGTGATTTGGCCGCCTCAATACCTTTTATATTTGGCGGATTATGTAACGGAGCCAATTCGATATTATCCCTTAATACCCGCATAACTTCGTCAGTAATCAGAACCGAACCTGAGAATTCTTCACCACCATGAACTACCCTGTGACCGACAGCATCAATCTCACTTTTATCTTTAATAACGCCATGATTTGGACTTAACAATACCGCAACAACATATTCAATAGCAATTGTATGGTCCAATATTTCACCAACAATAGAAATTTTTTCCCTGTCCATCGGTTTATGTGTTAAAACAGCGCTGCTCATTCCAATACGTTCTACCTGACCTTTAGCCAAAGCTATCCCTAATTCGGTATCTATAAATTGATATTTTATCGATGAACTTCCACAATTAAGTACTAAAACTTTCATTTCATTTCCTTTTATTTAAGATATTATTTTATCGTTCTCGTCATATTTGAAGAAACCTTCACCAGTTTTTTTGCCAAGTTTTCTGTCCCGTACTAATTTTCTAAGAATCGGACATGGTCTGTATCTTGGTTCACCAAGGTCTCTATATAAGTGGATCATCCAGCTGAGAACTTCATCCAACCCCATTGAGTCTGCCAATTCTAATGGACCAATATTCATGCTGTAACCTAATTTCATGGCAGTATCAATATCTTTTGCGGAAGCGACACCTTCTAGTAAAATATGCATGGCTTCATTTAAGTATGGTACAATAACGCGCGTTGTAACAAATCCAGGGTATTCATAAACTTCAACTGCAGTTTTACCAATACGCGAAGCAAATTTTTTTATTTTTTCAACAGTATCATCGGAAGTTTCCAATGCTCTTACCAACTCTACAAGTGGAATTTTTGGAACTGGATTTAAGAAGTGAACGCCTATAATTTTGTCTTTTCTGTGCGTTATTTCAGCTATTTGAGTTAAACTTAATGTGGATGTGTTAGAGATAATAATGGCGTCAGATTTTGCAATTTCATCGAGTTTTTTGAAAATCATTCTTTTTAATTGAAAACTTTCATCCACTGCTTCAATAATTATATCAGCATGTTTTAACATTGTGAAATCGAGCGTCCAACTTATTCTACTCAAGATTGCCTTCATTTCGCTTTCGGTCATTGCCCATCGACCGATTTCAATTTCCATATTTTTTTTTAGTTGTTCCAGTGATGCGTTTAGATAATCTTGACTTTTCTCCAATATTACAACTTCAATTCCAGCGCTTGCGATGGTTTGTGCGATACCTCTACCCATTACACCAGCTCCTATAATAGCAACCTGATCTATTTTATCATTATCTTCACGTCGCGCAAAATCACCCAATAAATCTTCAAGTTTTGTTACTTTAGCTTCATCCGCCATTTTTGTTCCTGTATTTTAAAATAGAAAAATCATACCAGTCTTTGAAAATATTAAAATTAATATTTCAATTCCGGCTTAATATCACAAATTTTGTACCACTAAAATGACACATTATTCAATAAAAAACGACTCTTTAGTAATCTTTTTTACTAAAAATAATAATGCTTAAACTTAGATTGAGAATTAAAAAAAGGAAGGATGTAATTAAGGGCTGATATTCACTAATTCCTATCCCCAGAGCTAATTCGGAAGTAATTTTGCCAATTTCCGATGTTTTGGGCAAAAAATAATAAAGACTATCTAATAAATATTCAACAAATTTATTGTTGAAAAGCATATAAATATTTTCGCGTGAAGCTAACAATGGAGAAAATATAAAAAATATAATATAAGTTAACATCATTGCCAGAACTGAACTGCGCGTTAAAATACCAACCAATATTATAAGCGAATATAGAACCATAAAAGCGAAAGTTATCGTAATGATTGTAGCAAGAATATCGATATTCCAAATACCGAATTTAATTCCAATTAGAAACCAAATCCCTATAACAAGGTAGGCAACATTAACAAATACCATCGCTGTACCGCCAATAAATTTTCCCCAGATAATCTGACTGCGTGAAATAGGTTTTGAAAGTATAAGATCGATACTTCCCTTCTCAAGCATGTTTGGGATAAAACTGGAGACCGAAAAAATGGAAAGAAAAAGGCCTCCTCCAAACAAGGGGACAACAATAAGCATTTTAAAAAACTTAACTAACTCGGCATTTACGTTGTCTAACGTATTAATTCCATTCATACTAACAACAGGGACTAATTCGGAAATCCCCACAGTTGCAAAAATTAAACCGAATATTATCAGTGTAAATGTGGAAACCACAAAAAATGTTAAAAATATTTTACGCGACAGCGCTTCACGAAATGTATAGTCGGATATTGTTAATATATTTTTCATAGGTTTTGTTTTTCGTTATCATTAATTAGGTTAATAAACATTTCTTCGAGTGAATGTTTTTTAGGAATTACGGAAAGTAAATTTAATTTTTTCGCACGTATCTCATCAATAAGTGTATTCAGAGATTCAGATGAATCAAATTTAAAAGTATATTTATTGCCGTTACTTTCAATTAGAGAATAGTTAGTGTTGTTAAACAGTTCAGTGTTTTTAGGCGTTTCTTCAATTTCTATTTGATAGACCTGTTTTGTCGTTGTCAATTCTTCAACGCTGCCTTCCCTAATAAGTTTGCCTTTATTAAGTATAGCGACTTTATCCGAGATGAGTTCTACTTCCGAAAGAAGATGGCTATTTACAAAAATGGTTTTACCCTCAGATTTTAAGTTTAGCAATATATCCCTAATCTCTTTTCGACCAATAGGGTCAACTCCATCGGTGGGTTCATCTAAAAAAATAATTTCAGGTTCGTTAACCATTGAAAGCGCAAGACCCAATCGCTGCATCATACCTTTGGAATATTTTTTAATTTTTACTTTTTTCCATTTTTCCATATTCACTATTTTTAACAAATGGTCTATTCTGCCCGTCAAATCATTTGATTTGTATCCACCTAATCTTGCAAAATATTTAAGTATCTGCTCTGCATTTAAATAATGGGGATATTTATGGTTTTCCGGAAGATATCCTACCCGGGATTTATTTTTATAATTTTTTATTGTTTCACCCAGCATAGAACCAGTACCCAGAGTAGGGTGAGTTATGCCGAGAAGAATTTTAATAAAAGTTGTTTTCCCGGCTCCATTAGGGCCCAATAAACCAAATATTTGGCCTTTTTGAACACTAAGACTCAAGTTGCTTAGTGCCATAATATCATTCCGGCGACTACGCGATTTATAAATTTTTGTCAGATTTTCTACTTCAATAGCTTTCATAAATTCTCTTAGAATATTTTTCCTTTTCTGAATAAAAATATGGCATAAGTGTTTACGATAACCGCTACTGAAACGAGAATAATGAGATTAAAAGAAATACTTGTCAAATCTCCTCCCCGCCAAAGTACTTGAAGAAATGCTTCAACCGACCAATATGTAATAGTTAGTTTTGAAATTGTCTGCATCCAGTCAGGTAAAATACTTACAGGGAACCATGCCCCGCCAATAGCCGACATAATCATAATAAGGAGCGTTGCAATTCCGTTTGCCTGAGCGATACTTGAGGAAAGCGCGGTTATCAACATACCGAACGACACAGCGGCTGCAGCCGAAGCTAAAATAACAATAATCAAATTAAAAAAGTTCGAGAATATTTCCACGTCGAATAAAAAATATGCAAAAAGGAACAAAACGAACAGTTGGATTATACCAATAAGAACTGAATAAATATATTTACTCCAAAGAATATTTCCCCTGGATATTGGCATACAAAGCAGTCTTTTTAACGATCCTTCCTGTTTTTCTTCGAACAAAGAAGTAGCGGCACCTGTTAAAGAAAACAATAAAAACATCATCGCCCAGCCGCCCACTATCCTAGTTACACCTGGATTTTTCACTTCCGCGCCAACAACTTGACTGTTTTCAATATTTATAAGTTTACTGAAAAAATTATTTGTATTAGCGCCAGCAGTTGAAAAAAGTTTAAGCGAGTCTTCTTTTTTATAAATAGAATCAACCGGAACATTAAAATATTCCGAAACTACACCGGACATTTCTTCTTTAAATTTTTTTACTTTTTTGTAACCGATCGATGATTCTATTTTACGCTGCATCAATACAGGTAATACATCGGGCATGCTGCTCATTATCGCTTGCTGGACACTTCCCTGGACAATACTTGATTCTATTTGATCTTTTGGATCGTAGAAAAACTTTATTTTTACAGATTTTGAAGTGTCCGAAAAAAAATCATCCGGGAAAATTATAGCAGCAGAAATTTTGCCTTTTTTAATTTCTTCCACCGCCCGCCCAACGGTAATGTTTATTATTTTTCCCGATTCCATATCCGTAATATTTTTGACTAGAATGATAGCTTCCGAAGAATCTAATTTTGTTTCTAATGTTTTTGCCAACTCGCTTTTACTATTGTTCACAAAGATTACATGAACCCCGGGGAATCCGCCGTTGCCGCTGAAAATATTTCCAAAAATAATTATTAGAATTGCCGGGACTAAAAAAGTTAGTAGTAAAGCGGTTTTATCGTTTACGAATCGAACAATATCTTTAACAAGAAGTTTATAAATTATTCTCAATCTCTTAAACTCCTGCCGGTTAAATTTAAGAAAACGTCCTCTAGTGTTGAACGGCTTAATTCAATAAATTCCTGAGGTATATTTAATTCTTCCAGTGAATAAAATAATTGAGACATTTTATTAAACTTAACATCCGGAATTAGTTCATATTCCAGGTCAAACTCAATTAACCTGCCCATTGATTCAAGCGTCTTAATCTTTGATTTTAACTCGGAATGTTTTTTAATTTTAATTGTTTCTTTTTTATCAAGCATGTTTACCATTTCTGACAGAGAACCTTCGGCTATAATTTTTCCATAATCTATAATTACAAGTCTTGAGCAAAGCCGCTCAGCTTCTTCCATGTGGTGAGTAGTATAAATTATTGTAATGTTTTGTTCAGCTAAATACTGAAGCATTTCAAAAATTGCATTCCGGGACTGTGGATCGATACCAACAGTAGGCTCGTCGCATAGCAATAATTTGGGTTTATGAAGAATACTTGCCGCGAGATTTAAACGTCTTTTCATACCTCCGGAAAAATTTTTTACAGCGTCTTTTTTTCTGTCATTAAGTTTTACAAGTTCCAGAACTTCATCGATGCTTTTTAACATTACATTCTTTTTAAGTCCGTATAATGATCCGAAAATTTTCAAGTTCTGTAATGCTGAGAGTTCCGGATATAAAGAAATTTCCTGAGGCACGTAACCGAAATTTAATCTGGTTCCATTTTCGGCGGTTGACAATAATTTGTCTTCGAAACTAACGGAACCGGAATCAGCTTTTACATATCCCACAATTATATTCATTAAAGTAGTTTTACCGGCACCGTTTGGTCCCAACATACCGAAGAACTCGCCTCTGTCAATTCTGATTGAAACGTCATCCAGTGCTTTAACTTTACCAAATTGTTTCACGATGTGTTCAATTTTAAGCATCTATTTCAGTATTTTACTTGTTATAATTTATAATTAGATGATAGCAACATAATCAAAAATAAAGACTAGTTAAAAATAGCATGACTCCAATAGAAGTATTAAATCAATATTTCGGACATAAAAAATTCCGTGAAAGTCAGGAACAAATAATCAACGCGATTTTAGACGCATCACAGGTACTGGCTGTTCTACCGACCGGAGCTGGAAAATCAATTTGTTACCAGATTCCAGCAATTTTGGGAAATTCATTCTCAATAGTAATTTCCCCCCTTATAGCTCTAATGCAAGATCAGGTGAATTCCCTCAATAAACAAAATAAATTCGCGGCATATTTGAACAGCTCACTTGATTATAATCAATCGCGAAAGGTACTTAATGAATTAAGTAATGGTAAAATAAAACTGTTATTTGTTGCTCCGGAGAAATTAGATAACCCTGAGTTCGGTACATTAGTAAAAAATTTAAAGCCGGATTATTTATTCGTTGATGAAGCTCATTGCATAAGCGAATGGGGACATAATTTCAGACCAAGTTACAGGAATATTAAAGAATTCTGCGAAAAAACCGGTATAACAAAAATTTCGGCGTTTACTGCTACAGCAAATCCATCTGTGCAAAAGGATATAATAAATCAATTAAAATTAATTTCACCAAAAATTTTCATTAGCGGTTTTGAAAGAAAAAACATACGATTGACAGTTTTAATAGAGACCGAAAAAAAACACAAAACATTTTCACTTCTAAGTAAAAATAAACTGCCGGCTATAATATATGTAGCTACTAGAAAACTATCTGAAGAAGTGGCTGAATTTCTGAAATTCAAAAAAATTGAAAGTGCGGCTTATCACGCAGGAATGTCAACAGATTTGCGCAGAGTTATTCAGGATGATTTTCTTAATGACAGGTTAAATGTAATTGTCGCAACAAATGCGTTTGGAATGGGAATTGACAAACCGAATATCAGGACTGTCATTCACTACAATATGCCCTTTTCAATTGAGAATTATTATCAGGAATTTGGAAGAGCCGGTAGAGATGGACTTATATCGAACGCAATTATGCTTTATTCACCACAGGATAAAGCTATCCAGAAATATCTCGTCGAGAGCAGTTACCCAACAGAAACAGATATTAGAATGATTTACAATATTATTTGTGATTACGGTAAAATTGCAATTGGTTCAGTTAAACCGCAAGCAATTAAACTTGACAAAGGATTTTACGACCTCATAAAACTGAATAAACTTAGTGTCGTTAAGTTGCGACACTGCATTAATATTCTTGTTACTTCCTGTTACATAAAAAAAAATCCGGGTCGGCATAACAAATACATGGTTAAAGTGTTATTGGGAAATGATAGGATTAAAAGATTCGTAACGGCTGAAAGCAACAATTTGTTAAAAGATTTTATCCTTTTGCTGCTCAAAGAATTCGGCCATTTTATCTTTACAAACCACGCGACTATACAAATCGAATCGTTCGGTAAAATTTTGGAGATATCGGATGAGCAGGTTATAAAAATTTTGCAATGGCTGAATGAGGCGGGAATAATAGACTACATTGAGCCTAATGACGATGAAGAAATATTTTTAGTTAATACACGCATACAAGCTAAATATCTTGAGTTGAATACCGAATCTTTAACAAGTTTAATTTTGAACTCGAAAGAAAAATTAAATTCTATAGTAAACTATGCAAACACAACCGACTGCAGATTTAAATCAATAATCAATTATTTCGGAGAAAATGCTGATGATTACTCCTGTGGTATATGCGATAATTGTCGGGGTGAGGTGGAAGAAAATGAGGATACATTAAACTTCTTGAAAGAAATTATAATTGAAACATTGAAGGAGGCGAAATCTCCATTTAAATCCAAAGATTTAATAAAACTATTGCTTGGTACTTCTAATCATCCCGGCATTAAAAATTACAGTAGTTTCGGCAGATTAAAACATTATAGTAAAAATGAATTACAAAATGTTATTGACCAATTGATTATAAGCGATTATCTGCAAGCATTTGACGGCACAATCAAGTTGTCAAATGAGAGACAAACTGAAGTTCACCAAATTGATTCCCCTGCGGATAAAAGTTTGAAATACGATGATTATCTAGATCTCTATAATAATTTGAAAGATATTAGAAAGCAGACTGCAAATAAATTTTCACAACCTGAAGAATTGATTTGTTTGGATACAGTACTTCAGGAAATAGCAAGACAAAATCCTACAACTCCCTCTCAATTGTTATCTATTAACGGTTTTTCACAAAGAAATTTTAATAAAATTGGGGAAGAATTTTTAGAATTAATAAAAAGGCACAAAGCTGCAATTGCCACGAGAATAAATATTAGCGGTAAATTACCAGAAAATTCTCTAAAAATTGTCGAATTGATAAAAAAAAGATATTCTTTGCAGGATATTGTTGCAATTACAAAATTGCCCGAAGCTGTTGTATCTATGCAGATAGAATCTATAATTGAAATTGAGAATGGTATAGATATTTATGCATTGATTGATAAAAAAGAATTAGTGCAAATAGAAGAGGAAATAAACAAAGGAGATTATGATATTAAGTCGTTAAAGAAAAAATTATCCACACAAATCAGTTACGGTAAAATACGTATCGTACTGGCAAATCATAAAAAATTTAATTAGGGATTACTTTTTCTCAACGAATCCAAATATTTTTCAGCAGCATCAAAAAATACATTCCATTCTTCTTCGTTGTTTTCTAACTTAGCTAGAGCCGCCTCATATTCTTTGCGAGAAGTAGCATATTTTTCGAATACTTTTTTCTGATGAGTTAAAAGGGAGTCTTTCTCGAAATAATATTTCTCTTTTAAAACAAGAAGATCCACAAAGACCCTGGCCGCTTTGTCTTTGGATACAGAAGGTTCGTTTTTACACGTACTAATTAATAAAACCAAAAGTAATAAGAGAAAATGTTTTCCCACTAATTTTTTTTACTCGCTTCAAATAAAATGCGTTTTTCTTTATCGGTTAGATTTTGGTAGCCTGATTGACTGATTTTATCAAGTATTTTATCTATTTGTTCCTGAGTCACTTCCTCTTTTTTATTCTCGGGATTATTTATTTCGTAAAAATCGGCATCAACAACTGACTTATCTTTTGCTGAAAATGGTTTTCGGAATGTATTGCCAAATTTAAATGAATCTTTTTGTTGGAAAGTGTTTTTAGGTTTTAAACCTGAGAACAATTTATCAATGTTAAAATTATATCGTCTATCCAAAAGCACAAAAATAGCAGCTGCAATGGCTCCGCCTATATGAACTAAATGAGCAACAAAACTCATATCGCCTACTGCCATAAATTCGAATAAGATAAAAATTGTAATTAAATATTTTGCTTTTACCGGAATAAAAAAGTAAAACATTATATAACGATCGGGAAAGAACATTGCGAAGGCAACCATAACACCGTACACGGCTCCGGAGGCTCCGATTGTAGGCAGCAAACTGCCGCCTAAAAATGGTGAAATAATCAGTTGGAGTATTCCACCTACAATACCGGACAACAGGTAGAAAAACAAAAACTTACGACCGCCCCAAAAGTTTTCTATCTCCATTCCGAACATCCACAGCATCAGCATATTAAAAAAGATATGACTGAAACCGCCGTGCAGGAATTGATAAGTAACCAATTGCCAGATCTGAAAGTTGTTGGATGCTCCAAGAATATCGGCACCTACGATAGGATTAAGCGCAAAATATCTGTTGAGATAATAATGTCCGGGAATACCGTTGAACATCATAGACTCAAGCAGAAATTGTATAAAATAAACCGCCGCATTGATTATAAGAAGGTTTTTAATTACAGGCGGGAAAAGGCTAAATCCACCAAATCCGCCGGGTCTATAATAATCTCTATCGTTTAATCCCATTATATGCCTAATTTTTTTGCATTATTCGAATCAAATTAATTCTTTTTGCTTTAAATAAAAAGAAGCAATCTAAAAGGATTAGACTGCTTCTTTAAATAAAAGTTTCTTAAAAGTTACTCCGCATCGTTAAGTGCTTCCACTCCTGGAAGAATTTTTCCTTCTAAAAATTCTAGTGAGGCTCCTCCGCCTGTAGAAACATGTGTAACTTTGTCGCTTAATTTTGCTTTTTTTATAGCAGAAGCAGAATCCCCGCCTCCAACAACAGTTACTGCTCCGTTTTCGGTTGCTTTAGCCAAAGCTTGTGCAATTGCATTTGTACCTACAGCAAAATTCGGGAATTCAAAAACCCCCATAGGACCGTTCCAAATAACTGTTTTACTTTTCAATACCGCTTCTTCAAACAACTCAATTGTTTTAGGTCCAATATCTAATCCCTGCTGATCCGAAGGAATTGAGCTAATATCTACTATAGTTCTTGAAGCTTCGTTATCAAATGTGGGAGCCACAACAACATCAACCGGCATCAGAACATTTACTTTAGAACTTTCAAATTTGTCCAACAATTCTTTTGCAAGCTCAATTTTATCTTCTTCTAGTAAAGAATGTCCAATCTCTAAACCTTGAGCTTTATAAAATGTATATGCCATTCCCCCGCCGATAATAAGTGTATCAACTTTACCAAGCAGATTTTGGATAACATCTATTTTGCCAGATATTTTTGCTCCGCCTAATATCGCGGTAAATGGTCTTTTAGGATCAGCGATAGCCTTGCCTAAATAATCCAACTCTTTTTGCATTAAATAACCTGAAGCGCAGATGTTTATATATTTAGTTACACCTTCCGTTGAGGCATGTGCCCGATGTGCGCTTCCAAAAGCGTCGTTGATATACACATCACCTAATTCGGCTAATTTTTTTGAAAATTCAGGATCATTTTTTTCTTCTTCCTTGTGATAACGCAAATTTTCTAATATTACCACGTCTCCTTCTTTCATATTATCAACAATTGCTTTTACATCCTCACCAATACAATCATCTGCAAACTTAACTTCAACACCTAAACGTTCACTCAATTTAGCAGCAGTAGGTTTCATACTAAATTCGGGTTTCCTTTCGCCTTTCGGCCTTCCTAAGTGACTCATCAATATTGCTTTGCCGCCGTCACCCATAATTTTTTTAATTGTTGGTATTGCGGCAACTATTCTTCTGTCATCTGTTATGTTCTGATTTTCATCCAGAGGAACATTAAAATCAACACGAACGAGTACTCGTTTTCCTTTTAAATCAACTTTATCAATTGAAAGCTTGTTCATATTGAAACTCCAATTTTTAATTTTTTCATGACTTGCAAATGTAATTTATAAAAAAAAGACGCAGTAAAATTCTGCGTCTTTTTAATAAAGCGTGTTATACAATTATTTTGCAATTTTTAACAATAAATCGATAACTCTGCAGGAATATCCCCATTCGTTATCATACCAGGAAACCAATTTGAAAAATCTTTTTTCGCCTTTAAGATTATTCTGAAGAGTTGCAAGAGAATCGTAAATAGAAGATCTTTCATCATGAATAAAATCTGTTGAAACTAATTCTTCATTTGAGTATCCCAAAATACCTTTCAGGTAAGTTTCCGATGCTTTTTTCATAAGGGCGTCAATTTCTTCAATTGAAGTATCTTTTTCAGTTCTTACTGTTAAATCAACAACTGAAACGTCGGCTGTGGGAACACGGAAAGACATACCAGTCAATTTACCTTTAGTAACAGGTAAAACTTCTCCAACCGCTTTTGCGGCACCGGTACTCGATGGAATAATATTAATAGCGGCAGCTCTACCACCTCTCCAATCTTTTTTAGAAGGTCCGTCTACTGTTTTTTGAGTTGCTGTATAAGAATGAATAGTTGTCATTAATCCGGACTCAATACCAAGTCCTTCTTTTAATAAAACATGCACAACAGGAGCAAGACAATTTGTTGTACAAGAAGCATTGGAGATAATATTATGTTTTTCAGCATCATATTCTTCGTCATTAACACCAACAACAATCGTTTTCACATCACCTTTACCGGGAGCTGAAATTAATACTTTTTTAGCGCCTGCAGTTATGTGACCTTGGGCTTTCTCAGAAGATGTAAACAAGCCTGTAGATTCGATCACATAGTCTACACCAAGTTCTTTCCAAGGCAATTGGGAAGGATCTTTCTGTGCCATAATACATTTAATTTTTTTTCCGTTAACAACTAAAATATCATCAGCTTCCAATGATGCATCACTTTTTTCACTAGATACTGATCCTTTAAATTTTCCTTGCACAGAATCATATTTTAACTGATAAGCAAAATACTTAGCGTCTGTACTTACGTCAACAACTGCTAAAACTTCAATTTCTTTACCAAGCAGTCCTTTGTCAACTATTGCGTTAAAAACCAGTCGGCCAATTCGACCGAATCCATTGATTCCAACTTTAATTGCCATTTTTTATTCCTCCATAAATCGGTTTATAAGTCGAAAATTTTAATCTAAAATATACCTATATAACCGACATTATTCAATTTAAATAATTGTTAATATTGTTAGTATGTACGTTTTTGGTAATAATCGAGTAGATTAAAAACCTTGCTTAATGACGAATTTTTTAGTATAAATGTGATGCTAATCACAAATTTTTCTCAACGGAGATTACAAATGACATCTTCATTGGAATCACTAATGTATGTTCCAATTTTTTCTGATTTACCTGAGGAAACGATACAAAAAATTTCTTCTGTCGGAATGAAAAAGAAATATGAAAAAGACAGTGTAATTTTGATGGAAGAAGATTCCGGTTCCGCAATGTTTGTTATTGCCAGCGGCAAAGTAAAAGTTGCCAGAATAAGTAATGATGGAAGAGAAGTAATTCTATCGATTTTGGGAGAATCTGATTTTTTTGGTGAGATGGCAATTTTAGACGGTTTATCACGTTCGGCCTCTGTGATTGCGATGGAAGATTCGGAATTATTTATAATTCAGCGCGATGAATTTTTAAATTTGCTTAAGTTGTATCCCGAAATATCTATTAACCTGCTACAAGAACTTACACAACGCCTCCGGTCGGCCGATATGAAGATTAAAGCGCTTTCACTTAAAGATGCAGAAGGTAAAGTTGCCACTGTAATTCTTCAACTTGCGGAAGATATGGGCAAAATTAGACAAGGTGTGGTTGAAATTGATAAACTGCCATTGCAACAGGATTTAGCTAATATGGCTGGCACATCGCGTGAAACTATTTCAAGAACGTTACATTCATTTGCTAAAAAGGGATTGGTTGAGTTGGAAGGTTCCAAATTGCGAATACTGAATTTCGATAAATTTAGGGAGACATACATTTAGATGGCCTTTGCACCCAAAATTGATTTACACATGCATACTTCTTATTCAGACGGTGCCTTTAATACTGAAGAACTCTTGCTATTAGCAAAACGAAACAACTTAGATGTAATAAGTATAACAGACCACGATACCGTATACGCAATTAAAGAAGCAATTGAAATTGGAAAAGACTTAGGTATTGAAGTTATCCCCGGTGTGGAGCTCAGTACCGACATTGAGGATAAAGAGGTTCATTTACTCGGATATTTTATAGATATAGAACATGAGGAATTACAGAAGTACCTTCAATTTTTTCGTGAAGAAAGACTTTATCGCGCAAAAAGAATTGTTAAAAAACTGATTAATCTTGGGATCAATATTTCGATTGACGATGTAATGGACGTGGCTCAGAATTCCGCAGTCGGCAGACCTCATATCGCATTAACTTTATATAAGCTTGGTATTGTTGCGGACTACTACGAAGCTTTTCATAAATATCTACGGGATAATGGTCCGGCTTATGAGCGCAAAATTCATGTATCGCCGCAAAGTGCTCTTAAACTTATAAGTGACGCGGGCGGATTGTCATTTATTGCTCATCCCGGACATTTGAAAGAATCCATACTTATGAATTTGATTAATGCAGGAATTGATGGTATTGAAGTTAATCACCCCTCGCACAATGATTATCAAATAAAATTTTACAGAGGAATTGTCAATCATTACTGTTTATTAGAATCGGGCGGTTCAGATTTCCACGGTGGTGCGAAAGATGATGAGGACAATTTCGGGAAATATTTATTAGTTCCGCAAAGGCTGGAAGCTATGAAACAAATGCTTCATCAGAACACACTCTAAAATTCCTTTCATTTTCAATAAAACCTAAGATAAATTTTGGACTTTTTCATTTTTGGAAAAATGGTAAATTTGTTTTTGTTATACTATGGATTAATAAAATTAAGGAATAACTTAGAGTACCTCTTTACCACCCAATAAATTTAATAATAAGGTATTTAAATGATATTCAGGATTTGGTTTTTATTGTTATGTTCTTACACTATTATTCATACCCAGCAATTTGGTATTTGGAAAAATTTTTCGGATATGAAAGAAGTTAAAAAAATTTCCATTGATGGAGATAAAGTCTGGGCGGCAACTTCAGGAGGAGTTTTTTCTTATTCAAAATCTGTGTTCGAAAATTTCCTCACTAAATCTGAGGGACTTAGCAGTCAGAGTATAACCGCAATAGCTCTTGATGATCAAAACAGAGTTTGGCTGGGTACTGACGATGGTATAATAAATATATACAGCATTAAAAATGGTCTCATAAAAAAAATTCTTGATATCAATAGAACTGAAAATACACAGAAAGCCATAAACGACATAATAATTAAAGACGGACGCGCTTATATCTCCATAGATTTCGGTTTATCAATTATCGATGTTAACTCCCTGCAGTTTATTGAATCTGTCTTAAAATTTGGAAATATGCCTTCATCCTCAAAAATTTTCAGTGTAACAATAGAAGATAAACTGTATGTGTCCACTGAGAATGGATTAGCGGTTCAAAAATCGAACATTACAAACCTTTCGAATCCGGATTCCTGGAATACTTTCCTGGTTGGTCAGAATGAGGGATTAATCGCGGCTTCAGATATTTATAAAAGCGATATATATAAAGGTAATTTGATCGTTGCCACTGATCAGGGATTGTTCGAATATTCAAATTTAAAATGGAATAAACTCCTGGCAAGGAATGAAGCAATTTTAGATTTTGAGATCCAGGATGAAATTCTTTACGTATTATTTCCGTCCAGCTTGATTAAATACAACGGAGTTATTGCGGAAACTATTTACGAAAATTCTCAAATTTTTATGAATGATATAGTTATTGGGGATCAAACAGATATTTATATCGCTAGCAGTAATGGAATTATTGCTATCAATTCGGGATCGGTAAACACGTTACTTCCTAATGGACCCATTACAAATTCTTTTTTAAGTATATCTGTGGATGAAAATGATAACATCTGGGCGGCTACTGGGAAGGATGTATTTGGCAAAGGATTTATGAGATTTGACGGCTCTACCTGGACCAACTTTAACAAATCAGCTTATCCTTCGCTCCCAACAGATGACTTTCATAAGGTGTTCGCTTATAATAATAGAATATTTGCCTGCAGCTGGGGTTTTGGATTTATTCTATTCGAAGATGATTCCATGAAACTCTATAATGCAACTACGGAAGGTCTTAGCGGTGTTCCCTGGTCCCCAAATTTTGTCGTAATTCAGGATATAAAATTGGACAACAATAATAACATTTGGGTCTTTGATCATTTAGCCGCAGACAGCAGACCACTAGTTGTTTTTACGGAATCCGGGAAAAAACATACCTATCAATTTCCTTTTTTTTCTATGAACCAGGATAACTACATAGACAACGGAGCTATAGATGATTATGGAACGAAATGGTTCAGTATTCAAAATAGAGGATTGTTTTATTTTAGCGAAAACGGTACACTTGAAAATGAAACGGATGATGTTTGGGGATACTTAAGCCAAAACGAATATTTTGAGAACAGAGATATTACTTCCATCGCCGTCGATAACAGAAACGAAATTTGGATTGGGACTTCATTAGGAATAAAAATTATACCTGATCCGGCACGTCCGACAGGATTAATGTTATCCGCATTTCCGTTGCGTCAACAATCTATAAACTGTATAGCTGTGGACCCGTTAAACCAAAAGTGGGTTGGTACTAGTCAGGGGTTGTTTCATGTATCGTCCGATGGATCTTATCTATTAGAGCAATTTGATAGTAAAAACAGTCCGTTGCCATCAGATGATATTAAAAGCATAGCGATAAATGAAAACACAGGCACCGTTTATATCGGTACAACGCTTGGTCTTTCATCTCTTACTACAACATCGGTTAAACCGAATGCTGATTTCAGCAAATTATTCTGCTATCCGAATCCCTTGATTATTAACGAGGGGCAAAATACAAATCTTAATATCGACGGACTTGTACAAAACTCCTCCATTAAAATTATTTCCGTTGATGGAAAACTTGTAAAAGAGTTTAGTAGTATTGGCGGTAGAATTGATTCCTGGGATGGCAGAAATGATAGAGGCGAATATGTTAACAGCGGTATATATATAATTGTGGCATACGATGTTGATGGAACTAAAGTGGAGTCAGCAAAAGTGGCAGTGATCAGAAAATAAATTAGAGAACAAAGGAAACGATGATAGATTTTTTTAATGTAGGTATTCAATTTACCGGCGAAGATCTTTTTACACAAGCTTCATTCAAAATTAATCAACAAGACAAGATAGCATTAGTTGGGGCAAACGGTTCCGGCAAATCCACTATTCTTAAAATGCTTACTGGGAAAATTGTACCATCCGATGGTAAAATTGTAGCTCAAAAAAATCTGAAAACTGGTTTTTTGCCTCAGGAATTTATTAATACTTCAAGCCGCATGTTATTTGATGAAATTAAACAATCTATGAGTTTTGTTACCGAAATTGAATCGAAAGAGAAATTACTGCATGATAAAATTTCGAACTCAGCCGATGAAGAAGAAAAAATTAAAGCTGTTGCAATGCTTGGCGAGTTAGATCATCAAAAACATTTTGTAGATTATTACACCGTGGATTCTCAAATTGAAAAAGTAATTATGGGATTAGGTTTTAACGAGGATGAATTTACAAAACCGGTAAATCAATTTTCAGGCGGCTGGCAAATGCGTATTGAGCTTGCAAAAATTCTTTTAGGGAAAAATGACATCCTTCTTATGGACGAACCAACAAACCATTTGGATATAGAATCTTTACAATGGTTAATCTCCTATCTTCAGGGCTATAAAGGCGCTTTGCTTCTTGTTTCGCATGACAAATATTTTCTTAATAAACTTACCAACAGAACAATAGAAATCTACAACAGAAACGTGACTTTCTATAACGGCAATTACGAAAAATATTTAGACTATAAGGTTCAACGCGATATACAAATTCGAGCGGCATATGAAAATCAGGAGCGTGTAAGAAAACAGACAGAGAAATTCATTGAGAGATTTCGTTACAAAAGTACAAAAGCAAAACAAGTTCAGAGCAGAATTAAACAATTGGAAAAGCTCGAAACTATAAATCTTCCGGATTATGAAAGTAAAATTGAAATTAAATTTCCACCAGCTCCAAGCAGCGGATCAGTGCCAATTGAGATTCAGGAGCTCGCAAAAAATTTCCCGGGGAAGAAAGTTTTTGAAAAAGTAAATCTGCAGCTTGAGCGAGGTGATAAAATTGCATTTGTGGGCCCAAATGGAGCCGGAAAAACAACACTTGCAAAAATCATTGCTCGTGAGTTGGATAGTTCCGAAGGAACCTTAAAGTATGGACACAATACGCAAATTTCATATTACGCTCAGGAAGTTGCAGACTCACTTAATATGGATTTTGATATGCTTGATGTAATTTCTAATGCTTCTCCCGATCTTACTCCAGGAGAAATTCGAAATTTATTAGGTTCATTTTTATTCAGTGAAGATGATGTTTTTAAAAAAATTAAAGTTCTTTCGGGAGGCGAAAAAAGCAGGGTCGCTCTAGCTAAAATATTAGTTACAAATTCCAATTTGATTGTTTTGGACGAACCTACAAACCATTTGGATATTAACTCGAAAGAAATTTTACAGAAAGCGCTTATAGATTTTACAGGTACGTTAATAATTGTTTCACACGATGTAGATTTCCTTAGACCAATTGCAAATAAAGTTTTCGAAATTAAAGAAGGACACTCTAAACTTTACTATGGCAATATTGATTATTATCTATTCAAAATAAGTGAAGAAAATCGGAGTACAGCAGTTTCTGTTAGTGTAAATAATTCTATTGGCAACGCGGTAAGAAAGGATCAGAAGAGACTGGAAGCTGAGAAACGCCAGCAAAAATATGGTCTTACAAAGGATCTTCGCAAAAAGATTGAAGTGCTCGAAATCAAAATTGAAGAATTAGAAAGGAACAAACGAGTTATCGAATCAGAATTGGCAAAAGAAGAAATTTACAGCAATCCTCTCCTGGCTAAGGAGAAGAATGCTGAGTATGATAAAATAAAAAAGACTCTTGAAATGGTTTTTAGCGATTGGTCGGAATTAAGCGAACAATTGGAAACCATAGAACAAACATTCGAAAATTAATTTAGAAACTCAGCTGCCAATTCAACTCCACCATAAAGCGGAGCATCGTCACCCAATTTGGTGGGCACAATAACTACATTTTTGCCCGCTTCCGGCAATACTGAATGTTCGAAAATATTTATAATTTTGGGCATCATATACTCATCCATAGCCTCAATAACTCCTCCTCCCAGCACAATAGTATCAATGTTTAATAAAGTTGTAACGCTGCCTAAGACTGTCCCAATAACATTACAAGCTTTATCTACGTGCTTAGTCGCAATTTTATCTCCATCGAATACAGCTTTTGCCAGCACTTTACTTTTTATTTTTGATTTACCCGCTTTAATTAATTTTGTATTCTTTCCCTTTTTAATATCATTTAATATGGATCTTACGATAGCTGTTCTACTTGCAAGATTTTCGAAAGTGGATTCACCGGCGGAGGAATCCAGTTCTCCGTTTGAGCTCACTTTCATGTGACCGATTTCGCCTGCGTAGAATGAAGAACCTCTGTACATTTTTCCATTAAATACTAAGGCAGCTCCTATACCCGTTCCTATAAATACTATTAGCATATTATTTACTTTATTGTTGAATTCGAACCTTTTTATACCCAATGCGGCAAGATTCACATCATTTTCTATAAGAACAGGCACCTTAAAATTATTCTGAAGAGCTTCTTTTATATTGAAATTTTTTATTCCCAGATTAGGAGCGTTGCCAATAAAACCGGACTGCGGATCAACTGTACCAGGCACACCCAGGCAGATCGCTTTTATATCGGTTTCTATCATAGAATTTTTTGTTAGAATTTCTTTTATGGAATCTAAAATACACTCAACTATAAAGTGCGGACCTTTAGTGATGTCTGTAGCCATTTTTACTCGATCTACAATTTCATTTTTTTGGCTAAGCAGAGCGCTTAAAATTTTTGTGCCTCCTAAATCTACCGAGATTATAAATTTTTCTTTCACAAAGCCGCCTTTCTATTTTTATTATTAATTATAATTAATTCTGACTGTGTAAAATACAAAAGTGTTAAATTACAAACCAAAATCTTATTTCCTAATTATTTATTGAGAATCCGTGAAAATTATTCCGATAAAAAGTCTTGGACAAAATTATTTAAAAGATCAGAATATTATACGCAAAATAATAGATGAAATTGATATAATGCCAGATGACAGAATTATTGAAATTGGTCCTGGATTGGGCGCGTTAACCAAAGAGATTTACAAAAAAACCGAATACTTTACCGCGATAGATATTGACACACGAGTGTCCGGTTATTTAAAAGAGCATATGCCTTCCCTTAATATTATTATAACTGATTTTCTAAAAGTTGATTTAAACGAAATAATAAAATTTTCCCCGGTAAAAATTGCGGGTAATATTCCATACAATATTACTTCTCCTATTCTTTTTAAATTAATAGAAAACAGAGAATTGATCTCAGATGCAGTATTAATGGTACAGCACGAAGTAGCTAAAAGAATTTGTGGTAAACAAGGCACAAAGGATTATGGTATATTAAGTGTTATTCTTTCTTATGTTGCGGATGTTAATTATTGTTTTAAAGTTTCGGCGAATGTATTTCATCCAAAGCCGAATGTTGATTCCGCCGTGATACATCTGAGATTCAAAAAAGAGTTGGAAGGAAACCTGCAGCTTGAAACATTTAAACAAGTGGTAAAAGCATCTTTTGGCAACAGAAGAAAAACTTTAAAAAATTCACTTAGTAATAGTATATTTCATAATTATGAATTAAATAAATTATCTGTTGATTTAACCAAAAGGGCGGAACAACTAAGTCTAAGTGATTTTATTATATTAACCGCACAAATTCAGAAACTTATCGATGATAGAAAAAACCGAAAATAGAACTGTAAGAGATGTTATCCAAATTGACTCCGAGCTGTTGGAAAACATCTCTCAACTTATAGAAGACCAAGCCTCACAAAGTATTTTAACTATTCTGGCGGACCTGCATTCGGCCGATATTGCCGAAATTATCAATCACCTCAATTTTGATGACGCTATTTTTATATTTGAATTACTGAATACGGAAATAGCCAGCGAAGTTGTTGTTGAATTAGACGAGAACCTGCGCGAGAAATTATTAAAAGAAATCGGCACTGAAAAAATAACCAATATTATCGATGAACTCGAAACAGATGACGCTACTGATATTCTTAGTGATTTGCCTTCGGGTGTTGCAGAACATGTGCTCGACAATATTGATATTGAAGATTCCGAAGAAGTAAAAGAATTGCTCAAATACCCTGAAGATTCGGCCGGCGGTATAATGAGCGGAGATTTTGTTTTTGTATACGATTACGAAACTGTAAAAACTGCTATTAAAACAGTTCGATTTCACGCCGAAGAATATGAACATATTTATTTTATATATGTTTTGGATTCCGAAGAAAGACTTAAGGGAATTGTATCTCTAAAATCGTTGCTCGTAAACTCATTGCGTAAAAGAATCTCATCAGTAATGGAAGAAGAGTTGATTTATGTAAATCCCGAAATGGATCAGGAAGCAGTGGCAAATATAATGAAGAAGTACGATCTTGTTTCCGTTCCGGTGGTAGATGAAAAGAAAGTAATGCTCGGGCGAATTACTATTGATGATATTGTTGATGTAATTCAGGAAGAAGCTGATGAAGATATGCAAAAGTTTGCAGGACTTTCGGAGGATCAGGAGTCAAGCGATTCTGTTTTTAGAATATCACGCATTCGATTACCCTGGCTTTTAATTGGGCTGGTAGGTGAATTATTTAATGTGCTACTTTTATCAACATATGAAACAACGATTCAGAATATCGCAATAGCCGCTTTTTTTTTCCCTCTTGTAATGGCAATGGGCGGAAGCTCCGGTACTCAGGCCTCAATTGTAATGGTACGAAGTATCAATCAAAGCAATATTTGGTTTCAACAGGCCTTTATTAAAATTGGCAAAGAATTTCTAGTTTCAGTGTTAAACGGATTAACAATAAGCAGTATTTTATTCGTTATCACAATGATATTCTTCGATAACATTGTTTTCACAATAATACTTTCCCTTTCTCTGTTATGTATAATTATTTTTGCCACAATCCTTGGAGCTACAATACCACTTTTATTAAAAAAATTTAATGTAGACCCAGCCGTTGCGACTGGACCATTTGTAACAACAATGAATGATATTTTCGGTTTATTCATTTATATGGCATTCTTAACAATATTCCTTTTGCATTGATGAATAGAATTAAAACTCATCTAATTAATCTGCGCGCGGTCGATCTATCCGTTATTATATTCGCCACTTTTCTAAGTGTTCTTAATATTATATTTATCGACAGGATTAGCAATTGGGCAGTTCATTTACTAATGAACACAACTGTTTCCATTGGAGTCTTTTTTGTTGCCTATCTTTACAAACAGAAAAAAAATCTCTTGATAGAGCAGTTTTATTTCTGGTATCCGGTACCTCTTATTTTTTTGTCCTTTAAAGAATTGTATTTTATGGTTAAGCCGATTCATGGTGTGGATTATGACAACGTATTAATAAACATCGACAGATTTCTCTTCGGCGGCGATCCCACACATTATCTGTATTCAATATCAAATCCTGTTTTAACAGAATTGCTGCAGATAGTTTACGCAACATTTTTTTTCCTGCCGATCATACTAGGAATAAATTTGTTGTTTTGCGGAAAAGAAAAGGAATTCCATTTTTCAACTTTCGCTGTAGTGTTTGGTTTTTTCCTTTCCTACATTGGTTATCTATTGGTTCCTGCAATAGGACCTAGATTCACATTACACGAGTTTGCAAATACTAATATCGAGTTACCGGGGTTGTTTTTAACTAACTATTTAAGAGAAATTGTAAATGCCGGGGAATCGATTCCAGCCGGTACTTTAAATCCCGCCGCCGTAGTTCAGAGAGATGTATTCCCGAGTGGGCATACACAAATGACGTTAATTGTAATGTACCTTTCGGTAAAATTTAAATCTCCCACACGTTATTTCTTTTTAATCAATGGTACTCTTTTAGTATTTTCCACTGTATATCTCAGATATCACTATGTGGCTGATTTAATAGGCGGATTGATTTTTATGATTATAACAATGACTCTCGGCAAATGGCTTTATAACAAATGGCGCAATTATAAAGGCGAAGATATAATTGTTTATTCTACTGACTAATTCACTTGTAAATCAACTTTTTGTATAGTATCAACAATTATTGAAAAATATCTGTCCAAAGCACAATTGCTATCATCCCGAAGATGGCAATGTTCTTTATTTTTTGATGTTTTGCAATCCGAGCAGATTTTATCACGAAGCTCAAGATGAAGGTCAAAAATGTTATCGGTTTGCGATCCATGTATCAGTTCAACAATTTTTGGTAAGTAAATTTCGACAGCACAAATTTCCTTTTCCGTAAGTATACATTCACCTTCTTCACTTGAATCCACACAAATGGAGCAAATGTTTTCTTTTATGGCTTTCAAATATTTATCTGAATTTTTCATAGTTTTAACTTTGTTATTAATTCTAAAATGAAATCATCTTTAATCACAAATTACTTTTTAAATGGATAAGAAAAAACAAGTAAAAAGAATATTTGACAGTATAGCATATCGATACGACTTTCTCAATCATTTTCTTAGCGTTGGTATTGATATTTATTGGCGTAAAAAATCCTTAAAACTTAGTGAAATAAACCGGCACAGCGTTTTGTTGGATGTAGCATGCGGCACCGGCGACTTTGCCATTGAAGCCAGAAAACTTGGCGTAAAAAATATTACAGGTGCGGATTTGTCATATAATATGCTGAAATTTTTTAATGCAAAATCCGAATGGAGCCGTGGTAATATTATTCAATGTGTGGCGGAAAACCTCCCTTTTAATTCAGGGACATTCACACATATAACCGTTGCGTTTGGTGTAAGAAATTTTTTTGATATAGCTGAAGCTTTCAAAAACTTTAATACAGTTTTGAAAGATGGAGGCAAAGCCATTGTTTTGGAATTTCAACTGCCGAAAAATATTATTATTAGAAAAGGATATTTATTTTATTTCAACAAAGTGCTTCCCGCGATTGGAAAATTGATTTCCAAAGATAAAGAAGCGTATACCTATCTTCCTGAATCAGTAAACCAGTTCGATTCAAATGTTAATCTTGTGAAACTTTTTAAGGAGGCTGGATTCGACAAAGTTTCAGTCAAATCATTAACATTCGGGATTGCACAAATTACGATTGCAGAAAAATAGATTATATTTTAAGGAGCATAGTTTTTAATTCATTAAATGCTTTATAACGGTGACTAATACTATTTTTTTCATCCAATGTCATCTCTGCCAAGGTTTTATCTGAATCTTTAGGAACAAAAATTGGGTCATATCCGAATCCGTTGGTTCCCCGTTTTTCAGAAATTATTTTACCTTCCAGTTTACCTAATGCAGATAATCGAGCGGCGCCGTCATAATAAACCGCACAGCTAATGAACCGAGCTGTGTAAGGTTTTGCAAGGGGTTCGAGCTCTTTAATTACCTTATCATTATTATCATCGTATGTGCAGTTTTCACCTGCGTATCTAGCGCTTAAAACACCCGGGCGTCCTTGCAGCTGATCTATTTCCAAACCGGAGTCATCCGCCATGACAGGAAGTTTAAATTGATTATAGACTGCTTCGGCTTTAAGAAATGCATTTCCTTCGAATGTATTTTCGGTTTCTTCTACTTCAACTACATTACCCAAATCGGTGGGTGAAATAATTTCATATTCAGAATTCTCAAATATTTTTTTTACTTCTTGTAATTTACCGGCGTTACCAGTTGCAAAAATTATTTTTGTCAAGTTATTCCCTTTAATCAACTCTATTTAATAAACTTTTTAATTCTTTTTTTCCCAAACTGAGCAATTCATTTTCATCATAATGTAATGATTTGCCGTTGCGAGCAACCCATTGCCCTCCTATCATAACATGCTTAACATCAATACGCTCAGATGAATAAACAATGGAAGAGTAAATTTTTTCTTCACTATCATTCAATGGATTCGAAGGACGTTCCAAATCAATTAATACAAGATCCGCCTGCTTTCCAACCTCTATGCTTCCGATTTCATTTTCTAAGTTGAGCGCCTTAGCTCCTTCTATGTTGGAGAGACGGAAAGTAGTTTTTGCATCCATAGATGTGGGACCATGCAAAGGTTTTTGAATTAGTGAAGCGAGGCGCATTTCGTGAAATATGCTAAGATTATTATTACATGGAGCGCCGTCAGCCCCTAGTGAAACCGAGATTCCGTTTTGTATATATTGTGGAATATTCGCTATTCCACTTCCCAGTTTTAGATTGGAGGATACACAGTGTGAAACTCTGCTTCCTGTACTTTTTAAAGTACCAATCTCCAATTCGTTTAAATGAATACAATGCGCTAAAACGGTAGAATTTCCTAAAATTCCAATTTGGTTAAAATATTCAATGTTTTCTTTGCCTGTCATTTTACGCACTTCTTCTATCTCGCTTCTGTTCTCTGACGAATGGGTGTGGTATAAAGATCCATTAAATTCTTGAAGCATATCGTGCGTATCTCTAAGTAATCTTTCGGAACAGGAAAGCACGAAACGAGGCGCAAAGCCATATTTTATTTTTTTAGTTTTGTTATGATAATGTTTCGCTAATTCATAACTTGAATTAAGTGATTCATCAGTTGATTCCTTAAATTGAGGCATTAGTCCATTTTTATCAACCATACATTTACCGGCGAAAGCACGCATACCCGAATTAATAAGTTCTTCAAAAATCACTTCCTGATGCCGAATGGTTCCCATATCCAAAATTGTTGTTGTCCCGCCGAGCTGCAGTTCGTTAATACCAAGTTGAGCCGAAATTTTTAATGACGCCTGATTATGAGCGTTTTCATAAGGAAAAATTTTTAATTGAAGCCAATCCAAAAGTTCAAGATCATCGGCTAATCCTCTGAATAAAGTTTGGCACAAATGAATATGAGTTTGAATAAAACCCGGTATCAGAGTCAATTCGGGATACTCGTAAATCTCACCTTCAAAAGCTGATAGCTCAATTTCATTTTTTCCCAGAATCCCTGATATTTTATCATCCTCTATTAATAAAGCATGATTCTTTAAAATGGCATCCAGTTTATTTACAGTTACAATCTGTTTAGGAATTATTAGTTTTTTCATTTTCCTCTTTTAATAAATCATCCAATTGTTCCATAGCAAATCTGAGGTGGGGTATTACAATTGACCCACCTACAATAAGAGCTATATTAAAGCTTTCATATAATTCCTGGCGGTTTGCGCCTTCAACAACGGCTCTATCTATATGATAAAGAATACAGTCATTGCATCGCAGTACCATTGAAGCCACGAGACCCATAAGTTCCTTTGTTTTGGCGTTCAACGCTCCATCTATATAAGCCTTATTATCTAAAGCAAAAAATTTATTAAAATCCCTGAAACCTGAATTAAGTATTTTGTCATTCATTTCAGAACGGTACTTATTAAATTCATTTATGTTTGTCTTCATATCAGATATTTACCCTTTTATAGAATTTCGTTTAAGCTCTTTAGCTAAATAATGTCCTGTAATACTTTTGGGAATTAGCGCAACTTCTTCCGGTGTTCCTTCGGCAATTATATCTCCACCGTATTCACCTCCACCAGGACCAAGGTCAATAATATAATCCGCAACTTTAATTACATCAAGATTATGTTCAACTACAATTACAGTATTACCTTTATCTACAAGCTTATTCAACACATTTAATAAAATTCGAACATCCTCAAAATGCAAACCTGTAGTAGGTTCGTCCAAAATATAAATAGTTTTACCAGTGCTCACCTTACTCAACTCAGTTGCCAATTTTACACGTTGCGCCTCGCCGCCGGACAAAGTTGTAGCTTGTTGCCCGAGTTTAACATAACCAAGCCCGACATCGTTTAAGGATTTTATTTTTCTTTTGATCCTTGGAAGATCTTTAAAAAATAATAGCGCGTCTTCAATAGTCATTTCAAGTACATCGTTAATCGACTTGGTTTTATAAAGTATTTCAAGAGTTTCTCTGTTATAACGTTTTCCATTGCAAGTTTCGCAATGAACATAAACATCTGGTAAAAAATTCATCTCTATCTTCTGAAGTCCTGCTCCCTGGCATTCTTCACATCTACCGCCTTTAACATTAAAACTGAATCTTCCTGCTTTGTAACCCCGCATTTTGGATTCAGGCAATTCGGTGAACAGATCGCGGATAAATGTAAACAAACCGGTATAAGTTGCCGGGTTTGATCTGGGCGTCCTTCCTATGGGAGATTGATCAATCTCTATTACTTTATCCAAATTTTCCATTCCGCTTATTTCTTTATGGGGCAATGGAACCACTTTAGAATTATAAAACTTCCTCATTAATGCACTTACAAGAGTTTCATTAATAAGAGTAGATTTACCCGAACCACTTACACCTGTAACTGCCGTAAAGACTCCAAGTGGAATTTTTACATCAATATCTTTTAAATTATTACCGGAAGCCGATTTAATATTTATCCATTTACCGTTGCTTTTCCTTCTTTCCTTTCCCCAGCCTATTATTTTTATATCATTTAAATAATCCAATGTAATTGATGAATGACCATTTGAGGTATCGAGCACATCTTTAGCAGAACCTGCCAGGCATATTTCACCGCCATGTTCCCCCGCGCCGGGACCAAGATCTATAATATAATCCGCGTGTTCAATTGTCTCACGGTCGTGCTCAACAACAATTACTGTATTACCCAAATCACGTAGATTTTTTAATGATTCAATCAATTTTATATTATCACTCTGATGCAGTCCAATACTAGGTTCATCCAAAACATATAACACACCTGATAACTGTGTACCTATCTGAGTGGCCAGTCTAATTCTTTGGGATTCACCACCGGAGAGAGTTCTTGCGGATCTACCAAGTGTAAGATAATCCAAACCTACATTTAAGAGGAAACTTAATCTTTCGGTTATCTCTTTTAGTATCTGTCGGGATATAATTTCTTCTCTTTCAGTCAAGTTAAGATTTTCGAAAAACCTTTGAGTTTTTTCAATAGATAAAGCTGTTACTTCACTTATATTCTTTTCGTTAAAAGTTACAGCTAAGGATTCAGGTTTCAATCGCCCGCCCTTGCATGTGCTGCAGGTGTTTGTCGTCATAAAAGATTCAGCCCAGTCTCTTATATGATTCGATGAAGTGTTATCATAATAATGCTGAACGTAATTTAACACACCGGAAAACTTGTGCTTGTAATTAACAGTTTTACCTCCGCCATATTTATATGCAAAGGCAATTTTTTCTTTGCTTCCATGAAATAAAATTTCATACTGCTGCTCGGTCAGGTCTTTAAGCTTGGTATCGAAGTTAAAACCTAATACGTCAGCTACTCCTTCTAATTGATTAAAAAACCAAATATTACGTGGTTTACCAAGAGCATCTATAGCACTTTCGTTGATCGATTTATTCCAGTCGGGTACTATTAAACTAATATCCAATTCTTTTTTCTCACCTAAACCGTCACAATCAGGACACGAACCATAAGGCGAATTAAAAGAAAAAGAGTTTGGAGCCAATTCCTGATAGCTAATTCCACAATGATGGCAGGCAAGGTTACGGCTATAAATTATATCTTCTTTACCATCGGAAATTATCAAACTTCCATTCCCATAATTCAGCGCGACCTCTATCGATTCATTTAATCGGGAAAAACTTTTTCCCGAAACTTTTATCCTGTCAATTACAATTTCAATATTATGGATTTTATATCTGTCCAGTTTTAAGCCGCTTGCCGCCTCGAATGTCTCTCCATCTACCCTAACTCTTAAAAATCCATCCTTTAAGATATCTTCAAACAATTCTCTATAGTGCCCTTTTCTACCCCTGACTACAGGGGCCAGGATTTGTATACGTTGTTCGGAATATTTTTTTTGTATTGAATCAATTATTTGTTCGGCTGTCTGCTTCTCTACAACTCTGCCGCAATTATAACAGTGTGGTTTACCAACGCGGGCGTATAACAATCTTAGGTAGTCGTAAATTTCTGTTACTGTTCCAACTGTAGAACGCGGGTTTCCAGTAGTAGATTTCTGTTCAATAGAAATAGCCGGACTTAATCCTTCAATAAGATCAACGTCAGGTTTTTCCAACATATTCAAAAACTGACGAGCGTATGCAGATAACGACTCTATATAGCGACGCTGTCCCTCAGCATAAATTGTATCGAATGCCAATGATGACTTTCCGGAACCTGAGAGTCCTGTAATAACTACAAAAGAATCCCTTGGGATTTTTAGTGATATATCTTTGAGGTTATGTTCGCGCGCTCCGCGTATAATTATTTGGTTTTCAAAATCCATTTGGGTAGTTTTACTAAAGTTCAAACCTGAATTCTACTTATTGATTAATAGAAAATCAATTTTATTTTGATAATAAAATTTTATTATGTCTTCAATTACATTATTTACAACACTACAAAACCGAAACGAATTCAAATTCAAGGAAAAAGGATCTTTATTTATCGGGAATGCAATTCCTGTAAATACAGTTGAACTCGCTGAATTTTCTTTAGAGGAAATACGAAAGAAGTATTACGATGCCACACATAATTGTTTCGCGTATAATCTTTTCGGCAACCAATCGCGTTATTCGGATGACGGTGAACCGAACGGAACGGCGGGACTAAGAATTTTAAATGCAATTGAACATTTTAGCCTAATCAATACTCTTGTAGTAGTTACACGATACTATGGAGGTGTTAAACTTGGTGTAGGTCCGTTAGGTAAAGCGTATTATTATGCCGCATATAATGTTCTTGAAACCTCTGATAAACAACAGAAAGAACTATATAATAGAATTTTAATTGATTTTGACTATGACATGACTAGTAATGTACATCATTTTATAAATATTAATAGTGTTAAGGGTATAGAGAATATTTTTGAGTTAAAACCAAGAATTATCTGTTATATAAAACCCGAGAATATGGAGCCTTTGATCAACCAATTACGTGAGGTTTCCCGCGATACAATTTCAGTAGAAATAATTGGGGAAAATTTCCTATTATAACAGAATTAAAAAATATTTTTGAATTAAAACACTTTTCTTGATATTTATATCCGATTCAATTATTTTAGTCACTAAAATTTTTATAGACATAAAATACATGCTAACAGAATTCGGTAAGATTTTCGTTTTTATAATTTTCGCATTTCTATTCGTTGCGATATCCATATTTATTGCCAAACTTATCCGTCCTTCCCGTCCCACTAAGGAAAAATTAACGACATACGAGTGCGGCGAAGATGCAATGGGTTCGCCATGGGTAAGATTCAACATTCGTTTTTATGTTGTCGCTTTAATATTTCTGATATTCGATGTTGAGGTTGTGCTGCTATTCCCTTGGGCACTTACATATAAAGATTATGGTTTCTACGGATTTTTAGTTGGTATTATATTTCTTGTAGTACTAGCTATTGGCATGGCTTACGAATGGCGTAAAGGCGATTTGGAATGGGCACGCCCGGCTCCAAATATACCAAAACTGAATAAAATATTGAAAAATATGCCATCAGTTCAAGAAAAAAACGAAACAACAGAAAACTAATTCAGATTTCTAAAAATATTTTTGATTGATATGGGATTATTAGATAAAGAATTTAGCGACGGCAATATTGTGATTGCCAAAACAGAAGATTTATTCAACTGGGCGCGTTTGTCTTCATTGTGGCAGTTGAGTTTCGGTTTGGCATGTTGCGCTATAGAAATGATGGCCACTTCAGCTTCACATTATGATTTTGACCGATTCGGTGTTATGCCTAGACCTACCCCACGTCAGGCCGATGTAATTATAATTTCAGGAACTGTAACATTAAAAATGGCTACAAGAATTAAAAGATTATACGAACAGATGCCGGATCCTAAATATATAATATCAATGGGAAGCTGTGCAAATTGCGGAGGACCTTATTGGGAACACGGTTATCATGTATTAAAAGGAGTAGATAGAATTATTCCTGTTGATGTTTACGTGCCCGGTTGTCCACCTCGCCCCGAAGCTTTACTCGAAGGGCTGCTTAAATTACAAGAAAAAATTAAAAATGAATCATTACGTACTAAAACAGCATGAAAAAAGCAGAAGAAATATTTGAATTAATTAAATCCGGTTTTCCGGGTGTAACTGTAGAACTTTCGGCAGATATGCCGACAGAACCAATTATTTCTGTTGATCCTCTAAAAGTTCACGAAATATGCAAATTTTTGCGGGACAACGAAGATTGTAAATTCGATAGTTTGATGAATCTTTCCGGCGTTGATGACGCTAATGGTGAAAAAATTAAGGAAGAAGATGATTCCGAAATAATTAAAGGCGGAACTCTCAGCGTATACTATCATTTACATTCAATGTCTTTAAATCATAAAATTACTTTAAGAGCTTCGGCACCGAGAGAAAATCCGGAAGTTGAATCCGTTGATAATGTTTGGAAAGCAGCTGATTGGCATGAACGCGAAGCTTATGATATGTGTGGTATTAAATTCTTAAATCACTATGATTTAAGAAGAATATTAATGCCTTACGACTGGGAAGATGGAAGTTATCCTTTGCGTAAAGATTATAAAAACCCGGAATTTTATAATGGTATGAAGGTCCCCTACTAATGGCTTTAAGAACCGAAGAACTTATACTGAACGTCGGACCACAACATCCTTCAACACATGGTGTGCTGAGGTTAGAAGTTGAACTTGAAGGTGAACTAGTTGTAAAAGTTAAACCGCATATTGGATATCTTCATAGATGTTTTGAAAAACACGCAGAAGCAATGACCTATCCGCAAGTGATTCCATATACAGACAGAATGGACTACCTTGCCTCCATGTATAATAATTTCGGTTATGTTATTGCTGTTGAAAAACTTATGGGGATTGAAGTTCCTGAAAGAGTTGAATACATTCGAGTGATTATGGGCGAACTTCAAAGAATTGCTTCGCACATGGTTGCTCTAGGAACATACGGATTGGATTTGGGAGCTTTTACACCATTTCTCTATTTATTCCGTGACCGTGAAAAAATTCTTACTATGTTCGAAATGACTTGCGGTGCCCGTTTGTTATATAATTATATGTGGGTCGGCGGACTTTCTCACGATTTACATCCCGATTTTGTAAGATTAGCAAGAGAATTCATTCAATATTTTAGACCAAATATTGTTGAACTGAATAACTTATTGACATATAATAAAATTTTTATTGAACGTACTGCACATATTGGAATCTTACCTGCGGATACAGCTATTAATTATGGCATAACGGGTCCCATGTTGCGCGCAAGCGGCGTTAATTGGGATTTGCGTAAAAACGATACTTATTCAATTTACAACAGATTTGATTTTGATATACCCGTTGGACAAGGACATATGGGTACAGTTGGAGACTGCTGGGATAGATATTACGTACGAGTTCTGGAAATGGAACAGAGCATGAGAATATTAGAACAAGCTCTGGATCAATTGCCTGAGGGCGATATTAACTCGGCCCTCCCAAAAAGAATTAAACCTCCAGTAGGTACTGTTTATCAAAGGGTTGAAAATCCCAAAGGTGAACTTGGTTATTTTATTATTAGCGACGGATCTCTAAATCCTTTCCGTGTTAAGGTAAGAGGTCCATCATTCGTCAACTTGTCGGTAATAAACGAATTGAGCAGGGGCCATCTGATTGCAGATTTAATCGCGATCCTTGGCAGTATAGATATAGTACTTGGAGAAATTGACAGATAGTTTTACGCTCTTTTAAAAAAAACGAGCGGGGTTAAAAATAATAATTTTTTGTAAAGCATTATAAAGCATAGGCTTATGTATAATTTTCTTACAGAATTAACGGGAAATGAAATAATTGCAGCCTTTATATCTGCAATGTTGCCGGTTGTTTTCATTGTTCCTTTTGTAATATTCGGGGTACTTGCCGAAAGAAAAGTATCAGCGCATATACAGGATAGGTTAGGGCCTATGCGCGTTGGTTATCACGGTGTATTGCAGACTGTCGCTGACTTCTTTAAACTTATTCAGAAAGAAGATATTATAGCGGAAGGTGCGGATAGAAAATTTTTCAACCTGGCGCCTTACCTTGTTTTTGTTGGCAGTTATGCGGTTTATGCCGCTCTTCCTTTTACAAGCACATATATCGGAAGTGAGACTGACATTGGTCTGTTCTATATTATTGCTGTTTCCGGCTTTGCGGTCGCAGGAATTTTGATGGGTGGTTGGGCCTCAAACAATAAATATAGTTTATATGGTGCATTACGCTCGGCCGCTCAAATTGTTAGTTACGAAATTCCGACTGCGTTGGTAATTCTCTCCATGGTTATGCTTACAGGCACTTTAAGTCTGGCTACAATGAGTGAAATGCAGACTGCATATTTTTGGAATTGGAACATTTTCGGCGGCGCAGAATGGGCATTTACAAAACTTCTGCTTATTCCATTTATGTTTATTGCTTTCATAATACTTTATATTTCTACACTTGCAGAAGTAAATAGGCTCCCATTTGATATGCCTGAAGCAGAAAGTGAACTTGTTGCCGGATACAGTACCGAATACTCGGGTATGAAATTCGCGATGTTTTTCTTAGCCGAATATGGTAATATGTTTGCAGTTTCAGCTCTCGTTTCCGTGATTTTTTTCGGAGGATATCAATCACCTTTTGGATATCTCGGTAATTCTTTAGGACTCCAATGGCTAATTCCCTACGAGCAATTATTCTGGTTCGCTTTAAAAGGGATATTGTTTGTTCTAGTTCAAATGTGGCTAAGATGGACTTTGCCACGCGTTCGTGTAGACCAGCTAATGACAATCTGCTGGAAATATTTGATTCCTTATTCATTCGCAAATTTAATAATCATCGGACTAATTACGTTACTATAGGATGAAACAATACTTTAAAAATACATGGGAAGGTCTCTGGACAGTATTTGTCGGGATGAAAATCACATTCAAACATTTGTTTGTGCCCTCCGTTACAATTCAATACCCTGATGTTAAAGTTCCGTTGCCGGAAAGAGTACGAAACAGATTGTATGTTAACATGGATGATTGCATCGGTTGTGATCAGTGCGCAAGGGCATGCCCCGTTGAATGTATTGAGATAGAAACCGTTAAATCAATGCCTGAAGAGGATTTGGGAAAAACATCAAACGGCAAAAAGAAGGCTCTTTGGGTAACTAAATTTAACATAGACATAGCCAAATGCTGCTACTGCCAGTTGTGCGTTTTCCCCTGCCCAACTGAATGTATTTATATGACCGATGTCTATGAATTCTCTGAATTTAAGCGGGAAGATTTATTGTATAAGTTTTCTACACTTTCCGGGGAAGAAACTTTACAAAAGAAAGAAAATTTTGAAAAATTCCAGGCAGAGAAAGAAGCTCAGAAAGCTGCCGAAATAAAAGCTAAAGCGGAAGCCGCGGCAAAGGCAAAAGCAGAATCGGAATCCAAACCAAATTCTGATGAAACGAAACAATCTGAACCACCTAAACAAGAAAACAGCTAAATAATCAGATAGATAATGGAATTATACGATATTATATTTTATTTATTCGCGGCAATAACACTGTTATCCGCCTTTATAGTTGTAACTTCTAAAAATATTGTGCATTCGGCTTTTAATTTATTGTTCACATTTTTTGGAGTTACAGGAATATATGTTTTATTAGGCGCGGATTTTATAGCAGTAGTTCAGCTATTGGTTTACATTGGCGGCATTCTTATACTTCTTTTATTCGGTGTGATGTTAACAAACAGAATAACAAGCGTCGATATACGTACAGGCACTGTTCATATTATTCCAGCAGTTATAGGCATAGGAATTCTATGGGGTGCTTTAACCGCAATTATCGCTTTTAAAACCAATTGGATAGTCAAACCAGCGGATTCAATGGAACCAACAACTGTAGGTTTGGGAAATTTATTATTGACCGATTATGTTCTTGTTTTTGAACTTTTAGGTATACTTTTATTGATAGCCCTTATTGGAGCAGCATCAATCGCAAGAAGAGAATTTGAAGAGTTAAAGGATTAATAACTTTGGAAGTAGGATTATCACATTTTTTAGTTGTTAGCACTGCATTGTTTTCATTGGGAATTTATGGTGTTGTTACCCGAAAAAACGCTGTAATGGTTTTAATGGGAATAGAACTTATTCTTAACGCTGCTAACATAAACTTTATCGCTTTTTCGCGATACGGTAATTTTGGACTTAACGGACAGGCAATCGCTTTATTCGTTATTGTACTTGCAGCAGCCGAAGCCGCTATCGCATTGGCCATTGTGCTTAATATTTACAAAACTTATAACCACGTAAATGTAGATGAGATTGAGGACTTAAAAGAGTAAAGGGCTATGAGCGAATTATTTATAATAAACATATCAATTGCAATACTCTTTTTGCCATTATTAGGATTTGCTGTAGTAATTCTTTTTGGGAAAAGATTTCCTAAACTTTATTTATTTGAAGTTGGGATTATAACAATAAATCTTTTGCTCTCCATTTACGTAATGGTAGTAAAATTTTCCAGTTATATAAACGATGCTCTAGTGTATGGTTTCACCTGGATAGATTTTGGAAATGTTCCACTCCTTGGCCCTTTAAATATTGAATTAGGAGTGAAAATAGATAACGTTACAGTTATAATGTTCTTTGTAGTAAATCTAATTAGCATGCTTGTTCATGTATTTTCTTTAGAATATATGCGCGGTGATAAGCGCTTTAACCGCTACTTCGCTTACCTGGGTATATTTACATTTTCTATGCTTGGGATAGTGATTTCCCATAATTTGTTAATGATTTATATTTTCTGGGAATTGGTTGGGCTCTCTTCTTATTTGCTTATTGGCTTCTGGTACGAAAAAAAATCCGCGTCGGATGCTGGTAAAAAAGCGTTTATAGTTAATCGTATTGGCGATATTGGTTTCTTTCTTGGGATTTTAATATTATTTACTTCATACCATACATTAACACTGGACAGTATTTTTGCGCAGATTGCAGCGGGTAATCTTCCTTTTGATAGCGCCGCATGGTTGACTGCAACTGGAATTTTAATCTTTTTAGGAGCGGTGGGCAAATCAGCTCAGTTCCCACTGCACGTCTGGCTGCCCGACGCGATGGAAGGTCCAACACCTGTTAGCGCATTAATACACGCTGCCACAATGGTTGCGGCTGGTGTTTATCTTGTTTCCCGTATTTTTGTAATGCTTACTGCCGATGCCATGCTTGTTATAGCAGTAGTTGGAGCTTTTACTTCTTTTATGGCAGCAACAATCGCCTTAACTCAAAATGATATTAAAAAAGTTTTAGCTTACTCAACTGTAAGTCAATTGGGTTATATGGTTATGTCGCTTGGTGTAGGAGCTTACGCATTCGCTTTGTTCCATCTTGTAACTCACGCCTTTTTCAAAGCATGTTTATTTTTAGGTTCCGGGTCAGTAATTCACGCTATGCACCACGAACAGGATATGCGCCAGATGGGCGGATTAAGAAAAAAAATGCCGATTACTTATGCAGCTTTTCTCATCTCCACTTTAGCAATATCTGGTGTTCCGCTTACCTCAGGATTTCTTAGCAAAGACGGTATATTGGCAGGGTCACTTGCGTTTGGCTCATTAACAGGTCACTGGCTAATTCCAATATTAGGTTTTGTTGTTGCTCTCATGACAGCATTCTACATGTTCCGTTTGGTAATTATGACATTCCACGGTGAGCCAAAAAATCAGCACAAATTCGACCATGCTCACGAATCGCCATTTGTTATGGCTATGCCTCTAGTTATACTTAGCGTTCTCTCAATTTTTATTTGGTATACTCCTCTTCCGCATAGTCCGGATGCAGGATGGTTTTTATCTTCTTGGGTTAAAACCCCTCACACTGTTGTACCCGCGGAATTAAGCTACGATTTTATGATTTCTGAGACGCCTGTTGTTGAGGATCAATACTCAGAACATGCGGTTGTACACTCTGAGAAATACACCGAAGCTATGCACCATGCCCACTATCCCGCAATGTTTTTATCTGTTTTTCTTGGCGGACTAGGAATTTTGCTTGCATTCACAATGTATCAGTGGAAAAAAATTGATCCTGATAAACTTTCAAACAAACTAAGTTGGCTGTACAAATTTTCGCTTAATAAATGGTACTTGGATGAATTGTATGACGCCACATTTGTAAATCCAACTATATATTTGAGTAAAGCCCTCGCCTGGTTCGATAACACAATAGTTGATGGAATTGTTAACGGCGCGGCTACAGTTACAAAATTTTTCTCCGCTATTAGCGGCTGGTTCGATACTTATATTGTTGACGGATTTGTTAATGCAACCGCATTCTTTAGTGGATTTGTCGGAATTGCTTTTCGAAAACTGCAAACAGGTAAAGTTCAAACATACATCGTATTGGTGGTATTTTCAGTGTTGGCACTAATTTTTATAATTAGTCCTTTTTAAAGAAATTATTTAAGGAATTATAATAAAAATGAATGGATTCCCAATTTTAACATTACTGACGTTTATTCCCATATTAGGAATGATTGCAGTTTTGGTTATACCAAAGGATAAAGCAAACCTTGCAAAATATATCGCTCTGATCGCAACCGGAATTCAAGTTGTTCTTGCTATTGTCTTGCTTTCTAATTTTAATTATAACGCGGGCGGTATCTTTGAACAAAGTTCTTTCCAATTCATCGAAAAATTCCGATGGATTCATATTAAAGGTTTATCCTGGATCGGAACCGTAAAAATAGATTATTTTATGGGAGTCGACGGCATCAGTGTTCCTATGGTTCTGCTTACTGCTATTATTTCTTTTATTGCCACATTATCTTCGTGGAAAATAAACAAATCGGTAAAAGGATATTTCGCAATGTTCCTTTTACTTGATACTGGAATGATGGGTGTTTTTGTTTCATTAGATTTTTTCCTTTTTTATGTATTTTGGGAATTAATGCTTTTACCAATGTATTTCCTTATTGGAATTTGGGGCGGACCGAGAAAAGAATATGCTGCAATTAAGTTTTTTATTTACACATTGTTCGGTTCCGTATTTATGCTTCTTGTAATGATCGGTTTATATTTCAGCGCTCACGAAACACTGGCAGACGGATCTCAAGTATTTACATTTAATATGCTGGCATTGATGGATGCTGCCAACTACACAGCGGATGGAATCCTATCACCTTTTAATCCGGAAAACCTGAGGTTCATAGCTTATATAGCCCTATTCGTAGGCTTCGCTATTAAAATACCGATGTTCCCTTTCCACACTTGGTTGCCGGACGCACACGTTGAAGCACCAACTCCAATAAGCGTAATCCTTGCCGGAGTGCTTCTTAAAATGGGTACTTACGGAATATTGAGAATCAGTTATCCAATGTTTCCCGAAATTACAAGAGAACTGATGTGGTTCATAGCCCTATTTGGAATGATAAATATTATTTATGGTGCTTTGTGCGCTCTTGCACAGAAAGACTTTAAAAAACTCATAGCCTATTCGTCAATTTCACATATGGGATATGTTATGCTCGGAATGGCTTCTCTGAGTACAACTGGTATTAACGGAGCCGTTCTACAAATGTTTAACCATGGAACAATTACGGCTATGCTCTTCCTAATTGTTGGAGTAATTTACGATAGAGCACATACTCGTGGACTAAACGATTTTGGCGGACTCGCTACTCAGATGCCTGTTTATACAGGATTTGTAACTGTTGCGTTTTTTGCCGCTATAGGTCTTCCCGGTTTAAGCGGTTGGGTCTCAGAAGCGCTTGTATTTGTTGGTTCATTTGGAGTTGAAGTTATACGAACTTTGGCAATCATTTCTACTTTGGGTATTTTACTAGGTGCTGGCTATATGCTCTGGACTCTTCAAAGAGTTTTTCTCGGCAACTTAAATGAAAAATGGAAAGATTTAAAAGACATTGACGGTAGAGAATATGCTATGCTAATTCCGTTAACTCTAATAATTTTATTTCTCGGTATTTATCCTTCAGCCCTGCTGGATGTTATGAATACATCTGTTAACTCTCTTGTGCATTTTCTTTCAACAAACGTTACTAACTTTTCAATAAGTGGATTATAATAAGAACACATGGACTTAAACGGTTTATACGAATCAATAGCGTTAATAAAACCAGAAATAGTAATATCACTAACGCTGCTTGCGATAGTTTTATTTGATCTAATACTCAGCAATTCCAAAAAGCTATTGCCTTTTATTGCCGCTACTGGTTTAGCTGTTACTTTGGTTATTCAAATAATCGAACTTTCAACAACTGGTTATGCATTCTCTCCCCAAAATGCAACTTTGTTTTATGGAATGTTATCAGTTGATTCCTTCGGGGCGTTTTTCAAGGTAATTATACTTGTCTCCTCTTTATTGATAGTTTATTTTTCAGCGGTTACTGATGAAATTAAACAGTCCTTCGATAGATTAGGTGAATATTATACACTGATATTTGGAATGATTTTGGGCATGATGTTTATGACATCTGCTATAGATTTAATACTTATATATCTTTCAATCGAATTATTATCTCTTTCATCCTATGTGCTCGCCGGGTTTACAAAAATTCGTCAGCGTAATAACGAGGCATCGTTAAAATATATTATTTACGGGGCAGTTTCTTCAGGAATGATGTTGTTCGGAATATCTTTAATTTATGGAATGGCCGGCAGTACAAACCTTGTTGAATTAAATAATTTTATTCAATCCGGAAGTATTAATCTTGTCACATTTTCTATTGCGCTAATTCTGATTTTTGCCGGTTTTGGATTCAAAATTTCGGTTGCGCCTTTTCATTTTTGGACTCCCGATGTTTATGAAGGAGCTCCAATTTCTATTACTGCTTTTCTTTCTGTGGCTAGTAAAGCGGCAGGATTTGCGGTCTTAATTAGATTTATAAGAGTCGGATTTGTTTCTTATGTGGATTCTGATGGTTTCTGGCGTTTATCCGAAGTATTCGACTGGCAGGCATTATTGGTAATAATTTCGATTCTTACTATGACCTTAGGTAATTTTTCCGCCCTCTGGCAGGACAACTTAAAACGTATGCTTGCTTATTCAAGTATTGCCCACGCTGGATATATGCTTCTTGGATTGGCAGTGCTCTCCAATCAGGGTGCCTTTGCCATTTTAGTATATTTTTCTTTCTATTTGATTATGAATATAGGTGCTTTTTTTGTTGTTATGCTGATTGCAAACAAATTGGGCTCCGAAAATATTGATGATTATAATGGACTTGGTTTAAAATCCCCTTTTCTAGGTGTCGCACTCGGTTTGTTCCTTGTATCACTCACGGGTCTGCCCCCTACCGCCGGTTTTATAGGCAAACTTTATCTCTTTATTGCGCTCGTTGATGCAAAAATGATAATTGTGGCTGTTATCGCTTTACTTAATACGGTAGTATCGCTCTATTATTATATAAGAGTGCTTAAGAAAATGTATCTTTCAAACCCCACTGAAGATACTCCTGAAATAAAAACAAGCGCGATGAACACTATTTTTATTCTTATACTGGCCGTTCCAACACTTGTATTCGGACTTTATTTTGCACCAGTAGTGGATTTCGCAAAAATGTGTATCTCATTTTTCGGAGTTTAAGAACCGTTAATATTTACTCTTCCTTGCATTATAAAGTTATTTAATATATTTCTGTTTTTTTTCATTGGACATGAGAATTTAATATTTTGTAATTCGTACTTAGCGCTTCCTTCCTTTTGTAAAACCCAAATCAAAATTCTAGATGGAGTTGCACAAACTAAAAATAATACTTGCATCAATTGACATATTATTACATATTCCTATTGTAATAGTTACATAGTACATTATATCTCTATAACACATAATTTTTTAGGAGGAATTTTGATTGAGTTCAATTTGGACCCTAAAAGCGGTGTTCCCTTCTATAGACAGATTATTGATCAAATACGTTATGGAATTGCCATAGGCAGTCTTTCAGTAGGCGAACAATTACCCACTGTGCGTGCTCTTGCCGTCGACTTAAAAGTAAACCTCAATACTGTTTCTAAAGCTTATAAAGAACTGGAGATTCAAAATATAATTGAGACTCAGCAAGGCACAGGAACATTTATCGGTGATGTAAAACTTGTTATTCCTGAAAAAGAGAAACACAATAAACTGGATAACATAGTAACTGAGTTCACTACAATCGCCGTGAGCTACGGTTTTACCATTAAGGATTTAATAATTCATTTAAATAACAAAATGGGAGGGCAAGATGATTGATCTCAATAAAGGGAAATCACATGTAAATTCGATTGCTTTGGTTGCATTCTTTGTCATTATAGGTATAGGCTTAGTATTCGCCGCGGTAAAAATGATGACGCCTTTAGGTTATCTTTTGGTTGTATTTTTAGCCATGATTCTTGCTTCTGCTATAAAAGTTGCGGACCAATGGGAAAAAGCTGTGGTTTTACGAATGGGAAAATTTATTGGTCTGCGGGGACCCGGATTATTCTTTATAATTCCGATATTCGATAGGATTGATAAATTTGTTGATCAACGCGTAAGAGTAACCGATTTTAAAGCCGAACAAACTTTAACAAAAGATACCGTCCCTGTAAATGTTGATGCTGTAGTTTACTGGACTGTTTGGGACGTGGAAAAAACTGCTCTGGAAGTTCAGGATTATATTACCGCCGTGTATTTTATAGCACAAACCGGGCTTAGGGATATTATCGGTAAACATGAGCTTGCAGATTTACTGATGAACAGAGAAAAAATTGCTGCCGCTTTGCAAGTCGCACTTGATGAGCATACCAATCCATGGGGAATAACCTGTCAAACCGTTGGAATTAAAGATATTGTTATACCCGATGCGCTCGCCGATGCAATGAGCAAGCAAGCTCAGGCAGAACGTGAGCGTCAGGCACGCATAATACTGGGAACTGCAGAAACTGAAATTTCGGAAAAATTTAAACAGGCGAGTGAAAATTATATTGATAATCCTATAGCGCTGCAATTGCGTGGAATGAATATGTTGTTCGAAGGATTAAAAGAAAAGGGTTCTTTGATAATAGTTCCATCATCAGCTCTCGAATCGATGAATCTTGGCGCAGTAGGCGGTTTAACTGCTCTTGCTGAATCACAAAAGAAAAAAGAATGATTTTTACGTATTCAATATCTTTAGCGAAGTAGGGGTTAACAGCCTATGCTTCGTTTAGTTTTAAAACAAATTTTATTCACAATACCTATTGTTTTTCATAGTTATGTTTCTTATTTTTATATCCGACTTATTTAGTCGCATATACTATGTTCAAAATACCAAAAAAAATAGAGTACGCTTTATTAGCGTTAAAATATATCGCAGAACATTCCTCAGAAGAATGCGTAAATACAAAAGCTATATCTACAAACGCTAATATCCCGCACGAATTAACCGCAAAAATTTTACAAAGACTTGTAAAGGAGAATATTATTGTTTCTCAACAAGGTGTACGAGGCGGATACGTTTTGAATGTTTCTGCGGAACAATTAAGTGTTTTTCAGGTAATACAAGCGGTTGACGATGAAGTTATGTTAACAAACTGTATGTTTGATGGGGCAACTGTGAAAGATTGCGAACGTATAGAAAATTGCTGTCTTAAAAACCCTTTAAACAACATTCAATCTAAAATAAATGTATTATTTTCAACAACTTATTTAAACGAAATAATCGGATAATTTATGGACAATCAGGAAAAACGTTTTCAGGATTTAATCAGTAATAAGCCTCGCTTCTTTCAATTTATGAACGAAAGGTATCCAGTATTTAAAAATTCAAACATATTTTTACGGGATATTCAATTTGCAATAAGAACCTATTTTGAGCGTAAAAACGTAGTACTTTCTTACTCTCAGTCAGAAGAATTGATGGAACGATTGACGAGTGCTATGGAAAATGAAAAAGAACTGGTTAAACTTTCCAATAATGCATGGAAAGTGAATTTCAACTTGTAAATATTTGTTAATAAAATAACCATAGGAAAATATTATGGCAGAAGTTAAAGAAAAACAGGATATAACTGTTACCGAAAAGGCTTTAAAACAAATTAATAGAATTAAAGAAGAGAACGATATTCCGGTTGATTATGCCCTGCGAGTTGGTGTTAAAGGCGGCGGCTGCTCCGGACTTTCTTACAATATGGGATTCGACGGCGAAATAAAAGAAAGTGATACTGTAATAGAGATAGGCGAAGTTAAAATTGTAGTTGACGGAAAAAGTCTTTTTTATTTGATCGGCACCGAACTTGACTTTTCAGACGGACTTAACGGTAAAGGATTTATTTTTAATAATCCTAACGCCTCAAAAACTTGCGGATGCGGTGATTCGTTCGGAGTATAACAAAATTTAGGGGCATGTAAAAATGAAACGAAGGAATTTTTTAAGTACAATTGGAATTCTATCGCTTGCAAGCGGATTAAGCAAGGCAGAAATTTTATCAAATAAAATAAATTCATTAAAAAATAACAGGAGTACATATAATATGGCAAAATTCGAATTACCCCAACTACCCTATGCATTTAACGCATTGGAACCAAACATAGACGCTAAAACAATGGAAATTCATCATGGCAAACATCACCAGGGTTATGTTAATAATCTTAACGCCGCTGTTGAAGGCACAGATTTAGCTGGAAAATCCCTTGAAGAATTATTAGCCGTTGCCTCCACTAATACAGCTGTGCGTAATAATGGTGGTGGTCACTGGAATCATTCGTTATTCTGGGAGATTATGTCTCCAAAAGGCGGCGGAGAACCTACAGGTGAGCTCGCAGATGCGATCATCAGCTCATTCGGCTCATTCCAGTCATTCAAAGATCAATTTACAAAAGCTGCCGCAACCCGCTTTGGTTCCGGTTGGGCTTGGTTGTCTGTCTCGGGGGGTAAGCTTGTTGTGAGTTCAACGCCTAATCAAGATAATCCGTTAATGGATGTCGCTGAAGTAAAAGGTTCACCTATTCTTGGACTTGACGTATGGGAACACGCTTATTATCTTAATTATCAGAACAGAAGACCTGATTACATCGGGGCTTGGTGGAATGTAGTTAATTGGGATGAAGTATCAAAAAGGCTTAAAGAGGTAAAATAAACCGCTTGCTATTTAGAACCGATTGGTGATACGATTATTTGCACCCGGATTAGGTACTTAATTCAGCCTATTTCGGGTGCTTTTTATTTTTAATTACCCCTTTCTTCGTGATTATTTTTTTTACCTAAATGACTTGTGCTTTTTAACAAATTTTTTAGATTTATAATATAAATTTGTGTGGATTTTATGAAAAAGGTAGTGCCAATATTTCCATTAAATTTAGTGATGTTTCCCGACGCTATTTATCCTCTTCATATTTTTGAAGAGCGTTATAAACGAATGATAAATAAAAGTATAAAAAATAACAGTTATTTCGGCATTGTTTCCAAAATTGATCTCGATATTTCCAGAATTGGCTGTCTTGTAAAAGTTGCCAGTATACTTAAAAAACACGAAAATAGAAGTATGGATATACTCGTAAAAGGCTACAGCAGATTCATTGCCGAATCAACAAGTTTTCATGACGATGGTTATCTTGAAGCTGAAGTTTCATTGTTTGGAGATACGGAATATATGTTTGAAGATAATCTTCTTTTCAGAGAAACTTTGGAAATTTTTAAATCAATTATTGATAGAACTTCCCTCCAACTGGGAGAGGGATTTTGGAATAAATTGGAAAACGCCACTGATAAATCTTTTAAATTAGCTGAAAAAAGCGGACTCAACTTAAAACAACAGCAGGATATTTTGTCTCTACAGAGTGAAAAGGAAAGAATGAAATACTTACATAAACATCTTGAAAAACTCGAGAATACACTTGAAAGGGCCGAAATATTAAAGGAACTTATTTCAACTGACGGGTATATAAACTAATTTTTAATGATGTAAGATTTTCTTCATCCACAATATAGGAGTTCTTCTATGTTTATAGAATTGGGAAGCGAAGATTATCATAGCTGCGAAACCTGCCACGGTTATCATGAAGTCAAAAATACTTTTGAAAAATCAGGCAAAAAACAAATATGAAATAAAATAATTTCACATAAATTCCAGGATTAATCGGGCGATGGTTTTATCAATACTAATGATTTTTGCTTATTAATTCCCTTTACAAATGTTCATTGTAAGAAGAAATAAAATCATAATACTTTTAATTTCAGAAAGAATTTATGTGAATAAAAAAAGGACTCGCAAATTAATGCAAAGTCCTTTGGTTAAAATGTATTAAATATATTTTTATTTTTAAAGTGTCTCTATTTAAAGTAATTACCCGAAAGTTTTAATCTGTTGATAGCTCTCTTTAATGCGACTTCCGCTCTTGCATGATCAATATTTTCTTCACTAGATTCTTTCGATAGCCTTCTCTTCGCTCGGGTCATAGCACTTTCAGCTCTTTTTACATCAATATCTTTAACGTTTTCAAAACTTTCGGCAAGAAGCAGCACCTTATTCGAAAGAACTTCTACTGTTCCCCCTCCGGTAGCAAATTTTAAGACTGCTCCGCCGGTTTCTTCAATAGTAACAACACCTATTTCGAAAGAGCTTAAAATTGGAGCATGATTATACAAAACCTGAAAACTACCGGAAGTACCCGGAATTGTAATTGAGTTTACAGATCCCGCATAAACGGCTTTGGATGGAGTTATAACTTCAACATTTAGAGTCTTCATATTATGCCATCTGTTTTGCTTTTTCTACGGCTTCTTCAATTGTTCCTACGTACATAAACGCGCTTTCAGGTAAATCATCGTGCTTACCTTCAAGAATTTCTCTAAATCCTCTAATTGTATCTTCAAGTTTAACATACTTTCCTGGGAAACCGGTAAACTGTTCAGCCACGAAAAATGGTTGACTGAAAAATCTTTGAATTCTACGAGCTCTTCTAACCACAACTTTATCGTCATCACTAAGTTCGTCCATTCCAAGGATATTAATAATATCCTGTAAATCTTTATAACTCTGTAATGTTTCCTTCACCATTCGAGCTACATCATAATGTTCCTGACCAAGTATACTTGGCTCAAGTATTCGTGAAGATGACTCTAATGGATCAACGGCGGGATAAATACCGAGTTCTGAAATTTGACGGCTTAATACAGTTGTAGCATCCAAGTGAGAGAATGCTGTTGCAGGCGCAGGATCAGTTAAGTCATCTGCAGGTACATAAATCGCCTGAACAGAAGTAATTGAACCTTTATCAGTGGAAGTAATTCTTTCCTGTAGTTCACCCATTTCAGTTGCAAGATTTGGCTGGTAACCAACAGCAGAAGGCATACGTCCCAACAAAGCACTAACCTCGGAACCTGCCTGAGTAAATCGAAATATATTATCAATAAATAATAACACATCCCTTTGTTCTTCATCACGGAAATATTCCGCAATAGTTAATCCAGTTAAACCTATGCGTAATCTTGCTCCGGGTGGTTCATTCATTTGTCCGAATACCAAAGCTGTTTTATCAAGTACACCAGACTCTTTCATTTCCAGCCAAAGATCGTTTCCTTCGCGGGTTCTTTCGCCTACTCCCGCGAATACCGAATAACCGCCGTGTTGTTTAGCAATATTATGAATCAATTCCTGAATAATTACTGTTTTACCAACACCAGCACCGCCGAAAAGACCTGTTTTTCCACCTCGAGAATATGGCTCGATAAGATCTATAACTTTAATTCCGGTCTCAAAAATTTCCTGCTGGGTTGTAAGGTTTTGAAAACTCGGCGCATGTCTATGAATAGCATATTTTTTTGCGGTTTTAATTTCACCTAAACCGTCTATGCCCTCTCCAATAACGTTTATCAAACGGCCTAAAGTTTCCGGACCAACAGGCACCATAATTGGTTCGCCAGTGTCAATCGCTTTCATACCGCGTACAAGTCCGTCAGTTGTATCCATAGCAACAGCTCTCACTCTGTTTTCACCAAGATGCTGTTGAACTTCAACTATCAATTCTTCTTCTTTCCCTTCCTCGTTGTTACGCGGAATTTTAACTGCGTTATAAATGCTCGGTAAGTTTCCGTCCTCAAAATCTATATCCACAACAGGACCAATTACTTGAACTAAAGTTCCTTCGTTACTTGCCATTTCACTCCTATTACAAAATATATTTTGAATAATTTGTAAAATTAAAGATTCTATAACAGATTTTCAATAAATAGTTATACTCTATTTGAGAAGAAGAAGTTTTTTAGAGATTAACGCGTTATTTGATTTTAATCTGTATAAATAAATTCCGCTAGATAAATTCTTTCCATTAAAATCAAATCCATGTATCCCTTGCGATAATACGCCATTATAAAGCGTTTCAACTTTCTCGCCAAGTGTGTTATAAATCGAAACATCCACCTGTTGTCTTGAGGGAACAAATATTTTAATAGTAGTTATAGGATTAAATGGATTTGGATAATTCTGGAATAATGTAATATCAGTCGGGTATAAATTTTTGTTTTCAACCGAAGAAATAACAGGAATTGAGAATGTAGTAGTTCCGCCTAATTCATTATATCTTTTTTTGAATTCCTGCATAAATTGGTTGGTTAAAAAGAGATCGTGAATAATTAGAGTATTTTCATCGTTACTTGTATTAGCAGCATTGGACCAATTATGAGAACCTGTAATTATTAAAGGATCATTTTCGGGCGCATAAGCATCCACTAAGCCGTATTTGTGATGAAGTTTTCCGATAGTGGAAGAGAATTGAAAAATTTCGCTTCCGGACAATGCTTGCAGCCTTTGATATTCACTGCCACTAACATTAACATCGTTTATTATTCCGCGAATGTCTGTTATGCCAAGATTATGCTGCTGATTGATGGTGTTAAAAATTGGATCGCTGGTAAAAGCTAACATTGAGAAATAAATGGAGGAATCTGAAGAAGAGATAGCCTGCGAAATATAATTTTCCGTATTATCCGAAGGACTAAAATACAGATATAATTCTTTACCATTAATAGTGAATAAATGTGGAGTATTATCAATTTTATAAGGTCCAAACTTTGCATTAGCAGAATTTGGAATATCATTATTGCTCCCCCACATTTCTTCGAATTCGGTTTGATAAGCGGCCGCTAGGTTCGCATTATTTATTTCTACCACATTATTTCGCCAATCCAATTCCGTTGATGTCCAATTCCATGATCCAGTCCATAGCCAGTCGTTGTCAGGGTTATTATCACGTCCGTCAAAAATCGCGAATTTATTGTGCATTATTCCGCTCATATTTGGTCTCTGGCTTATTTGAATTCCATTATCTTTAAGAATCTGCATGGAACTCTGCATAGTTCTGCTGTCGTAAACAACACGAACTTTAACACCTCTTTTTTTTGCGGTTACAATGGAATTGGCAACATCGTTTAATCCGAAAAAACTATAAACCGCCATATCAATTGAATATGTAGCGGCATTTATTCTATCGAGCAATTTAGCTTTAAAATCTACATCCCCTTTTGCTTCGTTCCCGGGAATGGCTACGGAATTATCCACTGAAAAATTAAAATAAACGTTTACAGCCCCTGTGGATGGATTTAATGAAGAAGTTAGCACACTATAGAGAGTGCTTTCGCTCGTCCCGTTTTCGTTGGTTGAATAAGCTCTAAAATAATATTTTTTAAATGGTTCCAGACCTGAGATTAAAACAGAATGAAATGTTGTATCCGCCTGGATTGTAACCGAACCCAATTCAAGATTTTGAGTTAATCCATATCGAATTTCTGAATTCCCTTTCCTGACGGTGCTAAAAAAAACAGTAAACGAAGAGGAAGTGATATTGGAAGCAGAAACCGGATTAATTATTAATGGATCACCGGCCGTAATTATATCATTAATTGATCTTATCAACAATTGATAACCATTGCTGTAGGGTGTAGAATATTTAAACTGCCCCAATACTCCAATTATGTCGATTGGTCCATTAGGGATTGCCGTACCGATTACATCTGTGAGGTCGGCGTCTATTCTCATGTCCAATTTCCCGGTGGAATCTGAAATTTCATAATTAGTATTACCAGAGAAAGAACCAGATTGAGTAATGATCACATTATTCACTCTAAGCAATCGGCTTTCTAATTCTTCAACGCCACCCCATTCCTGCGATGTGATATCCTTTAACGTGACGGCTAGCGGATCGATTGAAACTTTTGATTTATGTATTGTTAACGTTGAACCTGAAACTCTAAAATCCAGTTGAGAAAGTCCGTTAAATTGGTCAAGTGTTGATGTAACAGTAACGGAATCTCCAATTTTCACCTTACTTGCAAAACCGCTGCCATAAATTGAAATGCCGGCAGTATTATCTTCAATTGATGCCGGACCATTGCTTCCGAAATTCATTGCGGTTGTAACAACCCCAGCCACGGTTACTTGCTGCCCTTTAAGTTTTGGAATTCCCTGTGAGTCGTTTTCTCTTAAATCTATAATCGGAATAACAGTCTGGGCTTTAACTAATAAAGTAAAACAAATTATTAATAGAGAGGTGAACACTGTATATTTTTTAAACATCTAATAATCCTAATCAATATCTGTAGAAAGAATAAATCTTAAAATTCTGTTATTGTTTGTATCAACCACATAGAGCGTTTTATCGAAATATGCGATCGCGTGTGGCGCATTAAATATGGCGGGGCCTCCGAACGATTCCATCTCATCGCCAAAGGAATTAAATTTAAAAATACTGTCCTTTTCCGCATCGGCAACAAAAATATTATTTCTGTCATCCAGAGACGCATCTTCCGGTTTTCCGAATCTATTTATTTCCATCAACCTACTATAAAAAGGAGCCAGGTTGTTTTCGTATCCAGTAAAATCAGCCGTTGAAACAAAACGCAGCCATTGACTTTTAAAACTGTTGTTCCCTATCAATGTAACTATAATATCCCTGCGGCTGTCATTAAAAGAGGTAAGAGAGCTAATTTTGTTAGAAGACATTAATCCTGTGCCTTCAGGTTCCAGAAGAGGTACTCGTCCCATTAAAGTATCTACTACAGACCCATTAGATTTCCTTTTTTGAGCAAAAATAAATATACCGTTATCCGGGTCTATAATATTATTGTTCGATGGACCTGTTCGGGAAACAAAAAATGAGTTATCTGAAAAAACACAGACTCCTGTGTAAACGCGGTCGGTACGTAAAAAGTCGAAACTGGATTTAGGTAAAAGTCGTTTTAGTTTCACATTTTCTATTTGATGATCTACACTAAACAAATCCATTTTATAAACGGCGCTATAAGTTACCTGATTTCCATTAATTAAAGTATCGAACTGGGCGCATACAATCAGGTTAAGTTTAAAATCCTGAGCAAGCGCAATGGGGCGTTTTACAGATTTGCTGCCTAATACTCTGCCCGAGAGATCCATCATTACAACCCGGTCGTTATCCGTATCGGCTACGTATAGGAAAGGTTCGTGCCCAACTAATATATCTTTTGGTTTATTAAATCCTTCCCATATTGGATTCTGCTGAACGTATACCGTATCGCCAATTACGACATAACCGGGATCAACACTGTTGTCGGGTGCGTTAAATTTATCTGTACAATTTACTAATACAAATACCGCGAAAGCTAAAATTAGAATTTTTTTCATCTTAGTATAAACCCAGTAATAATGATATCCTGTGTGCCGATCCAAGTCGTTCGAAAGCCGAATAACCGTAATCGAATGTTACATCCGCAATTCCCAGCGGAAGTTTAACTCCGGCTCCAAATGTAAAAGATTGTTCGTCTACGTTTAATTTATAACCACCTCTTAGTTGAACAATGTTTCTCCAGCTGTATTCTGTTCCAAAGGAAACGTTTTCGCTGTTGTCATTAGGGTGGTTTAACTGAATTGTGGAAGTAATACGATGCACGTCATCCATGTAAGGCTCAAGAGCAAAACCGATCCTGAACATAGTAGGGGGTGAAAATGACTGCCAATCTGATTTTTCATTTTTTCCGAAAAGAGTCACTTTACCATCCGGCGCCATCTCATTTCCAAAATTGGTTATAGCAACAGCAAAACGTGTTGTGCCCAGGCCTGTGTAGTACATTGTTCCAAGATCAATCATTACGCCACGCATTTTTAATACATCCAAAGTTTCTTCGATGTATCGCACAGATCCCCCAAAACTGAATTGTTCGGTCATTTTTCTGGAGTATGTAACTGCAAAAGCAACATCGCCGTAACTGAAATATTCCCCAGTTCCGAAAGGCATTGTTTCCGTAGTTACGGGCATATCCTTAGTGTGCAGAGAAGTAAAGGAAACACCTACTACATCGTTCCCGCTAATTCTGTAAAAAGCTCCAACAAATTCGTGTTTGATGTCAACAACCCATTCGTTATGAGAGAAAATCACCTGGTTCTGATTAGCAAAAGCTAATCCGGCAGGATTCCAATAAAGAGCTGAAGCGTCATCAGCAATTGCAACAAATGCGTCTCCAAGTGAGGATGCTCTTCCGCCGACACCAATTTTAAGAAATTGAGCTGTTGAAATTCCCGCTCGTTGCCCGCCCAAAGTTGGAAATAACTGGGCATTAATTTTAAGCAATGGCAGAATCAATAATATAAGTAACAGTTTTTTCATATTTCACAAAAATTACAATAAACAATTTTCATTTAATTTTTACCAAATTTAGAATCTAATACCTATTCCGAATTTTAAATTCCTTCTTGTTAAATACCTCGCCGGACTATATGGAAAAGTACTGATTGGCGCCTGAAGATCGGGGTACCTGGGGTCGTTCCAGGATGATGGTGTGGCATCGCCATATTCGTATGCTTTACCAGTCACAGGATTAATTATCGCTGAGTTTTTTGTATCAAGCAAATTTGTAACTTCCAAGGAAAGATTTAAGTCGATACCGGCTATTTTAATAGCTTTCTCCAAATTTACATCTATCCAAAACCAATTGTCACCAACTTTACCGTTAACATTGTTTCTGTCCGAGCTATATTCCGGTCTTCCATCGTTATCGTAACTGCCTGTGAATATTGATTGAGTGTATCGTTTACCCGATTGAAAAAATATTCGTGTATAAAGATTAATATCGTCTAATATGCCCTGCCCAAAGCCAAATATGGGTTCGCCTCTGGGAATATAAAAATTAAAACTTGACGATACCGTAAACGGTCTGTCCCATGATACGAATTCCTCTTTGATCGATTCGTCAAGGTCGCCGCGTAAAATTAATACTCCTTCATCGGCAGATGAACTTTTACCAGTTACAGTAGCATATGAAAATGTAAACATACCAGTAAACCATTTGCCGATACGTTTTTTATATTCAAGTTCCACTCCTCTTGAGCGGGCGTAATCCATATTAGCATATGTAATAAAAGATTGAGTGGCAAAACGAGACGACGAAATTATTGCGGTTCTGGTTCTTATATAATCGAAAATATCTTTATAATAAGCCGTTACAGTTAAAACATCATTCTGTGAAAATTGTGTTTTAACACCTAGTTCATATGCAACTGTAGTCTCTGGATTAAGATCAGGATTGCCAAACCTTTGAAATGAGGATTGAGCATTAGTCGGACTAAGTTTAGCATATACAAATTGTGGACGCGGCCATTTGTTAAAATGTCCGTAAGAGAAAAATAATATCTGGTTATCAGTAACCGGATGCGATATACCGAGTCTGGGACTTAACCTGGCTTTAAATCTTCTGTCTCCAAACCAGGCGAAACTATTTTTTTTGTACCTATCTCTAATCTCATCGGGAATCGTAACAACATCTGGATTTTCAATCGCGTCGTCTACATATTTACCGGGGAACCAGTAGTCGAGACGCATACCGAAATTAAGAATCATTCCGCTAAAATTTATATTATCCTGTCCATAAAATGAACCGTGGGCTGGATTTACTTTGTATATATCATTATTTAGCCCCAGTTCACCAATCCAAGGAAGATAAATATCAACGACCTGCATTTCTTCAAATACCATATTGAAGCCGACTTTCAATTTATTCTTTTCGTCGAAGAAACTTGTAAGATCACCTTTTATTGAAAAATCTTCAACATAGTGATCACGCCAGGTAGTTGGATTGCCAACATCCCAAAATCCATCACCCGGAATAACTCCAATTGTATCGTTATTTGTGTTGTAGTATTCTATAGGAAATGTTACAATATCTTTCCTTTCATTATAATCATACCACATTTTTCCATTAGCATCGGCTCGGAGATTAGAGAAAAAATGATTTATTTTTAATTCGTAGAATGTTCTAGAGTTAAGCGTATGTGTCCAACTGAGAGTATGATATTTATTATTATGTGTAAACGTATTAGCGTTGTCCAATATATTCTGGAATTCGTACTGATATCCTGGAGAAGGTTCTACATATTCCAAATTTGACTGAAGTGACTGTGAATTTTGATTTATGCTTACAGATTGATTGAATGAATATGCAAGTTTCATAGTCGGGCTTATGTTATACGTTAATTTCCCCAGCCAAAACCAGCTATTTTCCGCGCGAGGGGCAAAACGTGTACCGTAAAAAGTTGACGAATAAAGCTGACTAGCCGTGGGCTTATAATATCCCTGGGTTATTCCGTCGCTTAAACCCATATAAAAACTACCGAAGAAACTTAGAGTACCAGGAATTTTTAATCCGAGCAAAGGAAGCAATTTTGATGTAATAGGTTCTGGTCCGGAAAGATTAGCTTCCACAATATCCAAGTTAAATACATGGAATGAGGTTTTGTTACCAAAATTATCCCTGCGGTAAGTTATTGATCCGTTATATCTTTCATGCCCTTCTCTTGTTTTTACATTTACAATTCCGGAAGTCGCCTGCCCGTATTCGGCGTTAAATCCGCCTGTAATTACCTCAACCTCTTCAATTGCGTTAGCGCTTAATTGTAATCCGAATCCAGTTCCAGCCAAAGGATCTTGAACGGAAACACCATCAAGTAAAAAAGCGTTTTCGTAAGAACGTCCGCCCCTTATATGAATGGCGTTATCGTTTTTAACTACGCCCGCTTGTTGAGTTACAAGGTCTTTTATATCTTCTACGACAGCAAGTTGAATATCTTCCCTTGAAATAGTTTTTTTACTTTGCGTTTCTTCAACATCCACAAGAGGTTTATCGCCAATAACTACAACATCCTGTTCCATTGTAAGGGAAGTTTCTTCCATTACAATATCGAGTTTAAGTGTTTTATTTCCCTGGATTTCTACGCCTGTATATTGTTTTATTTTAAAGCCTATAAAAGAAACCTCAATTGTATATGTTCCCGGGGAAACGTTTTCAATTTTATACGAGCCTTCAAAATCGGATGCAGCCCCGTAATAAGTACCTTTAATAATTACGTTAACACCCGGCAATGATTGTCCAGTTAGGTTGTCCGTAATCTTTCCTTCAACCCTTCCTTTAGTCTGAGCAAACAGAAAAGATGAAGATACTACTATTACCAAAGCAATTAAAAGTTTTTTCATAAACCAAATCCGAATTCATCAAAAAATACTTTTTCAAACAATTGTTTTACACTACCGGTATTACCGTCACATTGATTCAAAGGAAGTCCTATAAAGAAAATATTTTTATCGTTATTTATAAATGATATTGTTCCGTTCAATTGTTTGCTGGATAAATTATAAATCGTATTGGCCGTTGAACTTGGACGATAAGTTCTTACGAAACTTATTGTAGCAGCCGTTTTTATATTTGGGTATCCGGATGCCTGATCAGTGGCAACTACATCTGCGGCAGGAAGTAGAAAATTAAGCGGTTTTTTCTGATCTAATTTCTCAATCGGCAGAAAATTTTGCAACGAAGAAAGATCTAATGGGAAATTGGCGCTTGAATCCTGGAATGTTAAGGAGAAAGCAATTTTACCGCCATTTTCAACATATTTTTGAGTAACCAAATTCAATAAATCGAGACTCGGTTCAGAATCACCGTACCAATATACATATTTAAAAAGTTTTAACGTTTCAATAAACGTAATATTTTTATAAGGCATTTCCGTAGTTTCAACATCTAGAAAATCAACTTTGTCTATTAACGCGCCGTCTTTAACCGTCTTAAAAAGGTTGTCGTAAAAACTATTGGGAGTGTTGCCAGCATAATCATCTACAACCAAAAAACTGTCCTTTGGTTTTTTAACATACCAATTTTTTGTTTTTTCCGGTAGAGAAACAAATTTTGATTTCGACCCGGATATATCAACCGCCTGAACATATAATCTGTTATTACCGTTAAGCACTAAGTTTTCCAGTTTAGAATCGGCTTCATCGTTATGTGAGCCGTTCAAAAAAATCCTGAAAGATGGATTAGCGGATTTAAAATCATCAACAATAAGTGTTACATATCTTGTTGATCTTGGAAGGGAAACAAATTTCGAAGTATCGTTCAGCGCCACATTAATTTTGGTAATGGATTCAACACCATCCAAATCATCAAAATTCCAGCCGACCGTAACCACAGGAAAAGATTGTAGCGGTAAAACACTAACTTCATCCCATTCAATTGTAGGTGCGGTGTTCTTAATAGGAAATTTTTGACTAGCCGGTGTTGGATCAGCTAAGCCGAGATCTATAAAAGGTTCCCCTTTGTTATAAATACCGTCTTTATTCAAATCTGTGAACGGTTCGGGTCCAAAATTTATATTGTTCTGTATAATCTGGCTATCATATATACCGTTGCCTTCGGAATCCATTGCAACAACAACAAAATTAAAAGTTGTATCCACAGTTCCAATTGGCAGAGCGAAAACACTATCGTTCTTGGTGGTAAATGTCCAATTATCATCAATACCTTCCCATTTGAAGAAATATCCGGCTACTAGCCCGTCGGGATCATCTCCCCACCAGTGAACGCTTAACCTGCTTTTTTGCTGACTCAGTTGAAGACCTTCATCAACGTGAAGAAACAAAAATGTTTCCGGAGCCTTATTCGACTCCGGATTATCATTAACATTTTCGTTGCAGCCAACAAATAGTAAGGCAATTAAAAAAGCTATATAAATATTTTTCAATTCATTCCCGTAGTGAATTATTTAACCAACATCATTTTTTTAACCGCGTAAAAATCATTTACAGAAATTTTATACAAATACATTCCGGATGAAAGAGAGCTCGCATTAAATTGAACCGCATGAACTCCAGCGGATTGTACTTCATTAACGAGAGTCATTACTTGCTGACCTAAAATGTTATAAATTGTAAGGTTAACCATCCCTTGTTCTTTAATGCTGTAGCTGATTTTTGTACTCGGGTTAAAAGGATTAGGATAATTTTGATTAATACTGTAAGAAGAAGGGACCGAGTTGTCACAATCTTCACAAACATCTGTGTAGCCCTTAAAATCATCATTTTTACGTGGAACTAATTTGTAGTTGCTGAAGGAATAAAATAATATTCCGTCAATCTCATTAAATTTGCTATCTTTAATAATTCTTGTTGGTTGGTTCTCCTGCGATGTTAACCAGAAGTTATGGTAATCATGCGTACCGTCCTGCGTTTCCAATCTCATCGGTGACCCGGAATCATCCTGCACCGATATTTCACCATAATTTCTATTTCCGCCGCTGCCCTGATCAGGTCCGGCGTTGCCATCCGCATTCTCTCTTACTACAGTTACATCCATAACTTTTACAAGCATCCCTTCGTATTTTTCGGCGGCTATGTTACCGTCTATTGATGTACCAATATCTTTTGTTTTAATCAATACAGGAGCCGGCAATTCAACTCCGCTTGCAAGTTTGGTTACTTTTACCCCTGAATCCAGATTACCAATTCTTGTAACTCCAAAATTTTCATTAACAAGTCCTGTAACTGAAACTTTATCGCCTCTTTTTAAAGGATCCGCTTCAGTTCCAAATATTTGAATCGCTGACCACGGAGAATTTCCATCCTGTATATATATTTGTGGTCCAATACTGCCGCCGTCGCCTTCAATATCTGAAGTATCGGCAATTACAACACCGCCAACTGTAACAGAATAATTATTTAACGAACTGAATCCACTGCCAAATGGTGAATACTGTACATCCGCTATTTTTATGTCACGGTTTAATACCAAATAAAAATAAGGACTGGTTTTATACGAAGTTGGACTGAAGCTCAACGCGTTGGAAGCGTCTTTTGCTTTTATATAATATTTTATTAAAGTCGAGTCGGAGTAAACGGGAAAATCTACAGTCCAGGTTCCTGAGGCCGCATCGGTCAACAACATATTCAAAGAATCAATGGCGCTATTATTATAACTATAAAACAGCTTTGCTTCTTTTACTTCAGCTGTATTATCAGGATCAGTAATTGTTGCTGTTAAACGAACAGTTTCATTAAATTTAGCAACGCCAATATTTCGCGATACATTTGTTATACTTGGCGGTGTTATTGCACCATAAACTATATCATTAGGATAAACAGGATTGATCATAAACCAGCCGTAATTTCCAGTGCTTCGAGTTTCAATATATCCGCGAATTTTTTTAATTGATGTTCCGGGTAAAGGCGCCTTAAAATTATACCGGAAATGCGCTCCTTTATCATAAACAAGAAGACGGATATTGTTTTCATCCTGTATTTTAAATGTTTGATAACCTACACCCTCACCGATTGCCTGAACATCTTCAAATTCAACGTACGCTGCTTCCCATTTTTCCGCGAGGTAATTAGGCAAGTTTGTTCCTTTACTAAATAAAGAATCCAAAGTGAGTTTTACAGGTTTTGGTCTATCCATAATCCCAACGATATCGGCAGCTTCAAAACTTATCAAATCCAATTCTGTAGTTGTAAAGTATTCTAAAACCACGCCTTTTACTTTAATAATCATTCCGGAATCCAATATCGCGAAATCTTTCGATGAAGTGGGGTCTCTAAGAAGAATTCCTCCCCATTCAGGATTGGAAGTATCCTGCAAGTAACACGCTGGCAAACCCGCACGCAAAGCTAAACCGCTGTCAGGTTTGGCTCCAAAATAGGGCGAGTTCATCACAACTCCGGTAACTACAACTGTATCACCAACAAACGAAGGCATCGGTTCGCTATTTAAGCCGCCGTAATAAATAAGTGAATCAGCAGGCGCAAAATTAATATCCCTAATAGTAACTTCAGGATAATTTTGAGCGAACAATAATGTGCTCATAAAAATCAACACAGATAGTAGTAAAAATCTTTTCATAACATTTCCCTGCTATTTTATTACTAAAAATTTTCCAGTTTTAATTTCGCCATTTGACCGGTCTTTTACAGAAAACAAATATAGACCTGTTGCAATTGCCTGATCATCATCAGTTACTAAATCCCAGGCATGTTCTCCACCGGACATTTGCTGACTGCCATCGGCGAAAGTTTCAAACCATCTTAAATCTGATCCATTACTAAGTTGATCATGATCAAGTTTTTTTACAATATCTCCCGAGAGTGTATAAATTGTAATTTGACATTCGGCGGGAAGATTATAAAAATATATTTTTCTAAGTCTTTCAGAACTTCCATCCCAATAAGCTTTACCATAGTAAGGATTCGGATACACACCAACTTCAACACCTTTATCAGAAGTGGGAGGTGTTCCCGGAATAATTCTTTTTGCAGTTGCCAAAGAACTACTTTCCAAACTGCCTAAATTATTTTCAGAATCACCTTCGTCGAAAGCTGTAACCGCATAACCATACTGCCAGCCGTTCAATAAATTATCAATTTCAAACTTGTAATAATACTCTTTAGTATCACCCTCAAAAGTAACGGGTTGGTCAAGTTCCACAAAATCAAATCCGGTATTAAATCCGATATCGTTTCCCATAGAATCAAATTCGGCGATTTTAACTAAATCGCGCAAAAAATCCTGAGAACTTGTTAAGTCATAACCGGCATTTGTTCTATAAATTCTATAACCCTCAAAGTCTTTCTTCCCTGATATGGGATCTATTGAGTCTTCTGCTCTTTTATCCCAATATAAAGTTGCTTTTTGACTTTCGGGCACCACTTTAAACGATGGTGATTTAGGAGGTGCGGGTAAAATATAACGTGTTATTTTTCCATTTCCATCGGCATCTTCACCATCATCGAGTATTCCGTTTCCGTTTCTGTCTTCGCCGTTATATGCCCTGATAGCCCACCCGGCATTATTATATAAATTTATTTTTTGTAAATCCGTGTCCAAAGAGGGCAGATCAAATCCAAACTTTTTGGCTGCTACAATAGCGAAAGTGACGTTTACAGAATCGCCGGGAGCAATAGTTTTAATTGCACCGGCAGTTAAAAGCATGGATCTGTTACTTGGTTGTTTCAGCGTAGCTGGGTCAATCCCTTGACCGTACTTATTTGTTCCGCCAAAAATACCAGTCATTTTTAAATATCTTTGAACATCGCTCTGAGGGGCAAAAAAGTTTGAGTTAGTAGTATTTCTGAACTGCCATGAAACAAAATTTGCTCCGCCATAATTTTTAGAAGCTCCGAGCAGTTGAATACCGATATAAGAATCGGTAAATCCAACATCCCCTGTAGCGTCGAATTCGTAAGCGATTTTTAAAGAATCTTTATATCCGTTACCTCCTTTGTTGTAGAAGGCCCCTCCAACTCTTGGAGACGTAACATTAGTATTTCTAACTACTGTATCAGTCCATAAACCTACATATACACTATCTATATATTTTTTAGATACATTTTTAATCCAATAATTCATAATCACAAAAAAATCGGCGAAAGGATAGTTCCAAGCGTATGATTCATGACGAATTGAAACACCAAGAGGCGAATGGTCTACAATAAGTTCGTTATTATTAAACACTCTATTGGTGTCTGTTATCATCATTACGAAATCTTGGTGTGAAACCGCTTGTGGGCTAAAAAATTTAGAATCAATTAAGGATGATCTTTCGATTACTTTTGAACCCACTGCATTTGTAAACTCGAATCCGCCGCCGCGAGTGGAGACAGAAGAGGCATCCACAGCGCCAGTTGTTACAAATGGGCCTGCTTTATTACTTCCTGATGCGTTATCGCTAATATAACCGCCAATCCAAAGCCCCCCGTCAAAAAGGTGTTCTATTCCGCTACCCACGGGGTACTCGCAAGAGGGTTGATCGGGCCATTTTGAGAAGCCGTGTCCGTATGTCCCAAAATTGGTAATAGTAATACCGATGTTACCAACATTGGTATATTTGGAATCGTCATCGTCAAGAGTTTTTAATAAGCGGGAATCCTGTGCATTTAAATTGGAACCAAAACCCAAAATGCAGTATAAACCTAAAAGCAGTAAACGATAGTATTTCATTAATACTCTTAATATTGGAAAAAGGATTTAAAAATAGACAACTGTGTTTCATTTATCAATGGAAAAAGAATAATAAAATTCAAAAAAAAATGGACATACTAATTTATTAATCATAAAAAAAGCCTGCACAATATATTTCGTACAGGCCGCAAATAATTACAATTAAATCAAACAGAAGCTACGTAATCCTTAACAAGTTCCATACCTTTCAAAATAGCTTGTTCGTTAAGGGGCAGTAAATTATGGTATCTTTCGGGCAAAACTTCTTTTAGTCCCAATAAAATATTTTGCATTTTAATAATAGGTTTCTTCTGCAAAAACGCACCAAGCATTATCATATTCAAAATTTTCGTATTATTCATTTTAGCTGCCTCTGCACTCGCTGCAATTCCATAAATTTCAATATCCGATCTTTTAGGCGGATTAATAACATTAGTGCTTTCATAAAAAATAATTCCGCCTGATTTTACAGCAGATTCAAATTTATCGACAGACGGCTGGTTTAAAGCAATTACCGTATCGAATTTTGATATAATAGGTGAACTGATTTTAGTGTCGCTTACTATTGTAACACAATTAGCGGTTCCCCCTCTCATTTCAGGACCGTACGAGGGCATCCAGCTAACTTCTTTATCTTCCTTCATACCGGCATAACTAAGTACCATTCCTAAAGAAAGTACTCCCTGACCTCCAAATCCGGCGATAATTATTTCTTCAGTCATAATTAATTCTCCCATATTCGAACGCGGATCAATTAAACCGCATCAGAAATTTGTTAATTCAACTTTTAAAATAAAACAAATGTCGCATATCAATTTTTTAACGTAAACATTTTAATCATCTGTCTGTAAATTTTTATCAGGTACTTTTATATCGCCTAAAGGATAAAATGGCAGCATATTTTCATCCAGCCATTTATTAGATTCCACAGGATTCATTTTCCAATTGGATGGACAATTTGAAACTACTTCTATAAAACAAGTACCTTTTTTAAGTTTTTGATACTCAAATGCTTTTAAGATAGCTTTTTTAGTTTTACGTACATTTACAGGTTTATGGACCGACTGCCTAGTGACATAATATGTACCCGGTAATTGCGCAACAAGTTCGGTAATTTTCAGAGGTGACCCCATAGTTTCTACATCTCGCCCGAAAGGTGAAGTTGTAGATTTCATGTTCGGTAACGTTGTGGGAGCCATTTGTCCACCGGTCATTCCATAAATACCGTTGTTGATAAAAAGGATAAGAATATTTTCGCCTCGGTTACATGTATGTATCGTTTCACCTGTACCTATGGCTGCCAGATCGCCGTCGCCCTGATAACTAAAAACATATTTTTCTGGCAGTACTCGTTTAATTCCGGTAGCAACCGCGGAAGCGCGGCCATGAGCTGCTTCAGACATATCTATATTTAAGTAATTATAAGCGAGAACCGAACAACCCACTGGCGCAACTCCAATTATATCTGATGTAATTCCCAATTCTTCAATAACTTCGGCCAATAATCTGTGAACTACGCCATGACCGCAACCGGGACAATAGTGCATGGGAGTATCGTAAAGAACTTTACTTGGTTTTTCATAAACCAAATTTTCAGCATTACAGACACTTTCTTCTGCAATCATATTTTCATAGTGCTGATCGTCAAGCATTGTTTTTTCGTTCATTTTACACCCCCGGCAAATTTCTCTTCTAATTTTTCTAAAACTTCTTCAGGTGAAGGAACAACTCCTCCCATTCTACCATGAAAATACACAGGAACAGCACCTTCAACAGACAACCGAACATCCTCAACCATTTGCCCTGCATTCATTTCAACATCTAGTATACCCTTAACTTTGCCTGCATATTCTTTTAACTGAGCATATGGGAACGGAAATAATGAGATAGGCCTGAACACACCAACTTTAATTCCTTTGGCTCTGGCCATTTCAGCTGCTTTTTGACAAATTCTTGCCACTAATCCAAACGCAGTAATTATATAATCCGCGTCGTCACAGTCGGTAGCTTCGAAACGAATTTCATTCTTCTCAATTTCCCTGTATTTTGCTTGAAGGTGATTATTTAAAATTTCCATTTCATCCGCTTTTAGATGGAGTGAAGTTATAACTCTTCCATTGCCGTTTTTTCGTCCTGTAGTTGTCCAGCCTAAATCTTCAAAATGTCTAGTTTTTTGAGGTTGAAGTTCCACCTTTTCCATCATCTGCCCTAAAGCGCCGTCGGTTAAAATCAATACAGGATTACGGTATTTAAAGGCTAGATCAAAAGAAAGCCCAACAAAATCGGACATTTCCTGAACGGTTGAAGGTGCAAGAACAATTAACTTATAATCACCATGTCCTCCGCCTTTTACAGACTGAAAATAATCACTTTGACCTGGTTGAATAGTTCCTAATCCCGGGCCGCCACGATTTACATTTACGAGCAGGCATGGTAATTCGGCACAAGCTATATAAGAAATTCCTTCCTGCATTAAACTCATACCGGGAGAAGAAGAAGAGGTCATTACTCGTTTTCCGGTTCCAGCGGCACCGTAAACCATATTAATAGAAGCTATTTCACTTTCAGCTTGAAGGACAGTCATTCCCGTTCGTGAATTAGCTTCGCGGCTTAAATACTCAAGCACTTCCGATTGAGGAGTTATTGGATATCCAAAATAAGCATCGCAACCCGCGCGAATTGCAGCTTCGGCTAATGCTTCGTTGCCTTTCATTAATTTTAATTCTTTCATTCTTTCACCGTTACTGTTATATCCCCAGTTACATTAGTTATTTTTGCAATTTGTTCTTTGTTTTTAGCCGTTTGACGGTAAACCGTTATTACACCATCAGGACAAACAAGGGCACAATTAGTACAACCAGTACAGTTATCTTCTACTTTCACAATATATAAATAACCCTTTTTATTTACTTGTTTGCTTCTTTCCAAAGAATCTTGCGGGCACGCATCCATGCACAATTCGCAACCTTTGCATTTTTCGATGTCTATAACAATATCACCTTTCACTTTTGCCATATTGTTCTCCATAAATTCATTTAAAAATAAAAAAGGTTACTAAAAACTTAGTAACCTTCTTTTGGAATCTTTATTCCATATAAAAATATTTAGAATATTTAGAATGTTTAGAAGTAATATCTCAAGTAGTATTTGTTTGATACTTTTTATCATTCTATACCGAAAATTGTTAATGAAAACACTTAAAAAACTATGCCAAAAAACTGTTGAACTGATTTTAGTATTTCAAAGATACAAAAATCCGTTTAAGTCACAAAAATCTTGTGTGTTAAATCAGAACAAATTTTTCCAATAGTTTCTTTACCACTAATGAGAAAGAATTTCTGACAACATGAGAAATTGTTTTTAGCAATACTTGATAGGTTTTGAGTAGAAATCAAATTATATTTTTCAAAAGTACTTTTCTTAAAGATAAATTTTTTCAAATATACCTTTAAAACTAAAATTTATTTATTATAACGTTATACAATAATTTAAATCAAAATCTTTCAATGACTGTGATCAGGGGATTTGTTCTGACCGCGTTATAAAGTAATATTCTCTGCAAAAATGTTTTTATGTTTAGTGCAATTGTTCGGTTTATTTAAAGGGCAGGTATGGGTTAGTGTAAACGAATTATTTAAGATGCCATCTTGTTTAAATTTCGTATTTAGAAATGAACTCTATAATTATTAATTATTTGCATTCTGTTAAACTCCCGTTTCATTCTTAAATTGAATCAATTTTTTTTAATGATGTACTCAGTAATATCTAAAATATTAAATTGTATTTTGTTAAATTCGTAAAAAATATTCTGTTGGTTGACCATGATTAAAAAGATACTCTACGTTTATGCTTTATTTATATTGAATTATAGTTATGCAAATTCGGTAAGCGGAATCATTAAGGATAATTTATTGAATGATCCTATCAGTTTCGCGAAGGTAATACTTTTCGATCAATCGTTCATAAAAATTGATTCTACTTTTTCTGACAGTGAAGGCAAATGGGAGATTCAATTTGATCCTACAAGTATCCACGAAATACACCCGGTGCCGCTAACATTCAGAGTATTGCAGAATTACCCCAATCCGTTTAATCCATCAACAAAAATTAATTTCGAAATTATTATCCCAGGAAATGTAAAACTTATTATCAGCGATGTGCTGGGTCAAACTGTAGAGGAAAAATCTCAATTTATGTATCCGGGTTCATACTCAATTAATTGGAATGGCGCTGGAAGCGCGGGGGTTTATTTTTATACGATTGTCCATAATAATAAATCAATAACGAACAAAATGGTTCAGCTGGATGGGAATTTATCGGGAGGTTTCTCAGCAATTAGAAATACACCACATATAGAAAGTCCGCGTCTCGACAAATCTTTATCAGCACAATACAAAATTGTATTTTCCAAATTCGCGTATGTAAATGATACTCTTAATGTGGAATTATTAGATGATAAGTATATTGAAACTGAAATGGAAACAATACACTCCAAAGCTATTCTTGTTGATTTGCACAATGACGTTTTGGAGAAAATGATAGATAATCCTAATTATAAACTGATGGATTTACATTCCTATAATCATACGGATATTCCACGTTTAAAATTAGGCGGAGTGGATGCAGAGTTTTTTGTAGTTTGGGTTGATCCCGGTACTTATGCTGGAAGATATTTTGAAACAGCCACTGAAATGGTTAACATATTTAAATCCGAAGCTTTCGATAATTTTAACAATTTTCAACAGGGGTATAATGCCTCTTCGGTAATCACAATAGTGAACGATAAAAAAATATCAGGAATTTTGGCTGTTGAGGGTGGACACGCAATCGAAAATAGTATTAGTAATCTAAAATATTTGTACGACCAGGGGATGCGTTATTTAACAATTACCTGGAATAACAGTACAGACTGGGCGGTATCGGCGCAGGATTCAAGATCAAATTCTGTGGGATTATCTGAATTTGGCAAAAAAGTTATAAGGACAATGGATTCACTTGGAGTGATAATTGACGTTTCGCATACGGGAATAAAAACTATTGAAGATATACTTGAAACAACTTCAAATCCAATAATTGCAAGCCACTCAGGTGTGCGTTCTATAATGAATCATTACAGAAATTTGTATGATGATCAAATTATTGCGATTGCAAAAAGCGGCGGAGTTATTGGTGTTGTATTTTATCCCCCGTTTTTAGGAACAAATAGTTCTGCGGTAAACATAAATACAGTTATAGATCATATAGACTATATTGTTGATTTAGTTGGAGTGGATTATGTTGCCCTCGGAAGTGATTTTGATGGAATAGGAACTAATACGGTTAACGGTCTGGAGGACGTTAGCAAATTCCCCTTTTTAACTTATAAATTGCTCGAAAAAGGTTATACACGTAACGAAGTGGAAAAAATTCTTGGTGGAAATTTTATGCGCGTTTTCCAAAAAGTTTGTAAGAAATAATTGTTTCAAATAGATTACAATTTATAGTTCTATAAATTTATTCAACCAGATTTTATATTATAAGTAAAGAAAATAATTGCCCGGTAGAATAACTAATTGAATAAACTGATTTTTATTATAATAACTTTACATTTATTTAATGTAATTGTACTTGCCCAATACGAAGACGACGGCGAGCGTGGAAAATATTTTTCTAAAATTAAGTACACCCAGACGCCTTTGCCCGAATTCGAAAAGTCCAAACATTTATTACCTTCGCCAATCTTAAAAACAAATCCCGAATATGTAGATTTATATTGGCGCGCATGGGAATTAGCGTTTCAGCATTATAAAAAACCTCCTATCGGTTCACCGTTCGTATCAAATTTTATAGACGAAGCTTTTTCACAATCGATTTTCCAGTGGGATACTATTTTTATGATTATGTTCGCGCGTTATGCGGACCACATATTTCCTGCGATACAATCACTCGATAATTTTTACTGCAGGCAGCATGAAAACGGTTATATATGTCGCGAAATTATTGAATCCGATGGTAGTGATTATATATTTTTAGACAGAAAACATACTATAAACCCGCCATTGTTTAGTTGGGCAGAAGTTGAATCCTATAGAATAACCGGAGATGCATCCAGGTTTAAGTCTGTTTTGCCAGTGTTAGAGAAATACGCTGAATGGCTGGAATTACACAGAAAAAAAACAAATACTGTGCATGGATTATACTGGCAAACCGGTTTAGGATCGGGAATGGATAACACTCCTCGCGATGGTTCGGGCTGGGTTGATATGTCCAGTCAAGTAGTTATGCAATACCGCGATATCGCCTTCATCTGCAAAGAACTGGGATTAAAAGATAAAGAAGAGTTATTTCTCGCCAAAGCTAAATTAGTTTCAGAGAATATAAACAAGTATATGTGGAATGAAGAAGATGGTTTATATTACGATGTGGATGATTCTGGGAATCAGCTTAAATGCAAATCTGTGGCTGCGTTTTGGCCAATGCTTGCCGGAGTTTCAAATACCAATCAGAACGAAAGGCTCCTCGATAATTTAAAAGATCCTCATTCATTTTGGAGAACAGTTCCTTTTCCATCATTAGCCGCTGACCATAAAGAATTTAAAGCCGCTGGGCAATACTGGCTGGGAGCTGTTTGGGCACCTACCAATGTGATGATTATTAAAGGACTCGATAAAGTTGGCGAAGACGAGAATTATGAAAACCCTAATTTTTATAAGAATCCAGAAGTATTTAACGAATTCGCGAAACTGGCGTCAGCTAAATATTTGGATGCTATCTATTCGGTACTTAAACAGACAGGCACAATTTGGGAGAATTATTCATCTGAAGTATACGCTCGTGGGATTCCTTCGGCTCCTGATTTTGTCGGTTGGAGCGGGTGCGGCCCAATACAATTACTTATTGAGAATGTACTTGGTTTTAGACCGGATGGAGCTAATAACACGCTTAATTTCCACTTGACAAGAATTGACGAACATGGAATTAATAATTTACATTTCGGCGATGTTACAACTTCAATTTTGTGCAAAGAAAGGAAAAGCATTAAAGAGAAAACTATAATCGAAGTGAAAAGTGATAAAAGTTATAAACTTGTTGTTAAATCATATAATGGCAAAAGAATTTTTGAAATTAAAAATGGTGTACAAAACATAAAAATGGAATAATTTTTATAACTCAATTTAAATTAACGATAATAAAACTTTATAATAATGAAATAGAAGAATGAGATATATACCATCATATATAAAACTTTTAAACTCCGGTGAACTGAATCAAAGAGTTCGAAAAGCGAATAAAATATTAGAAGAGTGTGCTGGTTGTCCCCACGAATGTTCTGTTCAAAGAACAAAGGGTGAAATTGGAATTTGTTTCAGCGGCTCCATGCCTGTAGTTTCATCATACACAAAACATTTAGGAGAGGAACCCGTTCTTTCAGGAACAAAAGGAGCGGGTAATATATTTTTCGGAAATTGTAATTTGCGGTGTGTTTATTGCCAGAATTATGATATTAGTCAAAATTTTAAATCCGAGAAAATGAATGAAGTTACTATAGAAAAACTGGCTGACATAATGCTAAAGCTGCAAGAATCCGGTTGCCACAATATTGGACTCGTCTCCCCTACCCATTTTGTTGTACAAATACTAAGCGCTATAAAAATTGCCGCGGAAAACGGTCTTTATCTGCCAATTATTTACAACAGCAATGGTTATGATTCTGTTGAAATGCTCAAACTTTTAGAAGGAGTAATAGATATTTATCTGCCTGATATTAAGTATGGAGATAATGACAGCGGCAAAAAATATTCGAAAGCGCCGAATTATTTCGATAAAGCCAAATTAGCCGTCAAAGAAATGTACAGGCAAGTCGGAAGCCTATTAATATATGAAGATAATTTAGTGGTAAGAGGCTTAATAATAAGGCATCTTGTGCTTCCAAACGGGCTGGCGGAAACTGAAAATGTGTTCGATTTTATATCAAAAGAACTTGATAATAAAATCCATATTTCACTTATGTCCCAATATTACCCCGCCAACAAGGCCGAGGAAGAAATGTTATTAAGCAGACAGCTTAGACACAACGAATATTCTAAGGCGGTTGATTTACTGGATATATACGGACTTACAAACGGGTGGATTCAGGAGATGGAAAGCAGTGATTTTTACAGACCTCAATTTGAGACCGACAGAAAAAATCCTTTCAATCACAAACTTGAATAACTAACACTAAAAATTTTTTCATCCCTCTTTAAATTGAATTAATTATAACATAATTGTGAGTAACATTTTATTGATATCTTTCCAACGTCTTTTCAGTATATTTGTCAAATAAAAAATAATCATTAATAATAAAGAAGTATTCCTTGTTAAAAAAATTTTCCAAAATGCTGAAAACCCTTCTAGGGGTTAAAACAAAACCTGCTGTCGCTTCATCGAAAACCGCAGCAAAAGAACCTAAATCTCAAATCAAACAGAGCAGCATACCGTTTCCTCACGAAAATGCCAGGGGAACACATAAACCGAGGAGAAAACCTCATAGAAAAGAAACCCGTGAAGAATATAGATTAAGACACGAAAAGCGCGCTTTACAACTTCAAGAAAATGAGCCGCCGAAGGAGATTATTCCTCAGGTACCTTGGAACGATTCCGAATTCAAAGTGCCTGTTGTTGATGGCAAAACTCGTTTCCATGATTTAGAAATTCCAAAAGAAATATTACACGCAGTCTTCGATTTAGGATTTGAATACTGTACTCAGATTCAAGCAGAAACACTGCCAAGAGCTTTGACGAGTGAGGATGTAACAGCACAAGCTCAAACGGGAACTGGTAAGACTGCCGCATTTCTTATAACTATTTTCAATCATATCCTCAAAAATCCTGTTGAAAAAAAATCTAAACGAGGAACTCCACGCGCTTTAATTCTTGCTCCAACACGTGAATTGGTTTTACAAATAGAGAAAGACGCCCGTTTATTGGGCAAATATACGCCATGTAAAATACTTTCACTTGTTGGAGGTATGGACTATATAAAACAGCAGAAAATTCTTCATCAAGAATCAATAGATATTTTAATATGTACTCCAGGACGTCTTCTTGATTTTATGAGCAAAAGGATTGTGGATCTCCAAAGAGTTGAAATACTGATAATTGATGAAGCGGATAGAATGCTCGATATGGGATTTATTCCGTCGGTTAAAAAGATAGTATTAAGTACACCTCAAAAAGCTAAAAGACAAACAATGTTTTTTACAGCGACTATGACCACTGATGTTAAACGACTCGCGGAATCCTGGACACGGCAAGCTTTGGAAATTACAGTTCAGCCAGAAGATATTACATTGGATAGCATTGAACAGATAACATATATAACAACAGTTGAAGAAAAACCAACTCTTCTTTATAATCTAATAATGCAGCGGAAATTAGAAAGAGTATTAATTTTTGTTAACCGTCGCGATGATGCCCGAAAATTGAAAGAAACTCTTGATATCTATGGAATCAGCTGCGTGCTGTTATCAGGCGAAGTAGACCAGCGGCAGCGTATTAAACGTTTAGAGAATTTCAGAGAAGGTAAAGCGCGCGTATTGGTAGCCACTGATGTTGCCTCACGCGGTATCCATGTTGATGCTATTTCTCACGTAATTAATTTTAATATGCCGCAAGATGTTGAAGAATATGTGCATCGTATTGGTAGAACAGGACGAGCCGGCGCTTCGGGAATTTCAATCAATTTTGCTGATGAATTTGATTCACACGAACTGAGTAAATTAGAGGAATTTCTTGGTAAAAAAATTGAGTGTACTTTTCCTGAGGACAATTTACTTACTCCTATTCCTGAACTGTACTTAAATGCAAAACCTACTAAAGAATCTCCGAAACAGTATAAGAAAAAATATCCCAGTCGAAAAAATTCCGGACCTCGGAATAGAAGTGATAGAAAATAATTGTGAGCTTATATTACTCCCACCTCGGGTGGGAGTATAATTTTTTTTATTCCCACATATCCCTTGCTTGTTTGTCCGCGTGATAAGAACTTCGTACTAGAGGACCTGACTCCACAGCTTTAAAACCCATTTTAAGCCCTTCCACTTTGTACAAGTTAAATTCTTCCAACGTTACATAACGGTGAACGGGTAAATGATTTTTGGTTGGCTGTAAGTATTGTCCAATTGTCATAATATCACCGCCATGATTCCGAAGATCCTGCATAAGTTCCAAAACCTCTTCGGTTTTCTCTCCAATACCAACCATTATACCACTTTTTGTTCTTAAACCACGATTCTTAAACCACTGAATAAGTGCCAGGCTGCGTTCGAACTTTGCCTGGGGCCTAACTGCGTGATATAATCTTTTAACAGTTTCAAGATTATGATTTAATATATGCGGAGGATGCTTCATTAATATTTCGAAAGCATGTTCCTCGCCTTTAAAATCCGGAATAAGAATCTCCACGGTAGTTTTTGGCATTTTCTCATTAATCAACCGTACAGACTCTGCAAATATTCCCGCGCCACCGTCCAGCAATTCATCACGATTAACTGATGTAATTACTACGTGCCTCAAATTTAATTGTTCAACAGATTCAGCAACCCTTCTAGGTTCATCCAAATCAAGTTCATTTGGCATTCCAACCTTTACATTACAAAAGCCACAACTGCGTGTGCAAGTGTCTCCCATTATCATAAAGGTGGCCGTTCTACTGTTCCAGCATTCCGCAATATTAGGACATCGTGCTTCTTCGCAGACAGTGTTAAGTTTAGAATTTCTCATTAAAGTGTGAACGTCTTTAAAGTTTTCACCGCTAGGTAAACGTACTTTTAACCAATCCGGACGTTTCCCTAAATTGCCCCTTTCCTGTTCTACAACTTCTTTAAAATTTCTCTGGTGCTGATTAATCATAAATAACCTAAATTTTATTCCGCATTACTTATAAAAACATTTCAAAACTATAATAAACTTATTTATTCATTTACAAATTTATACAATACTTGTATCAAAATTTTCAAGTGTTTCTTTAATCGATCGCAAAAATTTACCGCCAAGCATTCCATCCACCAATCTATGATCGTGACTAAGAGAGAGATACATCATTGGTTTAATAGCTATTGAATCACTGCCATTACTTTCAACTACTACCGGTTTTTTGGTTACTGTGCCAACACCCAGAATTCCAACCTCGGGTTGATTTATAATTGGTGTCCCAAATAATGATCCGAAAACACCATAGTTTGTTATTGTGAAAGTTCCATTCATAATATCATCGGGTAAAAGTCCTTTATTGCGAGACTTAAAACTTAATTCGCCTATGGCTTTGGTTAGTCCGCGAATATTTTTTTCGTCAGCATGTTTTATGTTTGGTACAATCAATCCATTAGGCTCAACAGCAACCGCAAATCCCAGATTGATGTATTGTTTTAGGACTATATTATTTCCATCTATTGAGGCATTAAGGTAAGGATATTCTTTCAGCGCTTTTATACAAGCATATGTAATAAACGGCATATAAGTCAGTTTAACGTTTTCTTCCTTCAGATATTTTGCTTTGTTCGATTTTACGTAGTTATGAACGCGCGACATATCGACTTCCATTACTGCGGTAACATGAACGGATGTATCGCGGCTGTTTACCATATGATACATAATACGTTTTCGTATATTATCCATTGGAATCAATTTGATCCCTTCTCCCTCTACAAAATGTGCAGTTTCAATTTTACTTTCGGCAGAAGAGGAAATTGACGGTTCACTTATTTTCTGTTTTGTTTCCGGTCTACCTGTTTTCCTGTCAGCAATATATTTTAGAATATCATTTTTGGTAACTCTTCCTTCAACTCCGGTTCCCGCAATTTGTTCAAGTTCATCGAACGCAACATTTTCTTTTTGTGCGATATTCATCACAAGCGGAGAATAAAATTTATTCGATTTCTTAATTTGTGTGTTTGTCTTTTCAATTATTTTATTTTCAATAACAGATCCGTTTTCTAATTCTGTTTTTTCAGTATCTACATCTAATTTTTTCTGTTTAACTATTCCTCCGCTAGTAGAAATGCGAGCAACTATTGTTTCTACTGCTACAGTTTCGTTTTCTTTGAATAAAATTTCAGCTAATATTCCCGCTGTTGGCGAAGGGACTTCGGTATCAACTTTATCAGTACTAATTTCAAAAATTATCTCGTCACGACTAATTTTATCACCGACTTTTTTATGCCATTTAGTGATAGTGCCCTCCATAACGGATTCTCCCATTTTGGGCATAGGCACATCAATCAATTCGCCGCCGACCTGTGTTGTGGATGAAACTTTTTCTTCTTCCAAAACAACTGGTTGTTTGGTTTCTTTCGATTCGGGTTCTAACTGACCGTCGGTATCTACGACTGCAACAACGGTATCAACAACAACCGTTTCATTTTCAAAAACTTTTATATCGGATAAAATACCTGCCTCAGGACAAGGGATTTCGGTATCAACTTTATCGGTACTTATCTCAAAAATTATTTCATCTTTTTCTACACGATCGCCCTTTTTCTTATGCCACTTAATCAGTGTTCCTTCAGTTATACTCTCGCCCATTTTTGGCATTAGTACGTTTACTTTCATCTATTGCCTCATTTATTTTTAATTCCTTATGGAAAAACTAACACAAGGTATTTTTATTCGAATTAGTATTTAATCAAGTTTTTTATTTCTTCATAAATCTTATTTCGGGTCGGTAAAATTTCGTTTTCTAAATTTGGATGATAAGGAATTGGAGTATCTGCTGTAGCTACCCTTTTTACTGGGCCGTCAAGATATTCAAAACAGTTTTCGGTAATAAGAGCGCTAATTTCCGCTCCAAAACCGGCGGTTAGCGTGTCCTCGTGTATAACAATCGCTTTACCTGTTTTTCTTACAGAATTAAAAATTGTTTCCTTATCCAAAGGGAAAATTGTACGGATGTCAATTAAATCAACCGAATATCCTTCTGACTGCAATCTTTTTATCGCAAAATTACTTTCATGCACCATAGCTCCATAAGTGATAATACTTATGTCATCCCCTTCATGAATAACATTTGCTTTGCCAAACGGCAGCAAATAATCGGTATCCGGTTCGGGCGAGGTCGCATAGCTTTGTCTATACAATCCTTTGTGTTCTAAAAATAATACAGGATCTTTTAATCGCAACGCGGTTTTTAACAGTCCTTTAGCGTCGGCAGCGTTAGAAGGATATGCTATCAACAATCCGGGCATATGTGAGAAGAAAGCTTCTATATTCTGGCTGTGATATAATCCGCCGTGAATAAATCCGCCGATTGAAACCCGAATTACCATTGGCACTTCAAACAAATTATTTGATCTGTAACGGAACATTACAAGCTCGTCGCGAATTTGCATAAAAGCGGGCCAAATGTAGTCTCCAAATTGAATTTCAACGCAAGGTTTTAATCCGGCGAGAGCCATTCCAATTCCAACACCGGCAATTGAAGCCTCAGCAAGGGGAGAATTAAATACTCTAACATCACCAAATTGAGTAGACAAATTTTTTGTGGCGGAAAACACGCCCCCTTTTTTATCAGCTACATCTTCACCAAACAAATATATTTTTTCGTTACGTTCCATCTCTTCTTTAAGAGCATGGTTTATAGCGTCAACCATTACAATGTTTTTGCCCGAGGGTTTCGAATTTTCATATTTAAGTCTTTTACTCGTGCCGCTTTCATCTAATACATATTTCAGAGCTGTACTAGAATCCGGTGCGGCTTGTTCAAGCGCCCAATCGGCTGCTTCCTCAACATGATTAATAATTTCTTTGTTAAATTCGGCCAAAGCAAGTTCTGTAATTATACCTTTTTTGATAAGAGTTTTTGTGAATTTTATTATAGGATCATTCGCAAAATCCTCATCAATGGATTCCTTAGTTCTATATTTTTTTTGATCGTCAGAAGAAGAATGTGAAAATAAACGAACAGTGTGAGCTTCAATAAGGACAGGTCCTTTACCTTGTCGTGCATATTTAACGGCAGTTTGTGCGGCCGCGTTGCATTCTAAAAAATCGGTGCCATCTATGTTAAGTCTTAAAAGATTTTCATAACCTTTCATCATTTCCGATACTGATGCGTTTTTCCCAGCTGTTTGATCCTCTACAGGTACAGAAATTGCGAATTTATTATTTTGAATAACGAATACAACAGGAATTTTTTCTCGACTCGCCCAGTTAACAGCCTCGTGAAATTCACCTTCGCTTGTAGTTCCTTCGCCGCTGCTTACGTAGGTAATTGCATTAATTCCCAATTTTTTATTTGCCAGAGCAGTTCCAACAGCTTGAAGAAATTGAGTCCCTGTTGGGCTCGATTGAGTAGGTACGTTTAATTCTTTAGATCCCCAATGATTCGGCATCTGCCGTCCGCCTGTCATTGGATCGTCGGCTTTTGCGAGCATATGTAAAAATATATCGCGCGGTTTAACACCAAGGGCCAGCATAAAAGTCATGTCCCTGTAATATGGGAAACCCCAGTCAAATCCAGGTTTTAATGCAAGTCCTACCGCTGTTTGAATAGCCTCGTGCCCACCGGCCGACAAATAGAAAAACGATTTTCCCTGACGTAGAAGTTTCATTATCTTTAGATCAATTTCGCGGGATAATGTCATTAAACGTAATGCGTTCATCAACTGGTCTTTGGTTAACCCGCCAAATGAACCAATTTTTCCAGTTGGGGCCTTACCGTTCAAGTTGTCAATATTTACATTAGTTTCAGCGGATTTATCGTTTGCCATTAATTTCCTCTCAATTCTTTTCAATTTTTATAGGATGCAAATAATGAAAGATCGGTTTTCATTACTTCGTCATAATTAAATAACTTTACAAAGTTATTAATGATTTTTTCGTGAATTTCGTTCAATTCAAACAAATGTCCAACCTCATTTTTAAGTGAAGTAACCTCTTTATCAGCTATTCCACAAGGGATTATTCCTTTAAAAAAAGATAGATCCGTATTTACGTTAAACGCAAAACCATGCATTGTAATCCATCGACTCACCTTAATTCCAATAGCGCAAATTTTTCTTTCGTCCAGCCAAACACCCGTGTATTTATCTTTTCTTCCAGGGTCTAATCCGTATTCCTTACAAACGTCTATAATAATTTGTTCAAGTGTTCGCAAAAAAAGATGAGTATCCTGCTTCCATTTTTTAAGATCAAAAATCTGATAGCCTACTATTTGTCCCGGACCATGATAAGTAATATCTCCTCCGCGATCAATATCGTAAACAGAAATTTTATTTGTCTCAAGGAATTCTTCAGACCCAATAAGATTATTCCTATCGGCGACTTTTCCCAGAGTATACGTATGCGGATGTTGGAGAAGTATTAAAGTGTCTGGAATTTCACCACGATATCTTCTATCGAACAGTGATTTTTGAAAATCCCAGGCCTCTTTATAATCGACAATTCCCAAATCGATATACTGAAGTAACCTAGATATGGATCGCCTCCCCATACGCGTTAGCCGCAGCTTCCATAACAGCCTCCGAAAGTGTAGGATGCGCATGTATCGTTTTTACAATTGATTCAAAGGTAGCTTCGAGAGATTTGGCAAGTCCAACTTCGGCAATTAACTCAGTGGCTTCGGCTCCAATTATGTGAGCACCTAATAATTCGCCATACTTCGCGTCGAATATCAACTTTACAAATCCTTCTCTCTCTCCCATCGCTGTCGATTTACCGCTGGCCGAGAAAGGAAACTTTCCTATCTTAAGCTCGTAACCATCAGCTTTAGCTTTTTCTTCAGTCATACCTATACTAGCCACCTGAGGCTGACAGTAAGTACAACCGGGTATTGAGGAATAATCAATAACAGCTGGATTGTGCCCTTTAATTTTTTCAACACAATGAATCGCTTCGGCAGATGCAACATGAGCAAGCCAAGGAGCACCAATAACATCGCCAATAGCGTAGACATTTTCAATGTTGGTTCTATATGTATCTTTATTAACCACTATATGATTTTTATAAGTTTCAACTCCCAACTCTTCCAATCCAATATTTTCGATATTGCCCGTAACCCCGATAGCATTTAAAACTATATCAGCATGCAGAATTTTCTTCTCTCCATTTATATCAATAGTAACTTTAACAATATCATTTTCAATTTCTGCTTTTTCAACTTTCGCGCTCGTATAAATCTCTATTCCACGTTTTTTAAAATTCTTTTCCAACGTTTGCGACACTTCATTATCTTCAATTGGTAAAATACTATCAAGCATCTCAATTATAGTAACCTTTGTGCCTAGAACACTGTAGAAATAAGCGAATTCAACACCGATTGCGCCAGCGCCTATCACAATTAATTCTTTAGGCTGCTTCTCAAGTGACATAGCTTCGGTGCTGGTGATTATGTGTTTTCGATCCACAGGAATTGTCGGTAACATTTTAGGACGAGCTCCTGTCGAAATTATTATATGATCGGCTGTTATACTATCCACTGAATTGCCTTCAGAGTCCAAAATTTCCAACTCCGATTTGGATTTAATTTTTCCAAATCCTTTGATATGATCTACTTTATTCTTTTTTATCAGGTACTCTACACCTTTAACGATTTTTGCGGATACAGATCTGCTACGTTTAATAATTTTATTGAAATCAAAACTTACACCTTCAACACTCAATCCATAATCCCCGGCGTGGTTGCTTACTAAATCATAAACTTCTGCATTTTTTAATAACGATTTAGTGGGAATACACCCCCAATTTAAACAGATACCGCCCAGGTTATCTTTTTCAACTACGGCAGTTTTAAATCCCAATTGTGCAGCACGTATCGCCGCTACATAACCACCAGGACCCCCGCCTAAAATTGCAATATCATAATGTTTTGACATATAAAAAACACCCTTTTGAATATTTTGGTAGACTTATAATATAACGAACATCATTATAAAAAGAAACTTGTTCTCCGATTTATAAAATAGGACTAAAACGTTTTAAGATAACATTTTAGGACATCATTTACTCTATTGGATAATATCGTTATTTGGTTTTAAGTAATAAACATTAAATTATAATTTTAATGGCAGCTTTAATATTATATCGTACTCGCGAACATTAATAATGAGTATTCGGAACAAGTATGTTCTCTTTATGCACCATGAATAGTGCCGATGGAGTTGTCCACGTTTAATTGAAAATGAATTATGGTCGATATTTTTTAAATATATTTATTGAAAATATTTAGAGTGATTACTTTACGTAGTAATATGTTCAAACGAACGTATCATTTCATTATTTTAATAAAGTTCGGAGGATAAATCAAAATGTGGAAAAATTTTAATAGGATGTTATATTCTATTTAGAAAAACAATATTATTCTAATAATGTAAAAATCAGTTTTTCTATACTAAACATTCAACTTCATATATTATCTAACAGCATAAATGATTTTTGTTCAGTTATTTTAGTGGAAGTCGAATTTTTTAATTCGTAATGGCACAAATCGAATAGAGGACAAATTCCGCAACTGGGACTCTTGGGTTTACAGATTTCTCGACCCAATCGGATTAGATTGGTGTGAAAACTATGCGCAATTTTAGGCGGAAAATTTTCATTCAGCTTTTTAAATGTTTTATCCGGTGTGTTTTCATTTACTATTCTCAAACGATTAACTGTACGATGAACATGCGTGTCGACGGGACAAACATTTCTTCCCAACGCGAACAATAATACACAGCTTGCGGTTTTTACACCTATACCCTTGAATGCGGTTAGCTGGGTAAGAATCATTTCATCATTATTTCCAATAATATCATCGAGAGAATATTTTCCGAATCGTTTATTTAATCCGTTTAGTACTTCCATTATAGCCTTTGATTTCTGATAGCCCAATCCCGCGATACGAATTTCTTTTTCTATTGAAACTCTGCCGGCTTTATGCGCCTCTTCCCATTTAGGGTATTTTGTTTTTAAATTTTTATACGCCTGGTAGGAATTTTTGTCATTAGTGTTTTGGGAAAGAATTGTTCCAATAAGCATATCCAGAGGACTAGGTTGAACCGAATTTTGTTTTGGTATACCAAACTGTTGTAATAATAATCTGTTAACATCTATTATTTTTTGAATTTGTTTTTTTTCCATAACATTAAATCAAAACTATAAAAAAAGAGGAGCTATATGCTCCTCTTCAAATAAATCTAGTATAAGAATTAGAAGGACAAACCGATATCAATAAATTGAACATTTTCTAACCTTCCATAATCGGCAAAACCATAATTGAGGTTAATTTTAAAATTATCATTGATGGGGTATCTGATACCGCCACCGAATGTTAATCCTTCTTCGCTATTATCTTTGAATAACGATTTATATCCGCCTCTTATAAATAACATTCCATCGTAGTTTAATTCCAAACCACTGTTAACATATTCAGAGTTATCGTTAGGATGAACAGCATCAATGGCAGCTGTTAAAGTAAAGAAACGATTTTTAATAACATCCATAGAAAGACCAATTCTAAATGTTAACGGTAAATCAAATTCCTCCGTTGCATAGTTGGATGGAATATTTGTAGGTCCGGAATCCGCATTGCCATCAGGATTTGTGTTGAATTGAACATCTCTTCCCTGCAATTGCATGGTTGAGCCGAAATTAGTAATAGCAGCTCCAATAACCATATCATTGAAAGGAGTAACGTAATAAGTTCCTAAATCAATTGCGAAACCCGAAGCACTGCTGTTCCAAATGGCTTCTCGTACAAATTTTATTTGAGCACCAATTGAAAATTTATCTGTTAGATTTTTGGAATATCCAACAGATAAAGCGATAGAATTAGCATCCCATGTTCTGCCGTCACCTTCTTCCGCTTCAAAAGTTCTTACTTTTTCTTCGGGGGAAGTCATGGAGGTAAAACTGAGAGATACAATTCCCATATCGCCTAAATTTAGGGCGGCAGCGGCAAAATCATAGTTTATATCCGCAAGCCACGCTACGTGATTAAAGGTTACTTCGGTATTACTTTTAATTCCAGCCAATCCAGCCGGATTCCAATAAATTGAATATATATCGCCGCCAATAGCGGTATAAGCACCGCCCATGCCAATTGCGCGGGCACCTGCGCCAATCTTCAAGAATGGCGCGGCGGTTGTTCCAACTTTAGAAGTACTTCTGAGTAGTTGAGCCTGAGCAAAACTGCTGAAAAGAAGTACCAGCATAATAACCAGAGGTATTTTTATTTTTTTCATCGTTTAAACTCCTATTTGAAATTCAGACACCTATCAGGCATCAACTATTTAATCAGTGCCAATCTTCCAATTTTTTCGCCCACACCGGGTACATCAACATGATAGATATAGAGACCATAGGCGACTCGTTGTCCTTCAAACGATAATAAATCCCAGTAAGCTGTACTTCCCAAATCGTCTTTCTCAATTTTCTGAACTAATTCGCCCGTCAATGTATAAATTCTAACAGTGCACTGAGGAGGTAAATTTCTGAATTGAAGCTGCTTATCACCTCGTTTTTCTGCCGTCCTTCCAGGCTGTTCACTATCTGAAAATACAACATATGGGTTTGGAACAACATAAATATTATCTAATTCCTTTTTGGCTTCGGAAGCTTTAAATTCAGCCGCACTTGTTTCAAATATAAATTTATCACCTGTTAAAAAGGGCTTGCTAGTTTTAACGAAATATATGTCGCCATTTTTTGGAAGCACAGGTGTAAACTTTACTATGGTTGTGTCTTTAACAACTAAAGTATCGTTTATTCTTTTATCCTTAATCACCACTGAATCGGCTTTAAGTAAAAAGTTTACATAATATGAAACTTCACTAGCCGTTTTAGGTTTTTGAGGTTGAAGAATTATTGGTTCTCCCCAATCCCAGCGGCCATTACCGCCATTTTTAGAACCGGTTTCATTAATAAGATATGATGCGCGAAGCGGTTGACCCTGAGCGTCGAATTCAGATGTGTTATAAATTCTGAATGGCGCAACTGCTTTTTTCAAACCGTTAAAGTATGAAGTAGCAGTATCACCAACATTTGTCCAGGATCCGTCTGCGTTAGTCTCGGTTCCAAGCCATCTAATTTCCCAATTTGCTCTGTACTGAATATGGGGATTGCCAATATACTTTGCGCTGGATTTATCCCATAACAAAGAGTCTTTAACATTTGTAACAACACCGTCTTTCCAGCCACTTCTTATTTTATCGAGATTCAATTCTTCGTTCTTTACATAAACTCTCATACCGTCAAAAGTCGGGTTATCGTCAGTGCCAACAAGATTACTGCTCTGATATACAGGATAATAACGATAATTAACAGTAAATAACTCTCCCGCAGGCAGAGATGTTTCTGTAGTACCTTTAATTTTACCAATGTTAGCTTTTAATTCATATCGTGACTTATCTATTTTTGCACCGGATTTATCAAATACTTCTAACGTATTCTCAATTAAATTCTGATGACTAAGATCGACAAACACAGTTCCTTTAGATTTAAATTCTTCGGATACGCCTGTTGAATCAAGTACATTATAAACCGTAGGCTCTGTAAACTCTATAGAATATAATTTATCCTGCACTTTTCCGGGTTCCAAAACTTTAATAGTTATCGGACCAGTAGAATTTCCGACAATCGTTTTTGGAGTACCGTCAATGCCGGCAGTTGCGTCCAATAGACCCGGTGTTTTAACCATAGGTATTGCTTTGGCTGTATTAACGTCAAAAATCAATTCTCCGGTTAAAGGATCCTTTGAAATAACAGTTTGGGTTTCGGAAGGTGGCAAACCAAATTCAATTGATCCACCGTCATATGCGGCTACAGCATAATAATATGTAATGCCGTTTTTAACACCTTTATCCACATATTCATGAACCAATCCGTTATTAGTTCCCATATTATATTTTATGCCTCTGCCCAAAAATTCAACAGGATGAAATCCAGAAAGACTGTCAACAACGTCAAATTGTGCAATTCCTTTACCGATAAAAGGATTTCCAAAACCATCTGTAACAGTTTTAGCGTCGGCAAATGAAGGATCCTGACTTCTATAAATTTTATATCCCTGAAAATCAAATGTTCTCAAGAAAGGATCAAAAGATTCTTCTGAGGCATTATCCCAGTAAAGAGTAACCTGGCCGTCACCTGCAACTACTCTTACATTGGGCTTCTCAGGCGGTTTAGCAAATCTGTAATCAGATTCTAAAATTCTCGTTGCAGATTCAGCATTAAGCACAAGCTGATCTAAATCATTACCAAATAAAATTGCCATCGAAAATCTTTGAGATTCACCTGGAGCTAGAGATGTTGGACCGGTGCCAAAGTTAAAAATATTGTCTCCGCCGTCCTGTAAAAATTTCTGATCAATAGCTAATGAATCAGAGGATAACCATTCCCACATAAGAGGATCGTTCCTGGGTACATTAGGATCGGAATTCGTATATGTAGCAGCGTGGAATGAAGTTAAACCAAGTTGATCAGATTCCGAAATATCTCTGAATCCGAAGTTAGGTTCAGAGCCTGCCCAGAATGAACCAAGATATTTGTCTTCCTGTAAGCTGCCTTTTTCTTCGGCATCTAATTTTCCGTTACCATTTACGTCAGTAAACCAGCCTTGCGAAGGTTTGCCGTCGCCTTCTCCAAAATCCGGACCCGGATAGTTAGGAGAATCGGGACCTATACCATCGATACCAATATCATCAAATTCTTTCAGCCAGTCTCCGTCTTCATCACCTTCCCATCTTTCGCGGGGTTCGCCGTATATAGAAATATATTTAGCCAGCAAATCGCCGGAAATATTTGGGGTAATAAGCGGAATTGTAACTCCATCGATAAAACTTCCTGCAGAATTAGCGGGAGATTCGTCTCTTATACCGTCATCGTCATCATCTTTAAGGTTTGTATGGTTTGAAGGTGATTCAAGGAATTTCCATCCGAAATATCCTGCTCGTCTGCCGCCATCGCCTGCCATGTCATCGTCCCAGCTGTAAACCATATTGCGGGCTCTTTGAGGAGCGTTTGTTATATCAAGCGAACTGCCGAAAGGATCAAGAAATCCAGCTTTATCATCGTTGTAGTTAGATGGACCGCCAACATGCGGATCACCGTGCATACCAAAATAAACTTTATCTAATGATTTAGGGCTCGCGTTGGTAACCTGATAAACTAAAAACATTATATCTTCGGCTAACGGATTATTGAACTGAAGTACACGAACATCCATATCCAACCCCAAACCTCTTTTTGTTGAATCTGAAGGGAACGGATAATAAGGGAATTCAGCGTTTGTGTAATCGTCAACAACGTAATAAACTTCTTCATCAGGAGCTGTAGCTTGATCACCCAAAAATGCTGGCCACAGATATTTGCCAGTTTCGGGAACATACCATCTATCAGGCCAGCTATCTGGTTTACCATCACCATCTTTGTCGGCTATATTTAGACGAGCAATTTCATTTTGTCCGAATGTAGTATCAACAAAACCCGATTTCGGCAGCCAACCCCATTTTAAAGTTCCAGCTGGGTTATAATCGCCTTGCCCTTGTAAAACGAATGAGTCCGAAACAATTTGCAGAAGCGAGTTATTTTTTCCTGTAACTTCCGCCGCAGCTAATGGCCCAAATTCAAATCCGTAACCTAATCCTTGCCAAACAAGGTCGGCAACATTTCCTAATGTATTCGGTTTACAAATTGATCCATAGTTGTAAAGTATTGTAGTAATTTTATTTCCGCTAATAATGGATTCTTTACGATAACGCATTTCACCATTTACTTTAAAAACTCTCGGAGGCCATTCTTCTCCAAAAAGTCTTTTCATATCATTTTCAGTAAGTTTTTTGTAAATGTAAAATCCGTTCTCATCTTTTTCTTGTGCAACCACTCCAATAGCGGAAATAAATATAGTCGATAACAATAAAAAAGAGATTAACTTTAGCTTCATTATTTTATTTCCTCTACTAATTTTCATTAATTAAATAATAGTGAAAAACCCAGCCTTATCTCTCTTGGTCTACTCACTCTTTCAGGACGCCAGTTGTAATAATTGTCAATTTCATCTATAGGGAACATTCCAACATCGCCTCTGTTAATTCTATCTTTCAGACTCTGGAATAAAGCCGGATTTACTGAAGATTCAATAGATTTAAGTGAGCGTCCTGTACTCTGATAAACTGTTAACTCATTTTGTGTGTCGAATAAATTTTCAACTTGTAAGAAGAGAGAAAATTTAATCGGATCAAACTGGAAGAATTTTTCAAATTTAAGGTCAACACTCCATTGGAAGGGTTGGTTAGCCGAATTTTGTTCAAAAGTAATTCCGACAATATCGGATGGATAAGCTGGTGTATAAGGCTCACCGGCTCTCATGTAACCAATTACACCCAAGGACCAATTGTTAGCATCAAAAAGACCCATCGAAAGATTTACATTATGAGGTCTATCGAAACCGAGAGGAACTAAATAAGTTTCAGTTTGTTTGCCGGCAGATTCGCTGAAAAACATATCTTCAGTCGGTTCTGTTCTATTACCTTCCGATACCTGGAAAGTATAGTCCAAAGATGAATAAAATAAATCCTGAGGAGCTCTTCTTTTTTCAAGATGAACCGTTACACCTCTAACGTTTGCATAAGCTAAATTAGTAAGTGCCTGGTATTGAATACCGTTTGTTGTATAAATTGTTTGGGTGTAAATATAATCTTTTACATCCTTGTAATATCCGGTGAGTTCCATTTTAATGTTCTCACTTAACTGCTGTTGCAAACCAAATTCGTATTGAACTGATTTTTGCATATTAACATTTGAATTTCCGAATGTTGGAGTAGCATCACCAGCAGTTACAAAAAATTCCGGATTTCTGTACATTCTGCGAAGAGATCCGTTTTGGTAAAAGTGTCCATATGAGAATCTGATTACGCCTTCGGCTGTAATAGGATATGAAACACTAATCCTGGGAGAAACGTGGTGTTTTATTTCCGACTTCGTTTCGCCCTTGTTTATATAGTTAATTTTTATGTTTTCAAGATCACTGGAAAGAAAGGGATTATATGAAGCTTTCGGATCGAAATACTCGTAGCGTAAACCGATATTCAGAATTAAAGTTTTCGCCAACTCAATTTTATCCTGAACATAAATCGCAGCGTCAACAGGATTTCTTTCATATTTTGTTATCAAAGAAGGCTCTGTATTTGGATCAGGAACAGAGCGGACAATTGTTAAATTGTTGTCATATAAAAGATCGGCATTAGTAATATTGTTACCATTGGCATCGCGAATCTTTAAATCGTAACTTTCAAAATTGATGTTATGGAATCGAGTTTCAAAACCAGCTTTAATTTCGTGCGATTTAAAAAGCTGTGAAACCAAATCAGCTTTTAAAGTTGTTGTTTCTGTTCTTTGGCTCGATCTATTGTTATCTGTTCCGCCTGCATAGAAACCTGAGTTCCCTACACCAAGTCTGTAAACTGAAGGTAGATAACGAGGATCGTTAATATCTTCATAAAGATAATACTTACTAGATGAATATCCTCGCGAAGCTTTCAAAGTATAAAACATATTATCAGATACGGTATGTGTAATATCAAAAGTTTGGATTAAACCTTCTGAATAATTTGTACCCAATCCATCGGGATTAAACTTGTAAGCCATTTCATATCCTTTCCATTCAGAAGAGTTATGAACAGCTTCGTATCTAAGTTTAAAAGTTGAGCTCAAATTATAAATTATATTTCCTTGAAGATTGAAACTAGTTGACGGATCCATGGACACATAAGAACCATCGCCCGTTGGAGCTCCGGTTGAAGTGGATGAATAAGGATTAAACCAGTAGGATTTTGATGATTCCGCTTTACGATCGTCTCCGGTTTGGAATGCCTCACGGCTAAGATAAGAATCACTCGGATTGTAGTAGCGTGTGCCGTTTTTTAATCCTTTAAAATCTTCAAATACACCAGAGAAAAATACTTTTACTTTTCTGTTTAGCAGAGGTATCGGACCACCGAATGTAGCTTCCATTCTACTACGATTCATAGGGTCAATGTCATCTACATTGGGGTATAATTTGTCTCTGCTGGTGAGGTAATCTCCCACGTATCCGCGCAAACTGAAAGTATAATTTTCGCTGCCTTCCTTGGTTACATAGTTAACAATCCCGCTAAGAGCATTGCCGTACTCAGCGCTAAATGTACCGCTTGAAACAGATACTTCCTGCACAGCATTTGTTGCAAGTCCAACTGAACGTCGGCTTTCAGTTTCCAAAGCCAAAGGATCATTGATTGAAACACCATTCAAAGAATAAGAAGTTTCATCAGCTCGTCCGCCTCGAATATGAATTGTGCCATTGTCACCAACAACAATACCAGCCTGCAAACGGATTACATCGTCAATCTGATCAACAGG
>PGYT01000069.1 GCA_002839805.1 Ignavibacteriae bacterium HGW-Ignavibacteriae-2
TTGAAAACCTAGGCAGCAGATATGGTTTTACCAGATCTAACGCTCAGATTGAAAACCTAGGCAGCAGATATGGTTTTACTAGATCTAACGCTCAAATCGAAGATTTGGGTATCTAATAAGTATTTGTTCCCGCACCTTATATATAGAGTTAGATATGAAATGGGCCTTCAATTATGTATAATTGGGGGCTTGTTTCGTATATTTTGGGACTAAGAAAAATGAAATTTACCTCTTCCCTACAAATTATAATTACTTTTACTTTTATACTCTGTACCAATATTAATTTAATTGCCCAGCTCACATGGTCGGAAAAAGAAAGTGAAAATTTTAAAATAATATATCTTGAAGAAAACGCCAATTTAGCCGATTATTTATTAAACTCGGCTGAAGAAGCTCTTAAACCCCTCGAAAAAATTTTTGATTACACACCAAGCGAAAAAATTATTCTTAATATTTATGATATTAATGATTTCGGTATAGGACAGGCCACAACTGTACCACAAAATTTAGTACGGTTATCTATTGCACCGTTCGAAGCGGGATATGAGAATACGTTATATACGGAAAGGCTTCATTGGCTGCTAACCCATGAACTGGTTCATATTGTAGTAAACGATCAGGGCACCAATATAGAAAAATTTTTTAGAAAAATATTTTCGAAAGTTCCTCCAGAGCAAAATCAACCTTCCTCAATATTTTTCAGTCTTTTAACAAATATCACTCGTTATTCCCCTACGTGGTATCAAGAAGGAATTGCCGTTTATTTGGAAACTTGGTTAAACGGAGGATATGGTCGGGTTTTTTCCAATTTCGATGAAATGTATTTTAGATCTCTGGTGCTCGAAAACAAAGAAATTCCAAATGATTTAAGACTTGAAACTATTTTTACACACAATTCTTTTTTCCTCGGCACGCTTTATTACTTTTACGGCACTCGATTTATCTCATACCTTTCCATTATTTATGGTTCGGATAAAATGATTGAATGGTATAAATCCGATGCCGGTGATTTTTACAGTGGAATTCTTTCTCAATTTGAGGATGTGTTCGGGAAATCCATGGATGAGGCTTGGAACGACTTTATTTTTTATGAAAAAGATTTTCAGTATAAAAATTTACAAAGATTAAAAAGTTCGCCATTAACGCCCGTAAGACATTTAACTAAAGAAACTCAGGGTTGGGTAAGTGAACCAAATTTTGATCTGGAATCAGAAAACATATACTTCGGTACTCACAAAGCACATAATTTGGCTTATTTACAAAAATTAAGTCTTAAAACCGGAAAAACAGAAGAGATTGGAAGCATACCCACGCCAAGCATGTATCAGGTATCTTCAACAACATTCGATAAAAAATTGGGTTACTTATTTTATACGACCAATAACAATCAATTTTTTAGGGACGTTTGGGTAATTGATGTTAATTCGAAAAAGAAACAGTTATTATTCGAAAATTATAGAATCGGTTATTTAACTGTGACCGAAGAAACACACGAACTCTGGGGTATAGAACACGCCAATGGTTATGCCATACTTGTTTATTCTCCTTATCCATATAATGAATTATTTCCCGTTATTAAATTTGATTTGGGACAGGAAGTCAATCAGCTATCAGTTAGTCCAAATGGAAATTTTTTAGCGGCTGTTCTTCATAAAACAGATGGCAGTCAATCTTTAATAATAATTGATAGCGACGGACTTAAACAAAACAATGAAACAAAATTCGATATTGTTACGGATGAGGGAAGTCCCGAAAATCCTTCCTGGAGCCCGGATAATAACTTCTTATTCTGGAATGCTTACACCAATGGTGTTTCAAATATTTATAAAAAAGATCTAAGAAGCGGAGTTACTGAAGCTGTCTCTCATACTCTTAAGGGATTATTCAAACCAAAATATTTTACTACTGATTCTTTATTTGTATTCGAGTTTACAAGTGATGGTTTTATGCCTTCAATAATTCCCAATAAACCTGCTGAATATTTACCCGCAATTAATTATTTGGGACAACAAATTCTTAATAAAAATCCTGAACTCGCAAATCTTGTAGTTAAACCAAGCGACTCCAATGAGGCAATAAATAATATTCAAAATTCTGTTACTTATGATGCTATTGCCAATCTTGACCTTAACTCTTTTATTCCAATTTTGAGCGGTTTCCAGAATCAGAAAGTTTTAGGATTGTATGCTCATTTATCAGATCCCATGCTTATTCATGATTTATCTGTGGAGGTCGGATACTCCCCTTTCAACGAAAACAAAGTCGGTCCAAAATTTCATTTTAAAGCTAAATATGATTACAATAATCATTATCATTTTTCCTTTCATCAGAATGCTACAGATTTTTATGATTTGTTTAACAGTAGAAAACGAGGTATGATAGGAAGAAAAATTACTTTAGGACAAACATATTATTGGTTGTACGATAATCCGCACAAAATAAAACAGGCTTCCGAAATAGCAATGTATAACGGTGTTGAGTTTATTAACGATAATCTTGTTCGCGTTTCCCGCCCCGATTTTGCAGTAGGTCAAACTAATTGGAATTCCACAAATTTACGCAGAACTATAGGCAGTTCAGATTATGAAAGTGGCGATATGTTTGATATAACACTGCGGGGTTTCGCCGACAATCCGGATAGCCCTCAGTTTGCCGGACAAATAACAGCAGAATGGGATAACTTTTCAAATTGGATAACCAAACATAATACTATGCATTTTAAGCTCGCGGGAGGATATCATTACGATAATCCTAATTTAATCCAAGCTCGTTTTTATTTGGGCGGATTTGGAAATAGGGCTGTAGAAGATGTAGATGTTAAACAATTCCGAAAAGTTTTCAGATTTCCCGGAATTCCGATTTATAGTTTATCTGCGGAAAAATTTATAAAGGTAATGTTCGAGAATAATTTACCCCCACTTAGGTTTAGTAATCTTTCGTGGGGACAGCATTTTATAAATCATATAGATGCTTCAATTTATACACAGGCTATGATTACTGATTCAGAAGAAGGATCTAAATGGATTAATTTAGGAATCCAACTAAATTTTGTTTTTAAGCATTGGTTTAATTTGGAATCAACTTTTTCTGCCGGTGTAGCAAAAGCCTGGTGGGATAAATGGACTGGAGCACCATTGGATCGGCAGTTAACTTCTCCAGATATTGATTGGAATAAAGGAAATAATTGGGAATGGTTTTTATCTTATAAAGTTTTGAGAAATTAATACAATAAATAATTTCAATTTAATTCTGTTTGGGCAAAAATTGATGATTAAATTTAAGTAATTTATAACTCTTGGTAATATATTACCTGAAAAAGAATTACTATATTTATATAAAAATTATTATCTCATTAACTTCTTGGTTCGTAACTTTATCTTAAAAAAATATGATTACAAAAAATAAAATTGAACCACCTGTCGCCGAAAAAATTCCTAAAAAATTAAAAATTCACGGACATACAAGAATTGATAATTTTTTTTGGATGAACGAACGGGATAATCCCAAAGTTTTAGCCCAGATAGAAACCGAAAATATTTACACTAAAAAAACATTATATCATACCGAAGATTTGCAGAAAAAAATTTATTATGAGATAATAGTAAAAATAAAACAGGATGATTCCACTGTTCCATATTTTGATAACGGTTATTATTATTATACCCGGTTCGCTGAAGGCAATGAATATCCTATTTATTGCCGCAAAAAAGACAGTTTAACGGCCAAAGAAGAAATAATGCTAAATGTTAATCATTTAGCCGAAGGATTACCATATATATCAGTAATTGGATTAGTGGTTAGTCCGGATAATAAATGGCTGGCGTTCGGAGTTGATAAACACAGCAGACGTATGTACGATATTTTCATAAAGGATCTTTCAACAGGTTTAGTTCTAAATTATTCTATACCCAACACAGCAGGAAATCCTGCATGGGCCAATGACAATTCAACTATTTTTTATTCAGGTAAAGATGAAAAAACTTTGCGTTCCGATAAAATATTTAAACATAAAATTGGCCAAAATCCATTAGACGATCAACTCATATATCATGAAATCGATGAGGAATACAGCACGCTTGTGCAAAAGTCTCGCTCAAAAGATTATATATTTATTTGTTCTTCACATACGCTTGCTACGGAATATCAGTACTTAAATGCCGATACACCGGATGACATTTTTAAAATTATTTTGCCACGTGAGCACGATATAAAGTATTACGTCGATCATTGTGAGGAGAGTTTCTTTATTTTAACAAATTTTAAGGCGAAAAATTTCAGGATAATAAAAACTCCTATATCGAATACCGCTAAACAAAACTGGACTGAAATAATTCCACACAGAAAAGATGTTCTGCTGGAATCATTGTTTGTATTTAAGAATTATCTAGTAGTAAAGGAGGTAAATAAAGGTTTAGATTTTATTCGAATTAAAAACTGCAAACACGAATCTGATTATACTATTGAGTTTGACGAAAAAACCTATTCCGCATCTATTTCGCCGAATCCCGAAACCGATTCAAACTTATTGAGATTTGTTTATAGTTCATTTAAAACCCCTAATTCGGTTTATGATTTTGATATGGAGACCGGTAAAAGGATTTTGTTAAAACAAGATCAAGTTTTAGGCGATTTCAACCCAGAAAGCTATAATACCGACAGGATTTATGTTACATCGAGAGATGGGTTACAAATACCTGTATCGCTTATATACAAAAAAGGAATTAAATTCGACGGACAGAATCCATTACTTCTTTCAGCTTATGGCGCATACGGATACTCAGCCGATCAGAGCTTCAGGTCGTTTATATTTAGCCTTATAGATAGGGGATTTATTTACGCCATCGCTCATGTTCGCGGCGGACAGGAAATGGGACGTCAATGGTATGAGAACGGTAAACTTTTGAAGAAAAAAAATACTTTTTACGATTTTATTGATTGTTCTGAATATTTGATTCGCAGCAAATATACATCTAACAATAAACTTTTTATATACGGGGGCAGCGCTGGAGGATTATTAATTGCTGCCGTTATTAACATGGCTCCCCAATTATTTAAAGCCGCTATTGCCGCAGTTCCTTTTGTTGATGTAGTTACAACTATGCTTGATGATTCTATTCCGCTTACAACAGTCGAATATGATGAATGGGGGAATCCTCATCAAAAAGAATACTATGATTATATGCTTTCTTATTCCCCTTACGATAATATCGAAAAGAAAAAATACCCGGCTGTTCTTGCGATTGCAGGATTTAATGACTCCCAGGTTCAGTATTGGGAACCCTTAAAATGGATCACTAAATTGCGGCAATTAAAGACCGACAGCAACCCCCTTCTGTTGGATTGTGATATGGATTCGGGACACGTAGGGGCTTCCGGGCGGTTTAGTATTTATAAAGTATACGCGCGTATGTTTGCGTTTTTATTAGATCAACTTTCAATTAATGAATAACTAACCCACCATTTTACTTTACCGCAGCTAAAAACAACAAAGCATCTATTTTTAGAATGATTGTAATCAATTTTAAATTTCACACATTTTTTTTCGAATGGTTCATCAGCGAGATATTGAATTGTTGTAAAAAGAATATGTGGCAGCAGGTAAAAATATTATCCGAATAATACAGGACTACAAGAATTCAATGAATTGATTTTTTTTTGAGGCTCCAATGATTTTAGGCGTAATAAGCATCCATATATTCAAGGAGTATATATTACCTTAAATTACAAGAATACTGCTCCGGCTTAAACATCGATATTGTCCCTATAACTTCAGAAGTACAATATTGTTCAGCACTAACACATAGATAATTATTGAATTCTAATTTCTTTTAAGGCTAATCCGATTGCTGTTTCAATAGAATATCTTTCATCAAGATAATCTAAAACATGATCTAAAAATTTTTTTTGCAATTTTTTAGGAATTACAACCCCATAAAAGGCTCGTGCTAATTCAATTATCGATTTCATTTTATCATCCTTTTTAAATGATTATTGATATAATCGAAATAAAAAGAACAAATTTTATACCAGAATAAATTAGATTTACTGAAACAATTTTATTCTATAATTAATATTTTACCATGTATGGATATAGAACGAGTACGAAAAAATTTCCCTTATCTGGAAACAGGTATAATTTATTTTAATCATTCTTCATTAGGACCTTTATCCAATTCAATTATTAAAAGAATTAATGAATTTATTATTGAAAGAAGTACTGAACCCATCGATAACTTTCAGACATTTTTACACACTAATGTTTCGGCAAAAGAAAAACTGGGTTTATTACTTAATTGCGAACCTGAAAGAATTGCTTGGACTGATAACGTTTCGAACGCGTTAAATATTCTAGCACAGGGCTTTAAATTTAATAGTGGTGACCGTATAATTTTGTTCGAAAACGAGTTCCCTTCAAATATTTACCCTTTTCTTAATTTGAGAAATAATGGTGTTGAATTTGATTTCATTAAACAGCATGATGGTAAATATTTTATTGAGGATATTGAGGATGCCATTACTGATAGAACCAAATTATTATCAATTAGTCTTGTCCAGTTTTTATCAGGTTTTAGGGCTGACTTAACATCTATAGGTAAACTTTGCAAAACCAATAGCATAACTTTTTGTGTGGACGCTATTCAAGGTGCTGGAGTTGTTCCGATAGACGTAAAAAAATCGCAAATAGATTTTATCGCTGGAGGCGCGCAGAAATGGCTTATGAGTCTTCAAGGCACATCATACTTTTATATCGGTGAGGAATTACAATCGAAAATTCAGCAGAAACACGTTGGCTGGACATCAGTAAATGATGCATGGAATTTAACACAATATGATTTGTCTTTGAGAAAAGATGCTTCAAAGTTTCAGACCGGGACTTTAAATACAATTGGTATAACTGCGTTGGATGAATCCCTTAATCTTTTTATTGAAAATGGTATTAAAAACATAGAAAAAAGAATTGTTGAAAATACCGTCTATTTCAGAGATAAATTGAAAGATAATGGTGTAAAAATAATTATGTGCGATGCTCAGGAGGCTCAACTTGCCGGTATAATCTCATGCATTATTCCAGAAATTGAAAAAACATTCGCTCAACTGCAAAAAAGAAGAATAAACTGTTCATTAAGACAAGGACTAATCCGTTTTGCTCCACATTTTTATAATACAAAGGATGAAATAGATTTTGTTATTAATGAGTTGAAACAATTTATCAGGTAATTTTTCTTTATTGATTTGCAGCAATGTTTAGCTAGAATATACTAATAGCGGATACAGAGACGGAATAATACCGCCTCTGATCCATAATCTTTTTAATTAATCTTCCGGATTATAACTCAATTCTATTTTAACGTGAAAATCCGCTCCACTAAACAATGAGTATTTAACATCGTTTATAGTGCATTTGTAATCTTCACCAACAAGCTCCGTTACTACTTTGGCTATTCCATTTTCTAAATCACCTATACTTAAGCCTTTTAATTTGTTTTTTAAGAGCTTTTCAACATCAATTGCTTTTTCTTTTTGGTCGGCCATTTTTAGCTCCCTAATATTTCTATGCTGAATAATTATTCTTTAACAAACTTCACCAATATATTTAATGAAAGCAAATAATGAAATAAAAAACAAAATATCTTTTAGAATTGTATTGCCGAATCATCTTCTAATTAAGGATAGCAATTCTTCTGTTTTTTCTCTCATTAGTTTTTCGTCACTTTTAGATTCTACATTTAGACGTATCAGCGGTTCTGTATTACTCATTCTAACATTAAAACGCCATGTATCGTATTCTACACTAATGCCGTCAAGTGTATCCATTTTACCATCGGTATATTTCGCTTTAATTTCTTCTATTTTTTGCGCAGGGTTATCCAACTTCGTATTTATTTCACCAGAACATGGATATTGTGAAATCATTTCACCGACTAATTCGGATAGTTTTTTATTTTCTTCGGACATCAATTGAGTGACTAAAAGAAAAGGTATCATCCCGCTATCTGAGTAAGAGTTATCCCTAAAATAATGATGGGCTGACATTTCGCCTCCATAAATAGCGTTAGTTCCTCTCATCTTTTCTTTAATAAACGCATGACCGCTGACAGAAACGATGGCCTGTCCGCCAGCTTTTTTCACAATATCTATTGTGTTCCAAACCAAACGAGGGTCGTGTACAATTTTTTCTCCAGGATTTTTCTTAAGAATAGACTTGGCGAGTAATCCCACAATATAGTAACCTTCTATAAAATTCCCATTTTCATCGAAGAAAAAACATCTATCATAATCGCCATCCCAGGCAACTCCAAAATCAGCTCCGTGATTTTTAATGGCGTCCACTGTAGGTTGTCGGTTCTCGGGAAGCAGAGGATTAGGCACACCGTTTGGGAATGTAGAGTCTGGATTATGAAATACTTTAACCATCTTAATCGGAAGTTTATTTTCAATTGCGTCCAAAGCCGGCCCAATACAGCCATTGCCTGCGTTTACTACCACTTTGTAAGGATTAATTTTTGCGGGATCATAAAACTGTTTTAAATTATCGATAAATTCTTTCATTATATCTATTGATTCAACTTCACCTTTTTTTTCAGATAATTCACCCAAATCATTATTTAAGATCATCTGTTCAATTTCATTTAATCCCGATTCGTAACCCATTGGAACCGAGTCCCTTTTCACAAATTTAAGTCCATTATATTCAGGCGGATTATGACTAGCTGTAATCATAACTCCCCCATCGCAATCGAGGAAAGGAGTTGCAAAATAAATCATTTCTGTGCCGCATAAACCCAAATCAAATACTTTGGCACCAGCATCAGTTATTCCTCTGGCAAGAGCTTCGGATAAAATGGGAGAAGATTCCCTCACATCCATTCCGATAACAACTTTTTTCGCTCTCTGATTTTTTACAAATGTCCTGCCAACTTTATAAACAATTTCGGCATTTAATTCCGAAGGCACCTTTCCCCGAATATCATATGCTTTAAATCCTGGTATTTTCGACATCTTTTTCTCCTCTTTTATTTTTTTTCTTTTTATTGCATTTGTTATGGGAGTATTATTTTTTGCATAGCAAAAACAAAACCTATGGACTATTTTTACACATCGTTTAACAATGGAGGTAAATATAGAAACCAAATCTACCACCAAACAAAAATTTGCCCGTTGCAATAATACAAAATGCAAGGCAATATTTCTTTTCGAACCGCGAGAAATTATTTCAGAAACAGGGCTGCTGTGTCCGACTTGCAGATTAAAAATGGATACACATCATACTGTTCAGTGTAAAATCTGTCAATCGGTAATAAATTTTGTAGACGCCGATCCAAGTGAAGAACCGGTTGTTTTCTATACAGAAAAATGTTCTCTTTGTACTGGTTCTTCAGATGACGAAAAAATCATTGAACCGTGCTATTTTCCAGAAGCTTTTATTTAATAAAAATTGTCCCCCTTTAGACACAGGTTTTTGTTAGTAAAAAACCTGTGCTTTTTATTTTATATTCTGACCAACATATAATAAATTTGGGTTGTCTTTAAACATTTTTATAACCTAAAAGGAAATTATTATGATTTTCAGTAAAAACAGCTTAAGAAAATTTATTGCTGTAGCTGTTACATTTTTTGTCGCGTATGGCTGCGCATCAAATAGTATTTTAGAAAAAGATACAATTAAATATCCTAACCATTTTAACTATGATACAGTATCAGCAAAAAGATTTGATACGGGGAAAATGTGGACTTTTGAGCATGCGCCTGTAAATTATTTTAAAGAAACTTACAACTTCGACGCGACTGAAGATTGGCTGAGGGACGTACAAATGTCCTCGCTTAAATTTGCCAACTGGTGTTCGGCCTCTTTTGTTTCTGAAGATGGGCTTATTATGACTAACCATCATTGTGTGGATTTTATTCTCAACAGATTTGAGAATGAAGGTGAAAATTTAAAGACTGACGGGTTTTATGCTCCTACTTTACAGGATGAAAGAAAAGTTAAAAATTTATTTGTTGACCAGTTGGTCTTAATTGAAGACGTTACGGATGATGTTATAAACGCTTTCAATTCAGGCGTAAATGATAAAGAAAAAGAATCCAACAAAAAAAATAAAATAAGAGAGATAACTGACAAGTATTCTGAAGAAACAGGATTAATTTGCAGAGTTACAGAACTTTATAACGGTGGCAAATTCTCTCTTTACGGGTATAAAAGATACGATGACATAAGAGCAGTATATGTAAATGAATCCGATATAGGTTTGTGGGGCGGCGATCCCGACAACTTTACTTATCCACGGTATAATGCCGATTTTGCATTTATGCGCGCGTACGATGAAAACGGACAACCTTTGAAAACCGACAATTTCTTTAAATTCAGCAGTGAGGGTGCAAAAGAAGGCGAACCAATTTTTGTGGTTGGCAATCCGGGTTCTACAAGTCGACTATTAACGGTTGCCCAACTGGAGTACGACAGGGATTTTACTTACAGAAGCGCTGCATATAAACTGGAAAAATATATGGACGCTTTATACGAACTTGTTAACGAAATCCCCGAAAGAGCCGATGAATTTAATGAAACCATTGTCTCTGTTGGAAACTCGGCAAAAGTATATGGCAGTACTTACAGAGCTTTGGTGGACCCGTATATTTTGGCTAGAAAAAAAGATTTTGAGAAAAATTTTAAATCAAAAGTTAATGCCGACCCTCAATTAAAAGAAAAATTCGGCCATATTTGGCAGAGTATTGAAAATACAAGAACAGAATTAAGGGATATGGCGCCGGAAAGATATGCCTATCGTTTAACCGGGCGTACTAATACAACTTATTTTACAATCGCGCAGTCGATGATAGATCTTGCCGAAGAGCTGCAACTTCCCGAAGAAAAAAGATCAAATACATACAAATCAGAAAATTTGGATTCGACAATATCGAAAATATTCCCCGCTAAATTTGATTATCCGGTTGAATACAAAAAAATACGAGTAGAAGCTGATTTTGTAACAGAAATGCTGGGAAGCTCAAACCCGATTATTAAAAAATTCACTAATGGATTAACGGGTGAAGCAGCGCTAAATTATATAAAATTGAATTCTAAAATTTTAACACCAGAAGCTGTAACAGATCTTGCAAAACAAGGTCCAAATGCTATTTTGAATTCGGGTGACCCATTTATAGAATTTATTTTGAACACTGATAAAAAACTTTTAGAACTCGACGCGAAAGCAGGCGAAATTGAAGAGACTGAAAATATTTTAAGTGAAATGCTCGGTCAGGCTATGTACGCCGTTTTCGGAACAACAATTCCTCCGGACGCTACATTCACGCTGCGAATAAACGATGGAGTTTTGAAACCTTTTAATTACAATGGAACAATAGCCCCTATAAATACTACATTTTACGGAATGTATGACAGATTCTATTCCAACAAAGGAAAATTCCCTTGGAATTTACCCGATAGATGGCAGCACCCAGGTGCGGATTTCGATATGAGCACTCCTTTTAATTTTGTTTCAACAAATGACATTACCGGCGGCAGTTCAGGAAGCGCGGTAATAAATAAAAATGCTGAAATTATTGGTATTGCTTTCGACGGTAATATTGAGAGCATAACAGGAAATATCGTTTATCTCCCTGAAATCAACAGAATGGTTTCCGTAGCTTCCCAGGCTATTCTCGAAATTATGGATGATGTTACTTCCGCTCAAAGAATTAGTTCGGAATTAAAACTCGGTAAAATTCCTGATGAGTATAGAATTATTGTTAAGGCGGATGAAGACGACAAAACAAATAATAATTCTAAAACAGAAAATGAAGAAGAATAATTATTGATTTTACTTGTTGAATAGCTTTATTTTTTATAACCCGGTTTTCAGCCGGGTTTTTTATTTTGTTTAAATGAAAGTATCTTTTAAAAATCTTGTTTAAATCTTTTGGAGAAATTCAGTATGAGAAGCAGATTTATTGTAAAAACTATATTACTGCCATTAATTGTATGCGCTGTTTTATATTCAGAAACAACCTATGCACAGCACAGCATATATGAACCGCTGAACCTAAAAGAAGTTAATTCGGCAAATGTTGATTTCGGCACCATGTGGACATTTGATGATATTCCCGGGGAATATTTTCAAAAAACATACGGTTTTGTCCCTGAAGAAAAATGGCTTAAAAATGCGAGGTTATCAGCATTGCAGTTCGGCGGAGGATGTTCTGCGGCTTTTGTATCACAGGATGGATTGATTATGACCAATCATCATTGTGGTCGAGGCGATTTGTACAAAATTCAACAGGAAGGTGAAAATTTACTTCGGGACGGATTTTACGCCTCTTCTCTCGAAGAAGAAAGGAAAATTCCGGATCTTTATGTGGACCAGCTTATTTCCATAAAAGACGTAACCAATGAAATTATTTCGAAAATGGAAAATGGTAATACTACAAAAGAAAAAATTGACCTTCGGGATTCAATTATGGCCGCATTAACCGCAGATTGCCAGGAAGAAACGGGATTAAAATGCAGGATTGTAACACTTTATAATGGCGGTAAATATTCGCTTTATACATACAAACGTTTTGATGATATAAGATTAGTAATGGCGCCCGATTTTCAGATTGCCGCAACGGGATGGGATTGGGATAATTTTACTTACCCCCGTTATGAGCTTGATTTCGCTTTCTATAGGGCTTATGATGAAAATGGTGATCCGGTAAAAACTGATAATTATTTCACATGGAGTAAACAAGGAGCTGAAGAAGGTGAACCAATTTTCGTAATTGGCAGACCAGGCAATACCGACAGACTGCATACAATTGTTGAATTGGAGTATTACCGGGATAATACATATCCGATTTCACTTATTCGTTACAACGAATTATATAAAGTTTATGAAGAATTATTTAATAAACATCCCGAGCGGGAATCGGAATTGCTTAACAGTTTGTTAGGTGTAGGTAATGGAAGAAAATCCTACGCCGGCAGATTGCTTGGATTAAAGGACAACTATCTTATCGCAAAAAAAACAGATTTTGAAAACAGACTGAAAGAAAAAGTAAAAAACAATCCTTCACTTAATGAAAAATACGGACACATTTGGAAAGCGATTGAACAGGTAATTGACGAATTAAAAATTGATGTGGACAAATCTGCAACATACACATTGCCCAACTGGAACAGATCTGTTTATTATACTGTTGCTCTGCAAGTTGTAAAATATGCCAGACAAATGAAACTGCCTGAAGAAGAAAGAGAGCTTGGATATCAATCAGATAAAATTTTAGAAACGCGTAATTCAATTTATCCGGAATCTTTTGATGTTGAACTAAATAATCTGCTTATAAAATATCATGCTAATTTTGTAACCAAAGTGCTGGGCAAAGATAATGAACTTCTAAAAAATGTTTACGGCGGCTTTCTCGATAACGAAGCTGTTAATTATGCTTTGAAAAAATCAAAATTAACAACAAAGGAAGACTTCGAAAATTTGTTAAAATCAGAACCCGATCAAATACTAAATTGTAATGACCCTTTCATTTATTTTGTGGTTAACACCCAGGATGAGCTGAAAAGTATAAACGAAAAACGAAGTGAGGCGAATAATACGCTTGACGTATTACACCAGGAGATAGGCAGACTTATTTTTGAAACATATGGCAATCAAATAGCGCCTGACGCCACTTCTACACTAAGAATTTCTGACGGTGTAATTAAAGGTTATGAGTACAACGGAACAATAGCCCCCGGTAAAGTAACTTTTTATGGCTTATGGGACAGGTACAATTCTTTTAACAAAAAAACATACCCATGGGGATTGCATCCAAGGTGGATAACACCACCCGAGGAATTGGATTTATCGATACCGGTTGGATTTGCTTCAACTAACGATATTGTAGGCGGCAATTCCGGCAGTTCAATTATTAATATGAATCAGGAAATTGTTGGTCTAGTACACGACGGTAATCTGGAAAGTTTGGCTGGTCATTTTATTTTCCTTCCCGAAAACAACAGAACAGTGGCAACTGATTCCTGGGGATTGATGGAAGCTTTGATACACGTGTATAAAACTGAACGGCTAGTAAAAGAATTGCAGAACAGTAAAATTGTAGATTAACTTATAGAGGCGATAACAGTTCTTTTATTAGTAGCAAAAGAATTATTATCGCCCTTTATCTTTATCATTTTGCAGATATAGTCTATCCATTTCAACTAACTTTTACTTTGAAAGACTCCATTAACATTTTTTTAAGCAAATCCGGTTTGTCCGTAATTATTCCGTTAACTCCTGAAATTATGGAGGTTGCCATCAGGGCTTTTTCATTAATAGTCCAGTGAACAACCATTTTGATTTTACTCTTATAATTATAATCCCTGTCTCGAACAGATTCTTTAATTTCATTTAGGTTTCCCGGTCGGGCTAAACTACCTATTGAAACAACTTCGTTATCCATTTTACGCGCTATACTTAATGGATTTTCTTTGACTCCGAAATATGCGCCAAAGGAACCCTCGGCATCAAAAGCAAATGAGCAGCGGTTTTCTCCACTTTTTGAGAATGATTCTTTAATTAATTTCAATACATCCTTGTCAGGATTGCTTATTATTAAGTGTTCGGGTAGTTCCGGCAATTGTTTTATCGCTTCGGCTAGCAGAGTACCATATTCGGCATATTTTTTAGAATCTTTTACTACGTCCCAACGGGGATTTTTAACATCAAAAAATATTAATTTCAGTCGATCTCTTTCACTGCTCGCGAAATTTAAAAATTCATTAAAATTTATTATACCGTGTACTTCTCCATCAACGGATTTATAGCCGTAATATTCATTTATTTTCGCTAAAGTTAAATTGGCGATGTCAAAATCAGTTTCATATTTTAGTTTAATTTTCTTTGTCTGTTTCAATTTTCCATTTTTATATTTCATAATTAATGCTTGCTTCCCATCAAGCATAAATACGGGTGAAATTAATTCATAGGGCAGATCCTCAAATAAAGTTCTGTCCAATTGGTTTGGATGTTTTGTTGGATAGGCATCATGAAATACTACAAGTTTTTTATCTTTGGTGAAACAAACGTCCATTTCTAAGGCGTTAGCCCCGATACTCAAAGCATGCTTGAAAGAAGCCATAGTATTTTCGGGGTAATGATATGGAGCGCCTCGGTGCCCAATTATATAAAATTCTCTGAGCGGAATTCTTAATTTAATTGGGTTTTCTTTCGAGCAGTTTACCTTTAAATATCCGTCCCCGAAAAACTCATTCGATTCGTAATCATCGTCCCAGCCGCTATCCCAATATGGAATTCGCGAAGGTATATAAGACGGAAGAATCGATAGATTAACCTCTTCGTCCCCAATCAGTTTATTCAGAACTTTCGAAAAATTTCTTTTCATAAATCCGACCCGGAAATAATATGAGTTGTCGAATTCATAATTTTTTAGATTGGCTTTATAGCAACTTAATTTTTTATCATAAACGAGGATTTTGCTATTAATTCCAACTGCGGGGTTATAAGACAGTAATTGGATTATCTCCACTGATACGGAATCACCGATAAAAAACTCCTCGTCGGTGACAGGGTCGAACAGATATATTTTTACGTATATATCTTTCATTCCCATTCCTTTTTGGATGACACTTTTAACAAATTTTTTTTATAACGTAAGTATAAATCTTGAAAGCTTAGCCGCACTAAGTTTTATATTTGGAACTAAAACGTAAAATTTTTGGTTTTACAAGCCGCTCAAAATCGTTATACTGCATTCGAATCAGCTCGGTATGAGTTCCTGAGTTAAAAGCAATTTCTTCGTCTTCCACCAAACTAGCAGCTACATAAGTATCAAGATTATAAAGATTTCCGAACGGCGGCATAGCGCCAACCTCACAACCTGGGAACCTGTCCTTAAATTCCTGTTCGTTTGCCAATCGAATATCCTCTGTACCAATTATTTCTTTCAATTTATCAAAATCAATTCTGTATGAAGCCGGTAAGACTGTCATAGACATCTTGCCACTGATTTTAACTAGAACAGTTTTGGCTAATCCTTTACCTTTAATATGAGCCGAGGCTGCAATCTCCTGGGCTGTGTATGAAAGCGAATGAGTGATTGTTACATATTTAATTTTGTTTTGATCTAGAAAATCTTTGAGCATTTTTGCGGGCATGGTACCTCCAATAATTATTAGGTTGTTTTCCGGAAGAACCACAACATAAAGATGAGGAACTGTTGCGAGATTAAAGTAAGAACTAAATTAACATTAGTCAAATGATTATTTAAAGTTATTTACTCTTGTTGACAAAAATATTGTTACAAATAATTGTGATGCCATTCAATTGTAGGGCACCAAGTTTTTCGTAATAACTCATAATATCGGAAGAATTTATTTAACACTATTTTTTTATAAACACCAACATCTCTCAATTTTTTTTTTGTTATATCTCTATTCGAAAACTATGGTTCTGTTATTGTATACGAGTAACTTTTTATTTATGTGCAGATAAATGGCCCTAGAAAGAACTAACTTTTCCAAATCTCGTCCTTTTCTGATCAGATCTTTAACTGAATCTTTATGCGTAACATTAACCACATCCTGAGAGATAATAGGACCAGCATCAAGGTCATCGGTAACATAATGGCTGGTAGCACCAATAATTTTTACCCCTCGTTGATGCGCCGAGTGGTAAGGTTTTGCTCCCGGGAAAGCCGGCAGAAACGAATGATGAATATTTATAATTCTGTTTTGATATTTACTTATAAAATCGGGTGATACTATTTGCATATATCTGGCAAGTACCGCAAAATCTATTTTATATTTCTCCAATAATTCAAGTTGTTTTAATTCCTGTTCTGTTTTGTTTTCACTTGTGATTGGCAAATAGTAAAAATCAATTCCGAATTTTTCTGCCAGTTCTCTCAAATCATTATGATTACTGATCATCAAAGGTATTTCAAGTTTCCAATTTTGTGAGAAAGTATTTGACAATATATCAAAAACACAGTGATTTAATTTAGAGACAAATATTGCCGCGCGCGGCACATCATCGGAAAAATAAATATTCCAATTCATCTTAAATTTATCGCCCACTTCATTCAAGAATATCGGGCCTATCTCTTCTCTGCTTATCGTAAAATTTTCAAGTTCCCATTCTACTCGCATAAAAAAAGTTTTTTCTTCAATATCCACATGTTCATTTAGATGAATAATATTTCCCTTAAATTTATGTACAAACTCTGCAACGCTTGCAACAATTCCAGATTGGTCGGGACAATGGATAAGCAATTTTGCTGAAATATTTTTGTTTAGCATGATAATTTTATTTCCTTATACTTTCGTACTGTTTACGCGCCAAAAATTCATAAAAACGGTTGGGCAGTAATTCAATTAATTTTGTCAAAAATACTAACGGCCAGGGAAACTCTATAATATTTTTTTCCTTTTTTATTCCTTCAATAATTTTTTTAGCAGCTTTTTCGGGGCTAATCATAAAAGGCATTTTAAATTCGTTAACATCGGTCATCGGAGTTTTCACAAATCCCGGGCGTACAGTTAAAATCTTAATGTTATAGCTCGATAATTCAATGCGCAAACCTTCGAGCAAAATTGAGACAGCGGCTTTGCTTGAACAATAAAAACCGCTTCCTGAATAACCTCTACCGTCGGCCAAACTGGAAACACCAACTATCATTCCCTTGTTTTTTGAAATAAATTCAGGCAATAACAATTCCATCCAGTAAATAATACCAAACATATTAACACCATAAATTTCATGAGCGTCATTCGAGTTAAAATTTTCAGGCTTAATCCGTTTACCCACTCCTGAATTCATAATTGCAATATCAATAAAAGAATATTTAGAGATAACGCAGCCGAAGGTATTTTGTACTTCAGTTTTATTGCTCACGTCACATTTGTAGACGCTAATTTCAGCTTTATTATTCTTTAATTTTACCTTAATTTCATCCAATTTTTCAATACGCCGCGCAATTAAAATTAAATTACAATCATATTGAGAAAGACGTTCGGCGATAGAAAGTCCAATTCCCGAAGATGCCCCGGTAATTAAAATTGTTTTACATGAAAAATTCATAAATTACATTTTATTATTAGTTAAATAAAATTAAAGAAATTGTGTTAAATTTTTTAGATTTAACTTCGTTTATGCTTTATTAACTCACACAAAATATTTATCTTAGCAAAAATTATTCCAGTGAACTATGTTAAACGACTTTGTAGAAATAGACAACATTTTAATAAACAAAGATATTGCATCCACTAATTTTACATGTGATCTTAAAGCTTG
>PGYT01000070.1:0-23386 GCA_002839805.1 Ignavibacteriae bacterium HGW-Ignavibacteriae-2
TTATTCTTTGGTCGTTGTCTTCCATGCAGCTCCACAGAAGCCAGGCGGAACGCCAAGCGAAAGGCTGATTATCGGAGATCGCCAGTTTAATAGCCTCATCAAAATATTGCGGATTAGATTTCAAAAATAGAATCATCTGATCTTTGTACGAGGTGATTAATATATTTTCTAATTCTGATTCCATAATTCAATAATAAATTAAATTTCTGTTGAAGTATAAGGTTGCAGCGCATATCATACAGATTCCATAAAGAATCAAGTTCATGAAATTTGATCCATAATAATAAAGTGTAACGGATAAAATTGTTTATCCAAAGAATTTTATAGCCGGCATTAATTTACATCGAATTTTTATATCCCGGTGCTGTTTCTCTTTTCGTACGAGTCGGCAATTTTTTCTATTGCTTTTACAAATCTTAAAATGAGCGACAGCAAAAACAGAACGATAGCTAAAATTAAAATAAAATAAAGTCCGGTTAATAATCCAAACATGTTGCCTCCGTTTAAGTTATTCTAAGTAATTAAGCTTTAGCTTGGCAAAACAATAAATCGAATCAGATATAAAACATATCCGATCACCAATATTATTCCCTCCCATCTCTCCAATACTCTTTTTTTGCCGGTGAACATGGTAAAGAATAGAATTAGAGTAACAATCAATAAAACTATAAGATCAATATTCAAATTTGCGTTAAATTCAATAGGATTAATTAGAGCGCTTACGCCTAAAATTAAGAATATATTAAAAATGTTTGAGCCCACAACATTACCTATGGCTATATCGGAGTTCCCTTTTTTAGCGGCAATAACAGATGTAGCCAGCTCAGGTAATGAAGTTCCAATAGCTACAATAGTAAAACCAATTATTGCTTCACTGATACTAAATATTCTGGCGATCTCAATAGCAGAATCAACAATTAGTTTTCCGCCTATAAACAATCCCGATATACCGATTAAAACGAAGATGATAGATTTTTTGACAGGCAGGGTTTTAATATCTTCTGTAAGAATTGAATCGTTTTTCGATATTGCATAAACATAACTTAGAAAAATTATAAAAAAGAGGAGAAGTAGTGCTCCATCTCCAATAGAAACCATATCATTACCCGCGTTAAAGAAGCTGTCATTTACAATTATCAATATCGCAATTACAGCTAATAGTGAAAATGGTATTTCCCGCCATACAGTATTTTTTTGAGTGTGTAATGGCGCAATTATAGCTGAAATACCAAGTATTACAAGTATATTTACAATATTACTTCCTACTACGTTCCCGATAGTAAGTTCAGAACTCCCTTTGATTGAAGCAAAAACATTCACTATCAGTTCGGGAGCCGAAGTACCGAAAGCAACAATTGTAAGCCCTATAACTATTTGTGAAATATTAAATGTAAGCGCGAGTGAAGACGCCCCCTCAACAAGAAAGTCAGCCCCTTTAATCAATAAAAAAAATCCAAAAACTAAAAGCACTATTTCTAACGTCATTGGTATATATCCATAATTATTTGTAATGAATTAAGCACGTCTTAACAGTTTTATAGAATTCAAAGAGAAATATTATAAAAATTAACCTTGCTTACTAATGTTACCGGTCAGAAAGACCTACTTAAAAAAGTTGCAATTATTTTAAGTATCCTAATGATCTTAAAAAATCATCGGCTTTTTTAAATGCCATCGATTGAACAGTAGAATCCGGATTTGGATATCTATCATCCCGCTCGGTGGATGGAGTAAAAAGATGGCCAACCCCGTCGTATATTATTAACTCACAACTGTTTCCATTTAATTTCATCCTGTCGGCAAAATTTTGCACTCCTTGCAACGGAGTAACGGTATCATCTCTTCCCTGAAGTATCAGCGTCGGGGGCATTCCTTTTTTTACATTTTCATCGGGAGATACCTTATTCGGATCAATTTTATTTAAGAGTAATTGCCGGAACCAATTGTCTTTGGCTAAAGAAACGGCGGGTGAAACTAATATAAGCGCGTTTGGACTTGAACTTACAGTTGCAGTTGAATCCTCAAATATAGCCGCCGAACTAACAAGATGTGCCCCGGCAGACCAGCCATAACCGACCACTTTATTCGGGTCAATTTTTAGTAAAGATTTGTTAATTCGTATCCATTTTATTACATCCCTCGCGTCCTCCATAGCGTCAATCGGGGTTATATTTTTTTGATCGGAAAGTCTGTATTGCGCCGCAGCCGCTACAAATCCAAGCTTGGCAAAATGTTCAGCTCTTCCAAATGCCCATGAAGCTTCACCCATAGACCAGCCTCCGCCATGGAATATTACAACTGTCGGCAGATTCTCGGTATTTTTTAAACTTTCTGATACAAATACGTAAACTTTAAGCTCAGCGCCATCTTTTGTTGAATAAACAAATTCCTGATTAGAAATCTTTTGAGAGTATAATTGTGAGGCCAGACTAAAAACACAAATGATCAACAACCTTTTAAAATAATTCATGTTGTACCTTTTCTTTTTTCACATATTATTTAAAAACAGTTTTTATTTATTCTTTAATACAGAACAAGGATATACCTTTAAAATAAAATTTCAATTAAGATAGAATTAAAAACCGTTTCCTGTATTACAAAATTTTTCATATAAAAATTGTGTGCTTCTATTCAATCCGCAAAGTAAACGAGTTAGTAATTATTATCATGTTCTATGGATATTATTACTTTTCCGCGGGCATGTCCTTTGCCATAATATTTAAGAGCCTCAGCTGTTTCATGCAATTTGTAACTTCTATCAATTACAGGTTTTATTTTGCCCGATTCAATTAACTCCTTCATAAAACTCAAATCCCTGTTCGGTTTTACCAACATACTTCCAAGTTTTTTATTTCCTATAATAGAAATAAATGGTCCAAGAAGCATGGCCTGGAAAATTTGTTTCATTGAACCTCCGGTAGCTGTATAAACTCCCCCGGGTTTAAGTGCTCGTTTAAAATCAAAAATAGAACGATATCCGGCTGTTGCGATTATAAGATCATAACGATTAATGATTTTATTTAAATCTTCTTTGGTATAATCAATTACGTGATCAGCTCCGATTGAGAGCACCAAATCAAAATTGGCACTACTGCATACTCCGGTTACTTCGGCGCCGAAATATTTTGCAATTTGTACAGCGAACGTGCCTATTCCGCCGGAAGCGCCATAGATCAAAACATTTTGTCCTTCTTCAATCGGTCCGTTGTAACGAAGCGCCTGCAGCGCTACGAGCGCGGCTTCAGGTACAGCCGCCGCTTCTTCAAAAGATATATTTACAGGTTTAAGTGTTAAAATGTTTGCCGGGACAGCCGCATATTCCGCAAAAGCGCCGAAGCCGCACTCTGATGTATCAGCGAATACATCATCACCAGGTTTTAAATTTTTAACATTTCTACCTACCGCTTCAACCTTTCCGGCAATATCATTTCCCGGTATTTTAATTTTCGGTTTTAGAAGTCCGGAAAACAGGCGTCCAATAAGTGGTTCTCCATTAACGATAATGAGGTTATTAAAATTAACCGATGCCGCGTAAACTTTTACAAGCGCTTCATCGTCTCCCGGTGCGGGCTTTTCAATCTCTTCCAGCCTAAGATTATCCGGCGAACCATATTTTTCGCATACAATGGCTTTCATTATTATCCTCTCGTATTATTTTGGTACCGTCATTTTTTATATAGGTCTCAGCAATTAATCATTCGAATTTTTGAAACTTATACCTGTTAACCGGCTTTACACTTAAAAACAATTAATATTTTCCAAGCCCAGTTTACGAATTTCCATATAGGATTTTGTGGTTCTATTGGAGAAGCGGTATATAATCCGAAGATTTCGATAGCTCTATCATTGTATTCTTCGAGTATCCGGCTGCAAGTTAATTCGTTTTGATTCGGATTATAAATAATTTCTGTCTCCTATTATTAATTGTAACAAGAATTTGAGTATGATTAAAAAAAGATCTTATAACAATAAGGGGAAACTAACTTGACTTCAAAGAAAATGGATTGACTGATATTAAGATTAATTATAATGTTGCTTATAAAAGGAAGAGCGTGGAAAAATTATCTGTTAGGATACTCATCCTAAAAAGAAAGATGATTTGTAAAATCCCCGTGAATTATAAATCACGGGGACTAATTATTTTATTTTTAACTATTTTTTTTCTTAAAATAAACTTTAACCTTTTCTTCGAATCTTTCAAATACTATATAAAGTATCGGGATAACGATTAGTGTAAGAACCGTAGTGGCTGTTAAACCTCCAATTACGGCTCGTGCCAACGGCGACCAGGTTTCGGAGCCTGACCCGAATTCAACAGCCAAAGGAACCATACCTAAAATTGTTGTAGTGGCAGTCATTAAAACAGGACGCATTCTGGCAGCGCTGGCTTGTTTAACCGCTTCAAATAATTCCATATCTTTTTTACGCAGTTGATTCATGTAGTCCACAAGTACAATACCATTATTAACAGCGATTCCCACAAGCATAACAATACCTACAAGCGCCATAACACTTATACTTGTGCCCGTAATAAACAGGAAGAAGAATACGCCAATAATTGAAAGCGGTACAGTAAACATTATTATCAATGGATCAACAAAAGACTCGAACTGAGCAGCCATAATCATATATACAAGCAATATAGCGGCGATAAACGCAAGACCAAGATAGAAAAAAGCTTCCTGCTGATCTTCTGCGGTTCCGCCCAATATTATCTGATAATCAGAAGAAATCGGTGTTTCGGAAATAATTCTGTTCACCTCTTCCACCGCCGCGGAAAGATCTATACCGGATAGACTGAATCCGACTGATACATACCTGCTCTGATTTTCCCTGAATATAGTGGGTGAAGATAAAGCTTCTTCTATTGTGGCTACATCTTTCAAATGAATTAACGATCCATTATACAATGGAATAATAAGATTTTCGAGCGAGGATTTCTGGCTTCTGAATTCTTTGCCCAGCTGAATTCTTATATTGTATTCGTCACCTTTTTCACGATATTGACTTATTACTTTCCCCTGCATCGCAGTAGAAATATTACTGGCTACCATTAAAGCGGAAAGTTTCATATCGTTAAGTACATCCTGATTAAGATGTACCTGCAATTCGGGTGTAGTTTCTTTCACGTTAAATGTTAAATCTACAAATCCTTTTACTTTCTCAAGTTTCTCTTTAAGCTGATTGGCAATGGCTTTCGCGCCGTCCACATCAAATCCTATAACTTTTACTTCCACATCTTTTTCAGTAGTAAAAGAACCCCCTTCCTGAAAGAAATAAGTTACACCGGGAATATCATCCATATATTTTCTTATAGAATCCTGAACCTCGAATTGAGTAATGGTTCTTTGTTCCTTCGGTTTAAGTCTTATAAAGGTTTCCACAGTGCTAGAGGTTGTTCCGAAAGCTCCTATTCCTTCTCGTTCACCGTAAAAAATTGATAATGCATCCAGCGCATCGGGCGGTACAACTTTTTTTACTATATCCTCAATTTTATAAGCGTATAATCGCGTTTTCTCTATTGGTGTGCCCGAAGGGGATTCCATAAGGAAGTTTATAAAACCCTGATCTGTTTTGGGCAGAAATTCACCCCCTAAAAACGAAGCTAAACCAAGAGATATTGCCAGCATAATTGTAACACTTAGTAGAACTGTTTTTCTGTGATACAAAGACCAGTTAAGCACAACGGCGTATTTAACCCCTAAGTTTTCTACCCATTGTCCCGCTTTGTTTTTGAACTTACTGAAAAATCCATTCTGCTTTTGTTTTTCCACTTTAAGAATATTTGAAGACATCATAGGAACGAGAGTAAGCGCCACAAACAAAGAAACAATTAAGCTGAATGTTATAGTTAGCACAAGGTCTTTGAATAACTGTCCGGTTATATTTGGTACAAACAATACAGGTACAAACACGCTTATAGTTGTTAACGTAGAGGCGGTAATTGCCATTCCAACTTCAGTTGCGCCAATGTCTGCAGCTTCTAACCTGCTGTCGCCCATCTCGCGATGTCTGTAAATGTTTTCGAGTACTACAATGGAATTATCCACAAGCATTCCTATTGCAAGCGCCAAACCGGCCATCGATATAATATTTAAAGTCAGGTTGGAAGCGTACAAAACTGCGAATGTTACTATTACCGATACTGGAATAGATATTCCCATAATTATACTTCCGCGTAAATTACGGAGGAAAAAATAAATTACCGCGAATGCCAGTATAAACGCTATTATAGCCGTATTGCTCAAATTTGAAATGGAACGCATAATAAACTCGGACTGGTCCCAAATATTAGTAAGCTTTGTTCCCTGAGGCAGTCTTTCAATAATTCCCGGTAAAGCTTCCTGAACACGTCGCGAAGTTAATACAGTATTCGCGTCTGATTGTTTTTGTATGAATACAAGAACACCTTCACTAAAATCGGCTCTCACTTCAGAGGCGTTTTCTTTGAATCCGTCAACAACAGTAGCCACATCTTTTACATATACCGGCTGTAGACCTTTAAGAGTTACAACTGTGTTTTCTATCTGCTCAATGGACCTGTATTCGCTGAATATCCTCAGGTTATAACTTTTTTCCCGTGTCTCAATTGTACCGCCGGGTAAAAGTCCGCTGCTTATCTGAATTGCTGTTGCAACATCATCGGGCGAAAGATTATGTGATGCCAGAGACGTTGGATTAAGATTTATATTTATCTGTCTCTGCAATCCACCCTGAGTTTGAACCGAAGCCACACCGTCAACACGTTCCAGCAGCGGTTCAATAGTTTCTTCTGCCAATCTGCGTAATTCAGCTGAGCCTAAATATTCCGAGCTTAGATTCAGGAAAATTATTGGACTCATGGATGGATCGAAAACGAATACATAAGGTTCACCTGCATCATCGGGTAGGAAATCCCTTATATAGTCCAGATTCTTACGAATATCTATTTCCGCCTGATTCATATCCGTTCCATATTTGAACTCAAGCGTAATAATTGAAGCCCCTTTAAAAGACTGTGAGTTTACTTTTTCAATATTTTTTACAGATGATACCGATTCTTCAATAGGGCGTGTTACCAGATTTTCAATATCTTCGGGACCAACTCCGGAATAATTTACTATTACACCGGCAATGGGGAATTGAATGTCCGGAAAGAAATCTATTTTAAGCTGCGAGAAAGAAAACAAACTGAAGCTTATAACCACAGCATAAAACATAATTAGTGTAATTTGCCTTTTCAGCGAAAATTTTGTTAATAACATTGTACGCTCTCTTTATTCGATAACTTTAACTTTTTGACCTGATTTAACTATGTTTTGACCCATAACTATAATACTGTCTCCAACACCTATTCCGGAAGTGATTTCTATGCGTCCGTTGTCGCTTATACCTGTTTTTACTTCTTTAAGATCAGCCCGGCCGCCGCTTAAAGCAAATACGAAATATTTTTTGACTGAATTTTGAATTCCAGTTTTTTTGTCAACATTTACTTCCGTTCTGCTCTGGAGAGCGTTTTCGGGTAATATTACGGAATTATTTCTTTTTTCTGTTTGAATATAAAATTCACCGAATATTCCTGACTTAAGCGGCAGAGCCGATTTATTCATTTTCACTTCTATTTGAAGAGATTTTGATATTGGATCTACAGCCTGATCAATTTGATCCACATAACCCATATATTCCTTTTCAGGAGCTGATGGGAAAAGGGCTTTCACAAATTGTCCCTTATAAATTTTATTAGCGTCTTTACTTGCGACTTTAATTTTAGCTTTCATTGAAGCGGGATTAATTAACTGAATTACTGGCTGACCAGCCGGAAGCATTTGATTTTGTTCAACATAAACTGAGGCTACAATTCCCTCAAAAGGGGCTTTAACAAAACTGTTTTCGTATTGTTCTTTTACCTGACTCATTTGATTTTTTGCCTGATCAGATGCTAATTGCGCAGATTTATACTGTGTGGATATTTGATCGAACTGCTGTGAGCTTATTGCTTTCTGATCGAATAATTTTTTCATCCTTTCATAATCATTTTTCACCATTTGCTGCTGAACTTCGGCCGTTTTAACAGCTGTTTCGGCGGATAAAAAGGACTGTCTGAATATTTCGTTGTACTGAACCGCTAATGTGTGGTTTTTACTTACCCGATCGCCCGGTTTTACAAATATTTTTTCAATTCTTTCATTTACTTTCGAATATAAAATTACGTCCTCCGAAGCGGAGATGCTGCCCGGTACCGCGAGATACTTGGCAATTGAATCCGTTTGAACGTTATAAATTTTAACAGGAACACGCTTTTCGACTGTTTGTTCAGATTCCTGCTGGCAGCTTATTATAAGAACTGCCAAAAACAAGAAAATAAAAATTGATCTCTTCATTATTACCTCTATATTAATTCCAAATATTATCCAATAAACCGATGGAGTATAAAAGATTAAGCTGACTTACATTATAATTAAATATGCCGTTGTAATACTCGGTTTTACTGCCTGTATAAAAAAGTTGAGCGTTTAATACATCCAATTGCGTGCTCATACCTTCGTTGTAAAGCAGATTTGAAAGTCTTAAACTTTCGCCAGCCTGCAGCATAGCTTCTTTAAGACTTTCCAGATTTTTAATTGCTTCGATATATAACGAATAACTTTCTTCAACTTGCAGCACTCGCTGATCATCAACTTGTTCGTAAAGAATTTTCATCTGTTCCGTTCTTATTTTAGCTTCCTGATATTCAATTACTTTTTTACCTCCTTCGAACAAAGGCCAGGACAACGCCAGAGTTAAAGATTTTGAACGAATATAATCGTTCCATTGAACACTGGAATTTTCTAATGGAGCCTGGTGCATAACACTCGCTGAAAAGGCCACATTGGGCAAAAACCTGCCCAAAGCAATTTTTTCGCCCACTCCGGTTGCTTCCATTTTATGAGCTATAGATTTAATATCGGATCGATGTTCAAGCGAAATTTCTTTTAACTGTTCTATTTTCGTGAATTTTAATTCACCTAAAAAATCTTTTACTGTTAACGAATCCGTTACTACTAATGAGTCATTTAGAGAAATGTTTAGAAGAAATTTTAAACGTTGCGCGCTTAAATCTTTTTCCGATTTTGCTTTTTCCAAACGAGGTAGAGTATAAGCCAATTGTGCTTTAGCCCTTTGTAAATCCAATTCCGTGGCTGTTCCCGCGGCGTAGAACTTTTGAACCTGCTGCAGATTAGCATCGGCTACTTTGTAGGCATCAAATGATGTTTGAAACAACGACTTCGAGAGAATAATAGCGTAATAAGCTTGTATAGCCGACAAAACGGTTTCTTCTTCTTTCCCTTCCAATTCCGCTTTTAAAGATTTTTTAAGGCTTGATTGAGCGCTCAAATTAAACCACCTGGCACCTCCCGTAAAAATCGGCAGCGTTAAATCAAGTCCGTGCTGAAAGGTATATTTTGTTCCCACTACAAACCGCTGACCCATAAAAACAAATACTGGTAATTCAAGATTATTGGTTGCCAGCGCCTGATAACTGAATGTAGGCAGAAAACCCGAAGCAGCTTTCCACACTTCCAGATTCTGCATATCGAAATCAAGCATTTTGGATTTAAGCGAAAGATTATCCGTCTTGGCTTTACCTACAACTTCCTCCAAAGATAAATACACAACATTTTTATCGGTATTCTGTGCAAAAATACCAGCGGAAAAAAATGTTAGAAAAATAAATACTCTTATGGCCGATCTCATAAATTACTACTCCGTACTTTTTTAATCAAAAATTGTTCTATCCAGAACTCTACAAATTTATTTAAACTGTCCGACAACTCAGACTGCCTATCCTCAAAAATTATGCATTCGGCAATCATCATTATTATTGTTCCCAAAAAATTCTGGGCTAAAAGTTTAGTGTCGTATTTTTTGTTTAATAAACCATTATTTTGCGCCGCATCAAGAATTTTTATAAACTCCAATAACTCGGATTTATACCTGGCTAATTTTAACTCCCTTATTTTCGGCGGTACATTTGTCGATTGAACGACAACAGAAAATCTTAAAAGATGAGGAAAATTGTGTGTAAAATCCAAATATAGATTGATTATGTTCCTCAATGTCTGATCAAGAGTATCGTCTTCAGAAAAATATTTGATTTTCAATTCATTTACATGGAAATATGTTTCATGAATCAATTCTTCAAGAAGCGATTCTTTATCAACAAAATAATAGTATAGAACTGGTTTGGTTACTCCTGCGGCATCACAAATTTCCCTAACAGAAACTTTATGGAAGCCGTCCCTTGCAAACATTTCTGCCGCCGCGTTTAGAATTTTATGTTTTGTATCTTTTTGATTGTGTTTATCCGTTATTTCAGTCATTTCTCTGTTTTTTCCAATTATCAAAATATTAATGTTTTACAAAAAGTATACTTACCGGTAAGTAAGTGCGAGAATTTGGACGTAAAATTGCGGGATTGGTTCCATAAGCGGAAAAAAATTTTGAATTTAGTGTAAGATTATTCAGAAATATTAGAAATTGAGCGAAAAGCTTTTTGTCAGAGCTATAAAATTATAATCTGAGTAGAATAAAATTATTTGGGAAATTCTAAATATTGAAAAAATGGTGTAAAAAGAGCAAAAAAAAAGCTCCTGAAAAGGAGCTTTTTCAAATATCTATTTGGTAAAATTAGATAACTTGAACTTCTAAAGCTTGTGGTCCTTTTTGACCTTGACCAACAGTAAATTCTACTTTTTGGCCTTCTTCTAAAGATTTATATCCATCACCAATAATTGATTGAAAATGTACAAATACATCTTCGCCGTTTTCACGTTGAATAAAACCATAACCTTTAGTGCTGTTGAACCATTTTACTGATCCTTGTGTTCGTTCTGCCATGATACAGAAACTCCTATAAATTGATAAGTTAAATTTGACAGAACTTTAAAAATGTGGGAATAATTACAAATACTACCGTTAAATCTGTATCTACATCTAAAGAAACTGCCCTGCGGGTGCAATTATAGCTATAATATCATATATAACCAAATTATATTTTTTAAATAATTGAAATTTATGGGAATTTGCCGTCCAATTAACTGAATTAATCAGATGTTATATTCAAAAATATTTATTAAGACATGGTTGACTTATTCTTAAAAAACTGATATCTTCATCTGAGATAATTTATACTAGAGGGCACAAATGAAAATAGATATTTCATTTATACCCAGGTCTTTCCTCAGTAATGCATTAATTCAACTTGCCAATAAAGAAATTACTTATCCCTATAAGGACCTGGAAAGGATCAAGAATAATAAACAGGAATTACGAAAATTTTACGAAGAAAGAATGAACTATCTAAGTTTGGTGCATCAACTCACCAAGCTGGAGGAGGATTTGCTGCTTAAAGAAGAGCAAATACTTGCAAAACAATGCCATGATTATATCGAAAGAATGCAGCAACTTTTTACTGTAACAAATTAATTTTGTTGTATAAACACCTTTTATTTTTTTGATAAAATTTCAATCCACAAATCCATTTTTGGCTTAAAAGCCATTTCTTAATTTGTAAGATTCCTCACAGGTATTGAAAAAATCATTCCGGATCGCTGATCATTTAATCTGGCTGAAATTTTTTTATCCGCAAGCAGGAGTTTATATTCTATAAATATTAGATGAGTTTATAATATTAATTACTAATGCTCGGTTTAAGAAAATTTCCAATTTGGTCAACTAAAATAACCATTCCGCGTTTACTGAAAAATTTCTTATCGGTGCGACATTGCCAATCATCTCAACATAAGTGTAGTTTAAAATATTGTATGCGTTCAAATAAATGCGCAAAGGGAAGCCGCGGGTAAATAAATTTGCTCCGAATCTTAGATCCAATACTTTTATATCTACTCTTTTATCACCGTTTGGTATAAGTCCAAAATCGACTAACTCATTATTGATTTCTTTAATTCGGGATAAGTATCTAAACCCGGCACCTATTGTAAAAATGTCAACATTCCATTCGGCGGATGCTATTACCTGATGCCTCGAACGGTAATTCAAATCCTTATTTAACTCAATATCACGGGGATATAAATAATTATATCCCAGGTTTATATTTAATGTATTATCGAAATACGATGATTTAAGATTTAATTCAATTCCCTGAATTCTTGCCCGGGTGATATTCTCAAAAGTAATTTTTGTATCCAGTGGGTCAAGTACTGGTTCGATAAAATTATAATATTCGTTATGATAAATTGCCAGGTCAAGATTATAATTCTCGTTAAGCTGATAATTTATACCTGTCTCAAATGAAATATTATTTTCCGATTTAATGTTCGGGTTAGGTTTAATTGAAAGCCCGCTTGTAGTTGTGGATGTATAAGCTTCAGCAAGAGTAGGGGCGCGAAATCCGGTACCAACAGAACCGCGCAGAACAACTATCGGTGAAATTTTATAATTTATACCGAGTTTGGGCGAAAGAGAAGATTCGGCTGAAAATCCGTCCAATTTACTGTAGCTATACCGCGCTCCGGCAGTAACTTTAAAAGGAATCTTGAAGTTATATTCGAATTGTGAAAACAGTCCGAATGATTCCGAATTACGATTACCAAAGATGTTGGATTTAATACTTCCAAATTGAGTTTCCAATCCATTGATAAAAGTAAGCTTTTGGTCGAATTTATAAATACCCTGCAGCTCAGCTCTGTAAAGATAAGAAGTGGAATTATTACTGCTTTCGGAATCGTCACGCCAAAATGTTCTGTATACACTAGGTTTTATTGATAAAACAAATTGATCGCTGATAACATGAATGTATGTTAAACCGACAATATGCCTGTTTGAAGGCTGACTATCGCCAATATCACCGGAAGGAGGAACTAATATATTCTGAAAATCCTGCCAGTAAAGAAAAGATTCCCTTTGTCTGGCGTAACCGGTTCCCCAAATATCCAATGCTGATTTTTCAGTAAAATTATAAGAGAGTTTAAAGTAGCCACCCAAAAGTTTGTCGTAATCGTTTTGGCGGTAACTATAATTTTCAGTTCTGTACACAGAGGCCGAAATTCCAAGTTTACCGATTTTCTGTGTATGCGAAACGGTTAATCCATTATATGATCTTATTTTATTGTTCCAGCGCCATTGATCATGCGCGGGATTGTCGTAAACGCCAATATAGGATTTAACAAATGTAAGGGGAGTTGATGATATTTTTTTTGATAAAATATTAATTACTCCTCCTATCGCGGTAGAGCCGTAAAGCGAACTTGTTGCTCCTTTAATAATTTCAATACGGTCAATTTCGTTAACGGGAATTAGCTCCCAGATAATTTCGCCAGTATCGCCGGTATAAATAGGGATTCCATCGAAAGCCACAAAAACACGGGAACCGGCGCCCCTGCTGTACCCACTCGATCCGCGTATACTAACCTGATCTAAAGTTACTGAAACTCCAGGCACGTCTCTTATAGCCTCATCCAGTGTTTTGTAATTTTTTTTGGAGATTTGATCGGCTGAAATTAAAGAAGCGCTAACCGGCAGATCGATAAGATTCTGTTCATACTTACCGGCAGAAACAATAACTTGCCCGGCTTGATATGTAACACTATTAAGTTTTATGACGATTCCGGAAATAGAATATGAATCTATATTTTGTTCGGAAATATTAGTTTCGTAGCCTACCATAGAAATTTTTAAACTGTATTTACCCCCCCGCAATCCCGAAATTAAAAAATTTCCGCGCTGATCCGTAGCGGTTCCTGTTAGGGTGTTTGTTATAATTACATTCGCTCCGATTAAAGGTTTATTCCTGCTGTCGAGAACGGTTCCGGAAATGGAATAAGTTTGAGCTTTTACTGACTGGGACAAAAAAACAATTAAAATAAAAAATGATATTATTCCAAATTTTTTCATTTTGAACCACCCGGCGGTTGAGGTGGAGGATTATTAAAATCGCAAACAATATTTACGTCATTTGAAAATTCGGTTGCGGTTACAATAATTTTACCCTGCGGTAAATTGTTCGATACATCAGTGTAAATACCGGCAACAGTCCAGCTTGAACGGGTTAAATTTAGTATAAGCGCGGGCGATTGTACAACGGCTAAATACGCGTATTGTCCGGGGTCTATTTTGCCGAAAGATTTATTGTCTATTGTGTTATAAAAAAATTCCTTTGTGCCTTTTGGAATTGGATCGCTTACAAATTTTAAATTATTTGCGTTGAAGTCGGATTCTGTTAGAAGAGGATCTTTGAAGAGTACAATATAAGTTAGGTTGATGTCTTTGTTCCAGGAGCCGATAAAAGTTATTTTACCGCCAAATCCCGGTTTAATATTTTCCTCAATATTTGGCGATAGTCCACCGTCGCATGAATAGATTAATAACAAAAGAAATATTGGAAAAATGAGTTTTAATAATTTCATAAAAAGAAGATAACTTCTCTCAAAATAATTATCAAAGGAATTATTGAATTAAAGAATAATTTATATGGATTTGAATGAGCTTACAATATTCTCAATATGATTAAATTTTTTGTCCTCTATGTTCCAGATTATATATTCTGCAAAATTGCTTAGAGTTACTACCGCATTTCTGCTGGTGTCGTTCATTTCAACATCGGATAATTTTTCCACAATGTTTTTGTTTACTATTTGGATTTCTTCGTAGAGGTGTTTTAAGTTTTTTAATTGCCAATCGGGTTTTTCACCTTGTTTCATTTTTACATATTGAGCGACTATATAAATTGCAAGAACTCTGTACTCCGTCTCTTCAATTGAAGCAAAAGGAAGATGAAACCTGGCGAGGGAACTGAGTTTTCCTATTACAGGACAACCGCTGCAGGACATAATTATTCCCATAAGACTTCCCACACCCAACTGAACAGTTGTTTCTTTAAAAGATGTCCTTTCATCAGTTTCAACTGTAACTATTGCTTCGTGATAGGAGGGGAACGCCTGAAAGAAATCAATAATAAATGACAGATGTTTGGCAAGTGGACAATATTTATGTCTTTTAACATCCAACGGACAATTGGGACATTTGAAAGATTTTAGTTCAGCCCAATCAGGAGGCGTTAATTTATTTTTTTCCACAATAAACATTGTGGTCGGATCTATAAGCAAATGGAAACTTTTTGTTTCTTGACCGTCAAAACCGAATGAATATGTAATATTTAATGATTCCATGCTTTCCATACATTACACCTTTGCATTATCGAAAATTGGGTAGTCTTTTAAAGAGTTTTATTAAACAAAACAAAATCCTAACAAGTATCCGGAACAAATTATATAATAATACATCTAAAAAACAAATTTTGGAGATAAAATTATGAAAAATGAATTTAAAGTAAGCGGCAAAGATTTACTCAATAAAATTGAAGAATTGATAAAAGAAGGGAATATTCGCAGAATAATTATAAAAGATTCTGACGGCAAAACTTTTTTGGAAATTCCTTTAACTATCGGCGTTATAGGCGTTCTGGCTGCTCCCGTTGTAACTGCTATTGGAGCTTTGGCAGGTGCCGTTGCAAAGTTTACAATTGAAATTGTTAAAATGGACGATAACAAAAAGGATGCTGAATTTGAGGATATAACTCCAAAGGAATAAAGGATTCGCTGTAGAGACTTTGGGCAGCGTCTCTACAGCATAACCTTTTAAAGAATTATTTTACACTAACCTCTATCACTCTTGGTTTTGCCTTTTCCGATTTTGGTATTTCTAAAATCAACTGTCCATTTTTAAATTCAGCGCTGATTTTAGATTCATCAACTTCTTTCGGTAAATCAAAAGATCTATAGAACTTCCCGTAACTTCTTTCTATTCTGTGATATTTATGGTTATCGGATTCCGCTTCCTGTTTTCTTTCTCCCGAAATTACAAGATGTCCGTTAGAATATGAAATTTTAACCTCGTTTTTGCTTACGCCGGGTAAATCGAGCTTAAGCTTAAAACCATCGTTGTCTTCATAAACATCGGTTAATGGTGCCCAGCTTGCCGCATCCATTTCCCTGTCATTTTCATTTGAATTGTTAAATCCAAATCTTTTATCAAAGTCACCGAATAATTTGTTGAATTCTTTTTCAACTTCAAATAATTCTCTCATTGGATTAAATCTAACTAGTGCCATATCAACCTCCAAAAAAAATTTATTAATTAACCGGCCCTTCTAAAGGCCGGCAAATACTTTATTTAATTTTTACTTCAATTTGTTTAGGTTTCGCTTTTTCCGACTTAGGAACTTTAATTGAAAGAGTTCCGTCTTTAAATTCAGCGTTAATATTGTTTTCGTCAATTCCTTCGGGTAAAGTGAAACTCCTGAAAAATTTTCCGTAAGATCTTTCAATTTTGTAATAGTTAGAGTCTTTAGATTCATTCTCTTCTTTTCGTTCACCGCTTATTGAAAGAACTCCGTTGGTATACGATACTTTTACGTCATCCTTTGTTAATCCGGGGATATCGGCTTTTAGTAAATAAAAATCCTCTTTTTCGATTATATCTGCTAAAGGCGCCCAGGATGCGTTTTCGTAATCGTCTTCCAATTTTCTTCTTGTTCCAAATCTTTCGTTGAAGGATTTGAACAGACGGTTAAAATCTCTTTCGATATTTAACAAGTCTCTGCTTGGATTCCATTTTACAAGTGTCATAATAGCACCTCCATTTAATTATTATAGTATTTCAATGTTTCGTGGTTTAACGCTATCTTTTTTTGGCAGTTTAATTTCAACTTGACCATTTTCAAGCTGTGCTGTAATTTTTGATGTATCAACAGAGTCCGACAGTTTGAAATTTCTGAAGTAGTTGCCCGATCTTTTTTCTTTGAGTAAATATTTTTTGTTTAGTTCATTTTGCAGATCGACCTTGCCTACAATAGTCATATTGTTGTCATCTAATTTAAGCTCCAGATTTTCTTTTGAAACGCCCGGCATATCGGCTTTCAAAATAAACTCATTTTCGTTTTCATAAATATTAACGAAAGGAACTATATATGGTTGATCTATAATTTCATCCACTATTGATTTTTTTTCTATTGTTTCTTGATTCTTAACTTGTTCCATTTTGTATCTCCTTTTATTTTAGTTTTATGCTTATTACTTAATAATATCCGTGCCAAAAGGATAAAATCCACATAAAGTGTTTAATTAAAATAACTTAGAGGTATAATTGATAGTTTTTAAATATCAGGACTATATGGCTTATAATCCGCAAAATAGTCGCACATACGCATATATGGCGTAATGAAGGACAAAAGTAACGTCTGATTTGTTCAAATGGGGTTTTACAAATTGAATTTCATTATGGAGTAATGCCGGACTAATCCGGCGGAGGAACTTTTTTTAGAATAATTTGGATACAGCCTGATTTATCTTTTCCACGGCACTCATCAAATTTTCCATAGAATTGGCATAAGAAATTCTAATGAATCCTTCCGCCCCAAAAGCTGTTCCCGGAACAGTAGAAACTTTTGCCTCTTCTAATAAATATATAACCAGGTCGCTTGATGTGCTGAAATTATATCCGTTTAATTGTTTATTCAGTAGTTCGCTGACATTTACAAATAAATAGAAAGCGCCTTCGGGTTTAATAGCTGATAATCCGGGAATTTTATTGATTTCAGTAAAAATAAAATCTCTGCGTATTTCGAATTTATTACGCATAAATTCAACTATTTCCTGACTGGCAGAGAGTGCTTCCAAAGCCGCCGCCTGTGATATTGAAGAAGCATTTGAAGTTGAATGGCTCTGCAGTTTAGCCATATTTTTCATTATTTCTTCTTCAGCCGCGGCATAACCGATACGCCATCCTGTCATTGAATAAGATTTCGAAAATCCGTTGACAACTACAGTCCTTTTTTTTATCTCATCGTTAAATGAGGCTATGCTTCTGAACTCTAAAAAATCATATATTAGTTTTTCATAGATTTCATCGCTAAGTACAAATAATTTTTTGTCGACAATTATTTGAGCTAGATCCTTTAGTTCTCTGGGAGAATAAACTGTACCCGTTGGATTTGAAGGGTTGCATAGAATCAGCAGTTTTGTTTTTGGCGTAATGTTTTCGAGTAATATCTCAGGTTTTAATTTAAATTGATCCGCTTCCTTCGTCGGCACAGTTCCTGCAATTCCCCCGGCAAGTTTTATCATCTGTATGTATGATACATATGTTGGGGTAGGTACAATAACTTCGTCGCCTTCGTTAACAAGCACTTGTATGGCATTAAATAATGATTGTTTAGCCCCCGTGGATACAACTATCTCGCCGGGAGAGTATTGAAGATTATTATCGTATAATAATTTTTTGGCTATCGCCTGGCGAAGTTCCAGTGTTCCAACATTCAGTGTGTATTTGGTCTGATTGTTATCAAGCGCTCTTTTGGCGGCCAACTTTATATGTTCGGGGGTTGGAAAATCGGGCTCACCCACGCTTAAATCTATCAAATCGATACCGTTTGATTTCATTTCAATTGATTTGGCGGCAATATCCATAGTTGTGGATGTTTGCAGTGCGTTGATTCTGTCGCTGATATTATAATTCATTGCGGTTCAAGTTAATTTCAAAAAAAAGAGTGTGTAAAATACTATTAGAAGTGTTTCTATAAAAGGAGATAATTTTAAAAAACAGAAACCCCCGAAATATCGGGGGCTCAAAAATTATTTTCGTTTTGGTCCTGCGGATTTAACTTCTTCGGAAACTCCACTTTCGAACAATTTAAAATTTTCTACAAATCGAGCCGCCAGGGCGTCATATTTTTTCCAGTATTCATCTTTATTGCCCCACGAACTTGATGGATCGAGAACTTCGGTTGGAACCTCGGGACAAGATGTGGGAACACTGAACCCGAATAATTTATCTGTTCTGTATTCAACATTATCCAAATTCCCTTCGAGCGCGGCGTTTAGAAGATTTCGTGTATGTCTTATACTTATTCGTTTTCCCACACCAAATCTTCCTCCTACCCAACCAGTGTTTACAAGCCAAACATTAGCGTTATGTTTCATCATGCGCTGTTTAAGCATTTCCGCATATTCAAACGGATGCCTTACCATAAATGGAGCACCGAAACACGCACTAAATGTTATTTGAGGCTCAATACCGAGCCCAATTTCAGTGCCTGCGATTTTTGATGTGTATCCGCTTATAAAATGATACTGCGCTTGTTCAGCATTTAGCCTGGCAATAGGAGGCATAACGCCTGACGCGTCGCATGTTAAGAAAATTATATTTTTGGGATGATTATGTACATAACCGTCGGAAACTATATTTGGTATCATTTCCACGGGATATGAGGCGCGAGTGTTTTCAGTAATTGAATCGTCATCCAAATCAATTCTGCGCGTTATCTTATCATAAACAACATTTTCCAAAATTGTTCCGTATGACTGTGTACACTTGTAGATTTGTGGTTCGGCTTCCTCAGAAAGTCTTATAACTTTGGCATAACAACCGCCCTCAAAATTAAATACACCTTCCGGACTCCAACCATGTTCATCATCACCAATAAGTTTGCGCGATGGATCGGCGGAAAGAGTGGTTTTACCTGTACCGCTTAATCCGAAAAAGAGAGCAACATCACCGGCGTTGCCTACATTTGCGGAACAATGCATGGGCAATACGTCCTGGAACGTTAAAAGAAAATTAAGAACGGTAAATACAGATTTTTTAATTTCCCCGCCGTATAATGAATTAGCAATAATTGCCATTCGATCCGCGAAGTTTAACACTATTGCTGTTTCAGAACGGGTACTGTCAATCATAGGATCAACTTTAAATCCAGGTACACAAATAACTGTAAAATCCGGAATAAAATTTTTAAGGGTCTCCTGGTCAGAAGTAGTTAAAAACATATTTCGGGCAAATAAACTGTGCCATGCTTTTTCAGTAATTATTCTTACTGGCATTTTATAAGCGGGATCAGCACCGGCGTAACAATCCTGTACAAATAGTTCTTCGCCCTGACAATAAGCTTGTAATCTGGCAAGTAAAGAATTGAACTTCTCGGAACTGTATGGGCGGTTGTATTCGCCCCACCATATTTTATCTTTTGTGGATTCTTCAAGGACTATTATTTTATCGGCCGCTGCTCTGGCTGTATGTTTGCCTGTATTAACTACAACCGGTCCGTTAAAAGCAATATTCCCTTCGTTACGGAAAATAATTTCTTCGTACAATGAAGATTCCGGTAAATTCCAATATACCCTGTCGAGATGAGTAAATCCCTGGTTTTTTAATCTGAAGTCGGATGCAAGTTGCATAGCCTCTTTACTTGCCGGCGTATTAAATTCTAAATATTTACTCATGACCAATCCCTCACAAGTTTTCTGTCGCCAATGTAGAGTTCGTTGGGCGAGTTAAAATCAATAGCCCATTTAATTCTGTCTATCCCTTCTGTAATTTCTTTTAACGAACCGCAATAACTCAATCGTAAAAAGCCATCCAATCCAAATTCTTTTCCGGGGACTGTAAGCACCTGTACCTTATCGATGAGTAAATTTGAAAGTTTATTGGAATTTTTTTCGTAAGCGCTAAAATCCGCAAAAGTATAGAAAGTACCATCAGGAGGATATACTTTTACACCTTCGAAGGCTTTAAGCCGGGAAATCATAACATTTCTATTGTTCTCCAGCGTTAATCGTAAATTTTCTACTGATGATTGAATACCGTTCATTGCACCGGCAGCCGCTATCTGTAGAAGTATAGACGGTCCAGAAGTCTGATGTCCTTGAATATTGGTCATGGCTTCAATTAATTTTTTATTAGCAACAGCCCATCCTATTCTGAAGCCCGTCATTGCGTACTGTTTTGACACCCCGTTGATAACAATTAATTTTGATGATTCAGATAGATCTTTGGCGTATTTATAGCAGCTTAAAGGTCTGCGTCCGTCGAAAATTAACCTGTGATAAATATCATCCATTATTAAGTATAAGTTCCGGCTTTCGCAAAATTGAACTATGTCTGAAATAAAAGCTTCCGAATACATAGCTCCGGTTGGATTATTGGGGCTGTTTATTATAACAGCTTTTGTGTACTGCGATACTCTTAGTTCAATATCATTAATATTCGGATAAAATGAACCATCTTCCGCCAGGACTGGAACAGGTACGCCGCCGCACAATTTAATCATATCCGGATAACTGACCCAGTAGGGTGAAGGGAAAATAACTTCTTCCTGCGGATTTAGAATTGCCTGTAAAGCTACCATTATAGCCTGTTTTGCGCCGCTTGATGCTATGATATTTTGAGGAGCAACACTTCTGTTGTAATGTTCTTGAGTGTATCGGATAATAGCTTGTTTCAATGCCGGTATCCCGTCTGCCGGGGCATAACGGATTTCGGCCGTGTTAAGATGTTGAACTGCCGACATAATTGCGTCCATCGGCACTTTACTTTTCGGTTCGCCTCCGCCAAGGTGTATAATAGGATCACCTTTTGCACGTAGTACTGCGGCTTTTTCATTGAGAGCTAATGTGGGCGAAGGGCTTATGGATCTGGCGATCTGACTAAGACTCATGAAGCACCTTATTTATTTAGGGGAAAAGATAATAGTCGCATCTTTAACTCTAAAAATATCGCCAATAGATGTTATTATCAAGAAGAATATGAGTGAATATTCAAACAAGTATAATGTTTATCCGTTTTCACCCACAATACGAGCCATCTGCAAAATGTAGAAATTAAGTAATTTCTGACCTCTCTTATCGAGGGCTTGCTCTTCAATTCTTAGTATTCTTTCCACTTCCTTCAGTGCTCTAACAATATCAATCGGGACTTCCACAATTTCATCGGGGAGGCGTGTAAGGTATTGAACCGCTGCGGATAAAAACTGACGCATAGAATCATCAACTTTCCCTTTTAAAAGGTCAGTCAAAGATGTTTCAAAACGCGCTTTTTTAATTTTTGCCCCTGCTAAAGGAAACTCATAATTTCCAACTTCTTTTGAAAGAGTGTTAAGGGCAATTGCCAGATCAACAAATGATTTTACCTGCTCGGTAACCGGTCTTTCGAGTAATTCCCATACTTTGGCTCGCCAATCCATTATCTGTTTCGGAACTAAAAGTAATTCAGAAAACTGCTCGAGCCATTTAGGATCTGTAATTCCGTCAATTTTTTTAATAATATTTTCCAAATTCATATTAAAAAGATCCGGTTGAAGCAATACAGAAAGATCCGGTCTAAGGGTTGGAAGTAAATCTATTATAAATTTCCCTTCTTCAAAAAAGTCATTAACATTAATTCCATGACGTCGTAATAATTCTTTCTGAATCAAAGGGATAAAACTTTCGTAGGAATCTATATCCTCGCGCAATAATGCAAATGGACCGAATCCGGGCGGATAAGAGTTGGATAATTTATTGAGATATAACAATTCTCTATCATGATATATGCGGAGTGAACTTAAAATCTCGTATACAGGCAGGTGAGGCAGAATTCTGTCCGTCAGTAAATCCATTCCTGTCCCTTGAACGAAATCCATTTGAGAAAATTCCTTAAGGGAACGGAACAATCCTGTGGTCAATTGATTTATTCCTAAAATCATAGACTGCGCCCGATTATGACCAATTGCTCTCAACAGGCTTCCGTGCTTTGAAAGCGGAATAGTTGAAGCAATTCGTTCGAGAATTTTTTGACCTTTGTCTCCGCCCATACTTCTGCTGGGCCTCTCATTTGGGCGGTCGCGTAAGACAGGTGTGCTTCTTGAAACGAAATAAGAAATCAGATGAATGCCTACAACATCATTCTCAGTTCCGTACAATATGTTCTGAAAATTGTTTTTAGTCAGTTCGACAAACCTTTCAAAAATTTCATCATGGTTGCCCATAGTTATTCTTTTTAATTCCTGAAGATTTCTCGATTCCGATTTAAGCCTTGTTTCTGTAAACGGTTCTGAGGTCCTGGCAAGTTCCATCCTATGATTTTTCTGGGATCTATTAACGTGATACAAAAGTTGCGTTCTTTCTTCAATCGGCATACTTCTCAATTTTTCGGAAATATTACTCTGGAAAGTAAGTAAGTCTACGCGTGACATTACACCATGTAATGGAGTTTTTGCAAATTCCGTACTTTTAATAGTGGATTCGCGAAGATATTTCGAAAATCTATCGGCGTTATTTTGCGCTTTAATGAAGGCGGGCTTTCCAGAAAACTCTGCATAGTATCCTCCTTGCCGCTGCATTGGTTCTCCACTGCCAAGTTTCATTCTTATTTCTTCGCCCAATCCTTTTTCAGCAAGCCATTTAATTGTTTTATATTTGGCTGTATTATACTGAGCCCACGAGGCAGTTTGACCAATCTGCTGACTCAAATCGGAGCCGGCAATAAATACCTCGCACATAATTTGTGAAAACCTTTCTTTAGTATCCTGATCAATGCCTCTGCTTTGGACAGAAAATTTCCAAATTCTATTTAAATAATTTTCCACATTTAAAAC
>PGYT01000070.1:23425-36914 GCA_002839805.1 Ignavibacteriae bacterium HGW-Ignavibacteriae-2
ATCAATGATTCCGCATCAGTAGACATGCTTACTTGCAGTGCCAGAACCATGCCCGGATTGCCGTATTTTCCCGAAAGTTCGTTTAATTCCATTATGTTGTGCACAGTAGTGTTGATGGAAAACTGATCTTTGGCGTTTATCAGCTTCTGATGAATTCTTGGAGTGAGAATAAATCTATTGAGTATATTTTTATAAGAGGCCGCTTTAATAATTAGGTCAAAATTCGAAATATTTTTACCGATTTTAGGGACGAGGTCGTATAATGTTTTTCTAAGATTTTTGTTGAGGCTGAAATAATATTCAAGTTTATCGCGTCTTTTGCGTCGTAAATTAATCATTCTCTGTTCAAGACCATCGTTATGCTGCCAAAGTTTCGTAAGCGGATCGGCTGCAAGCCCTAATTTCATTCCTATTGATCTTATCTTTCCCGAAGATACGCTAAATGGCAAAACACTTCTGTATCGTTTTTCAAGATGATTAGTAAGAGCTGTAATTTCATGAAGTAGATTCCAGAATTCTTTGTTGTGTTCGGGCAACAATTTAATTTCTCTTAGCTGACGCGCGTCTATAGAAATGGATCTGTCGGCATTGAGCAGTAGAGTAATCAAATCAGCAAGTTGAGTAACATTTTCAAGCAAAGCGGCGGCAATAAGCCTGTGTCCCTGACCGGATGGTCGGTTTGAACCGTCCCAATCTCCCCAGAATGAAAGAAATGTTTCAAAGGATTCAGTGGAGTGAATTTGCGCATAAAGCTCTGAATCTAATAAAGAATGAAGATCAAAAATTAATTCATCGGATTCCTGTATGGAATTTATAGCAACCGATTGACCCAAAAATTCCTTAACTAATGAGCCCGAAAAATTTTGGATTTCGAAATTGTCAAAAGATTTTCCGTGTAAAATATTTTCGGTATGAATTCGCAGATGTTTATCTATATCTAAAGAATAATTCTGCGTTGGGTGCACGGTTCTATCGAAAGTTCTATTCCTGAAACGGATTTGTCTATCTTCAATATTGTCTTTATATAATTCTTTATATAAATGTTCAGTTAAATAACCGGCGCCTTGTTCGGCAACAAAAGCAGCGGTATTATTAAGCAATTCTATTCGGTCAAGAAAAATGTTCTTTAACGATGATAATCTTTCAGCTAAATAAACATCGTTAAAATGTTCAAAAATTCTGGAATTTGAATTAGGAAAAGATAATTCTTTTATACGTTTGTGAAGATTATTATTGCTTTCAATTTTTAATTTATTTTCAAGCGCTTCCCAATATTTGGCCGCTTTATTAACCTGGCTGAAGGAATGAGAAAAGGTGTTTGATTTAATCAAACTAATCCTGTTATACTTTGTTTTTTCTTCACCGATTATTCTGTTTAAATCAATTATAACGCGCCGGGTTTTCGTATAAATTGTATCCGGATTATCCGTTCCACCCAAAGTTAATCTGAAAGCCATTCTTCCCAGGTCGAATCCTTCTGAAGTTCTTGCAAATGTAGAGAGCGGCACAAGCCCTATTCCTTGAGTGGCTAATCCGGAAGATAACCAGTCTAGAGAAAGTCCGTCAGGCAGTTTATTTATTACCAACTGAGGATACATACTTCCTTCCGGTTCAATAATATTAATATCAAAAGGGTTCCGGTCGGCTGGTAGTTCTTTAAGCGCTTTTTTAATAGCTAATAATTTTTCACCAAGAATTTTGTTGCGCAGCAACCAATAGTTGTTTTTTAGTCCCTGTCGGTTTCTATAAAACAGATAAGACAAAAGCACTGCCATTAGATTGGGTTTAATTAACTCTACCGCGGTTTTAAATTTTTCAGACAATTCATAATCTATTATTTCGGCAACCGCTAAACGAGCGCCGGCAAAACAATCTGTCTTGGAAATAGAATGAACTGAAATTACTTTAGATAACTGGTCGCTGAATAATTTCCCTTCGTTAACCAAATCGATTGACAATTGTTTTATCGTTTTAGGTCCATCAATGCTGTCAAACGGCATAACATTTTGATATGCGAGATCATCGATAATATATATGTCATTCTGAATAAGAAAAGTCATTAATTCTTTTATTACTCGGCTGTTAAATACTTTCCCCGTTGCATTGTGGGGATTGTTAAAAACAAATGCCGTTTTTTTATTAACGCTTTTCCGGTTGTCGTTAATAAACTTTTTAATTTTTTTTATATCTAAATTATAATCAGATGTCAAAGGAAAAGCTTTTACACTTGGGAAACAGTCTTCATATGTCCAACTCAAATCGCATGTTATTAGTTCATCGATTCCGCAATGAAAGCCGAGAATAGAAAGCGCCGTTCTGGAGGAACCGCTAATTAAAGTCAGTTGGGCCGAATTATAATGTTTAAAAGTTTCGGCGAAAACATTTAAAAAACTTTCGCTTAATTGGTTGTGATATTCGTTGTCGTCAAGTTTGCAAATCAGCTCGTCTAAACATTCAAGAGCTGTTTTGCTTTGCAAAGTATCGGTAACAGGTATAAATCTATTATTTAACTTTTGGGTTCTCAATTCTAAATTTATAACGTAATCGGAAAGATTATTAATTTTTTTATCAAACAGCACAGATTTTGATTCTAATATTCCGGTTACTTTTTTTATTAAACTTGCACCCTGTGAATATTCAAAATTTTCGAGTTCTTCAAACTGAGATTCCGATTCCACAAAATTATTTTTACTTTCAACCGTATCAGAATAATTAATTAACAAATAAGAAAGCAATTCAACTTCTGAAGCGCTTGGAGTACCTTTTAATTGAAAGTGTATCGTCTCTATTACTTTTATAAATTCAGTGTTTCCAGCAATAAAAATTACGGGCAATTTTCTGAATTGTTCTGAAAAGACAGATGGTGTAATAAAGCGTAAAACTTTATTTTGCATGCCGGCTTCACGCGCAATAGAAATGTTATTTGGCGCATCATTTAACTCAACAAAAAACAGCGGATGGTTTAGGGCCAATAAACGTAAAGATCTGCGGACTTGTTCACTAATTTTTTTTCCAATTAATAAAAACGCTGGATTAGAATTATCTGCCGCAAAATGATCTGCAATTAAATCTATAATAACATTTTGGTCAGAACCAATATCATTAAAATTAAGTGAATTGTACTGTAATAAATGTTCAGGTATTTCAAGGGCAAATTGAAAAATATCGACTCGATCGGCAAGCAGATACTCATTTAACGAATGAAGAAAAATTCTCAACGCTTCCCATCGTCCGCCGCTGGCAATTATACACTCCCGTTTACCTGACTTTTCCCCCAAATCATAGTGTAACGGTTCCTGTTGTTTTTCTGTAAGCCAACTGTGAAAATGTTTTATAAGGTAATTGGGGTCGGTTCTATTAAAACCTCCGCGCGGCATATAAGGACCGCTGTTTTTAACAGAATTAAAAAGAAGATCCAGCTTTTTTTTATCTTTCTCTTGCCAATTCAGTCTGTTACATATTGCTGTGGGGTTATAGTCGGTCAAATTAAATTCATTCTTAAATCCGAGTATATACTGCAGATAAAGAAATAATAGTCGATCGTCCTGCACCGGATTACCAATATGGAAATTAACCCGATCACTTGCCGGCGTAGTGGACGCGGCAGTGGCTTCGCTTATTTCAGATACTTTTGCCGCCTTAAGAGGTCTAAGTGCAAAATGTTTATCAAAATTATTATTAGTTATACTCTGCATTTTTGCGTTTATCTAATTGTATTCATTAGTGAAAATTTATTACTCTTTTTATTTTTGTGCTGAACCGGCAATGTTTTTAACAAAATTTTTGAAAATTTCCACCAATTCCGATCCTTTATCGATGTCTCCAAAAGATATAATAGTTTTAGCGTTCCTCAAATTTTGACTAGCCTCAGCCAATCTAGCCACCTGCGGACTAAGCAATAATAACTCAGGATTGTTTTTTAGAAGGGCAACTTCATCTTTTTCAGTTTCAAGACGCATTTTGTTCCTTTTTAATTCCTCTTCCAATCTTTTGTTTTCAATCTGTGTCTCTTTTTCGAACTCCACTTCCCTCAGTCCAATTTTTTTCAACGCCATCTCGTGTTCAAGTTTCATAATTTCTTCATCAGCAGAAAATTTTATTCTCGCCGCTTGTGTTCTTGAATTTTGATTTAATTTTTCAGTTTCTTCTAAAATTCTGGCTTCCTCTTTTTGCTTAATCGCATCGGATATTTTTTTATCTATAGGTTCGAGGCTTTGTATTGTGAGAGAAAGAATTTCTATCCCTAAATTTTTGCTTATGCTTTTATAACTTTCCTTTATATGATTTTGCAGATTTTCACTGCTAATCAATTCAACTTCGAATCGGGATGTGAAATTTTTAACTAATCCCTGAATAATAGTTTCAAATTCTTTAGCGGCGACTAAAAGAAGATCCTTCTCCCAGCCGCCCACTTTTATCAATTGAGCTATATTATCTGAAGAAGGCGTAATAGTAGATGATATTTTAACAAGTAAAGGAATTTTTCCTTTTGCTTCTGACTCGAAGTTCGCAAACACAGAATGTGTTGTAACTGAAATTGGCATACTGAAATGCTTTGGATAAAAATTGTTTTTTCTGATGCGAACTTCACCTTTTACTTCGTGAACAACTATTTGCCCCGGTTTTCTTATATTAAATTCAAAGAAAATTAGGGCAATCACTAAAACGGCTGCAATTATTCCTGCCAATAACATATTTATAAACTCCTCAAATAATTAAAAATGGCTAAAAAAAAGTTAGGAGGTTTTATCCGAGTACTAAAATTTATCGTTACAATTTCATGTATAAAAGTAATTATTCCAAACGACATCCTAAAAAATTATACATTCCGAGGATCTAATAATAATAATTATATGTAATAATTGTATAAATATTCATTACTGTAGAAAAAATTATTCCAAAAAAAGAATTAAACTTGAATTCGGATCCGATTCTTTAATAGTAAATTAATATTTATGGCTGCAAATAAATCAGTAAATTTGCACGGTATTTTTTACAGTTTAATCTAGGAGTTATAAATGAGTGTATTGGTAACAAAAACTGCCCCTGATTTTACCGCTCCAGCAGTTATGCCGAATGGAGTTATTGTTGATGACTTCAAATTATCCAGCTTAAAAGGAAAATATGTTGTTCTCTTTTTTTGGCCGTTAGATTTTACATTTGTATGTCCAACTGAAATTATAGCACATGATCATAGAATAGATAAATTCAAAGAGAAAGGTGTTGAAGTTGTTGGAGTGTCTATAGATTCTCAATTTACACATACAGCCTGGAGAAACACTTCGGTTGAGCAAGGCGGTATTGGTCCGGTTAAGTTCACAATGATAGCCGACGTTAATCATGCAATAACGCAGGCATATGGTATTGAACACCCGGATGGCGTCGCTTTAAGAGCTTCATTTCTTATAGATAAAGATGGTGTAGTTCAGCATCAAACAGTCAATAATTTGCCATTGGGTCGTAATGTGGATGAAATGCTGCGTCTTGTAGACGCACTTCAGTTTACTGAAAAATACGGTGAAGTTTGTCCGGCAGGCTGGCAGAACGGAGATAGCGGAATGAAAGCCACCAGCAATGGTGTCGCTGAATATCTGGCAGAAAAAGCGAACAACTTATAAAATTCGAATAAATTATTTTTATTGGAAAGGGTATTCATTTTGGGTACCCTTTCTTTTATTTTAAACCTGGTCAAATTAATTGTGTATAAAATGAAATTCAGAACAGAAATAGATATAGCTAAATCGAAAAACCCTATTGAACATTCCGAAAAAATTTTGACAATAGGCTCATGTTTCGCGGATAACATTTCGGGCTACTTCAAAAATTTCCGATTCGATGTTAAAACCAATCCATTTGGGGTTTTATACAACCCCGTTTCTATTTTTAATTCATTTCAAATTTTGGCCGAAGAACGAAGATTTACGGAATCCGACTTATTATATAACCAGGGTGAGTGGCACAGTTTTTCCCATCATTCCGATTTTTCGCATCACGATAAGCAGGTTTGTTTAAATCAGATTAATTACGGCATTGAGGAGTCCAGCATATTTCTTAAAAATTGCGATAGAGTAATAATTACATATGGAACTTCATATGTGTATAAATTTATTGAAAATAATAATATAGTTTCCAATTGTCATAAAATTCCGCAACAAAAATTTGAGCGATTACTTTTATCACTCAATGAATTAAACGATTATACAAATAAAATAATAGAACTCTTAAAAAACATTAATTCAAAGATCGGTATAATTTTTACAGTTTCACCAATAAGACACTGGAGAGACGGGGCGGTCGATAATCAGATAAGTAAAGCTCAATTGATTTTATCGATAAACGATTCTATTAATAAAAACGAAAGCTGTGAATATTTCCCCTCATATGAAATTCTGATGGACGACTTACGTGATTATCGATTTTATGAAGCGGATCTTTTACACCCGAATAAAATTGCGATAGAATATATTTGGCAGAAATTTTATGAAAGTATATTATCGGATAATTGTCAGAATTTATTAATTGAGTTAGAAAAGGTGATGAAGGCAAATAAGCACAGAATAAGGAATCCGAATTCCGAATCGACAAAAAAATTTGCCAGTGAGAACTTAAAGTTAATCAGTCGCTTAAATACGGAATATCCGCATCTTAATTTAGAAAACGAAAAATTATATTTCGAAAATCTGCTCAAATAATTCTTTTACAAAAACGCTTAAATTTCTGTTGTCAGCTCAATAAATTTATTGTAAGGTATTGCCGTTAAACTTTTCGCTTCGAATGCCCCGTTTTGTAAGCCTATCATAGATACTTTAGCCGCGCTGTTTTCGTTCGGGGCTTCATAAATATCTAAAAAATCGTATTCTCCCAATAAAGCATAATGATTTATAAATTTAACTTCGGGACATTTTGTTTTTACCTGATTAAGCCATGCTCTGCCAATTTGCGCTCTATCCTTCATCTGTTTGGAAACTTCTGGCGATAGTTTTGTTAGTAAAATGTAGGTTGCCATAATTATACCCTCCATAAGATTGTTTTAAAGTTATATCTATAAAAAGGGGGTGAACTTGCAGGCAATATAAAATATTTGTCTAAATATTGAAAGGTATAGTTTTGCCAGCAGATCGGATTTTTACTTAGGCATCGTTTTACCGCGTTTAATAGCGAATTCCAATATCGTTTTTAATGATCGTTTATAAGAATATCCCGCACATGCCATCGAACGCATAAAACCTGCGTCTTCCGTTAAATCGGGATTAGGGTTTACTTCAAGCACATAGAGTTTATTATCTCTCGAAAGTCTCATATCAATTCTCGCATAATCCCTGCAGCCCATTGCTTTAAACGCTTTTAATGCTATATCATGCGCTTCTGCTTCAATTTTATTTGGCATGATAGCGGGACAAATAGGTATTGTTTTATGATAAGCTTCGTGCATCGGATCCCACTTAGCTTGAAAACTGACTATATTATGCAAATGATCGGGCATAGACGAAAAATCAATTTCACTTATTGGTAAAACTTTTGGTCTTTTATCACCCAGAACCGCTACGTTAAATTCTCTTCCGGGAATATATTCCTCAATTAAAACAGGCTGCTTGAATTCCGCAAATATATAATCTATTCTTTTTTTTAATTGTTTATAATCAATTGCAACGGCGCCAACATCAATGCCAACACTTGCGTCTTCTAAAGAAGGTTTAACAATTATAGGATAATTGAGATTGTGTTTGTAAATTTTCTGAGGTTCTTTAAAATATATGAATTTTGGTGTGTTTATTCCCATAGACGAAAGTATACCTTTCGTTAAATATTTGCTTTGGCAAGTAGCCAAAGCCATTGGAGTAGCGCCGGTGTAGGGGACTCGCAATAATTCATAAATGCCCGCAAACCCACTCTCCAATTCAGCATTTTCTCTGTAGATTTCTACAAAATTAAAAATTACATCAGGTTTGTTCTTTTTGAAATCTTTTAGGAAAACATCAATGTCATCTGTTATATTTAATATATATGCGTCATATCCTAATTTACGAAGGTTTTCGGCAATGGAATCATATTCTGCAATTGGATCACTATGATAAATTTCAAAATATGGTTCAAAATTTAGATCCTTAGGAGCGGAGGTTGAGTACTCGTCTTCAATCCAGTGGAAAGCTTCATTATATACAATTGCTACCTTCATCATTCTCCAAATTAGTATGGTGGTAAAACTAAAAAAAATGAATAGCTTATCAAAAAGATTTATAATTTTGCTATCCAATTAAATAGAAGATTAAAAATGAGTTTTTATCCACAACCAAATTCTTATCAATGCGGGCCGTTCGCACTAAAGTACGCTCTAGTTATGCTCGGCATATTCAAAGACGAAGATCAAATAGGTATAATTGCAGGGAGTACATGGTGGGGAGGGACAGACGAAATTGGTTTAGAAAGGGCCGCAAAAAAATATAATTGTAAAATGAAATACATTCATTCCGAAGATTCCGAGTTGGCCAAAAGATCGCTTAATGAAATGCTTAAAAAAAATATTCCCTGTATTCTAAGTGTAAAAAACTGGGAGCATTGGCTTACGGTTATACACTACAATAAAGGCAAATATATTATTGTTGATAGCGAACACGATCATGTAATTTCGATTCTCACCTCAAATCAGCTTCTTAAAAAGTGGAGATACAGGGATAAGAAAGAAGGAATTTTAAGTTATGATGGTTACGCAATAATTCCCAAATTCAAAGTTTACACACGAGCCAAGTTTGATCTGGAAAAAGCAAAAGAATTGATGTATGAAAAAAATAAAAATCTGGCTGAGAAGTGGGACGATTATTTTAACGATGTTTCCGCAATCGGTAGACCCCGCACAAAACTTACTACAAATTATATTACTTTTGCCGAGTTTCTCAGAAGAAATGAAAAAAATTTGACAAATCGTGTGGCCAATTGGCATGGAATGCCAACATATCCTGAAATGAAAAAAATATTACAGAACATGAAATTTGTCGCCGATGTATACGATATAATAATTCCAAGTAGTGATGAGAAAAGAGCGCTGATTGATCTTGCCTCAATTCTTATGTTGTATGCCTGCGGTAAATATGGTATGGATCCCATGTATATGCAAGTTTAATGAATTGGAGAAATTATAATGGAAATACTTAAACACCCAAAAATATTGCGCAGAGAAGATACAGCATTGCTACTAATAGATATTCAGGAAAAAATTCTGCCTGTAATTTTTGAAAATGAAAGAGTAGTTGAGAATGCTCTAAAATTAATTATGGGTTTTAATGTAATGCGACTTCCTGTATATTTTACCGAACAATACCCGAAAGGACTGGGGAATACAAACGCAGAATTATTAAAAGAACTAAACGGATCCGCGATTCTAAAAATGTCATTCAGCTGTTCGGGAGCTGGCGATCTGTTTGAGGAATTAATTAAAAATGATATTAAACAAGTTGTTGTCTGCGGTATCGAATCACATGTTTGTGTTCAGCAGACAGTTTTGGATTTATTGTCCAATGGTTTTCAGGTTAATGTAGCTGCCGATGCCGTATCTTCGCGAAAAAAATTCGATTATGAAACGGCCCTAAACAGAATGAATAAAAATGGTGCGGAAATTACTACAACAGAATCTGTTTTATTCGAACTGCTTAATATTTGCGGTACAGAAGAATTTAAGTCGGTTTCAAAAATTATAAAATAATCTTAGTGATAAATCTTTATGAAATTTAGAAAATTCGGCAACACCGATCTTATAGTTAGTGAAATTGGATTTGGCGCCTGGGGCATAGGCGGTCCTGCAATGGCGGGCAATATACCGATTGGCTGGGGCGAAGTTAATGATTCTGACTCGTTAAATGCGCTGAAAAAATCTTTTGATCTTGGAATTAATTTTTACGACACAGCCGATTTCTATGGACTGGGGCACAGTGAGGAGTTGATCGGCAGGGCCTTTGGTAATTCTGATAAAATTATAGTAGCTACAAAGGTCGGACATAGATTGACTTCTGAAGACTCAATATTTCTTGATTATTCAAAACAATATATTATTGAAGCGTGCGAACGAAGTCTGTCGCGCTTAAAAAGAGATGTTATTGATTATTACCAACTTCATTCAGCAAAACTTGTGTCTCTCGAAGAAGGCGGCTGTATTGAGGCAATGTTATTATTACAGCAACAAGGGAAAATAAGGTATTGGGGACTTTCTTTAAACACATTCAATCCTTTTCCCGAAGCTGAATTTTTAATGAATAATTCCTTAGGTAACGGATTTCAATTGGTGCTCAATATTATTAACCAAAAAGCCGGGGAACTAATTGAAATTGCTGGATCGAAAGGATACGGGATTATTGCGCGAATGCCGCTTCAATTCGGTTTATTAACGGGTAAGTTTACTCAGGAGACTGTGTTCACCGATAATGATCACAGAAAATTTAGACTGACTCCGGAAATATTAAAGACCGCCATTCTTAAGCTTAAGCCCATTTGGAATATAGCCGATAATTACGGAATTTCTAAAACTTCACTGGCTTTAAGTTTTATTTTAAATTTCGCCCATGTATCAACGGTTATTCCCGGAATTAAAACCGCCGATCAGGCCGTATTAAATTGTGAGAATATAATAAAACTTACGACCGAAGATTTTAATAAAATTAAAAATCTGTATAAAGAGGAATTTTTAGAACTTATCGATATGATGAAGCAGGCGGGCTGATTATTTGTAAATATAATATTGTTATTAATGATTTTTTCAATTTTCGTAACTTGTAAGAAAAATATATTCGTTTATTTCTGATTTCGACGGCACCGTACAATAAATAGAAGATAAAAATGAAAATAAAATTTTATGGAACACGTGGATCAATTCCGGTTTGCGAAAAAGACTTTCAGAAATATGGCGGAAATACAACTTGTTTATATGTCCGAATGAACAATAGAATAATTATTATCGACGCTGGAACGGGGATAAGGAGTCTAGGTAAAGAATTGATTGATTCTGAAGATTCTATATATAATGAAATCTATCTTGCGTTTTCTCATTTCCATTGGGATCATATACAAGGTTTTCCATTTTTTCTGCCCGCTTACGATATATCAAGAAAACTAATTATTAGCGCTTTGGGTAAAAATGTTGAATCTCTCGATCTCAAGACTATTTTGGGAGGGCAAATGAAGCAGGAATATTTCCCAATACCAATGGAACAGATGGGGGCTAAAATCGAGTTTCTTAAAGTTGAAAGTCAGGAATATTCGGGACCGGATTTCCACGTAAAAACTACGGAACATAATCATCCCGGGAAAGCGCATAGTTATAGAATTGAATCGGAAGGGAAGTCAGTTGTTTTCTGTACCGATATTGAGCACACAAATGGAATTGATGGAAGAATAATTGAAATTGCCCGTGACGCCGATATACTTATTCACGATGCACAGTATACGCCGGCAGAGCTGGAGGATAAAAGAAATTGGGGACACAGCAGTTACAGCCAGGCAATTGAGGTCGCTAAAAGAGCTAATGTAAAAAAACTTATACTAACACATCACGATCCTGACCATAACGATCAATTTCTTGACGAGATGGAACAGGAGTGTAAAGATTTATTTGAAGACGTATGTTTAGCCAGAGAATTAATGGAATTTGAACTGTAACACATATCATTTCAACAAAAATTTTTAAAGGAAAACGAAATGCTTATTTTTACTCCGGTGGAAGAACGAATACTCGGTTCGTTAATTGAAAAGGAATTTACTACCCCCGAATATTATCCATTAACTTTGAACGCCCTTAAGAACGCCTGCAACCAGAAATCAAACAGAGAGCCGGTTGTAGAATATTCCGAAGAAGAAATCGATAATACTCTGAACTCTTTATTTGAGAAGAAAATGGTGTTTAAAGTTACAGGAGCAGAATTCAGGGTCCCCAAGTACAATGAGAATTTTACTAAGTACTTTAACTTAACCAAGCAGGAAACCGCGGTGATGTGTATGCTGATGCTGCGCGGTCCTCAAACAATTGGAGAACTGCGGGGCAGAACAAATAGAATATTTAATTTTGAGGATCTTGCACAAGTAGAAAATACTCTCCAGAAATTAATAAATACGGATGGCGAGCAGAAGTTTGTTATGAAATTACCTCGCCAAACAGGACGCGATCCGCGTTATGTAAGTATACTTTGCGGAGAACCGGATATTGAAAATTATAAACATAAAGAGGAGGTAAAAGAAGATAGATTAGATAAGATGGAAAATGAAATCCAACAAATCCGAGATGAATTATCCGACTTGAAAGCAATATTCGAAAAATTTAAGGAACAATTCGAATAAGAGAAATTGTTCTTATAGAATCAGATGGACCATATAAAACGTTTATGTTGCGTTTTATATGATCAAATCCAAGCCTAGTTTTAATCAACTGAATCGCGGTATTTTTTAGGAAATTCAAAATCGGTTAGTGTGCCGCGTCCTACCTCAACTTCCTTCCATGATTCAACATCAAAAATTATTTTTACCACCCCGCATGTGGGGATGTTATCAACCCGAGCATTGGATAAGTAGTAGCTTAACATTGTAAATCCGGGATTGTGTCCGAACAGCATTGCGGTAAAGTGTTCATTTTTTATATCATTTATTATTTCGATCAATTCACCCGCGCTTGCTTCATATATATTTTCTTTCACTAAAATTTTATTTTTATCTATACCTAATTCTTTAGCGAAAAGTTTTGCAGTTGAATAAGCTCTTTTAGCCGGGCTGGATATCAATATATCCGGATTTACATTTTTCTTTTTCAGTAAATTCCCCATAAAAGGAGCATCAGTTTTCCCCCTGTTATTAAGCGGACGGTCCAAATCTTTTATAGAGGAATCGTCCCAACTTGATTTTGCATGCCTGACCAAAAAAAGTGTTTTCATTAGTTGCCGAAGTAATTTTTATTGTAATTTTATTTATAAATGTATTTCAATTTATTTTTAAAACATAAAAAAAATTTAATACACTATTTAATTATTAGTATCAGTTTCAAAAACATTATGAAAAAACCTTTATACTATTACAATCAGTCGGCGGTTATTCCTTTTAGGAGAACTGAAAATAAGACTGAAGTATTATTAATTACTTCACGCAAAAAGAAAAAATGGATAATTCCAAAAGGAATAGTTGAGCCTGATTTGTTGCCTTCGGAATCCGCGGTGAAAGAAGCGTTTGAAGAAGCGGGTGTAAGAGGAAAAATATCGGAAAACAGCATAGGAAATTATAATCAAAAAAAATGGGGAGGTCTGTGCAATGTTAAAGTATATTTAATGGAAGTAAATGTTTTGTTTGAAACCTGGCCGGAAGATTTTCGAGATAGAAAATGGGTTTCAATAGATGACGCACCTGACCAAATAGACAACCAGGGATTGAAAAAAATAATCACCAAATTAAAATCTAAACACGATTGAAATATTTAGTGGCAAATAACTTCTTGCTGCGCAATTGGTGATTTAAGTTTTGGACT
>PGYT01000070.1:36942-43655 GCA_002839805.1 Ignavibacteriae bacterium HGW-Ignavibacteriae-2
GTGCCCAAACCAAACAACATCATAAACAAAGAACCTGAAAGAACATCCCCAGTTGAAACCGCGCCCGCAATGGCAACATAAACCAAGCCGCAGGGTAAAAATCCATTTATAATTCCGAAAAGGAAAAAAGACCTATTCGATTTTGAAGTCGCTAATTTTGAAAAGGATGCTTTTACGAATCCACTTACTAATAGGTATGGTTTTGTTGAGGCAAACCAATTTTTAATTTTACCCGGCAACATTACTGAAACTAGAATTATTACACCAAGTGCGATAGACAAAGTTTCTTGAAGACCTACGAGCATAAGTCTTTGTCCGAACAAGCCGAACAATGCACCAAACAAGGTATATGTTGCTACTCTGCCCAAATTGTACAATACTCTGCTCATTAGCACATTAAATGCGGAAGAGGAAGAAACTGGCAGGGCTAAAGCAATAGGACCGCACATTCCAATACAGTGAAAACTGCCCAGAAAACCAATAACAAAACCGGTTATAATTTCCATTTTAGTTAACCATTATTATTTTTTCGATATAATAAGAAATGCCTCTCGCTATCCAATCTATTTGAATACGCCATACCCCGCCATCTAATTTGTCGGTCGCTATATTTTGCCGCAAATCGTTATTTAAATTTAGAGGAATGGTTAAGTCTTTGTTCTTATTTGAAGGGCGGAATAAAACGATGCTGCCTTCTATCTCATCAGCATTAAACAGAGTTGGAAATTTTATATAAATGTTTCTGCCATCAACTTTAATGTCAGGTTTTTCACTCAAATTATTTGCCCGTTCTGCCTTATCAATTTTACCCTGATGTTTAATTTCTTGTTCGTAATAATTATCCGATACAAGATTCACATCCAGTGTATGAAAATAAATTACAACGCCAATAACAACGGTTATAAAAATAACGTAAGAAAGGGTAATTCCGGTGCCCCATGAAAATTTCATATTTCTCAATCCTTCTTATCAACTTTACCGAGGAAAGAAGTTTTAATCACGTCAATTATTTTACCATCAGATTTTACAGCAATTTCAAGCGGAGTATTAATTGAGTGAATTTGTTCTTTCGATAATATTACTAAAAATTTGCCCTCTTCAACCGCCTGCGGTTCAACCAATAAATCAGTGCCTATCAGTTTAATTTCACCCGCTAAATTTTCGATTTCCAATTCTGCGGGAAGTTCATTAAAAGTTTTGTTTATAATTTTCAGATCGTATAAATTACTAATTTTATTGCCCGGTTGTTCCTGGAAAAATAAGCCGGGTGTACGCAAAATTGTAAGCTCAAAATCCGATCGACTAATGAGAAGAATTGTAGTTAGGCTGATTAATATTACTAAAACAACAGTATAACCAATTGCACGAGGTGTAAATATTGAACGTATTTTATTCTCAATCTCATTTTTTGACGCGTATCTAATTAATCCTTTTGGTTTATTTATTTTATCCATCACACTGTCGCACGCGTCAATGCAGGCTGTGCAATTAACACATTCGAGCTGTGTACCGTTTCTTATATCTATTCCTGTAGGGCATACATCCACACACATACTACAATCTATACAATCACCTTTCGAGGACTGGTCCTCAGATTTTCTGATTTTACCGCGCGGCTCGCCCCTTAAGTTGTCATATGCAATTACTATTGAATTATGATCGAGCATAACACCTTGAAGTCTGCCGTATGGACAAACAAGAGTGCAGGCCTGTTCTCTGAAACTGGCGAATACGAAATAAAATACTCCAGAAAATATAAGCATTGAAGAAAGACCGGCTATATGAGCAGATGGAGGATCGGTTACAAGCTTGTACAAATTATCTACGCCTATAATGTAGGCCAAAAATGTATTGCCGATTATAAATGAAATAACAAAAAATATTACATGTTTTGAAAATTTTTTGAAAAATTTAGATGATGACCATGGAGAATTATTAAGAACTTTTTGTTGTTTCCAGTCGCCTTCTATAAAATATTCAATTTTTCTGAATACCATTTCCATAAAAATTGTTTGGGGGCAAATCCATCCGCAAAACAAACGGCCATAAACTACAGTAAAAAGAAATATTCCAACAATAGTTGAAATCATAGCGAGCACAAAAAGATGAAAATCATGCGGTCCAAAAGGAATTCCGAAAAGTATAAATTTTCTTTCGAGTACATTTAGAAGTATTAATGGATGTCCGTTAACTTTTACAAAAGGAGCGCCAAATAAAAAAACCAATAAGAATACACTTAAAATTGTCCGCGCTGTATAATATCGGCCCGATGGTTTTTTGGGATAAACCCAAATTCTTTTTCCATCTTTGGTTACTGTAGCAAGTTCATTCCTGAATTTATCGTTTTCTATTGGAGGTGTGCTCATAATAATTCCCACGCGGAAAAAATAGAATTTAGTTTTATTGGATGATTGTCGTTAAAATACGATTCCAACAATTACTATTTTAAGTATTCTTAAATTAAATAGCCCGCGTTTTCTGTTTTCATTAAACATTTGAAACGCGGGCTTGTAAAATATAACTTTTTCATTTATCTGTATGCAAAAACAAATCAGCTGCCTGAACTTGTGTTTGCGGTTTCCTCAACCCATTTATCGCCTTCTGGCTCTTTGCCATTAGCAGGATTTGTACCTTCAATCGAAATTATAAAACTTGATACTTCTTTAATTTGAGTCGGGTTTAATTGCGTTTGCCAGCTTATCATCCCTTTTTGAGGAACACCGTATTTAATTACTTTGAAAATATTTTTAACTCCACCGCCATGTATCCAGTATTCATCGGTCAAATTTGGACCAACAAGTCCCTCGCCAACCATACCGTGACAAGCGGAGCAGTTTTTAAGATATATTTCTTTGCCTGAATTTAAAGCACCCGCATCGGTAGTAAGCGTAACAGTTTCTTCATTCAGGAACGCGCCGGTCCTAATAAGAATTTCTCTTTCAACCGCTGCTTTGTTTATCTCCTCCAAATATTCGTTTGTTTGAATGTCACCATCACCAACAATATGGTATTGCACCATATAAACAAAAGCAAAAATAATAGTTCCCCACAATAGACCGTGAAACCAGGGTGGAATTTTGTTGTCTAACTCTCTTATGCCGTCGTAATCATGATCCAATAATATTTCATGTTCTTTTTCAATTGGAGTTGATTTAGTAATCATAGCGAACATTTTTTTAAAGGGCGCCAAAAACATGTCGCCTTTATTATCGTTTTTTTCGGAATAAACTATTACCAGCCAAAAGACCAATAGAATTGATAACAAAGTGAGAACAACCATAATTTTAGCAACTGAATAAAGTGTTTCATTAGCTTCGTCACCCGCGGCCAAAATATTACTTACAGCGGTAAGGAAGAATGCCGGCACTAATAAATATTTATAAGATTTCATTTATTACTCTCTAAAATTGTTATGTCTTGATTGTCATTTTCGAGCGGAAGGTTTTCCATATGATTCAGGTAGTTTTTATCCGCTTTAATAACCCAAATAGTAATTCCAATAAAAAAAGTGACAAATATTATTAAAGAAATAATCGCGTATACCGATACTCCTTCAATAGAACTCAAATTATTTGAAAACATGTAGCAGCTCCTATTTGGTTTTATCCGCATTAACTTTAATATCAGTGCCTAATCTTTGCAAATATGCTATTAGCGCAATTATCTCCTTATCGGGTTCTACAATCGCTCCGTTGTTCATCAAATCCTCAGATATTTTATCGGCTTGTTTTCTCAAATCATCATTTGCAAATTTTTCGTAATCCTCTTCGTAGGGTACGCCCAAAGCTCTCATAGCATTAATTTTTGAAGAGGTGGTTGATAAATCCAAATTTTGCGAAAGCAGCCAGGGATATGGCGGCATTAAGGAGCCGGGTGACATAGAAACAGGATCTTCCATATGAAGATAATGCCAAAGATTCGAGTACTTTCCTCCTATCCTGTGCAAATCAGGTCCGGTACGTTTGCTGCCCCACAGAAATGGATGATCGTAAACAAATTCTCCTGCTTTTGAGTATTCACCATAACGTTCGGTCTCCGAACGGAAAGGACGAATAAGCTGAGAATGACAATTGTTGCAGCCTTCGCGTATATAAATATCACGTCCCTGTAATTCGAGAGGCGTGTATGGTTTTACGCTGGAAATTGTCGGTATGTTAGATTTTATAAGGAATGTTGGAATAAACTCCACAACTCCGCCTATTAAAATTGCTACCGCAGCAAGAACTGCGAATTTGATCGGTCTTTTTTCCAGCCATCTATGCATTAAACCAAAACGTAATTTCTCTTTTTCTTTTAATAAAGGTGCAGCTTCAGCTTTTTCTTCAGCCAAAAAATCACCTAATTTCGCCGTCATATAGAGATTATAAATCATAATACAGACACCGATAAAGTAAACTGTACCTCCAATTGAACGGATTATATACATGGGCACTATTTGCAAAACAGTTTCCAGAAAATTAGGATATTGTAAAATTCCCAATTCAGTAAATTCTTTCCACATCAAACCCTGGGTGATGCCTGACCAGTACATTGAAACTGCGTACATAACAATACCTAAAGTTCCAAGCCAAAAATGAGCGTTGGCCAGTTTGATGGAATGCAGTTTTGTTCGGTATAATTTTGGAACCATCCAGTATAACATTCCGAATGTAAGAAATCCATTCCAGCCCAAAGCTCCAATATGCACATGAGCAATTATCCAATCTGTATAATGGGTAAATGCGTTGAAGTTTTTTAAAGAAAGCATAGGACCTTCGAAAGTGGCCATACCGTATGCCGTAACCGCTACCACCATAAATTTAAGAACCGGATTGTCGCGAACCCTGTCCCAAGCTCCACGCAGAGTTAGTAAACCGTTAAGCATCCCTCCCCACGATGGGGCGATAAGCATAATTGAAAAAACTGTTCCCAACGATTGAGCCCAATCGGGTAACGCGGTATACAATAAATGATGCGGGCCCGCCCAGATATAAAGAAATATTAATGCCCAAAAGTGCAGTATTGAAAGCCTGTAGGAATAAACAGGCCTGTTGGCAGCCTTTGGCAGATAATAATACATTAATCCCAAATAAGGAGTTGTAAGGAAAAACGCTACCGCGTTATGACCATACCACCATTGCACGAGCGCGTCCTGAACCCCGGCGTAAACCGGATAACTTTTAATAAAACTGACTGGCAGTTCAATTGAGTTTACAATATGAAGAACGGCTACTGTAATAAATGTAGCAATATAAAACCAGAGGGCAACGTACATGTGTTTTTCGCGACGTTTAATAATTGTGCCCATCATGTTTATTCCAAATACAACCCATATTAGAGTGATTAAAATATCAATGGGCCATTCTAATTCGGCATATTCTTTGGATGTTGTAATACCTAAAACTAATGTAATTGCGGCAAGCACAATTATCAGCTGCCATCCCCAAAAATGTATACGTGCAAGTATATCACTATAAAGTCTTGCTTTTGTTAATCTTTGCAGCGAATAATATATGCCCGCAAAAATTGCGTTTCCAACAAACGCGAATATTACAGAATTTGTGTGGAGAGGCCTTAACCTGCCGAAAGTTGTATATTGAATGCCAAGATTGAGTTCAGGTAAATATAATTGGATGGCTATAATTATACCTACAAGCATTCCAACAAAACCCCAGATAGTTGTTGCAATTATAAACATCCTAACAATTTTGTTGTCGTAACTGAATTTTTCTACATCCATATAAGAGGGCTCCTATTTGATTAAAATCAACATCCCTTTGTGTGGTTTAATTGAAACAATTGTTTTTAAATATCATTTATATTGTAATTCTAACAGCACTAATTTTTTTTAATTTCCTCGTGTTTATCAGGTGCATTATTTTGTTCTTCACTATTTATTTTGTTTTCAAATAAGATACGAACGGAAGGAGTATATTTATCATCGTATTGACCAGATTTTACCGCCCACAAAAACGCGAATAAGAAACCTATAGCTACAAGTAATGAAGCGCCGATAAGAATTATAATTACTTCCATTGTAACAATCCGTGTCTTTTTGCCATAAAATTAGTTGCAAGCGTTGTAAATACAACAACTGAAATCGAACTAATAGGCATAAGTATTGCCGCAATAACCGGAGAAAGCTGACCCTGAACAGCAAACGCTAAACCTATTAAATTGTACAAAAAAGAGACTATAAAACTTATTATAATAATTTTCTTACTAACTCGCGAAAAACTAATAAAATCTTTCAATTTATTAAAGGATTTTGCCTCCATTATTCCATCGCATGCCGGTGAAAAATTATTGATGTCTTCAGATAAAGAAATACCAACATTACTTTGTTTTAACGCGCCCGCGTCGTTTAATCCGTCGCCTATCATCAACACATATTTATTTTCACTCTGCAATTTTTTTACAAATTCCAGTTTATCAAAAGGTGATTGTCCAAATAATAGTTGAGAATTTGAGTCGAAGAATTCCAATAAATTGTTCCTTTCGCTTTCATTATCACCTGACAACAACGAAATATCGTAATCTGTTCTAAGCGCTTGAATAGTTTCCTTCAATCCTTCTCTGTACTTGTTTTTAAAAGCAAAATAACCTTTTATAACCCCTTCAACAGAATAGTATACTCTTGTTTGTAAATTAAATTCCTCACTAATTTCCTTTTGGTAAATAAATTTATAAGAACCAATGCTTACTTTAATCCCATTAACATTTGCCGAAATTCC
>PGYT01000071.1 GCA_002839805.1 Ignavibacteriae bacterium HGW-Ignavibacteriae-2
GGGAGAAATATTTTCTTATCAAGTAGAGAAATTATGATTAACTCCTTTGTAAAAATATTGTTGGGCTTTTATTTTATTTCATCCGTAATTATTGGACAAAATTATTCCAATCTAAATATTACTACGGACAATGAAACGTCCATGATTTATATTAATGGAAAATTAATTGGAACGAAAACTGTTAACACAAGTCTTGCTCCAGGTAATTACGAAATTTTAATTGTTGAGCGCGAAAGAGGCTGGAATGCGCAAAGAATTATTGACACAATAATAGTAAACAATAGTTCAGAAACTTTTAATAGAAACTATAGGTTCAAAAATTCGGTACTATTGAAAACAAATCCTCAAAATGTTTATATTTACCACAACGATTCGTTATATGCTTTTAGTCCTGCGAAGCTTGATGTTTCTTTAAATACTGTAAAGTTATTAAAGACGAACTTTAGATCTAAGTTTGTTGAACTTGCAGATATAAAACCCGAGATTCCTGTCGCTTTGGAGTTTACGGGGACAAATAAAAAGGAACACTTCGTAGATTCCCCCTGGTTCACTGTATTGTTAAGTAGTACTGTTCTATTCGGAGCTACGGCAGTTTACTATAAGATACAGGCAGATCAAAAATACGATCGGTATAAGATATCTATGGATAGAAATTTGTTGAAAGATATAGACCGGTACGATCTTTACAGCGGAATTGCATTTGGTTTGTTACAGTTTAATTTCGGATATTTGATTTATGAATTTTTATTCGAAAGTCCATAATTAAAATGATTGTGACTTGAATCATAATTCTTAAATAGACAAACAAACTGATAGTATTTTAAATAAAAAAAAAGTATTTAAGTATAAATGATTTATAATTATTTGGAGAATAATATGAAAAAATATGCCGTTCTAATGGCATTTTTACTAATGGCATTTTTTGATATGAATGCTCAAACAACCATTAGTATCGCTAATGCTACAGCACTTACAGGTTCAAATGTTACTGTTCCGGTAACAGTTACAAATTTTAATAATATCGGTTCAGTCTCCCTTCAAATTAATTTTAATAGCAGCGTTATTGAATATGTTGAAGTGCAAAATTCCAAATTGGCTGGATACCTTGTAGGACAGGGTGCCGGTTATATTAGATTTGGCTGGTACAGCAGCACACCCGTAAATCTGGGTGATTCTAAATTGTTTGATTTGGTTTTTCTCTACAAAGGGGGCACTACTAATGTAAGTTTCGACGCCAGTGTACAAACCGAAATTAGAGACGATAACGGAGTAAAATTAAATGCTACATATAATAATGGCTCTGTAGAATTATTTACAGGTCTACCGGCACCATCGTTGCTTACACCTTCAAACGGCGCAACAAATCAAAATTTATCGCTTCAACTGGACTGGTCTAATGTTACAGACGCAACATTGTACGATGTGCAGGTATCTACTGTAAATACTTTCGCTACTACATTGGTTAATCAAAGTAATTTAACAGAATCAATTTACTCAATAGGATCTGGCGTACTAAGCAATTCTACAACGTATTACTGGAGAGCCAAAGGGAAAAACGGCTCATCCGACGGCAATTGGAGCAGTACTTTTAGTTTTACAACAATCTCTGCTGCAGCAATTAATGTAAAAGTAACTGCGGAAAATGTTACAGCTTTTCCAAATACAAGAATAACAGTACCAATCAATGTTGAAAATTTTGATAAAGTAGATGCAATAACTCTTCGATTAAATTTTGATAAAACTAAATTGACTTATGTTGGATTTGAGAATCCTGTAAAAAGTGATTTTTTAGTTAATGTCTCAGATAACGTGATAAATATTGCATGGATCGACATGACTACAACAAATCCCCTAACAATTTCATCTGGCAAACTTTTGGATTTGGTGTTTGATTATACTTCAACTAATACTGCAATTTCATTTAATACGAGTGATTGTGAAATTTCTTCAAGAGTAAACTTACTTAATGTATCATATGTAAATGGCGGAGTAACTGAGAGCGCACCTTTACCGGTTGAGCCTGTACTTGTTAGTCCGGCTGATGTGTCGACGAATATAAGTTTAACTCCTACTTTAACATGGAATAATGTAAACACCGCTACAAGTTACTCCATGCAGGTTTCTACAGTTATAGATTTTTCTTCACTCATTGTTAATCAAACTGGATTAACAGCAACACAAACAACTTTAAGCACATCATTAAATAGAATTACAAAATATTACTGGAGAGTTCGTGCTACTAATTCAGTTGGAACGGGTAACTGGAGTGCGGTATGGAGTTTTACTACGCTTAATCCGCCTTTAGCAGTTCCTACTTTATCCTCGCCAGCTAATGGAAGTGTGGACGTAAGCTTTACTCCTTCATTGGACTGGTCAGATGTTGCCGAAGCTACATCTTACAGAGTACAGGTTTCCGCTTCCTCCGATTTTGCCGTCCTAACTATGGATACTCAAAATGTAACGGTTTCTGAGATGGTTGTAACATCTGGTCTATTAACAAGGAACACAAAATATTACTGGCGCGTAAATGCTACCGATGGAACAAGAATAAGCGATTGGAGTTCAGTAAACAATTTTACGACAATCAATCCGCCATTAGCGGTTCCAACCTTAACAGCACCGGCTACTGGAAGTGTTGACGTAAGTTTAACTCCTACCTTAGACTGGACAGATGTTGCCGAAGCTACTTCTTACAGAGTACAGATTTCAGCTTCTTCCGATTTTGTTGTCTTAACGGGTGATTATGCAAATCTAACTTCATCAGAGTATAAAATATTAGAAAGCGTTTTAGCTGAAAACACGATGTACTACTGGCGAGTTAACGCTACAGATGGAACAAGAATTAGTAATTGGAGCTCTGTGTTTAATTTTACTACTCTAACTTTAATTCTCCCCACACCTGTATTGGTTTTGCCGGCCAATCTTTCCACCGGTGTTTTGCTTGCTGACGTTGTATTTGATTGGAGTGATGTAGCGACTGCAACAAATTATGATCTGCAAATTGCGACAGATGAATTATTCGCTTCAATAGTTGATCAACAAAATACTAGTGTTTCCACATATACTTTACCAGCGGGTAAATTAAATTATGAAACAAGATATTACTGGAGAGTGAAAGCTAAAAATAGTACTAAGGCATCAGTCTGGACAGAGCCATGGACATTTTTAACCGTTGTAAAACCCCTGGATATTCCCGTTTTATCCTCACCAGCAAATAACGCGTTAAATCTTGGATTAACTCCGACTCTTAAATGGGGTGGTGTAACGAGTGCAACCTCTTATTCAGTTCAACTATCTTTAAATGAAACTTTTTCTACAACACTTATTAACGAAACTAATGTTACTGCCGCACAAATTATTGTAGCAAGCAACATTCTAAACTTCGATACCAAATATTTCTGGAGGGTAAAAGCTAAAACAGCTACTAAAGAATCTGATTGGTCGGTTATATGGAATTTTACAACAGAACTTGGACCTTTACCAGCACCCGGATTAATTGCACCGGCAAACGGAGCTACAAATGTTAAAGTCGATTTGACTTTGGATTGGAATAATGTTGTATCCGCAACAGGTTACGGACTTCAAATTGCAACAGACGAAGCCTTTACTGCATTATCAATTGATGCCACCAATTTGACAGAATCTATATATTCTATTCCTCCTGGAATCTTGGCTACGGGTACAATGTATTACTGGAGAGTTAATGCTTCTGATGCTACAAGATTAAGTGAATGGAGTGAGCACCGCAGTTTTAAAACTGAAGGCCCAAATGATGTTCAAAAATTTATGTCAGGAGTTCCAGAACAATTTGGATTATTCCAAAATTATCCTAATCCATTCAATCCGTCAACAAAAATTCGTTATTCACTGCCTGAAGTTTCTCAAGTAAAAATTGAGGTTGTGGATTTGTTGGGCAGAACAGTCGCGGTTTTATTAAACGAAAGTCAATCCGCAGGATTTTATGAATTTGATTGGAACGCAGATAATCTAACGAGTGGTACTTACATTTATAGGTTAAACGCAAAATCAGAAAGCGGAAAAGAATTTTCGGAAATGAAGAAGATGATGTTCATTAAATAATATTAAAAAGGAGTTCGACCTATTCAGGTTGAACTCCGCATTAATTTTTAATGTGCCTCTAACCAATTATTACCCGATCCGGCTTCAACTACAATTGGAACTTTTAATGGAAGTGATTCTTCCATTAACTTTTTTATTAATGGCAAAATTTCATCGGATTCCTCTTTATGCAAATCAAAAACAAGTTCGTCGTGAACTTGCAGAAGCATTTTAGTTTTTGATTTCTTTTCTTTTAAAGTATTGTAGATATTTATCATTGCCAGTTTAATCATATCGGCCGCAGTTCCCTGAATCGGCATATTAATAGCGACACGTTCCTCGAACTGTCTAACTACTCTGTTACTGCTGTTAATATTTTTTAAATATCTTCGTCTTCCAAGCAAAGTTTCAGCGTATCCCTTTTCTTTTGCTTGTTTTACAGAATTTTCCATAAAATCTTTTACGTTTTTAAAAGTATTAAAATATGTATCAATTATCTCTTTTGCGTGTGTCTGTGTGATGCCCAATCTCGTTTTTAATCCAAATGCGCCTATACCGTATAGAATTCCAAAATTTACTTCTTTAGCTTTTCTTCTCATATCGGGTGTTACATCATTCGGATTTACTTTAAACACATGAGCTGCTGTGCTTCTGTGAATATCTTCGCCATTGCTGAATGCGCTTATTAGTCCCGGATCTTCGCAAAGACTTGCCATAATACGCAGCTCAATCTGGCTGTAATCTGCGCTGAGAATTAAATATTTATCATCTCTCGGCACAAAAGCTTTCCTGATTTCCTTTCCCATTTCCGTTCTTATTGGAATGTTTTGAAGATTTGGGTTAAGGCTCGAAAGTCTTCCGGTGGATGCCACCGTTTGATTAAATGACGAATGTAGTCTGCCGGTAGTATGATGAATAAGTTTTGGCAAAGCGTCGGTATAAGTCGATTTTAATTTGGAAAGCTGCCTGTACTCAAGCAACAAATCGATAATTTCATTTTGTCCACGAAGTCCTTCAAGCGACTGAGCATCAGTGGAGTATCCTGTTTTTGTTTTTTTAGTAGCTGTTAAATTCAGTTTTTCAAAAAGAATTTGCTGCAGCTGTTTTGTTGAATTGATATTAAATTCTTCATCGGCGAGTTTGTAAATCATTTTCGTGTTAATAGTCAGTTTTTGCTGCATTTCGTTGCTTAAAGAATGTAAAACATCTACATCAATGTTAATTCCCGTACGTTCCATGTCTTCTAAAACATAAACAAGTGGGAAATCAACATCGAAAGCAATTTTATCCAATTCCAGTCTTGTAATTTCTTTTTCGAGTTTTTCGTATAATTGGAAAGTAACGTCAGCGTCTTCGCTTGAATAATTGCAAAGTTCATGCAAATCGGCTTCAAATATTTTTGCCGCGTCTTTTTTATCACCTATCAATGACGAAATTGGAATAGGTTCGTAATTAAGATATTGTTTTGAGAGAGAATCCATACCATGCTTTTGATCGGGGTCTAAAATATAACTTGCCAACATTGTATCGAAATAGAATCCATTTACATTTATACCAAATGTACGCATAACCGCAATATCATATTTTCCGTTTTGACACACTTTTTTAATTTTATCATTCTCAAAAACCGGTTTGAAAATTTTAATAAAATCTTCCAAAGCCAATCTATCGCTTAAATCTTTTTCAAATAAACTTTCGCTTCTGTTTTTTGGATTTACCGCGACGAAATAAGCAGAATGTTTTTTGTATGAGAAAGCGACTCCGGCAAGGTTTAAATCAAGAACATCAAGTGAATCCGTTTCGGTATCGAATACAAATAAATCTGTTTCGCTCAATTCTTTTGCAAGTTTTTTTGCCTCCATTGGAGAAACAATAAGTTTATACTCCACTTTTTTTGAGTCAAATATATTGTTGCTATCTAAATTTAATTCTTCCTTATCTGTTACTTCTTCAATGTCCTTATTTTTTTTGTTGAATAGTTTCAACAACTTTGTTCCGAACATTTTGAAATCTAGTTCATTAAATAATTCAAGAAGGACTTCAAAATTCGGGTCTGTGAAACGGGAATCCTCAAAATGTACTTCGAAAGGACAATCCGTAATTATTGTTGCTAATTTTTTAGACAGGAAGGCATTTTCTTTACTTTCTTCCAATTTCTTTTTTACACCGGCTTTACTTATTTTTTCTATGTTTTCGTAAATGCCTTCTAAAGTGTGGAATTCTTGCAAAAGGGGAGTGGCGGTTTTAGGACCAATTCCTGCCACACCCGGTATGTCATCAGAACTATCACCTATTAGAGCAAGATAGTCTATCATCTGTATCGGTTCGAATCCCATATCATCAATAACTTTCTGACGATCAAGCAAAACAATGTCTTCCGTAGATTTTCCGGGTTTTACAACTTTAACATTTTCTGTAATCAGTTGAATATAATCTTTATCGGGTGTTACCGCATATGACAATAATCCTTTTTTCTCCGCTTGATGCACTGCCGTGCCTATCAAATCATCTGCTTCGAAACCGGGTGCTATTAACAACGGAATATTAAATGCGTGAATCACATCTTTAATGCGTTGAATTTGTGGTATCATATCCTCGGGCATTTGTGCTCGTGATGATTTATATTTGTCGTATAATTCGTGTCTGAATGTTTTTTCTTTCGAGTCGAAGGCCACAACTAAATAATCCGGTTGAGTATCTTCAATTATTTTAAATAATTGATTTATAAATCCGAACACGGCTGAGGTTGGTTCTCCGGCTGAATTTGAAAGTGGACGGCTTATAAATGCAAAATAAGCTCTGTATGCTAACGCCATTGCGTCTATGATAACAAATTTTTCTTTTCTTTTAGGCATAATTGTTTGTTAATTTTTAAGTAATAATGAATGATTGTTATTTTTATTCTTATTTTTCAATATAAAGATCAAATACTAATTTAACCAAAAAAAATCGGTGTTTAACAGAAATGAAAAAAATGACAGTGCTAATTATTTGGATATTTATTTCAACTGCGCTCTTCGCTCAACAAACTCATATGTATTTTTATCTTGCAAGTTGGAACCTGGAAAACCTGTTTGACAATTTAGATGATCCCGACAAAAATGATGAAGAATGGCTGCCGGAAGGGAGCAAAAAATGGGATGATGAAAAATTAAATTATAAAATAAAAAATCTTTCGAAAATAATTAGATATATGAATGATCTTGACGGCCCGGACATTCTTGGTGTAGTTGAGGTTGAACATCAGCACTTATTGGATACTTTATTAAACCGACATTTTTGCGATAGGCAATATAAAGTGGCGTATCATGAGTCATTGGATAATAGAGGGATAGACTGCGGTTTGATTTATGACAGTGCATTGTTCTCTCTAAAAAATATAACACCACTGGAAGTTAAATTGGATGATGGTTATCCTACGCGCTATATATTGCAGGTTGAGCTTGAAATTAAAAATTTTGAGGAAATAATTTATGTTTTTGTAAATCATTGGCCTTCAAGAAGAGGGGGAGAGTCCGAATCGGAATCTAACAGAATTAGCGCGGCCGAAACTTTAAATTCGGCACTTCATAAGATTTATAATGAGGAAAAATCACCTAATATATTTATAGTTGGTGATTTTAACGATGAACCGGATAATATTTCAATTCATGATACATTGGGTGCTTCGGAATATTATTGTGATTCGTTATTAATTTCATCACCCAAAAAATTATATAATCTTGCCTATAAAAAATTTAAGGATGGTTTAGGTTCCTATATGTACAAAAGCCAATGGAACATGCTCGACCAAATAATTGTTTCTGAGTCATTAATTAGTGAGAACAACTTAAACTACGTCTGCAACTCTTTTGAACTGGTTAAACCGGAAATCTTACTTACTCTTACGGGTAGTTATAAAGGTGCAAGCAGACCCTCATATGCGGGCAATAGATATTTAGGCGGTTTCAGTGATCATTTTCCGGTCGGGGCGAGATTTGTGATTAAAAGAAAGTAAAAAATGGAAAAAATACTTCTAATATTTGGTGCAACAGGTTCATTAGGTGCTGGAGTAAGCGAAGTGCTTATTACTAAAGATTATTCTAAAATATTTTTGTTCGGAAGAAATTTTAAATCGGATATTGTTTACCCACAGCACGTTAAAACAATTAATATTGGTAACCTTGCTGAAGAAAGCAATGTAATAGAATCTTTTAAGCATATCCCTAAAAAAATAGGAAACAGGTATTTCCTATACTCTACAATCGGAGGTTTTTTGTCCGGTTCTGTAATAGATATGGATTATGGGGAATGGAAAAAAATGTTTGATAGTAATGTTAATATTGCATTTTTATTATCCAAACATTTTAGTAAGTTGGCATCAAAATTTTCAGGATGTTCAATTTGTTTCACTTCCGCGGCATCTGTTTTTGAAACGGAAAAAAATAAAAGCGCTTATGGCGCGTCAAAACTTGCTCTAAATTATCTTGTTGAAACATTGGCTCTTGAAGGAAAAGAATATAATATGAGCGCTAATATCGTTGCTCCAAATATTATAGATACGCCGGAAAACAGAAAATGGGTTAAAAATACAGATCAGCTCACATCACCTTTTACAATTGCTGAATCTGTTCATAAATTATTCTCCGAACCCGAAGCGTATAATGGTAAGGTGATTAAAATATACGGAAATCAATCGAATTAGTTAATTTTTACTCAAAACTAACTACTTTTAATAACACCTTGGAGTAAAATTATTTATTGACTTTTGTCGGCTAAATTTATAGTATTAACAGATACTTTTTGAATAATTTATAAAATATAAATTCAATAAAAAAATCAATTTTGGAGGTTATCTCTTATGCAAATTTCAGAAATAATTGGGTTCGTTTCCTACGTAATAGCTCAGGCACAGGATTCGGGTGTTTTAACTTACCTTCAAGAAAAGTTCGTTGCAGGTGGTGGATTTATGTGGCCGATTTTGGCTTGCTTAGTTTTAGGTCTTGGTTTTGCACTAGAAAGAATGTGGACTTTATCACGTGCAAGTATGAATACAAAAAAATTCATCTTGAGCGTTAAAGACGCATTACAAAAAGGTGGTGTTGAAGAAGCAATGAAAGTTTGTGAAAATACTAGAGGTTCTATCGCTTCTGTATTTCATGCAGGACTTTTAAGAGCTGACGAAGGCGTTGAAGCTGCTGAAAAAGCTATTATGGCATATGGCTCCATTGAAATGGGCTTCCTTGAAAGAGGACTTATCTGGATTTCAACTTTTATTACAATCGCTCCTATGCTCGGTTTTACCGGTACAGTTCAAGGTATGATCCAAGCATTTGACGCTATCGCTGCAGCTGCTCAAATTTCACCTGCTGTTGTTGCTATTGGTATTTCAGTTGCTTTGTTAACAACTTTATTCGGTTTAGTTACTGCTATGATTCTGCAAGTATTTTATAATTACTTTATATCAAGAATTGACAAATTAGTTGCAGATATGGAAGAAAGCTCAATTGAATTAATTGATGCTTTATATGAAATGAAAAAATAATCTTTAATTTAAGAGTATATCAAAATGGTAAAGTTAAAAAAAGGTGGAATAAGAACCGCAGAGATTCCCTCCAGTTCGATGGCTGATATTGCTTTCTTGCTTTTGTTGTTTTTCCTTGTTTCTACCGTAATAGACGTTGATACTGGTATTGGTATGAATTTACCTGAATATGTTCCAATTGAAGAGCAGGAACTTGTTCCTTTATCTAAAGATCGTTTGGCTTCTCTCTTAATTAATGAAAATGGAGACGTTCTGTTAGATAAAAATGTTATCGCTGTTCCACAAATTAAAAAAGTGCTGATACCCAGAATTGAGAGCAAAATCGATTTACCAAAAAATAAGAAATTGGTAGTTTCTGTTAAAACCGATAGAAAAACAAATTATAACCTTTATATCCAGGCAATTGATCAGGTTAAAGGCGCGTATGCCGATGTTAAAGAAGCTTACGCAAAAGCTAATTGGGGTAAAGATATTTTAGAGATTTCTGAAGATCAGAAAAATGAACTGAAAGAAAAGATCCCTATTATTATCTCAATTGCAGAACCTGAAAAAATAAAATAATTTATTGAGGAAAGTCTGATGAAATTTGCAAAGAAAAGAGCTACGGTCAAACAGGAAATATCAACAGCATCTATGCCGGATATTGTATTTATGCTCTTACTATTTTTTATGGTTTCTACTACTTTAAGAGAAGTGGATGTGTTTGTTCAGTATAAATTACCTGAGGCTGAAGCTATTGAAAAAATAGAAAACAAAAGGTTGATCTCTTATATTTGGGTTGGTAACGACGGACGCGTACAGTTAAATGATAACCTGGTAAAAATAAACGAAGTTCAGGATATTATGTACGAAAAAAGACAAGCTCTGCCAAATGTTATTGTATCACTTAGAGTAGATAAAAGTTCAGAAATGGGAATAGTTACAGATATTCAGCAGGAGTTAAGAAAAGCATTCTGTTTGAGGATAAATTATTCTGCGATGTTAAAAGAATAAAACAAGATGTTTGTTTAATAAAGGCAGGTTGTTATTTATAACCTGCCTTTTTTTTTGAGGTTATTATGAATTTAAAAGATAAAATTAATGCTGATCTTAAGGATGCCATGAAAGCGGGCAATAAAATAAGACTTGAGACAATACGTTCCATTAGAGCATTAATCTTGGAATTTGAAAAAAGCGGCACCGGCAAAGAAATGAGTCCTGAAGATGAAATAAGCCTATTGTCTTCAGCTTCAAAAAAAAGAAAAGATGCGGTGGAACAATATGAAAATGCTGGAAGAAAGGAATTAGCCGAAAAGGAGAGTGCTGAACTCGAAATAATTCAAAGCTATCTTCCGGAACAATTGGCACCTGAAAAATTATTCGACCAGATAAAGGAATTAGCAGCCGAATTAAATGCAGTTACAAAACAAGATTTTAAAATCCTTATGCCAAAAGCCGCCCAAAAATTTAAGGGTAAAGCAGACGGTAAATTAATAAAAGAGATTGTTGAAAAAGTGTTAGGATAGTAATTGAATTACATCGATTATATTATTCTTGCAGTTATAATTATTGGTTTTATTCTGGGTTATAAAGATGGGCTTGTCCGCAAAATCATCGGAATTTTAGGGTTTATTTTAGGCATTATATTAGCGTTTCAATTCTCTAAGTCTATTTCTTCATATGTATCTCCTTTGTTAAATGATGAACTTTACTTAGCTGAAATTGTATCCGGATTTCTAATCTTTTCACTAACAATATTTATTTTCGCGATACTAAAGAGGGTAATACATCCTTTCGATAAAGTAAACAGGTTCGTGAATCAGTTGTTAGGTGGTTTTGCCGGTTCAATTCAAATAATATTTTTGATAAGCGCTTTTTTGCTTTTATTAAATTTATTCGACGCCCCAAACCAACAAACTAAAAATGAGTCCATCCTGTACAATAAAACTTATAGTGTAATTCCTAAAACAATAGATCTAATTCTTGGTAATAGAACTAACGCACAGAACTATATAATAGATTTTATTGAAAGCGAAGAAGATTCGTTATAGAAAAAAATACTTATGATAACAGAAAAAAAAATACTAGATCAACTCGAATATTACAAAGTAATTGATGAAATTAAAAAATACTGCCATACTGAACTTGGAAAATCCGAAATTATAAACCTTCTGCCTTCGTATAAAGTTGATGTTATATTAAAAGAAAGCACATATGTAAGTGAAGCTAAAAATATATTGATAGAGCAAGATATACCTCCTATTGAATATTTGCCTAACATGAAAGAGACCGTATCACGAAGTGCTGTTGAGGGTTCTGTTTTATCTGTCAAACAAATTTACGATATATTAAAACTTGCCCAAGTTTCAAGGAAATTATATCAATACCTCAAATCCAACGCTGTTGAGTCAACCATTACATCGGATTTTGCGCATTCATTATTTGTTGATAAAATAATTGAACACCAGATAAGCAGTATTTTTACTGATAGTGGTGATATTAGAGACAACGCTTCCGATAAATTAAGAGATATACGCCGTCAAATTATAGAGAAAGGCGACCAGTTAAGGAAATCGGTAAATAGAATATTGAAAAAATTGTCGGAAACCTTTGTTGTACAGGAGGAATATGTTACGCTAAGAGACGGCAGAATTGTTGTGCCGATAAAAGCCGAACATAAACGTCATGTGCGCGGATTTATTCATTCGGAGTCAGCATCCGGACAAACGGTTTATATAGAACCTGAAGAAACATTAGACCTTAACAACGAAATTCTTTCACTTAGTTTTGCGGAAACAAGAGAGATAGAAAGGATTCTAAGAAGTATAACCGGTAAAATTGGAAGTGTTTCTAGAGAACTGAATCAAAGTTTATATACAATTGGAAAAATAGATTCAATATTCGCTAAAGCGAGATATTCGACTGAAATAATTGGATCATTCCCGTCAATTGAAGATACAAAACCTTTCGAGGTAATTTCCGGCAGACATCCATTGCTCATCAGAAAACTTCGAAAAGAAAATACAGTTCCATTAAATGTGAAAATAGAAAATGAAAAAGTTGTTTTAATTACCGGACCCAATGCGGGCGGTAAAACTGTTGTACTTAAAACGCTTGGCTTATTTTCCCTTATGATACAAGCCGGTTTACATATTCCGGCGGATCCCGATTCTAATTTTCGATTATTCAAAAATATTCTTATGGATATTGGTGATCAACAATCAATTGAAGATGACCTAAGTACTTTTAGTTCACATTTAGGAAACATTAATGACGTCTTAAATAAAGCTGATGATAAGTCTCTAATACTTGTGGACGAAATTGGAACAGGTACAGATCCTGCCGAGGGCTCGGCGCTGGCGACTGCAATTTTAATTAAAATGAGGGATACGGGAGCACTTGTATTTGCTACAACTCATCATGGTAACCTAAAAATAATTGCAAATGAACTTGACGGTTTCCAAAACGCGTCTATGTTGTTTGATTCCGCTCAATTAAGACCCACATATGTTTTCAGTCAGGGAATGCCGGGTTCCAGCTATGCTTTTGAGGTTGCCAAAAGAATTGGTCTAAGCAGAGAACTGATTGATTTGGCTGTTCAGTACCTCGACACAAGTAAATCAAAAGTTGAAGATTTTTTGCTCGATCTCGAAAAAAAATCGAATGACCTCAAAGAAAAACTTAACTATTATGAGAGAGAAAATGTTAGGTTAAAAGGTTTAATGAACTTATATTCGGACAAAGTGAATAAATTGGAAACTGAGAAAAAAGAAATTCTCAGAAAAACAAAAGTAGAAGCGGAATTATATTTAAAAGATGTAAACAAAAAAATTGAATCAGCAATTAAAAATATAAAAGAATCGCAGGCGGAAAAAAGCACGGTAAAATTTGAAAAACAAAAAATAGAAGAAATTAAAAATCACGTTAAAGAGATTGTAAAAAAAACAGAAGAGAAAAAAACAAAATTTTCCGATAAAGTTTTGAAAATTGGTGATACTGTAAAAATTACGGGCACAGAAACTATAGGAGAATTAATTGAACTAGATGGCGATAGAGCTATTTTACTCTCGGGCAGTATTAAAGTTCTATCCAAATTGAATAAACTTGAATTTACATCACATAAAAGTATAGAAAGAACTGCGAGGAATGAATATACAATCGGTCCTCAAATTGAATCATTACGTTTGGATATAAGGGGCAAAAAGCCCGAGGAAGTTGAATTTGAGATAATACGTTATATTGACGATGCATACTCAAATGATTTGCAGAACATTGAGATATTGCATGGAAAAGGAAACGGTGTGTTAAAAAAACTTGTTCACGAATTGTTAAAGAAACACGAAGCTGTTAAAAACTATTACTTCGCCCAAATTGAATTCGGCGGAGAAGGTATTACAATTGTTGAACTAAAATAAGATGTGATGTTTAAAAAAATTCTTATTGCCAACCGTGGAGAAATCGCTGTTAGAGTAATCAGGGCTTGCAAGGAACTTGGAATAAAAGCATGCGTTGTTTACTCCGATATCGATTCATCTTCTTTGCATGTTCGTATGGCTGACGAATCGTATCTCATCGGCTCGGCTTCACCGGAAGATTCTTACCTTAATATTCCCAAAATAGTAAAAACCGCAATAGATAATAGCATTGATGCAGTTCATCCGGGTTATGGCTTTTTATCCGAAAACAATAAATTTATTGAGGCACTCGAAAAAGCGGGAATAGTTTTTATTGGACCAAATTCCGATGTAGTAAAGCTTATGGGAGATAAATTGGAAGCTCGTAAATTTATAAATTCTTTAGGAATACCAATTGTTCCCGGTACAATAGAGCCCACAAACGATCCTGAAAAAGTTATTTCAATATCAAATGAAATTGGGTATCCGTTAATAATTAAAGCAGCTGCTGGCGGCGGCGGAAAAGGAATGCGGATAATAAATTCTGCCGCGGAAACTGCTAATGCTATTGAAAGAGCCCAAAGTGAAGCCTTAAAAGCTTTTAACGACGATAAAATGTACATCGAAAAACTTATAATCGATCCCAGACATATTGAAGTGCAGGTTTTGAGCGATAAACATGGCAAACACCTTCATTTATTTGAAAGAGAATGTTCGATACAAAGACGACATCAAAAAATTATTGAAGAAGCTCCCTCTAAAAGTATAAGCGAAAATCTTCGCGAAAAAATAACTCAAGCCGCTGTTTCTATAACGTCTGCAGCAAATTATGTTAACGCCGGGACAATTGAGTTTTTAGTTGATGAAAAGGAAAATTATTATTTTCTTGAAATGAATACCAGATTGCAGGTTGAACACCCTGTTACTGAAGCTATTACGGGAGTTGATCTTGTTAAAGAACAAATTAGAATCGCCAATGGAGATAAGTTAACTCTCAGACAGGAGAATATTAAAATAAATGGGCACGCGATAGAGTGCAGAATTAATGCCGAAGATCCGTTTAATAATTTTTTCCCCTCAATTGGTAAAATAGGATATTTCTGCGTTCCTAGCGGTCCTGGCGTTCGTGTGGATTACGGTATTAAACCTAATTCGTTGGTTACGCTTAATTACGATCCATTAATCACAAAAGTTATTGTTCATGCCACTGAACGCTCTTCCGCTATTCAAAAAATGGTAACAGCACTTAAGGAATTTAAGTTGTCCGGAGTAATTACAAATCTACCGGTTCATCTTTGGATTTTATCGAATATTAAATTTCTTAACGCGCAGTATCATATTAATTTTCTAGAAGATAATTTTAGCCCAGAGAATGTGTTGAACAATGATATGGATGAGGAAAAAATTATCGCTTCCGCTCTCTTAAGTGTTTTCCTGAAAGAAAAAAAAGGCGAACTGTCTCCGGGAAAAATTACTGTTTCAAACAATAATAAGTGGTTCGTAAATGAGTAAATATTCTGTTGTCGTTAATGAACTGAAAATGAGTGTTAATCTATCAGATTATTCAACCTACATTATCAATGGGATTAACCGATCGGCATTTATAGATGATCTTATGAATGGAGTATTTTTAATAAGAATGGGTAGTGCTACTTATGAAGCATTGATTGTGGAGCAGAATAATAATCAATTGACTTTATTAATTGAGGGTAAATATATTTTTGTTAATATTAAAACAGAGTTGGAAGAATTATCGGAAGAAATATTATCTCATTCAAAAAACAAAACTCATAACATAAAAATATTTTCTCCTATGCCAGGTTTAATAGTGCAGATAGATAAAAACGAAGGAGATTCCGTAAATGAGGGAGATAAACTTTTTGTTTTGGAGGCCATGAAAATGGAAAATGTGGTGTATTCTCCAGTGGCTGGAAAAATTAAAAACCTATTTAAAATCAAGGGCGACTCAACAGACAAAAATGAACTTATAATGGTAATTGAGTAAAAAAAGCTTGATTTGCTTTTTATAAACAATTATTTATATTCACCAGATATTAATGAATATTATTATCATACGATTCATAATTACAAAAGAGGCTTTAATTAATTGAGTAATTAAATAATTTAATAAACTGCTCAATAGGGATTTTAAAGTTTATAAATTTTAGTAACCAACCAACTCAAATAAATAAATATTTATTCATATTAGGAGGATACCAACATTGAAAAAAACACTTACGATTATTTTCTCTGTTCTAATTTTATCTAATTTTGTGTTAGCTAGTGGTTTTCAGATAAATGAACATGGTGCAAGAGCAATGTCCTTAGGGGGCGCTTTTACTGGTTTGGCCAATGATGCTTCAGCTGTTTTTTTTAACCCTGCTGGAATCACGCAATTAAACGGGACTAATTTTATGGGTGGCGTTACACTTATTCAACCGATTTCATCATTCAGAGGACCCTCACCATCAATTGCAGAATCAAAATTGGAAGATCAAGTGTTTACGCCTATAAACCTTTACATAACTCATAAAATTAATGATGATTTATCTGCCGGATTCAGTGTCAACAATCCGTACGGTTTAGGTACAAAATGGGACCCGGATTGGGTCGGTCGATATCTTGCGATAGAAACTGAAATACGAACTTTCTATTTTACAGGAGTTTTAGCTTATAAAATAAGCGATCAGCTATCTGTTGGCGCTGGTGCGGTATTCGCTTACGGGGACGTGATAATAGCGCGTAAAACTTCCTTAACTCCTTTTGCAGGTGAGGCATTAATTCATCTGGAAGGGGATGGAAGTGCTTTTGGTTTTACAGCCGGGTTGCTTTACAATCCTATTCCCGAAGTGTCTTTTGGAATTAACTACAGAAGTCAGGCTGATATAGAGTTTGAGGGTGATGGTACCGCTACAGGGCCAGAACAAGCAATGGCATTATTACCTACAGGTTCAATCTCGGCACCTCTTAGCGCTCCCAGCAATCTTGTTTTTGGATTGGCAGTAAATGCTATTGAAAATCTAACAATAACCGCCGACATACAATTTGTTGGTTGGAGCAGCTACGATAAGTTGCAATTAACTTTTAATGATGTTTTTGACGAAAATGGAGATAAACTTGTTGAAACAAGTATACGGGATTACGAAAATTCCTTTATTTCCCGCTTGGGTTGTGAGTATAAACTAAATGAAGAGTGGGATTTAAGAGCCGGCGTTTTATACGATGTTAATCCTGTATCGGATGAAAGAGTGGATCCAACATTACCCGATTCGGATAGATTAGGATTGAATGTTGGTTTCGGTTACAAAATAACAGAAAATATTTCATTAGATTTAGCTTATTTCTTCCTGCGATTCGATGAAAGAAAAATTACTAATTCTCTTGAGAGTTATAGCGACGGTGCCGCACCGTTTAATGGCGTTTATAACTCCACTGCACATTTATTTGGTATCAATTTTTCTTATAAATTATAATTGACAGGAGAATAATTATTATGAATAATTTTAAATATATAATCACATTTATCGCAATCTTTTTAACATTGTTAAATGGTTGTGAAGACAGATCAGATTTAACTGCTCCCGGCAAACCAAATACAGGTGATGCTGACTTTACACGTTTTGTAAGCATTGGAAATAGTCTTACTCAAGGGGAACAATCGGGTTCCGTTTTTGCCAGTGGGCAGGAATATTCATTTGGTAACCTTATCGCCAATCAGGTTGGAACTAGTTTTGAGCAACTTTTATTTACTGATCCGGGCACGGGTGGCCGTATTGAAGCCTCTTCAATAAATCCTTTTGTAACAACTATAAATACTACTCAGGGCGCTCCAATAAATTTAACTTATCCGGCGCCTTTTAATAATCTTGGTGTAAAAGGGGCATTTATTTCTGATGTTATCAATGCTCGAAGTGCTCAAACTTGTTATACAGCACAATTTGGCTCACCTAATCCTTTATTTGACGCTGTTTTAAGAGGATCAGGTACACAGTTGGAACTTGCTATCGCGCAGAATCCAACCTTTGTAACGCTTTGGATAGGCAATAACGATATTCTTGCTTATGCCACACGGGGAGGATTATTCCCAATTACCGATCCTACT
>PGYT01000072.1 GCA_002839805.1 Ignavibacteriae bacterium HGW-Ignavibacteriae-2
TGCCCCGCTTCGTCTTCGACTACGCCGGGCAGTCTTCGCCTAATCATTTCTGGCTTGCCAGGCGTAGCCCCTTCTTGGGGCGAAGACTGGTGGAGGTGCCGGGAGTTGAACCCGGGTCCGAATTTACCCCACATCAAACGTCTACACACATAGTTTATTGTTTGATTTCGCCTTAATAACTCCAATAAACAGGATTTATTAAAACTAGCCCACTAATGTTTCGCTCTGTCTACGCAGACACTCGACTCGGCTATCGTATCTAACGGCGTTCATCTGATTCCCGATACGAGGAGATTCAGGGAACGGCTGCTAACTTTTGGTTACGCAGCTAAAGCGTAATTATAATTGTCATTTCATTTTTGTTTCCGATGATTTACGTGAGTTCGGAGATCACGGTGCGCAGTTCAATGATCAAATAAACCCGTCGAAGCCAATTTCACCCCCAAAATTTTGGGAAACGGTTTCAAACTAATGACATCAATGAAAAGTAAAAAAAGATTAATACTATTTTACTTAATCCATTCAATGTCAGGTGTATTGTTCACTAAATTCTCATAACGTGAAAGAACAAATAACAGGTCAGACAACCTGTTTAAATAAATCAGAATATTCATATTTATTTCCGACGATGAAGACAAACTTACAACCCTTCGTTCGGCTTTTCTGCAAATAGTACGAGCTGAATGTAAATAGGCTGCACCTTTTGTTCCGCCGGGTAAAATAAAATTTGTAAGAACTAATAACCTTTTATCAAATTTATCGATAATTTGTTCCAGATCCGAGATTAAACTTGAATCTGTTCTTGACAAATTTTTAATTTTGTGGACTTCGGTTTCTTCAGGAGTCGCGAGATCAGAACCAATTGTAAATAGATCATTTTGGATTTTTTTTAACACTTCTAAAATTTCTTTTTCTGTTATTTCAGAAGAAGCGATACCTAAAGCCGCGTTTAATTCATCAACAGTACCATAAGCTTCTATTCTTAAATTATCTTTCGAAACTCTTCCACCACGGAATAAAGATGTTGTGCCATCGTCGCCAGTTTTTGTATAAATTTTCAAAGTCACCCGTTAATATCTTTAATTGTCAGTTTAATTTGTTTTCCCCCAATTCTTACGGATGAGTTTATATTCTCTTCGGAGTATTTCTTACGAATATAACCAAGTCCAATCACCGTATTCAAGTTTGGAGATTTAGCCATTGAAGTAACAACACCAATCTCTTCTTTTTGGTTCATGATAGGGATTGAATTTCCATTGAAAGCAAAATCTTCATCGAAAATAAATTTTTTCAATTCTTTCTGAACTTTATCATAAGTATCAATTCTTGCGATAACTTCCTGTCCAATATAACAGCCTTTTGTAAATGAAACATCGCCAAGCAAATTTGCCTCATGGGGATTAAAATTATCATTCAGTTCGTTTGGCGCAACAGGAATCCCTTTTTCTATTCTGTAAGCATTATACGAGTCCTCACCAATAAAACCTACCTGAAACAAACTGTTATGATCGACTAAGAGCATCAATAACTGATGGAAATGCTGGGAGTTTGTAATAATCCAGAATCTGTCTAATCCGCTTTCATCTTTAATTTTCAAAGCAAGAGTTGAAATCTCTTCCATTTTTATTTCGTTTACCGACTGGTAATCCAAAGAATCAACACATTTACCACAGAACAAAGTAAGGAAAGACTCTGCTTGCGGACCAAGGAATTCCAAAATAGAATATTCATCCGTAATATCTGCAAGTTTAACATCCTCCATAATAATGTATTTATCTATCCATCTGTACAATTTAAATTTTTCAGATTCATTACCAATAAGCAGAGAATGGTCACGAAATTTAATGAAAGTGGTTCGGTCTATTATTCTTCCTTTTTCATTTGTAAAAAGTGTAGTGGTTTTTTTATTATCAGCAATTTTTTTCAAGTCGTTTGTTGAAATTCTATGAATAAAATCGACGGTATCTTTGCCTATCATCTTAATAATTGATGATGGCAGGATGCGTAAACCAACTCCATGTAGAAGAATATCGTATTCATTCTTTAATTCAGTAAAACTTTTCAGTCTATTTTTATCCACTACAAGATTCGGGAATTGTGATTGTAGAAATTCTATTTTTTCCGTATTCATTCTCTTATAAATCCTTTCAATATTTTCTGAACCACCTTGAATTTCTGTCAGTTATATAAAGTTGTTTTTTTTCACTCCAGTAAAATGGAATAGAATCTAGTTCTGTTATTCTAAGTGAATCTTCTAAAAATCTGTACTCATAATAATCTGGAAATTTATCTTTATTCACATCAGCTAAAGTTCTTTTATGAACTATACCCAAATAAGTTTCCATCAAATGGGGTTCTTTTTCTATTCCATCAATTAAAAAGAAATTATAGTTACGATGACCAGAAATTATACCGTCCTCGTAATTTAATTCCACATACATGATGTTTTGTTTTTTCCATTTTTTTATCTTCATGGAGTTAAAACCTCCATGAATCGGGGCTTCGGACTCCCATAATTTTTCAAAATTATTATTATCACAAGTGAACAAAGTTAAATAAAAAAACGCTGTGCCAAGTTTAGTGCTGTCTAAATTAATAAAACTTGATTCGAATCCTATTACATTTTTTTTCTCAACATATCTTTCGCCCTCTTTTGATTTGGCTATAACTGCAAAAATATAATTTTTATTTTGCGCGCCTCTATAATAGATTACGGCGGATTTGGGAATATTATAAGTATACGTTCTATCGAATTCTACCAGGTAAGTTCCCGCCGGATAAGAATCAATTATATATTCTTGTAAGGCTATAGTATCGCAGGGAGTGCGTTTTTTTGCCAGGTCCTTTTCTTGTTCTATGTTGTAAGCTCTTATATTCTTTTCCTTAGAAGATGATGTTTCGGGCTGACCACCGCCAGTTTCGTCGTTACATGAGTAAGAAAATACGCCAAATGCGAAAAGGGCTACGATTACTAATAAAGCAATTGCAAGTATTGTTCCCATTATTCTCATTTGTACCCTCGGCAGATTATTAAGATTTTTTAACTATTATAGTTTACTTACTTCATCTAAAAAATAAACCGAACTATAAATTCCTCTCTCGAAATTGGAGAGATGAAAATGTTCATTAGGCGAATGAATATCATCTGTATCCAAACCAAGTCCCATTAAAATAACAGGGGATTTTAATTGATTAGCGAACTCAACTACAATAGGGATTGAGCCGCCTTCTCTAGTAAAAACACTTTTCTTTTTAAAAGCCTTACCAATGGAATTTGCAGCTGCAACAACAAACTTATTATCAAGTGAAGTATAGAAAGGGAGGCCGCCGTGCAGCTCTTTAATCTCAACTTTAACACTTTTAGGGGCTAAAGTAAGAATATATTTTTTAAATTCATTCGCAATTTTTTTTGGGTTTTGATTCGGCACAAGACGCATACTTATTTTAGCTGAAGCTTTTGATGGCAGAACGGTTTTAGCTCCCTCACCGGTAAAACCACCAATAATTCCATTACAATCTAATGTCGGTCTTGCTGAGATCCTTTCGATAGTAGAATATTTGGCCTCTCCCTGAAGTTCTTTAACTTGTAACTCTTTAGCGAATTTGTTGTCAGAAAATTTTAACGATTTAAAATTATCCCTCTCGGTTTTAGTTAAACTTATTACATCCGAATAAAAATTAGGAATAGTAATTTTCCCGTTGTTATCGTGCAGTTTAGAAATTATTTTGGCTAGTTCGTTTATTGGATTAGCTACCGCACCCCCAAAACTACCGGAATGCAAATCTCTGTTAGGGCCCGTAACTTCAATTTCCATATAACATAAACCTCGTAAACCATAACTAATTGTCGGGGAATTTTCTGCATACAAACTTGTATCAGAAATAAGAACAGTATCGCATGCAAGTAATTTTTTATTTTCTTTTAAAAAGATTTCTAAATTACTGCTTCCAATTTCTTCTTCGCCTTCAATAACAAACTTAACATTTACTGGTAATTTTCCTTCTGTTTTTAAGTAGGCTTCAACACTTTTCATATGAACAAAGTTTTGTCCTTTATTATCATTTGCGCCACGAGCCCAAATTTTTCCGTCTTTTACCACGGCCGTAAATGGGTCGGTATTCCACAAGTTAAGTGGGTCAACCGGCTGAACATCGTAATGCCCATAGATAAGTACGGTTGGTTTTCCGGGCGCACCCAACCATTCACCATATACAATAGGGTGACCTTTTGTTTTGTGAATTTTAACTTTTTTCATCCCAATGATTTTGAGGTGATCTGCAACATATTTAGCACAACGCGCAACTTCTTTTTTATGCGAACCCAGTGTACTGATACTAGGTATACTTAAGTACTCTTTTAATTCTTCAATATAACGTTCTTTATTAGCATCAATAAAATTTAATATTTGATTCACGATATACTCCTTATTTTAACTCTGGAGAAAATAAAATTAAGTGATTATAATTTACGGTTATAATTCGCCCAATTCAAGATACAATGTTCGAATTATATGTTAATTGAAGTAAGATTACCTTATTAAACTCACAGTAATCTTGATTTATTTGTAGATTAGTAAAAAAAATAGAAATTAAAAAAAAATATATCTATTGTTAATAGTTAAATACACTTTTCAACGACAAATATCTTTCAATAAAACTAAAACTATTTTATAACTCAAATAAACCAAAATTATTCGAAGAACATTTTTATCTTTACATGGAAAATTTAAATTTGCTTATAGTCGAACTTACATAGATGATAATTTATAAATACATATTAAAAGCACATTTTTTACCCTTTATCTTTTCAGTTTTTATTTTGATGTCGGTTTTCCTTTTACAATTTTTCATGAAGTTTGCGGACCGGCTAATAGGAAAAGGATTGAGTATAATAATAATCACGAAACTAATCGTGTACAATTTAGCATGGATGCTAGTGCTTGTTGTTCCTATGGCAGTTTTGGTGGCAACTCTAATGGCTTTCGGCAGTATGTCTCAAAACAACGAAGTGGCAATTTTAAAAGCTACAGGTGTTAGTTTATACAAGATGCTTATTCCTCCATTTTTCGCGAGCATTCTAATCGCTTTACTGCTTGTGCAGTTCAATAATTATGTTTACCCAAATGCAAACCACGCGGCAAGAGTTCTTGCACAGGATATCTCGAAAAAGAAACCCACTTTATCTCTCGTACCCGGAGTATTTTCTCAGGATGTTTCCAAATATTCAATTTTGGTGAGGAAAATAGATGATAAAACAAACGAACTTGAACAAATCACTATATACGACAATACAGACACCCGATATACAAATGTAATTACAGCCATTCGCGGTAAATTGTATTTTTCAAAGAACGAAGATAAACTTATAATGGATTTATGGAATGGTGAAATACATACATCTGAAATGAATAACCAAAAGCCTTACCGCCGAGTCGTGTTCAAAAAACATAAAATTGTTATGAATGCCGATAATTTCTCTTTTAAAGAATCTACGCCGGGATCTAAAACCAGAGGTGACAGAGAAATGGGAGCTCAAACAATGTTATTAATTGTTGACAGTTTAAATGTTTTGCGAAATGATTATAATTTGGAATTACAGAAAAGTTTAGAATCGTATTTAACCACTGATACTGCATATATCGCTAATCCTTCTTTTCTTAAAACCAAAGGCAATGGTTTAATTTTTAGAAAAGTAACCGATCATGTTAGAACCAGCCGCAGTGTTATAAATTCAAACGTCAGGAAGCTGACTTATAATCAGAAAAGTATTAATAAGTATTGGGTAGAAATCCACAAAAAATATTCTTTACCTGTCGCATGCATTATTTTTATTCTGATAGGCGCGCCTCTTGGTACAATGACCCGTAAAGGCGGATTCGGAGTAGCCGGCGCAATTAGTTTAATTTTCTTTCTTATTTACTGGGCATTTTTAATTGGTGGTGAAAAACTTGCAGATCGTGGTTTATTAAGTCCCTTTTGGGGAATGTGGGGAGCCAATATCGTGCTTGGAATTCTTGGTATTTATTTAACTATTAAAAGCGCAAAAGAAAGAGTAACCTTAAATTTCGATTCTTTACTTAAGCTTATCCCGAAACGATTTAGAACATTTGACGAACAAAATGAAAATAATTGATCGATATCTCGTAAAACAATTCCTCCAGACAATTTTGTTCGGATTGCTGGCATTTATATTAATATTTGTAATAATTGATATGATGGAAAATCTGGACGATTTTATAGATGAAAATGTTCCTACAAATATTATCATTCAGTATTATGTAGTATTTATACCTGAAATTATGCGCTTAATGATCCCCGTATCAGTTCTACTTTCCAGTCTGTTTGTAGCTGGTAAAATGTCAAATTTGAATGAACTTACAGCTCTTAAATCTTCAGGCGTTACACTTTACCGATTTATGCTTCCTTTCATTATAACTTCATTATTAATAAGCGTTCTTTCAATTTATTTTGGAGGTTATGTTGTTCCAATGGCCAACAAACATAAGGTTTTTATTGAACGACAACATATGAAAAAAGGTGTAGTTTACTCTGGGTCAAATATATTTTTTCAAGATACTAGAACCCGCATAGTTTCTATTTCTACTTATAATGTTAATACCGATCAGGCCTATCGTGTAAGCATTCAGGATTTTAACAGTAAAGATATTACTAAAATGGTGGGGCGTTATGACGCGGCGAGAATGAAATACGATTCTACATCGGGAGATTGGACTTTATTTAACGGTAGTAAACGTATATTTAATGGCAATAATGAACGACTGGAAAATTTCGCAAGTTTAACTTTATCTGATTTAAATTTTTTACCGGAAGATGTAATTGAGAAGCAAAGGAAAAACGAAGAGTTGAATTTAGATGAACTTAATTATTACGCCGCTGTTCAGCTACGTGCGGGTAACGACCCAACTAGTATTCTCATTGAATATCATTCGAGGTATGCATTCGCTTTTGCAAGCGTAATTACAGTCTTGTTCGGTTTACCAATATCTGCAAATAATAGAAAAGGCGGATTAGCCTTACAATTCGGAATAAACATTGTAATAACTTTTGTATATCTTGTGGTGATGCAAATAAGCAAAGCTTTTGGAAACAATGGCGTTACAAACCCATTTTTTACAGCCTGGTTCGCTAATATTCTATTTTTCTCCGGAGCAATAATAAACTTAATAAAAGCCCGCAAATAATTTATTTTGTTTTCATTACAAATACTCCGTCCCAGTTATCTTCAGGCGGATTATCAATATAATATTTTGACCTCATCATATATACATAAGAAGCGTTATCTTCATTATTATTATTAAAAGATTTTTCGAAATGGTGATATGCCTCAATAAAATTTTTATTTTTATATTCGGTTAAACCATTAAAATAATCCGAGAGCAAAACAAGTTTAGTTTCCGCCTTTCTATCACCAATAAAACCTATAAGTTCAAAAACTTTTGTAGGTTTCAATTTACCTTTTACACGTATAGTGTCAAGCTCACGAACTAAAGTTTTTTCATCAACTTTTAAGTATGTACTTTCGCTAATCATAATGCCCGTGCCGTATTGTTTGTTTGCGCCCTCTAAACGAGATGCCAAATTTACATTGTCCCCCATCACAGTGTAATCGAACCTGTTACGTCCGCCAATATTACCCACCACAACATCACCGCTATTAATACCTATTCTAACCTGCAGGAAATCCTCGCCGGACAATTGCCACTTCTCGTGCAGTTCTGAAATTCGATTCTGCATTTCCAACGCGGTTTTACATGCGCAGTATTCTTTCTCTTCCACTTCCAGAGGAGCGCCCCAGAAGGCCATCACAGCGTCCCCTATATATTTATCGAGTGTGCCCTTATTTGCCAGCACAATGTCTGTCATCTCTGTAAGATATTCGTTAATAAATTCTACAAGTTGTTCAGGTTTTAATTTTTCCGAAAAAGATGTGAATCCGGCGATATCGCTGAATAAAATAGTTAAATTTCTTTTTTCGCCTCCCAGTTTCAATTTGCCGGGATCTTTTAATAACACATTCACCAAATCGCTGCTAACATAAGTGCTGAACATTCCTTTGATTATCCTGTTCTGTGAACGTTCTTTAATAAAGTGATACGCAGTAGCGGAGAAATAGCTTATTACTACAGCCAATACGGGGTTAACAATGGAAATCAGATAACTTTTAGAAATAAATAAATAAACTCCCAGCTTATAAAATGAGGCAACAATTATAAGTACAGCAGCCAAGTTAATTATTTCTAGCAGTATCTGATGCTTGATTTTTTTTTGTTTCAGAATTGAGGATAAATAAAATGTGAGGAATGTTATTATTATGAGGAATAAAATTTCCTGGTATTTTGGCTGTTTAAATATATAATCGTTCCAAATAATGTTCTGAATCGCATTTGCATGAAACTCCACCCCTGCTATAATATTATCGCCTTCTCTTTGTCCGCGGGATAACGAAATATTAAAAAAATCTTTATCCTCAGCCATAGTGGAACCGATAATTACAATTTTATTTTTAAACTGATCTTTATCTAACAATACCCACTCATTAATTTCACTTTCATAATCTATTTCATCCTGAGTTGTAAAATCTTTATCGTCTAAAATTTTATAAAAATCGAGACGAGGGAAAGTACGATCTGCCCCGTAAAAATTGATCAGCATAGATGTGTTATCGAAAGCGGGAATTTTTTTTGGACCCAGTTTGAAATTTTGTTCGTGAAATAGTTTACTTGCAGTTATTTTCGGCGCTAAATTTAAATATTTGTTGACTAGAGCGAATCCGAAAGAGGGAATGCGTAAATTGTAAGTATCACTAAATATATATGGCTGATACCTTCGGTAAACATCGTCGAAATCCGCCGGCGTTTGAACAATTCCTATAGAACTATCGGCCGCATAGAATATATTATTAAGATTTATTGTGATTTCATCGTAATCGGAATCGACAAATTGTTCAACCACATATGCTTTATTAGTTTTTGAAACCCATGCCTCCTCTCCAATATTTACTTTTCCAGCAACAACAATATTTCCGTATTTCCTGATAGTTTGAATTAATAATGAATCGTTTAATACGGAAAGTCTATCCGGATTAGACATTAATAAATCCAGACCAATAGCGCGGACTCCGGCTTGTTCTAAGTTTTCAATCACTTTTGTAAAAATAAATCGAGGCCAAGGCCAGGTTTTGTATGGATTAGGGATTTGATCGTAAGTGTTCTGAGTGATCTCCAATATTAAAACATTGGATGTATCTTTAATATCTCTTTCGCCGCGTAAAGAAAAACGTTCGTCAATAGAACGTAATTCCAAATTTTTAATCGGAGAAAATGTAAAAAGTAATTCCTGCGTAAGGAGTAGTATAACAATTAATGTAAAAAGAAAAGTGGCGAACTTTATAAGTTCGCCCCACGATTTATGAAACCAATTTTTGTCAGCCAAATGTTTATCCTAAATTGAATACCTTAATCGCAGACCTGCAACAGAATTACTACTTATTCCAGGAAGATTAAAATACCTCATTTGCATTGAAACGGTTAGATTCTCTATTATTAAATAAGACGCTAGAAAATCAAAACCATATTTTTCAAAATCACCAAAACTTGGACTAATATTCAAACTGAGATTCAACTTATTTTGCAACATTCTGTAGTTTGATCCAAATGTAAGAGCAGTATACGTATATTCATAAGCGTCAGAAGTGCTGGAGTAATATGTTAAACCAAAATAACTGCTTAAGTTTTGCATCCACCAACTGCTCAATCCAAACGAAGTTGTTAAAAATTTCTGACTCAGTTTACTGGTACTATTATCGTTGTAATTAATATTGGAAATACTAAAGTTAGAATTATGTTTAACTCCCGCAGTAAAATCGTAAGATAATTTAGCCATGTATGTATCGGTATTGTCATCAATATTATAGATTGAATACAAAGAATCCGCTGGTTTTAAATCGTTACTGCGTGTGCGATTTCTATAACTTAATGTAACCGCTGGAAAATCGAATCTAGGATAATAAGAAACAGATGTATTTAAATTATTATAGGTTATAGTTGACACTTGTGTATTTTGCAAATTATCCTGCAAACTTTCATATCCCAAACTAACAAACAACTGATTATCAATAAGATTAACTCTATCAGAAATATTAAACCCTTTTCTGTCGGTCATAATAAAATCCTGGCCGAAAGATTTATAACCGTTACCTCTATAAATATATGAACCTCTAAGTTTGTTGTCGAAATAATTTAATTCGAGCAAACTTTCTGTGGCTAACGAAGAAAGTTTTTCAGGGTTTAAAGGGCCAATGTTCTGGTTAAACGTAATGAAACCACTTACAATATCTTTTAATGAAACAAACTGATCCTTGTCTATCCCAAGTACTTTACCGTCTCCTTCAATAGCTAAAGAATCAATTTGCGCCTGTGTAATTTCGCCTATACTAATGTTGGAATTTAACAAACTTACTGCAGCCTGACTTTTAAAAATAATGTTTCTATCGTCTAAATTTATATTCATATCTGTTCCGACTACAACATTTTCCTGTGCTCTTCCTCCGAATTCAATAGATTTTGTATCGTCTTTGGAATGCAGGTAGCTGAAGCCCCATTGAAAATTTTCCCCAGATCCAAAAGAAGGCCTAATTGCGAATATCTGTCTGTCGAATGTGCCTAAAGTAACCATCGCATATGGATTACCATACTTTGTTGAATCGATCTCAATAATATTAGATCCCAAAGGAGCATTATCCCGATCGTAAGTTTCAATTATTTTTCCTTCTATATTTCTTTTTATCTGCCCCAGAGTGGTTGTTATGTTGAAAAAACCAAAATTAAGCGACCCCTCCAATCCTCTAACTCTTCTTCCATTTAGTATTAAATTGGGCAATCGCGGATAGGTGTCGCCGAACTTTAAGGAAAACCATTCTTTATAATCTACAGAACCGCTGAATCTGTTACGAGGCTGACGATCCTTTTGTTCTTCAGAAGTAACATAAACATAACCTCCAAATTTTAGCTGATCATATTTTCCGGTTAATCGTAATGATGAGTTGTTGAACCATGTATTGTTATCGTTATAACTCTGATTTCGGGATTCAGCCTCGAAAGTACCTTTATAATTAAATTGATTTTTTGCTGCATTTAATTCAGCTTCCGAAAGAACTTTAAAATCCATTGTTTTTGTAATATAAAGCTCACCACTATTATCGTAAGATTCTATACGCAACGATTTTGTTCCTGTTGAAATAAGTCCGGGGAAATTATTGGAGTTAAAAAGCATCAAGTCACCGGCAAAAAGAAAATTTTCAGTGATGTTTTCATCGTTCAAAAAAACCTGTGTTGCTTTTACATCAACTATGTCCGGCGCCCTCACAAAAGAAACCGATATCAAAAGATCTTTAGTAGTAATTTTATCATTTGAGGAAGGAGTTAAAACCAATACTTCATTTTCCTTTGCGGAGACAGATTTAACCATTACTTCCAGCGGCAACCCGGTTTCAGGAATGCCCAAGGGATATGTTTCATTATTACCATTTTCGAAATAAATCGAAAGATAATATGAAAAGTACGGTGATCTTATCATATTCGCAGGAATTGTATAAATTGCCGAGTCTCCCATCATTTCCATATCATATTGTTTAAACTCTGTTTCGTCGAACATTTTATAAGCAAGAACAACATTAGTAATTCCGGTTACAGGAATAAAAGAAACACTTATTTTTACAGGTTTATTTTCTATCACATCAGATATGTTCACTTTGGATACAGAGTTGCTTATTTGAGCTTTCATAGAAGTTGCAAATATCAAAATGCAAAAAACTACTATCATGTAAAATTTAAACATTCTCACGACATTTCCTCCAAATGAAAAATTTTTCAAGAATTTATTCTTCGTCTTCACTGTAATACTCAATTTCCAAAATACCTTCATCGGTTTCTATTATCATTTTTTTAGGTGCAATCTGTTTGGTTTGTTTGAGCAACTGTTTTTCTGCATCAGTCATTGTATAAATTACAAGCTTTCCTTCCTCTGTAATCTGGGCAGTATTTCCGGCGGTTAATACACCTGCTTCTTTTGCTCCCAACAAAGCCGCAAGTTCTATAATACCCTCTTCACATAAAACTTTATTATCATCACTATCTATAACACCCTGAGTACCCCTTATAGATGCCACCATAGTGGGAGTGGTAAATTTAAATTGTTCATCCTCCTGTTTGTTAACCTCAAAACCGACCTTTCCTTCCTGAATAAAAGCGTTTTTATTCACTTTTTGGTTCTCGCGTTCTCCATATATTCGTAAAATTGAATTTTCTCTCACACGCAGCAAACCGGAACCATCTGTAAGCAGCACAAGCGCCAAAGCTTTTGTCCCGGTTCTTACTTCGCCACCCTGCATTAATTGTTCACCTTCTTTTACAGCAGTCCAGTCAGATTCTTGGGTTTCTCTTAATTGGACCTGTCTTATCACTTTTTTTACAATAGCGATAGGCGTTTCATCATCCAGAAAATTACTGGCAGAAAGAGCGACAACTGAAAGTAGAAATGTGGCAAAAACAGTTATTTTTATTAAATTTTTCATGCCTAATCCGGTTTAGTTTTCGTTAAAATAAATACTGATTACTTGATCTGGGTGATTTCCTAATTCTGTTATCAATGCCTTAAAATCAGCGAAACTTATAGCATTACCGTTTTCATCGGTAATACTTTTTATCATATCAAATGTTATCTCTCCATTGATCAATTTATCGTAAAATGCCTGCGCTTTATCTACGAGGGTTAAATTACCCGAGGGATTGATTTTCGGAGTGCCGATATAAAATTTAATCGGGTCAGCTAATATTTCCGTGGTTCCAACAGACTGCGGGTTGAGAGCAGTTATAAGAAGGACTATTTCATCATTATTCTGCCAGAAATTACTTTCTATAAAATCATCAAGAATAATATTCACCGAACCAGATTGCCTTATAGCATCAGTAATTTCAAGAGTGTGATCGATTACAGTTTCCCCCGATTCAATAATATCCTCAATACTCGAGGCGCCTCCTTGAATCTTCTTCTTCGCCAGAATATTGTATTCGGAAACACATTCGTCTATTTTCCAGGATGCAGAAACGCTTCCGATTGAGTATGTTTCTTCTGAAACTGGTAAGTCAACAATTATATTTTCGCTCGGATTACAAATATCCTTGACTTCAGAAGCATTATCCAGTAATTCACCATTAACACCGTCGTATACATTAAAAACAAATCGGTACGATCCTTTCAATTTACCAACATCACGTTGTTTGTCCAATAGATCGTCGTTTGAATCATCCGACTCTATTTTGATATCAGTATAATTATTTATCTCATTATTCGATAATTTCAGCCGACTTTTAAAAGGGTTTGTTCTGAACGAATACATAGATTTAAAGTTGCCATTTCGTTTTTCGTCCCACGCAATTTCACCTTCAAGTACTATTAATCTTCCTCGTTCGGACATTGTTAATTCCACTATTCGGGGGGTTCCGGATAAATTTTTGTTCACAATAACATCAACAAGATTAAAGTTAGCCGGTGTAATAGACAGTTGCATTGAAAATGGTAAAGTTTGTGAGATTGTCAATTGACTAAAAAACAGAAGAAATAGGCACAAAATTTTATTAAAAAATTTTATCCTCATTATAAACTCCAATTAATTTTTATGATAATCTAAAGCTGAAGTTAATGTAAGTTATTTGGTTATTCAAAATATTGATACATATCATATTAAATTTGAATGTGCCCTGAATCAATATTAATTTAATATGACCAAAAGTAGTAGTTATCGAAATTAGAAGCAAGGAAGTTTTAATGAAAGGGGCAAGGGGAAATCAATTGATTTTTTCCCCTTTAGGTGCTGTGGCAAATCCAAATTGAGGTTGAGAAGTTCCATCAATTTTGATCTCTCCAAATTTATTCTCGAATTTCTCGATATTTTCTTCCAAAGCTTTCAAAAGCATTTTAGCATGCTGTGGAGTTGTTATTATACGGGCATGAACTTTAGCTTTTGGTGCACCGGGAACAACTCGGGTAAAATCTATTATAAATTCAGCTGGTGAATGTGTAATTATAGCAAGATTGGAATAAATTCCTTCGGCTTCTTTCTCACCCAGTTCGATATTAATTTGTTGAGCTTTAACTTCTTTTTCAGGATTCATTATTTTATACCTCTATTTAAGACATTAAAAAGCCCGCAATTAAAAAAATTGCGGGCTAAAAAAATTTCATATCAGATAATTTTTATCTGTATAAATCTGCTTTCTCGAACGCAGCTTGAGATTCGGCGGTCATTGCGAGGTTGGCATAAACTTTACCCAACAATTCCCAAACTTTCGCTTCTTCAGGTTTTATCTCTAAAAATTTATTCAATGGAGTTAAAGACATTTTGAATTTTTCCAAATATTCTTTGTTGTTTTCATCTTCAATATTAGCTTCTCTTAATTTCGTTCCCCATTTAACATAAGTAACACCTAAGTTATAATAAGCGTTTTCGTAAGTTGGATCAATTTCTATAGCTTTTTCAAATTGACCGGCTGCTTCGCTAAAATTATTAGCCCCGAGCAACAATACACCATAATTGTATCTGTATACTTTATTTTTTGGATCTTTTTCAACACCTGTTTTAAATGTTTCCATTGCTGTTGAAAGTTGATTGGAGTTTATATAGGCGTTCGATAAAATCATTAAAATATCTGGATTATCAGGATGATCCTTTTTGCCTTTTTCTAAAACTTCAATCGATTGCTGGAAATAACCCATTCCGGTAGTGCTGTCCGCAATTTCTTTGCTTTCAGCATATTTATTAATGAATTCTATACCTTTATTATAATAAATTTCACCAAGCATTATATATGAATCGGCGTTTTTATCCATAGATATTATTTTCTTTAGCGGCTCAACGGCATCCAATTGTTTACCGGCGTTAAAGTACGAAAACACAAGGTTTTGATATGTGCTGATTGAATCAGGTTCGCATTTAATAGCGTTTTCGAAAGCTTCAATTGATTTATCGAAGAACATAGCGCTAGTATCTTCGGCTGTAGCTTTGGTGGCTCTGTTAAAAAGTCCAACACCTTTATTAAAATTATTTGACCAATGATATTTTTTTGAATCATTGATGTTTTGTTCGAATTTTTTACTAATTGCAAGTGATGCGTTAAAACTTTCGAGCATCTTATCTATATCTCCTTCTTCACCATAGATATAACCCAACAAGTAATTGCCTTCGTCACTTTTAGGATTTTTTTGAACCTCTTTCAAAAGGGCATCTTTAGCCTTTGGCAAATTTTTCTGCTGAATGTAAAGTTTAGCACTAGTAATTTCAGTTGATGAACACTGAAATGCAACCAATCCAAATACCATTGCTAATAACATCAGAATAGATACAATCCTTTTCATTACTGCTCCCAATTTGAATTAAAATTAATATATAGCCTTGAAAAATTACTATTTTACACTTGCTAAGTCAAGCCTAAATTGGACTGATATAACCACTTAACTCAATTATTCAATAAAATTTTTACTTTACCGATTTCGTTGATTTTACCCATCAAAAGGGATATTTTTGATTATCTAATAGGAGCCAAAAATGACAACTGAAGAAATAATAAGAGGTGTTCCCAAAGTACAATTACATGATCATTTAGATGGAGGTTTAAGAACTGCTACCATAATTGAACTCGCAAAAGAAATAAAATATAAAAAACTTCCAACCGAGGATCCTGAAGAATTGGCAGTTTGGTTCCATAGAGGTGCTAATAAGGGAAATTTGGTTGAATATTTGCAGGGATTTGAGCACACCTGTGCAGTTATGCAAACAAAAGAATCCCTTGAAAGAACTGCATATGAAATGATGGAGGATATGTATATAGACGGAGTTTGTTTTGTTGAAACTCGTTTTGCCCCTATTCTACATTTGGAAAAAGGATTACATTACGACGATGTAATGAAGTCGGTAATAAGAGGTTTGGAAAAAGGGAAAAATGATTTTGGAGTTGGCTACGGTTTAATTCTATGCGCACTTAGGAACATGAAGGCATCATTAGATATTGCCGAACTTGCTGTCAACTATAGAAATCAGGGGGTAGTTGGTTTCGACTTGGCAGGTGAAGAAGGCGGTTTTCCGCCGAAAAAACATATTGAAGCATTCGATTTTATAAAACGCGAAAACTTTAATATTACAATTCACGCGGGAGAAGCTTTCGGAAAAGAATCTATTTGGCAGGCAATACAATTATGCGGCGCACATAGAATTGGGCACGCTACCAGAGTTATAGAGGATATCGTTTTTGACAAGGATAAAAACATAGTCGGTTTGGGTGAACTTGCTCAATTTATTCTCGATAAAAGAATTCCTCTTGAAATTTGTTTATTGAGCAATGTCCACACAGGCGCGGTGGACAAACTGGAAAATCACCCATTCATTCATTTGTACAAACAAAAATACCGTGTATTTCTGAATACAGACGACAGACTTATGAGCAATACAACATTAACTAACGAATATATGACGGCTTCAGAAATGTTCGATATCTCGCTCGATGATATCGAAAAACTTAATTTGAATGCTATGAAATCAGCATTTATTCCACACGATGAAAGACTGCATTACATTTATAATGTTATAAAACCGGGTTTTCAAAAAATGAGAGAAAAATTACTGTCACTAAAGGTGTAAATATTATGGCTAAAAGTTTATTCAAAAATTATAACTTTAACTTCGATAAAAACGAGTCAAAAATTATAATTACATTCTGTAACCAGGCAATTAAACAAATGATTGCGGACACTAGATTTGCTAAAGATGTTAGTTCGTTCGAATCAATAATAAGTAAAATTGAGACCGACTCATCCAATGTAAAATTAACCAAAGATGAAAAAGTTAGACTTGTGCATCAATTACAAGAAAATATCAAATTTCTAAAAACAAAAATTGACAAAGCCTGGTTCTTTAATAGATGGCTGTATAAATCTATGTTTAACCAGTACAATAATATTTTAAATAATCAGTTTCGAGATTAATAGTATGGATAGAATTATAAGAGCTGCTACAGGAACCAAAATAAGTTGTAAAGGATGGTTGCAGGAAGCTGCACTACGAATGCTGATGAACAACCTTGATCCTGAAGTCGCTGAAAATCCCAGCCAATTAATTGTTTATGGTGGTAAAGGAAAAGCGGCGCGTGATTGGGAATCGTATGACGCAATAGTTAATTCACTTCAAAATCTAGAAAATAATGAAACTCTATTGGTTCAATCAGGAAAACCAGTAGCCATTTTCAAAACACACGAAAATGCACCTCGTGTTATTATTTCCAACTCCATGCTTGTGCCGGACTGGGCCAATTGGGACGAATTTAGAAGACTGGAGGAACTTGGATTAATAATGTACGGACAAATGACCGCCGGCAGCTGGATTTATATAGGCACTCAAGGAATATTGCAGGGAACTTATGAAACATTTGCCGAGTGCGGTAAACAACATTTCGGCGGGAGTTTAAAGGGAAAATTTTTGTTGACTGCAGGGCTTGGAGGAATGGGTGGAGC
>PGYT01000073.1 GCA_002839805.1 Ignavibacteriae bacterium HGW-Ignavibacteriae-2
GAATTTCTCTGTATAAATTCAAATTTACAATTAAAAATTATTTTGTAATATAGAGTCATCAAATATATTCATAATTGTTCGGATAATAATTTGGAAGTTTTTTTATTTATAGGCTGTGTGATTTTCTGGATTCTCTATTATATTTTTGAGGGTCTTCATGATACAAATTTTGTTAAAGAAGTTAAAATAGCCAGAAGTAAATTAACAGATCAACAAAATAATGAGATACACGAAGCAATAATTCAAAAAGAGTTAAGATGGAAATTTTGGGACAGTCTCGAAAAAGCACTGACTAAGATTTTTATTGCTATCCTAATCTATTATATATCGGAAGATTTTATATTCGCCCTTCTGCTGCTATTATTAAGCGTTTGCATACGCTGGCTGGTTCACGATCTTACCGTAGCACTGGGTTTAGGGAAAGGAATAAAACATATAGGTCCCGATTTTATATGGTCCGATAAATTGTTAAGACGTCTGGAATCCGCAGGTATAAATCAATATGTTGTTAAACTAGTGCCGACAATAATTACAATAATATTAGTAATTTATCATATAAGCCGTTAAAAGAAATCCACAAAAAAACCTATCCCAAATTTATTTTCTCTTTTGTAATAATATTCACTCATAATATCGTTTCCGAAATAATAGGAAAAATAGAGAATAATTCCTTTGCCTTCCCATTCACCAAATTTTATTCCGAATACGTTGTTAGTACTGATTTTATAATCTGGCATTCCTGCGTAACGATTGTAGTTGGCGTAAAACAAATTTGTTTCCTTTCCTAAAAATTCACCAAGTATTTCTCCCGATGAGATCTCAAAACCAGCATTAAATGAATACTTTTTAATAAGAGAAGGTCTTACTAAAGTTGAGTAGGCTACACTGCCGAAGTATTGAAGGCGTAACGAATTATAAGTAACAAAATGAGAAAGTGTAAGTTCGCCAAAATCCTGTGTAAACGGAATAGGGTTAATATTATTCTTCCAATGATTATTAATAAAATCGTAATGACCGTCCACAAAATGAGCGCTGTTGTGTATAATTCTTAATCGTGATTTGACACTGCTATTTTCCAATTTATAACTCATACTTACATTCCCGCCGAAAAATCCGTCGAGGGCATCGATCTGCAATCTTCTACCCTGGTAATTTGTGGATAGTGCGTATGCCATAAACTCAATTCCCATATTTAATTCTAAATCCGAGTCCACCCTGAATTTAATCAGATCGATATTATTGCCTATATCAACTTTAAGATATCCGTTTTTGGGATAGTATAAAATTCCAACTCTGGCTTCCTGATGGTTTGCCTTTAACGGCATAAACTGGAGTCCCGAGGGTAGTAATTCTAATTTTTTTTCCTGAGATAAAATGATTATTGGCAGAAGGACAAAGAACGATAAAAGTATTTTCATTTTCATGATAGGAGATCTGTTGTTTTTTTATAAGTTAACGCATGCAAATATTAAGAATGAAATCCAAAAATCATAGTTTTTTAATTATTGTTATATTTAAAAGTAAAATTACGAAGAGGTTTGCACAATGTTTATAAATTATACAGAATTACCCGGATTCCGGGATTTATATATCGATTACCTTTACGATTTTAATAAAGTAGAGAAATTTTTTAAACAGAATTTTAGGAATCAAGATTTATACGAAAATAAATTTATTGAATTAACAGAATCAGAACGCCTCCATAGGAGTTTAGTGCCCGAAATTATTCGGGAACAATATGACGGATTAAAAAAAACAAAATTAACCGACAGCAATATTGAGTTGTTAAAAGATAAAAACACAATGGCGGTTGTAACCGGTCAACAATTATCACTTTACGGTGGTCCTCTCTATACTATTTATAAAATAATTACAAGTATAAAACTAAGTCTTCAATTAAAAGAAAAGTATGAGAGCTATAATTTTGTGCCCGTTTTTTGGCTTGAAGGCGATGATCACGACTTTGATGAAGTGAAGTCGATAACATATTTCGACAAAACAAATAGTCTTAATACAGTTACTTACAACGATGGAAATGAAGATAATACAAACCGCGGTACAGTCGGTAGAATAAATTTTAATGATAATATCAATATGACCAATCAATTGTTTGCCGATAGTCTCAGAGATTCCGAATTTAAAGAACAACTTATTAATGATCTAAAAAACTTTTACAAGCCAGGCAATAATTTTAGCTTTGCTTTCAGACAATTGATAAATAGTTTGTTTGGTGAGTATGGAATTGTAATATTTAATCCTCAGGATATAAAAATAAAAAAAATATTGCGCCCGATATTTAAGAAGGAAATTGAAGATTTCCGAAAACATTCAGATTATATAATTGAACGCAGCGCTGAACTGGAAGAGGCGTATTTCGCTCAGGTGAAAGTAAAACCAATCAACCTATTCTTAAATGAAAACGACGGACGTTATCTGATAGAACCGGACGATGATGGGTTTAAACTTAAAAATAAAAGGAAACGGTTTACGCTTGAAGAAATTCTACAAAGGTTGGAAGAAAAACCCGAAGATTTCAGCCCGAATGTTTTGTTGCGCCCCATTTGCCAGGATTATATTCTACCGACCGCTTTTTACGTCGGAGGCCCCAGTGAGATCGCATACTTCGCACAAGTTATTCCAAATTATGAATTCCTCGGCATTACTCAGCCGTTTATTTATCCACGCGCTTCCGCTACTATTCTTGAAAAAAACATAAGCTCGTTACTCGAAAAATTCGATTTGCAATTGACTGATGTTTTCGGTGATGAAAAAGAGTTGAGCAATAAAGTATTAAACAGAGTTACGGATTTTAATGTTGATGAAATTTTCAACAACTCTATTGAAGAAGTTTCACAAACCTTAGATAAACTTAAAGAAATATTAACCTCTATTGATATTACTCTTGTGGACAATGCGAATAAATCTCAGGAAAAAATTCTTCAGACATTTGAAGTTATGAAATCGAAAGTTGAAAAAGCTGTTGAACGCAAAAATGACGTAGTTATCAGACAATTGGAAAAATTGAGAACTAACCTATATCCGGACAACAATTACCAGGAAAGAGTGTTAAATTATACTTCGTACACTATAAAATACGGTAATGATTTTATTAAGTGGTTATACAATGAATTGAACATAAACAAGTTCGAGCATCAGATTCTTGAGATTTAGCCGGACGTAATTTTCTTAATTTGATTTAGAAAATCCGGATTGGACACGGCAACGCACTCGAATTCATTTATTCTTATTGGAAAATCAGACAGGCATCCTAATACCGCAAACGCCATTGCAATTCTATGATCGCCTAAACTTTCCATAGGTTCATCTGTACAGGATGGATTTCCCTCAAGTGTAAAACCATCCTCATATTCATTTACAATTACACCAAGCTTCTTGTAATTGTCGCACATAGCTTTTATCCGGTCGGACTCTTTAAATCTAAGTTCTTCAGCTTCACCGATTTTAAATTGACCCTCGGCAAATAAACCCGCAACGGAAAGGATGGGAATCTCATCTATAATATTGGGGATAATCGATTTATCAATTTCAACATTAACAAGTTCGCTGCTTTTTACCAACAGGTCGCCATAAACTTCGCCCGAAGATTCATTTTTATCAACTACTTCCAAATATCCGCCCATAGATCTTAAAACTTCAATTACTCCAATACGGGTTGGATTAAGTAAAACATCCTTAATAAGCAACTCCGAGTTTTTCGCGAGTAAAGTTAAAACCATAAAAAACGCGGCTGATGAAATATCCGCCGGCACCAAATAATTTTTAGATTCAGGATAATAATTTTTTGAGGAATATATTTTACTAAATCCATCCCCTTGTTCTACAGGCAGATTTAACATTACCTCAGTGTGATTGCGTGTTGCAATTTTTTCGATAACTGCAGTTTTTTCGTTTAAATGCAATCCTGCAAGCAGCACTGCACTTTTTACCTGGGCGCTGGCAACAGGTAAGGCATATTCAATAGAATTTAACGATTCAACCGGTTTAATTTTTAATGGAAGGGTACAGATTTCGTTTGATTCAATATTTGCTCCCATTAGGAGTAATGGATCAACAATTCGTTTCATCGGTCTTTTAGATAATGATGCGTCCCCGAATAAGACTGTTTCAAAATTTTGAGCCGCTAATATCCCTGAAATTAATCTGGTTGTGGTTCCGGAGTTCCCACAGTCCAACGAACCGGCGGGTTTAGTGAATCCTTTAACTCCTTTTCCTGAAATTTTAATAGTGGCTGAAGAAGTATCGATATCGCAGCCGAGTGCTCGGAAACTATTTATTGTCGAGAATAAATCCTCGGAACGAAGGCAATTGGATATTTCAGAATTACCTTTAGCCATGGAAGCAAACATAACCGACCTGTGAGAAATTGATTTATCTCCGGGCAACTGAAGTGTGCCTTTAATATAATTTATCTTTTCCGTAGTATGAATCATTTATCCGCCCATTGATCAATTATATTTTCTATTTTTTCTTCGGTTAATTCGCTCTTATTGTACATACCTTTTTCTGAACGCTGTCTCTGAGCTTCGAATAAAGTTACGGCTGCGGCTACAGATACGTTTAGGCTTTGTATCATACCACGCATTGGAATATAAATTTTTTCATCAGCCTTTTCGGCAGCTTCTTCCGAAACTCCTCTGTGTTCGTTGCCCATTAATATTACAATTTTTCCCGTTAAATCAATTTCATACACACTTTTAGCCGTCTCATCAAGCATAGTTGCATATACTTTAAAACCTTCCGTCCGCAAAGCCGAATAACACTCATCAACCGTTGCAAATTTTTCAGTATCCACCCACTTTCTTGCAGAAGCGGAACTAACTTTAGAAATTTTTGGAAATTCTTCAGACGTATAAAGCAATCCAACTTTAGGTATACCAACGGCGTCGCATGTCCTGTAAATGGCACTCACATTATGCGGATCGTGAATGTTTTCAAGAAGCACATATAACGAATGCTGACGAGCTCTAATAACTTTTGATATTTTATTTAATCGGCGTTCTGTTAAAAATTGTTTCAATTATTTTTCGAATACAAGTTTATAAATTGTTTTATTCTTTGAGACCCGGGCTTTGTCAATTTTAATTTCAATTTCCTGAGGGATATTTAAATAGAACCTTAGCAGATCCACAGCATTTACAATAACATCATCCTCTTTATGCGCCCATGTTTCGCAACCATTGATAGATGGAATTTCAGCGGTAAAGCCGTCATCTGTATTTTGCACAATTAAATCTAAAACCACTAATACCCGCTTCCCGATGATTTTTCGCCTGAAACAATTTTTACGCTTGCGCTGGCGCCGATTCTGTCTGCTCCACTGTCAATCATAGACTGAACATCTTCGCGCGATCTAATACCGCCGGAAGCTTTTACCCCAACTGAACTACCCACAACATACTTCATTAACGCAACATCGCTGGCTGTAGCTCCTCCTTTGCTGAATCCTGTAGAGGTTTTAACAAAATCAGCTTTCGCTTCTTTGCTTATTAAACAAGCTTTAACTTTTTCTTCATCAGTTAACAATGCTGTTTCAATTATTACTTTTAAAATTGCTCTGTTCCTTTTTGCGGCTAGAGCAACTTGATTAACGTCATTAAAAACATAATCATATTTGCCCTGCTTAAGCATGCCAACATTGATAACCATATCTACTTCAGAAGCTCCCTGTTCAATAGCGAATTCAGCTTCTTTTCTCTTTATTTCCGTAGTGTTGGAGCCCAGGGGAAAACCTATAACTGTACAAACTTTTACTTTAGTTCCCTTCAACAGTTGAGAACATAAACTCACGTAACAAGGATTTATACAAACAGAGGCAAATTCGTGTTTTTTGGCCTCTTCGCACAATTTTCTAATATCATCTTCAGTAGCTTCTGCCTTAAGTAAAGTATGGTCTATCATTCTGGCGACTGCTGTATCGGTCAAGTGGTCGCCTATTCCTAAACCGGCGGCTATTCTATCGGCACCATTATCCAATATTTTTTTTACTGCTTCAGGCTGATCCAATACGTTTCTCTCCCAGCCTTTACAGGTTTCGCCGACACAATAAAAATCTCGCAGAGCTTTTTCAGTTAATACTTGTGAGACTACCCTGTCAATTATTGATGATGACATATGAACACCTTCTTTTATACTTTTTCAATTTTAGTGAACGCTTCGAATGTATTTACAAGCAACATAGCAATTGTCATAGGACCCACACCTTTCGGCACCGGAGTAATGTAAGAGGCTTTTTTTGCAACATTTTCAAAATCAACGTCGCCAACCACACGATAACCACTTTTAGTTGCAGGGTCTTCTATTCTGTTTATTCCAACATCAATTACTACGACGCCATCTTTAACCATATCCTCGGTAATAAAATTTGCTTTCCCGATAGCGGCTATTAAAATATCGGCTTGTTTGGTGTATACTGATAAATTATTTGCGGCACTATGGCAAACAGTTACAACCGAATTAGCGCCTTCTTTCTTTTGAAGCATCATGTTGGCAATAGGCTTACCGACAATATTACTTCTGCCAACTACAACCACATGTTTACCTTTTGTTTCTATATCATAACGTTTTAATAATTCCTTTATTCCATAGGGTGTGCAAGGATAAAAAGTATCTTTGCCAATCATAAGATTTCCTGTATTAACCGGATGAAATCCGTCTACATCCTTTGACACTGAAATTGATTCAATTACTCTATCTTCATTAATATGTTTTGGCAAAGGCAATTGAACCAATATACCATGGTACTCAGTATTATTATTATACTGCTTTACTTTTTGCAGTAGTTCTTCTTCTGAAATATCTGCGCTCAATTCTTCGATTTTGGACATCATTCCTATTTCGTTACACGCTTTACTTTTCATATTCACATATAATCGGGATGCCGGATTATCACCAACAATAATGGTAACCAAACCGGGTACTTTCGCATGTTGTTTTCTCACAGAATCAACTTTTTCTTTTAATTCTCTTCTAATGTCTTCGGCTATCGCTTTTCCGTCAATTAAAACCATATTTGTCATCCTTTGTCGCTTTAATTCGTTCTAATATTTGATATTATATTTTTCATTCAAATATTTTTGCAATCTTTTATCAGCTTTTATTTCATTTTCAAATGGGTTAGAATTCTGCCAACCCAATAAACCAGTTTGGCGATATCTCTCTAAACGCCGAATTGAAATTTCACAATAAATCGGATCGATATCAACTGTGTAACAATTACGATTGTTTTTTTCACAAGAAATTAATGTTGTTCCCGAATGCGAAAAAAAATCCAATACGTAATCCCCTTCTCCGCTCGACACTTTAACTATTCTATCTAAAGCAGCAACCGGTTTTTGAGCAAAACAGCCGTTAACATTTTCTTCTTTTAAATGAAAAACTTGCTGAATATCAATCCAGACATTTCCCGCTCTAATTTTATCGGAACGGCTGCGTTCAATGTTTTCAGTAACCTTACCATTTATTTCCTTATAATAACCTTTTACAACTTTAGAAATATTAGTGTATACATTACTTGTATTAAATTTAGGGTTCCCTTTTATATAATAGAGCAATTCCTGTCGAATACTCATCCAGTTTTTTTGAGTTCCATAACCTCTTTGATTGCGCATTGTAATAAAACTCCTGGATTTAAAGTCAGTATCTTTCATCATTATAATGAACTCTGCGAACGGCTCAAAATGTTTTTTTTGATCAGCGCCAAGCCAAATATAAAGCGAGGAGTCCTTTAACATATAATAGTCTGTTATTGTAATCCATTCTCTACACCAATCTACAAAACTATTCGAATCCTGCATCTTAAACGCAATTATATTATATGGCGGATCATGCACGGCTAATGAGAACCTCGCATCGCCAATCAACTTTGCGACTGAATCTTTATCAGTGCATTCAATACAACCGATACGATGTTTAGCAAGAGGATCGCTCCATATTTCACCGGGTTGCAAACGGCAATATTTAAGCAAAGACTTATAAATCGTCGGATCTTTGTCCAATCTTGGAAGTGGAAAATTGACCATATCTATTCAACTTTTCGATCAAATTCCGGCAGAATAATTCTTTCTATTTCAACCGCTTTTCCAGTTTCATTATCAACCTTTACGAATACTCCGCAAAGATGAGAATCTTCTGTCGCAGTAAGATATTTTTGAGGTGTTTGAAATAAGAATCTATTTATAGCTGCATCGGTTTTCATACCAATTACAGAATCGTAGGGACCGGTCATTCCAGAATCAGTTATATAAGCTGTGCCTTTAGGCATAATTCTTTCATCGGCAGTTTGAATATGAGTATGAGTCCCCACTAAAGCGCTAATTTTTCCATCGAGAAAATTTACAAGCGCAAGTTTTTCGGCAGTAGCTTCTGCATGGAAATCTACAAAAATCACCTTAGTTTCCTGAGCAATTCTACTGATTGCCCACTCGGCACTGCGGAATGGGCAGTCTATAGGAGACATAAACGCTCTTCCCTGTAAATTTAGTACACCAACCTTTCCTTTTGTTGTATTAGCGATATAAAATCCGTTCCCGTAAGTACCTCTAGGATAATTAAGGGGTCTTAATGCGCGTGATTCGGATCTTAATAAATCCTGAGACTGCTGTTTATCCCAAGTATGGTTTCCGCCGGTAACAACGCTTACATTTAAGTCGAAAAGGATTTTACTTTCTTTATTTGTAAAACCTTTACCGTCGCTTGCGTTTTCGCCGTTTGCGATAATTATATCGGCGCGATATTTTTTTTCTAAACTTGGCAGCCACGTTTGAACCATATCCATTCCTGGTTTACCAACAATGTCTCCGATAAATAATATATTTATATTCATAATTCTCTTATAAATTTGAAAGTCAAATATATTCAAAATGCAGGCAACTTAAAACCTGGCTTTCAATCAATTTGGAAGTATTTTAACAACCGGCTAAATAAATGAGATTATATTTTTTATTTTGTCACAAATAATTGTCAAATGAAAACGAATAATAATTCTTTATCAGAAATAACAGAAACTGATTTTGCGGTTTTAGACTTTGAAACTACCGGTACAGCAGCGCGCACCAGCCGGGTAATTGAAATAGGTGTTGTAAAAATAAAGAATCTTAAAATTATTGATACGTATTCTACACTTATAAATCCAGAAGTTGAAATTCCATATTTTATTACCCAGCTAACAGGTATTAAAACAGAGGATGTATTTGACGCGCCAAAATTCGATTCTGTAATCAACGAATTAATTAATTTTATTGGAGAATCTGTTATTGTAGCGCATAATCTGGCATTTGATTATTCTTTTCTTCAGAGTGAATTTCAAATTGCCGGTTGCGAATTACCCAATAATTCAACACTTTGTACATTAAAGCTTGCCCGCAAATTATACCCGGAATTACAGAGTAAATCGCTTGGCAGTCTTGTAAAACATTTCAGAATAAGGAATAAAGATGCCCATAGAGCATTAAGTGATGCGATGGCAACAGCAAAAATACTTATTAAAATGCTCGAGGAATCAAAGCGTGAACATAACTTCGAATCAATAACCGACATTCTCAGTTTCCAAAAATCACCCGCCTCAGTCAATAGATTTAGAATAATAAAAAAGGGTTTATCGGAAGATTACGCAAAACTGCCAGACAATCCGGGAGTTTATCTTTTTAAGGATCGGTCAGATAAGATTTTGTATATAGGGAAAGCTAAATCATTAAGGAAACGTGTCAGTAATCATTTTTCAAATACTGCCGCCAGCAAATCAAAAAAAATCATTCGTTCTTCTTCCAAATTGGATTTTATTGAAACTGCATCTGAACTAACCGCTTTAATACTTGAGGCAGAATTAGTTAAAACTTTTAATCCTGAATACAATTCACAATTAAAGAAATACGCTCAAAACTATTACGTGAAATTTGATTTCAAAAAAAAATATCCCCTTCCCAAAGTAACCTCACAGTTCAATTTTGATGGCAATGATTATTTCGGTCCATACAATAACGGCGATTCTGCCAGGGACATGGTGGAAATTGTAAACAAAACTTTTGTTTTGCGGGAGTGTGCGGAGAAAGAATTTGCTAAAAAGAAAAAATGTTATCTTCTTGATATAGAAAGATGCATCGCACCGTGTATAAATGAGGATGAGGAAGAATATAAAAAAGAGCTCGATTCCGTATATAAATTCCTAGCTGGAAAAAATCAGCATGCTGTTGACAGACTTCTTATTAAAATGAAATCGTTAGCGGAAGAAAAAAAATATGAGCAGGCTGCTCTAATAAGAGATACTGTAAACTCTATATTAAATCAGCTTCATAAAACATTAATCCTCGCTGAACCTGTTAATAAAGCCCATGTTATGGTTTTGGTGAAGGGTTTTCAAGTAAATGATTATATACTGATGATAGAAGGCAAAGTTTTTATTAAAGACTATTACCCGGAGAACCCATTAACGTTTGATGAGGCATTGGAGGATTATTTTAATGGAACTGTTCATACGCTAAAGGAACCGGATCAAAAAGATTTGGAAAGAATGAAAATTGCTTTAAGCTGGTTTATGAATCACAGAAATAGGCTTACTGTTTTTTACTTAAAACAATTTGAGTGTGTAGGAGATTTAATGAAATCCGCATCTCTTAAATTATAATTCAAATTAAAGAAAATCCCGCCCTAATGGGCAGTATAGTTAAGATTGTATTTACTTAAAGATGTTCGTTTTGCTTATTTAATATTTTTTGTTGCAGTATACCATTCACTTGATTCAGCCAGCAGATGATTAATTCTGCTGACAAGTTTGTGCGGATCTGATAAATACCCTTCGAGCAATAACGAGGAATCGTATAACTGTTCGGTCGCATCCTTAATAAATTGATCATCAGTATCGTTCTTAAAAATTTTAAGCATATTTCTTACGAGATGGTGATCCTGATTAATTTCCATTATTTTTTTAGGTATTGCATTGTCTTTATTTACGATACCCATAATTTTTTGCATGGAGGCAGACATAGTATTGTCGGTATTTACTAAGCAGGCTGGGCTGTCTTTTAAACGCGATGAAATTTTCACTTCAGTTATTCTTTCACCAAGATATTCTTTCATTTTGGAAAGCAAACTATTCATTTGGAGTGAATCATCTTTTGATAATTCTTCAACTTTTTTATCAGAACTTTCAACATCCTCGAATTTTTCTATATTAATTAAATCCGCCTGATCGACCGATACAATATTGAAATCGTTATATTTACCCAAAGAACTCATTACAAATTCATCAGCGGGTTCATAAAGATAGAGAATCTCAATTCCTTTTCTTTTAAATATTTCAACATGCGGATCCATAGCAACAGCTTCTCTGCTGGCTCCGAACATATAATAAATTTCTTTTTGATCCTCTTTTTTCCTTTCAACGTATTCAGCCAGTGATGTATACTCTTTGGCATTTAAACTGTTGGACGAGTTAAATCTTAAGAGATCCATATACTTGTCCCTATTCGCATAATCCGCATAACCCATCTTTAATATTTTGCCGTGTTCATTCCAGAACTGCGTATATTTTTCTTTATCGTCCTTGGCCAGCTGTGTAAGTGTGGTCAAAATCTGTCCGGTTACAGTGTTAGCAATTTTGGTAAATACTAAATTTTCCTGCAGAGTTTCGCGAGAAATATTTAACGGAAGATCTTCAGAATCTACGACACCTCTCACAAAACTTAAATATTCGGGGAGTAATTCTTTATTTTTATGCTGGATTAATACACGACGTATATAAAGATCCAGTCCGTAATCCTCACGGTTAAATCCGAACATGTCCATATTTTTTGAAGGGATAAACAACAGACAATTAAATTGTATTGGCGCATCTACTGACTTATGAATTATTTCGAGTGGTTCTTCCGAATCGTAAGTCAAAAAGGTATAAAATTCCTTGTATTGATCTTTTTTTACACTCGATTTAGGCTCTCGCCAAAGAGCTGTTACTGTGTTAATTTGATCCTCACCTACTTTGATAGGGAATGATATAAAGTTGGAATGTTTTTTAATTCCTTGTTCAACCCTGTATTTTTGAGCAAAATCTTTCGCATCATCCTTTAGAAAAACTTTTATGCTTGTTCCCCTGTTTGTCTTTTCTTTAAGTTCAGTAATTTCGTAACTACCCAATCCATCAGAAATCCATTTATAGGCAGGCTGATCCTTTTTATAAGATTTGGTTATAAGTTCAACTTTATCGGCGACCATAAATACAGAATAAAATCCAACTCCAAATTTTCCGATAATATTGTTAACTTCATTTTGATGCTCTTTCAATTGTTGAAGAAACTCTGCAGACCCTGATTTTGCAATAGTACCAATATTTGATACAATTTCCTCTTCGGTCATGCCAATACCGGTATCGGTTATAGTTAAGGTGTTGTTCTTATCATCGAGTTCCAATTTAATTTCAAGCGCCAAATCATTTTGTTCAATTTCAGTTCCTTTATTAGATTCAAAGCGAAGTTTATCCAAAGCATCGGACGCGTTAGAAATTAGTTCCCTTATAAATATTTCTCTATTTGTATAAAGAGAATGAACAAGAATATTCAGAAGTTGTTTCACCTCGGCTTTAAATTCGAATTGTTTTGTTTCATTGTTGTTTTGTTCCATATTTTCTCCTTTACTAAACAAATTTTTTCACGTTATATAATATTAGATGTCAGAAATATCATTACGATTTTTATTGATTAAAAAATAATTTTGCGGTCATAAAAATAAGGTTTTTGTAAGATTTGCGAAAGGCGCTATTACGAAGAAAAATCTTATTTTATTAAAAACTTTATAACAACAAATCGCACAATAATAGCGACAAATAGCATAAGTATTAAGTAGTAAAAAATTATTTTGGGTTTTATTTTCCTAATACTAAAATTAGATTTAATACCCCGCCAGCCGCAGGAGGTGCATCTATACATATTTAGAAAACCCGATTTTTTCACAAGGCGTTCAAAAAATCCTTGTGCTCTGGATCTTCGTAATTTAGCGACAGAATTGCATTGGGGACAAGTATCGAATACCGCATCTTTCCTAAGTGAACTTATCATAATTAATTCTAATTTTTGTTTTTATTGGAAACGGCATAATTAATTATAGCGAAAATTTCTTTTTAATGATAGGGGTTTCAATTATTGTAAAAATCCTCGAATAATTACAATTTGATAATTATTAATTGGGAGTAAACTCTTTTAAAGCTATAAAATAAGCGAATATTGTGGTAGTCTCACTTAAATTATGTTTTGCAAACACAATTTATTATAATTGAAAACAAATTTTTTATTCATCTAAATACGGAAAAACAAAAAAATGTACGAAACTTTTATTTTACTTTTGATCGGTTTATCTGCGGGCATAATGAGCGGTTTTTTGGGTATAGGTGGAGGAATTATTATAATACCGGCACTCACCCTGATATTGGGTTACTCCCAACAACAAGCTCAGGGCACATCGCTCGCATTACTTTTACCGCCCGTGGGTATATTGGCGGTAATTAATTATTACAAAGCCGGCAGTATGGATTTGAAAGCAGCCGGATTAATGGCCGTTACATTTGTAATAGGCAGTTACTTTTCATCTAAAGTTGCGGTTGATATACCAGTACAAACGCTGAAAAAGATTTTTGCTACTTTCCTATTATTTTATTCTTTGAAACTATTCCTGGATAAATAATTTCTTGATTCCTATATAGAACAGCATAAAAAGTTAATTCCAATGTGATTTATCAGTTTTATTGGACAGCTGTTAAAAATATTCCTATTTAGTAGTTTCAAGCGCCAATAAGGTGGAATAAATTTTATCCTGACCCAAGACAGATAAAGCAAGTTTGTATTGTTTGTCATTTTTCAGTGATTCAGCAATTCTTCCGTCTTTACCGCTGATACGAGATGCAATTTCCTCACGAATATTGGCTACTACATCACTTTTGTATTTTTTTAATTCCACTACTTTAAGAGACTCACTTTTTTTCATCAACTCATTAATATCATCTTTAAGTTCCTCCAGATAAGATTCATTTTCAGTGAGGGATTTAAGATCTTGAATAAGTTTTTCAGCCTTCGAAGAATATTCGAACTGTTGATTACTCAAATATTTTATAAACCCGTTGAAGTACTCATCGTCATCAAAATCATCCATTGACATATTTTGGTGAGTATTATAAAAATATGTAGCAAATCTAAAAAACATTCCTCGAGCCAATAATCTTTCAACTTGTTTGGAATCCGAATCGTTAGACATTACAGTGTCCGGTTCGATACCACCGGCAGCAAATACTTTTCGTCTGTTATCTGTAATAAATTCTTTTGTACTGTCGGAGCTGAAATGTTTAATTATTTTACTTTCATCCGAATAATCAATTTTCTGAATACACCTGCCGCTTGGAGTATAATATCTTGCGGTAGTAATTTTTAAAGAAGTATTGTATGATAATGGAATTAAAGTTTGAACTAAACCTTTGCCAAATGATTGTTCACCAACTATAACACCTCTATCGTGGTCTTGAATTGCACCCGCAACAATTTCGGAAGCAGACGCTGAATGACCGTTTACAAGAACAACAAGCTTACTGTTACCGCCTACAGGTTCTTCTTTAGCATAATATCTGGTCACCCTTGTAGTATCTTTTCCCATAACGGAAACAATTAATTGATCACGGTTCAAAAATTTTTCTGCAACGTCAATTGCTTGATCTAATAATCCGCCTGGATTACCGCGTAAATCAAGGATAATCGAATGAATCTCTTTTTCTTTATTCAGCTCCAGAATCGCACGTTTTATTTCATCACCGGCCGATCTTGAAAAACTGCTTAATTTCAAATATATGTTGTTGCTGTTTTGTGGAATAAACCCGTAGTATGTAAGGTTTTTAACCTGAACTTCTTCCAATACCAGATCGAAAACTAAATCTTCATCAATTCCGTCACGTTCAATAATAATTTTTACTACCTTACCAGGATCCCCTTTTAGATAATCACTTAAATCCTCATAATTCTGTTTGGAAATATATGTGCCATTTATTTCCTTAATAACATCGCCGATCCTTAATCCCTGTCTTTGAGCTGAATAGCCCTCAATTAAATCTATAATTGTAACTTTGTCATTACGTATCCCTACGCTGGCTCCAATGCCGCCATATTTGCCTTTGGTCATCAGGTCGATATCTTTCTTTAAGGATTCGTCTATATAATTCGTATACGGATCCAATGAAGAAAGCATTCCTTTAATACCCGAAAGCATAAAATCCGAAGGGTTAATATCATCCACGTAATTTAGAGTAACCTCTTTGTACACTTTGCCGAAAATATCTATGCTTCTGGATATTTCGAAAAATATGTCGTTATCGCTTCTAATAAATCCGCTTAACCCAAAAAACAGGATAAATACTGTGACAACTTTTATATTAGTTTTCATTTTTACCTTTCTACAATCGATTATATCTTTCGATGGCTTTTACAACCTCATCATGAATTTGTTCTATAGATTTTAATCCGTCCAACAAAATAAATCTTTTATTATTATGACTAAGACTAATGTAACCGGCTCGGACTCTTTCATAAAAATCGTCGAGAGAAACTTCTATTCTATCCCAACTCTCCGGCTCAAATTTTTCACGCCTGCTTTTAACCTCTTCAATCGGAATATCTATAAAGAATGTAATCTCGGGGATGGCGCCGTCAATTGCAAATTCCTGAATTTCTTTAACTTTATGCACATCTATACCGCGTCCAAATCCTTGATACGCAATTGATGAATCATGAAAACGATCTGAAATTACATAATAATTCTCTTTTAGCAATGGAATTATTATTTCTCTAACAAGTTGAGCTCTGCTAGCTGAAAATAAAAGCAATTCAGCCTCGATAGTCATTTTCGAGTTTTCCCTATCCAAAAGAATTTTTCTGATTTTTTCGGAAATTGTGGTACCCCCAGGTTCGCGAATAAGTTCAACTTTTTGACCCAAATCAATTAGATATTGCCTTAATAACTTAACCTGAGTGGACTTACCGCAAAAATCTAGACCTTCGAATGTTATGAACATAATTAGTATTGTTTTATGATGTAATCTAGTCGTTTAGGGCGAATATCAATTATGGTTGTGTATTCTGGGATTTGAATAGACGGTTCAATAGTACCGACTGTATCTTCCAAAGCTTGCGAATAATCAATACTCAATTTGATTTGAGACGCTTCAAGTGTACCGAGCATTTTTATACCGCCGCGTAAAATCACATTTACTTTTTCTGGATAGAGGAATAATTCTCTTGATGAGGGAACTCCTTTTCTTACAACAGGAATGTTTTCGAAAGTTTTATCCACTATTTTTTGCACTTCAAATTCAACACTTATCTTTTCTGTGGAAAAATATGTGTTGTCAAGTTTTGCCAATAATAATTCAACTGAAACATTTTTTTCCAAGTCTTCAAGATATAGTTCTTGTGTATTAACGAAATCGATGTTTTTAATCAAACTCCTTGGACCAGAAATTAAAAGTGTATCGGGATTAAGCTTTATTTCGGAGACACGACCATATCCCGGCTTAAAATCAAGCAGAATAATTGGATTAATTCTGACTGTTTTATAATTTATTTTTTCCAATGTATAACTGATATTTTCAGGTTCAACTAAATTTACCTGAAGGTTTGAGGTTGCCCACGAGTTCTGTTCTATCGCTTTTCTTACATTAATAACATTTTGTTTTTTATCTTCAATATTAATAGTTAACGAATTTGTTACTCCAAAAGTAAGCTGAGCCAATTGCCAACCCTGCCCCTTAACATTAATTGTTACTTCCTTTGCCGACAATTGGTTTATCGAATATCCTTCGGGCACACCTTCAAATTTTATAGGAATTTTTAGTGTAGTAGAATAATCGCCCGCGAACGACACAAAAACCCACAGCATCGCTGAGAATATTGTGATAGATATAATTGTTATTAACTTATATTTCATGTTTCAAATATATAAAAAGGGTTAAACGATAAAAAGGAATATCTAAGATCCGAGATGAGTTAAAAGAAATAATACACTGAAATTTAATATAGCAGTGTTCCAATCAATTAAAAACTTTATATGTGCAATTATTTTAGCATTAGTAAATATGTTATTAGAGAATTTAATGAAGCAACTTATTAAAAATTATAATTCTGAAAAGTAGTCAAGGAGAGTTTGCCGATTAGCTTTGGAGATATCCCTTCCTTTGATAGGAAAGGATGGAATAGATCGCGCTAATTTTCTAAGTTC
>PGYT01000074.1 GCA_002839805.1 Ignavibacteriae bacterium HGW-Ignavibacteriae-2
TCAGGAAGTGTTTCGCTGGCGAAAGCAGTAATCATTTTTTCATGAGCAGCAGTCCACGGTATTTGTTGAACTATAACTTTTACTCCGGGATTATTTTTTTCAAACTCCGGAATTAGTTTTGAAACAGTTTCACCCTCCAACCCCATAGCCCAAAATTTCAAGACTATTTTATCATGGCCGCTTTCGCAAGCTATTATCATTAGCGAAAATATAATGGTGATTAATACTAAATTGGTTTTAAGCATAATACGTGACATATTATTTAAGAAGTACCATTTTTTTACTCTGAACAAACTTTCCTGATTGAAACTTATAAATATATACTCCGCTCGGTAATCCATCTCCTCCAAAGGAGGAAGCGTCGAACAAAACTTTATACTTTCCCGGTTTTTGTTCCATGTTCAGAAGCGTTGATATTTCACGACCAAGAATATCGTAGACCATAATTTTTACTCCCTGAGTTTCATTACCCACTACTTTATTATCTACCGAATTGTCTCTAAGATTTCTCAGCATTGTTAAGCTCGCCGAAGATGGAATCATATACTCGATGGTTGTGGAGAAATTAAATGGATTTGGATAATTGTCGAAAAGTTTGTATTCCTCCGGCACTATTTCTGCATCGTTAACAGCAGTTAGAGTATCTCTTGAAAATCCCATTGCAAACAAAGCTGCCTCTATTTCAGGATTCTTCATAAAGTTATTCCATAATAACTGCGTTCTGTAATTCTCTATCATAACTATTATCGGGCCCTGATCAATTGCCAGATAACCATCGGAGAACCATTCTCCATTTATTCCTTTTGATGAGTAAGTAAGATTAAATGCATCTTTAAAACCATAATCCCACCATATTTTATTCTTATATGTACGGTAAAGATGTTTAATAACTTCGATGGATTCCTGCGGAGTATAAGCTATTGATGAAATCGCAGCTGTAGGCGCTATTGTCCCATTATCATTAAAGACCGGTTCGTGCGCGCTGTAACCCACGCCTGGTATGCTGTAACTTGCGGTAAGTCCCCAACAGTTTTCTCCGTATCCATTAAAGTTGAGAGTATTTTGAGTACAATACGCTTTATGTACAAGAGCGGCGTTTCTGTTGTGTTCAAAATAATTAGTAAATTTATCTCTGTAATTATGCGGGTCAAAACCTAAAAAAGAATAATGAGTGAAAAACAACGGACCAGCATATGATTTGCCTACATACAATCTATATCCATAATAAGAATTATAATTTTTATAGTCAGGTGAACCTGCAAATCCACCATAATATAGTTCTGCAGGTATTGGGTGAGTAGGAGAAGCTATTGCTAAAAGATAAGTTATTAAAGTTTCGTTCCAACCTTGTACTTTTACATTTACCGCCCATCCGAAATCGGGAGACCAATTCCAGTATAGATAATCACTGTAAGGCGATCTTTGATACCAATCCCATTCAACATTTTCCCAAACGTAGTTTATCTTATCCCTAAGAGATTTTTCTATTAAATTATCTAAATTAAAATACTGCCGGGCCGTTAACAAACCCTGAATTAAGTATGAAGTTTCAACTATGTCACCGCCGTTGTCGTTACTACCGAATGGTATAACTTTTCCAGTAGTGCCGTTTATCCAGTGTGGAAATGCTCCGTGAAACTTGTCCGCTTTATTTATAAGGAAATCGAGAATTTTTAACAATCGCTGAATTCCCTGTTCCCTTGATATATAATTCCTCTCAATGCCTACAAGCATGGCCATAATTCCAAATCCTGTACCGCCTATTGCGCAAGCTGGATCATTAGGATATCGTTCACGGGCAAGACCACTGTTTGGATCAGAATAATCCCAAAAGTATCTGAAGGTGGCGCGCTGAGTCATATCAAGAAACTCGTCGTCACTCATTATGCTTGTTAAAGTCATTACAGAATCAGTTAGCAATGATTCGTTTCCCGCAAAATCATAAGCACTTAACTTATATTTACCGCTCACTCCAACATTACCGCTGAACAATGAGATATAATTTTTACCAGAAACTACAGAAGTGTAATATCTGTAATCAGTTCCGTCGTACCTGTAAATTTTATAACCGGCTAAATCGCCTTCTGTGTTTGCCTCCCAAATCAGATCGATATGCAACTCATATGAAATACTTTTAAATCCAGACGGTTTTACCGGTGCAGTTACATCCGTCTGCGAATAAATTGTGGTACAAGTTGAAATAAAAACAATTACCGAATTCAAAAATATTTTCATATCGAAACCAACTTTTTAATCTCTATTAAAAAATTATTTGATGTTAACAATTTAGCGTTTGCTTTTAGTTTTACATCGACAGAATAAATACCTGGTGATATTTTTTTGGGCAATGGAATATCCAAAGATTCAAATCCATATTTTAATATAGAATCCTTTTCTATTATACCCACACATAGTTTTTTAAATTCTTTATTATTTATTAAAAATATCATCTCAGTATTTTCGAAGCTTGTGTGTAAGTCATTAATTACCCATAAATCAAGATTTAATTTTTTGCCCGCAAAATATTTTTTTTGTCTGACTTTAACCGAAATATATACCGGCTGGAAAGTCTGCTGCAGAGCGTAATATCCTTTTTTCTTTGTGAAATAATAATCTACAACAGACCAGGTAATTGAAGGCCAGCAATCGATCATCATAAATTGAAATACACCGTTAATTGCATCGAATTTCTTTCGTCTATAAAAATCAATGGCTGTTTTAATTACATCTGCCTGATAATTCTGAGAGTTTTCAACAAACTGGCTTATATTATTACCCCTTTCCACATTGGCTATATGGAAAGTCTGTTCATATTGAAAATTATGATATTTCCATTTTACCCAATCAGGCGGATTTATTTCTTTATCAGTAAACATTTTCTTCATCGACTCCACAACCGGCAAAGCTTGTGCCCCAAATTCTGTAACTATCGGACCCATATGAGTCGCAGCGTAATGTTCTTTATCGCCCCAATACCACCCGTCGTATGGGTGTTCCTCATAATTAGATGCCAACCTTACAATTCTCGAATTATCCTTCCGAAGTACCTCGTCATATAGAAAAGGATCTAAAGTTTTTATCTGATCACCCGGTTCATTATGGCAGCACCAAATTACGATTGCAGGATGGTTTATATTTTGTTTAACCATATCGCCAATCTGTTTTATGGCATTTTCAAGGAACTCATTTGATTCAGCGTAAGTCCACTGCAAAGCGAAATCCTGCCATACCATTATTCCTTTTCTATCGCATTCGGCATAATATTCTTCTCTGTTTACATGTGCATGCATTCTAACTATATTTAAATTCGCTGCCTTTAAAAGAGCAACTTGTTTTGCTATTTTTTTATTAGTTAGGTCACTTAAAAACTGTGTGGGGATAATATTACTACCTCGTAAAAAAAGTCTTTTATTATTGAGATAGAATATTTGATTTTTATCCAGTTTAACCTCTCGTATCCCAAAATCCGTAGTATATTCAGTAAAGAACTCGGATTGAATTGATAGTTTATACATATTAGGTTTTCCCAAATCCCAAGACCACCACAATTCCGGATCATTTATATTAAAACATAATTTAACATTACCGCAGCCCGCAGAAAAAATGGACTTTTTTGATAAAGAAGTTTTTTCCCCCGATGGAGAAACCAACTCAAAACAGATTTCAATCATTCGTGCATTATCGAAAATATTGGAATGATTAAAATCAATCAGAATTTTTGCGACATTTTTTTCAAAATCAATATTAGAATTAATTCTTACAGAATTTAATATACATTGGTCAGCGAACAATAATGTAATATCATTCCAAATACCGCCAGTATTCTTATCCTGCCCATGTTCATAACTCCAGCCACCCGGACGGCAATCGTGATGATTAAAGATACCTTTAATCAGCTTCTTTTTTAACGGCCATACTTTTTCCGGTTCTTCAAATGGGGACGTAACTTTAACCACAATTAGATTTTCATTTAATTTTAATTTATCACTTACGTCGAACCAGAATGATTGAAAATATCCTTCATGCATTCCAATAAATAATCCGTTAACCCAAACGGAACAGTAATAATCTACACCACCGAAAAACAGACGTTTAATTTTTTTCTTATAGTGCGTATTTGTAAGATCTATTTTTTTTACAAACCAAACAGACCCGTGAAAATTGTTTAATCCAGCCAATTGCCAGTTATTCGGCAGACTCATAGCCGGCTTAGATTTATAATCGGATAGATCCTTTTCCAAATCTTCATATTCGAAAACATTTTCAGCATCTTCAATATATTTCCAGGATCCATTTAAAGATTTTCTATCCATATTTACTCGTAATATATTTTTAATGATGCCGGGAATTCTTTAATTCTAATTTCATCAGAGTGGAAATTGTTCAAATCTCTGCCATTTACTTCTACCCTCTCAGGAATTTTATTTTCATTAAAATTTTTTATTACAATCCCTCCTTCAGGCAGTTTTACAGAACCATATATCCGAACATCATAGAAGTGAGGATTCTTATTAATAGAATAAGAAATATTTCCATAGTAAGTAGGTAGGTTTTTGAGAAACATTCCTTTCGGTGAATCAATCCATTCTTTATAAAGTCCCGCCCCTAAAACAAGAGAAGAATCATATTCATTTTCATAGATAAACATCGTTCGAACTGAATTAATAAAATCGCTCCCGACCCATGTATGAGGCATATCACCAATAAAATCATTCTGACGATAATTTTTCCATACTACTTCTGCCCAATGATTCCATCCTGGTGGGCGCTGATCATTCATAAAGAAGTTTATCTGTTCATGCGCTTTTTTTATTTCATTCATAATTATATAAGAACCAATTGTTCTAACTTCGTAAGGTGTGTAATTTATCCATTGAGTATCTGGATTTTTTCTGCTAATACTAAATTCAAAATATTTATCGAATGTGTTTTTTAGAAGATCCTCAGGCAAGTTATTGAGTTCGTTGCATGGATAAATTGCTATTGTTGTTGATGTCGCGTCGAAATCACCAAGTTCAGCGCATCCTGGAATATAATCGATGCCTTTATATTTTACGGCAAGATTGATTGAATTATATAAGTTGATTTTAAATTGATCCCGTAATTTTTTAAATTTTTCAGTATTGTACTCATCGTTAAGAATTTCACCTATTTCAACTGCATCTTTTAATCCCTTCATACACCAAAAATCGTCCCAATAAGAATGCATCGGTTTAGATGAGTAACCCTCGTGACTAATGGATTCAGGTAATAGTCCGAATAATGATTTAATGCTGTCAGTACCATTTTTATAATGATCGGTCATTCGAAGCGAGGTAAGATATTTGATATGGTCAACAGCTTTAATCACATTAGAGAACCGGGATTTTAAAAATGTTGTATCCTGAGTGTAATTAAAATATTGTTTTATCAAATAAATCAGTTGCCCATGACTATCATGTTCCGGGACCGGGTCCGGTCCGCGCCTATCAACAACGCAGGGAACTGCCCCGTTTTCAAATTGATAAGGTGCATACCACTCAATAAAATCCTTAACTTCTTTTATTATGCCATTTTTTAACAATGCCGAAGATGTTAATGCGCCGTCTCTTATCCATGACCTGTCATAAGATCGTGAACCAGGTTGAATGCCATTATTATCTCTATTAATTAATATATAAGCCAAATTTGATTTTATTGTATTTACAATTTTATCCGCTGATGAAGGAAGTCCATATTCAATATGATTCAGTTTATCCTTCCATATTTTTTTTGTGGCTTCAAATTGTTCCTCAACTAATTTCCTTTCGATACTGTAATTTTCAATTTTATAGAACGGAATAGCGAGATTTATTATTTTTTTTTCGCCAGGTTTAAGAGAATATGAATATTTAAATGCAGCCGATAGAAATCCGGTTTTATCGAAAATTTCTTTTTCGGGGGGGAGCTTATCTTCAGATAAATAGTTTATCACATCTCCATTATCGTGGGATGTTGCCCCGAATCCGTCAGGCATATCGATTGTATATATATATTTATCGTCATTTACACTGCATTTACTATCCTTATAATTAATAGATTTAATTTTACTCACTCCACCTACTAAATTTAAAAACTGATAATATGGATTCACCTGAAATGGTCTTATCGCCAAATAAACATTTCCTTTTTTGTAATCCGCCGATTGGTTCTTAAGAATATAGGTCAAAAATAATACAGAGTTTTTATTCGCTACACCATTGGAAAACGCAGTAGTTGAAAAAGAGAGTCCATCAGTATCCCACACAACTGTAGGTATGGGCAGATAATTATCCTCAAGCAATTGAGAAGAGCTTTGATTGTTCCATGTAATTAAATTCCCATCCATAGAGAGAAATGGCTCAATCGAAAATCCCCCTTTATCAATCTCAACCATACCGTCTTCGTTAATAAGGGCTTCTTTAACGTCATTGTTCATTCCCACAACTGTCCAATATGAGGCTTCTTCATTCATATAACGCGGAAAATATCCGCGGGGATATTCTTTCGCTATGTTTATAAAAAACCGATTATTATCAGTTGAATATTCCGCTGGAAAAACTAATAGTTCATTAATAGCAAAACGGCTCAGCGAATCAACCGGTTTCGACAATTCTATTTTAATAAATGATGCTTCCAATTCATGCAAAGGTATATAACTTGAGTAGCTCGAGTTTTTTAATCCGGAATATATTTCCTCCCATTGTTTAAAGTTATCGGAAGTATATATGCTGAATTTTCCAGCATACTGATTGGGCATCCAATCAATTTTTAATCCGCCAATTTCCCTAATTCCACCCAAATCAATAATTATTTCGCCGTTATCACTTTTACCACTCGACCAGTACGTGGATGTATCATAATCATGTAAGAGGTTTATATCTGAAGAATTTAGATTCGAAAAAAACACCGGGGCAATTGGATTAAAATTATTATCGGGCAGCACTGTATATTCCAACTCATCAATGTAAACGGTTCCTTTACCGCCATTATATGAAGCAATTATAAATTCAATTTTTTCTACACTTTGTAAACTTTTATTTTCAGCCGGTCCCCAAGCAAAAGAAATGTGTTTTTTTTTAATATTTATTTTTTCCCACTCATTAGGGAATTCAAAATTCATTTTATTAACCCACCATACGTTATCCCCGCTCTTATCAATGAGTTTAAATTCGATATTATTGTTTATAGATTGTCCTTTAACAAAGAATGAGAATTTATAATTTGAGGCTAACTCTATAGGAATTGTTTTTTGTATCCCTCCATATCCAGTACCATTTGCAAATTCATAGTCAATTCTTATAGATTTTCCCTTAACGCCATCGGCGTGCGATAATATTATTTTTACTCCTTCAGAAGAAATTATATCCCAACCCGTAAAAGATTCAAAATTATCTATAATATTATTCTGAGCGGACAAATTTCTGGAAAGAAGACATAAAATTCCGAAGAATAAAATATTTTTTAGCGCTCTCATCAAAACGCTCTCTAATTCAATTATTATAATTGTTTATTAAAATTTAATTTTTGCAATCCTTTTTGAACTATAGGATCTTTCATAAAATATTTCCAAACAAAACCGCTTAAATAATTTTCAATCATTATTACAATCGGGCCCTGATCCAAACCCAAATAATCTCCATCGTACCATTCGGCGGTTGGATTAAAAGCATCTTTAAACCCGTATTTACCCCATATTCCTTTTGAGCCGTATTTATTCTTCATATTGATGAGAGTTGGAATGCATATTTCGGGCGCGAATGGAATTGAAGCTCCTGAGGCTGTGGGAGCAATAGTGCCATCATCGAAAGTTGAATCTGGCCCCGAAGTGCCTCTTGCAGCATAACCCCAAAATTTATAATCGTTGAAATTATATTTCTCAGTAGGTCCGTCGCAGGCCGAAAGTCCCCAGGTTAATGAATCGTATCCTTTCCAGTTATTAGGATTATCAATAGCATATTGCCGCTGTACGTATGTTGCCCGTCTGGAATTTTCGAAATAATCTATCCCTTTCATTTTCATATATTCATCAAATTGTCCTTTAGCGTCGAAATACAGCATTGAATATTGATGGATAAACATAGCCGGAAAAACTACATGACTTTTGCCTTCATACGGTTCACGCCATTGGTAAAATTTCAACCATGTTTTATATCCATCAACCGCTTTAGGCATATCCATTCCAGCTGCAATTATGTAAAGAAATAACGCTTCGGTATATCCCCACCAGCCCAGTTCGTTGAATCCGTCTTCTTTGTGCCATCCAAGCGAAATAGTATTGGGATATTTGGTAGAGTTCTTTAAAGTGAACCAATCCCATTCTACTCTATCCAATATTTTTTTTGATAAGTCACGAATTTTTTTCTCATTATCACTATCACCGCCGTAATACTGACGCGCGAAAATAATTCCACAAAAAAGAAGTCCGGAATCAATTGAAGACAATTCACAATCCCATTCGCGCTTTCCAGTTTTTATATCAAGGAAGTGATAATAGAATCCTTTGTAACCTGTTGCGAATTTGTTTTCACTCTGCTCCGAATTCCAAAAAAAAGATAGAAGAGCCAAAGTAAGCTCTTCTGCGCGTTCTCTTGTAATCCAGCCTTTTTCAACTCCTATTGCCCAGATCGGAAGCGCAAAACCAACAGCGGCGATAGTCGCGGGGGATTCGTCTGTGTTCCTGTCTTTCACCAACCCGTTTTCAGGATTTATTTCGTTGATAAAGTAGAGAAATGTTTTGTACTGGAGTGTATCTAAAAATTCTTTTTGAGAGTTTGTTAAAAAGAATTCTTCATTATTTTCGTTAAAATAATTTTTAATTTCATTGCTATGCAATGTTAAAACCGGGAGAACAAATATTAAAATGAATACCAAATATTTTTTTATTTTCATTTGTAACCCACACTTATTGTTAATCGATGTGCACCGTCAAGTCTGCCGTAATCAGCCCAGGCATAATCAAATCTTACATTTAAAGAATTATATAATTCTGATTTTATTCCCCCTCCGACAACTAGTCCGCCTTCACGGTCCGCAAGTAAAAAGTTACGATAGCCCGCACGTACTGAGAGAAGATTAATCAGGTTAATTTCAGTACCCATATTAATACTTTCGTTATTATCATTCGGATGCACGGCGTCAGCTGAAAAAAGTATATTATATGAATCGTCAAATTTATAGACGTATGTTACTCCAGCCCTGAATACAGTTGGTAATGAATAAGACTCCACTCTTAGTCCAGCCGGAAGACGATCGTTATCACCATATTTATCAGGATCAAAATCATAATTTATATATAAATCTCTTCCACTAAATGAGGCGTTTGTTCCAAAGTTTGAAACACTTGCGCCTATGGTAAAATCCCCTTCCATCAACTGATATTGTACTCCGAAGTTCATACCGAATGCGTTTAGATCGCTGTGCCAGATCGATTCATTTATATAATTCAATTGAAGACCAACCGAAACTCGGTCAGTTAGCATAATTCCATACCCAATGCCCAGAAGAAAATTAGTAACAGAATATTTTTCTCCCGTACCCATTGGTTTTTCAACAGTACGTACGTCAATTTCACCCGAATTTAATGAAGTTAGAACCAAAGATACTGTTCCGAGTCCTTCAAAATTAACAGCGGCTATAGTATAATTGTAGTCAATGTCAGCAAGCCATTTGTTATAAGTAAATTGAATATCTGTTCCTTTTAACCATCCTAAACTTGCCGGATTGTAATAAGCCAGAGAAGCTTCTCCCGCTTGTGATACCCCAGCGTTGCCTATACCCACTCCTCTTGAACTCGGTTCGATTTTTAGAAATTGTCCGATAGTGGTTCCTGTTTTACTCTGACCAAAACTGGCAGATGGATTAAATATCATCAACGACATGCATAAAAGAAAAGTATTAATATTTTTTTTCGATAGAAATTTTGGAATAAATGAACGAAGTAGTAATTCATTAGTATCTTTAAAAAATATTTTTATCCTTTTTAATAAATCATTGTTTATCATTTTAATCACCCACTAAGGTTACTTAATGATTGCAAATTTGCCGGTAAATTTTCCTGTCGTTCCGCCGTCTACATGATAGATATATAAACCCGGGGCAACCTCCAGTTGATCTTTATTCCTTAAATCCCAGGACACGGTTCCATCAGTGATAAATCCCTCATGTCTCAATTGTTGAACCAATTCACCATTTATTGTATAGATTCTTATCTCTGCGTTAAGGGGTATATTTCTGAATTCAATTTTTCTTTCTCCTCTTCCTGAAACTGCAAATCTTTGAGGTTCGAAACTTGCTGAACCTACGTATGGATTCGGGACTACGAAAGGTTTTGAATCAAATTCTTCTTTCGACAGTTTTTCATCCAAAATTTGAGCGGTAGTTCTAAAAGTGAATTTATCAGATTTAGAATAAGGAACTTTTAACATCAATTTGAACAAATCCCCGTCGGCAGGAGGTATTAAAGCGGTTGAACCCATACCAGTAGTGTCTATATCTATTCTCCACACAGGCCTGGTTTTTGTCGGATTGGTTGGATCTATTGATAGTATTTCCAGATAGTCTCCAATTTCACTGAGGACACCGGTATTTTTAACGTTCCTGAATCTGAAATCCATTTGAATATCGCCTAATGTAGATTTAGCAATAATTTTAAACTTTGTAGGCTTAGCCGGCAAACCAATTGCGGCGATAGAAGTATCCTGAGTTGCTGAGGAATACTGAATGTATATATTTTCCGGATAACCAACTCGCCTCAAAGAAACAGGAAGTCCAACCGAATATCTCACACGATATTTTACATTAGTTTTGCTTCCGGACACAAAACCTGTGTTCACTGAATCTATTTCCATTGTTTTAACGGTTTTAATTACTGGAATTAAACCCAAACCAACGGATCCTTTACCTTCACCGTCAAAATCCCGACCAAAACTGAAAATCGTATCATTTTCCGTGACATCCACAAGTCTGTAAAAAGAGGCGTGGACACTATCGTCAGGATGAGTGAATGAAATTTCAAAAAGATGATTATCGGGCACAAGTTTTGAATTTAGAACACCTACTGATGTTTTACCGTAACCATTGCCTTCTGAATGAACAACATCAAAGACTTTTGCAGGTACATAACCGGGCACAGGAGGATTTGCGGTAACTTCAACCACATTTTTTGGAAGAATTGTACCGCCACGCAATGTTTGACTAACTGATATAGCGCTCTCCGATGGATATATTTCTATTGAATCTTCACCGGTATCATAAGAAGTTACGGCATAAAAATATTTCTGTCCGTTCACAACAGTTCTATCAGTAAATGTATGCGATAGACCGGTATCTTCTCCGAGAAAATATGCTACACCCTCTACAGTAGTTCTTGAAAATCCTTCGATATCATCTATTAAATCAAACTGAGCTATAGGTTTCCCATTGCCAAGAGGGCCTGTACCGGTACCTGTGAAAATAACCTGCGGATCCAAAAACGATGGATCAGTACTTCTATAAATTCTGTATCCTTCAAAATCATTTTTATTTGTAACAGGATCGTAAGCTCTTTCGGCAGCGTCATCCCATGTTAAAGTTATAAAACCGTCCCCTGTAAAAGCTTCTAATTTAGGTGTTGGAGGAGGAACTGCAAATTGATAATTTGCTTTATAAATTTGAAGAACAACTTTTGTGGAATTACGCAATTCGCGCAAGTCTTTCCCATATCCCAAAGCCAGGCTAAATCTTTCCGTCTTTCCAGTATTCAGAATAAACGGACCTGAGGCGAATAAAAAACCTATATTATAGTTTAATGCCAAGGGTTTGTCGAATGTACTGTCTGGATTTGTAAAAATATTAAATAATCTTTTTGGCCATTGTTTCCCGTCATCAAAAAATACAATTTGGTCGACCTTTGTATCTGAGTTACCAACTCCTGCACGAATACGATTCAATTTGAATCCCGTCAAACCGATTTGATCTGATTCATCTATATCGGTCTTATCAAAATTAGTTTCGCCATTAGTGGGTTTGCCGTCATTCTCACCGGTGTCAAAAGTTCCGAAAATACCATCAGCACCCGTATCATGAAATTCCGCCATCCAATCCAAATCTTCATCACCGGTCCACCAAGAACCTAATATATAAGCCGGACGTTTTTCGAGAGGGCCCCAAAACGTTTCGAATCTTGTTAGATCATAATTGGATTGGATATAACTTTTAATTGCTTCCTGTCCGATTATTTGATTACCGGCACCACCATCACGTTTTTCATCAAACATTCCGTCATCATCATTATCCAAATTGTCAAACGGATTACCCGGGGTTTCTAAATATGAATAACCGAGATAACCAGTGGTTCCTCGAAATCCATTACCATTTTTATCCCATGTATAGACAAGATTTAATCCTGCCTCTTTATCAAAAAAAGCGTTGTCATCGTCCGATTCCGGGATACCGTCGATACCAATAGCTGAGCCGCCAACACCGGAATCCATATACAATCCAAAAATTACATTGTTGTTATACATAGTTGTACTTTCGTTGGCAATATCGTAATGAAAAAATATTACGTAACCCGATTGCGGATTAGCCCATTGAAAACCTCGCTGTTCAACTTTTAAACCAAGTCCTCGACGTGTTTTATCACGCGAATCGGGAAAATAATTCCATGCATCGTAATAATTATCATCGTATACAACAAAACTTTCCTGATCAGCTTTAGGCAATTTACCAAAATAACCGTTCCACCATCCTTTCCAACCGGGGTCATCCAAATCATTTCTTTTGTCAATCCATTCATCCGGCCAGGTTCGCGAATCGTTGCTCATAGCAGCAGATCGTCCTTTATTAATATCAGGATTTGTTTGGAAGTAACCCGGTCGCGGTTCAAATCGCATAGTTTTATTTGTAATTGGACTTGTTCCCTGGCGTTCTCTATAACCAGTAAGCATAATGTAAGCATCTTTTCCGTTTTCCTGGATCACTTTAGAAAGTACAAATGGAGTTGTTCCATCGCTGTAATTTTCACCCGAACCTTTTGGAACTTCCACAGAGTGAAAAATACTTACGTCTACATTAAGCGGATCAGAAGGATAATCACCCACCATACCGAAATTATAAAACAGCGTTCTTATTTTATTTGCATCGTGAGTCCCTTCTCTTTCCATATCAATTCTACCACGTTCTTCAGCAGGAATTAATGGAAGATGATTTTGTCCGGAGCTGTAATCGACCATTACAATCATAAATAACAAAAAAAAGATTGAATTTACTCTACATTTATGCACAAAAGATTTATTAGTTTTCATTATTAATTACTCCCAAAAGAAATACCTATTTCTATTCTGCGAGGTTCATAGAATCTGGATGGATCGCTTAAAAGAGATCTTGATGCTTCCGGTGTTAAAGTGTAATCTGGACTGCCGGTATTAGAGAATACAAATCCGTTAACAAAATTTTGATTTAAAAGATTTATTACTCTCGCAAATAGACTGACGCGTAAAAAACCAAAATTAAAATATTTTTCTCCTCTTAAATCCAGAAGAAAGAAATCGGATTTACGTCCCGAGTTCGTTTCCTGATCGGCACCAAAACCGGTCCCGATTTCGGGTGTGTATGGTCTTCCGCTTCCATATCGCAAAATAGCGCTTACTGAAAAATTATTGTTTTCAGAATACAACACCGTTGCATTTAGAGTATTTCTCTGATCCCAATCGAATGCCATAGTACGCGGACGCGAGTCTTTACCAGAGGCTGCGCGGTTTGCTGTTTCCCGCGGATCACTGGAATTCCCCTGCGCATACTGAAGTGTGTAATCCAAAGAAGTAGAAATCGGTCCGAAGTTTTTTCCGGTTAAAGCAACTGTAAAACCGTACACGCTTCCAAAATCTACATTTGTAAACCGAGCATAATCAGCCGCGGTATATGTGCTTACAAATTCTACGCCCAGTAGATCCCTGATATCTTTATAAAAAAATGAAACTTCAGCTCCAAATTTATTTCCCAATGCCTGCTTATATCCCGCCTCATATTGAATAGTAAATTCAGGATTCAGATTCGGGTTTCCCATAACTCCGTAACTAATTCCTCCGGCTTGCAGTTCGTCAAGAATTGAATAATCTGCGTTACTGTAGAGCAGACCTAATCCGGGCAGCTGATAAAAATGACCATAAGAAAAATAAACTGAAGAAAAACTTGTTAAAGGAAAACTTAATCCCAACCTCGGCGCAAGCGCAATTTTTATGGAAGATTTTACAGGTATTGACTCGGGAGCGCCTGTAATTGAGTTAGCCGGATTTTGTAAATCACTCGGTATTTCCGCGGCCGGATCAAAGTATTCGAATCTTAATCCCGCCCGAACTATCAGATCTCCCAGTTCAACTCTATCTTGTATATAAGTCGCTATTTGAAAAGGATAATAAGTTTGAATACCAGGAACACGAGGGATGTTTTCTCGCGGCTGCAGAATTTCCACACCGTCCACATTAGTTGAAACAAGAAATCCGGGACTTCCAAAAACTATTTTTGAGTATTGACTCTCAAATCCGGCTTCAAGAAAATGAATCCGGGTAAACTGCCATGTAAAATCCCACTTTGCAATTAATGTGTTTGTTTGCTGTTTAAATCTACCAAGATCTACACCTTGCACAATGGCGCCGTCTTCATAATTTGCGTCCGATTTTGGTTGACCCGCCTCAAGATATCTCGTGTCGTATAAATTTTCATATTTATAATCAGTGTAATTAAAATAATTTTGACGGAAATTAAGCCTATAGAACATTTCATTGGAAAGAGTATGCGTTAAAGAAAACCCGTGAGATACTGATTCTGTATTGTTATCTTTAATTCCATCGGGGTTCAATCTGTAACTGTGGTTGTAGAATGATCTTTCAGAAAAATTAGCCGTTGCCTGGTAGCTTAATTCAAGTGAAGAAATTGACTTGTTCGTCACCTTTACCTGACCGCTCCATTCTTTTGAAGTGCTCAGTGGAATAAGTTTATTATCACCGGTAGGGTTAAATATTTTATTTTCAAAATCGCTAGAATCAGTTGGAGAAAATCTTCTAGTTCCAAACAAGTATCCGTCATTTATATATCTTCTTCCGCTTCCGAAAAATGTAGTCTGCGGCAGGCCAACTGGACCACTAATAGTAAATTGATAGTTCTGTATCTGCAAAGGTCTATAGGTGTCAGTGTTCGGATAACGTTTAGCATCGGTTGTGTAAAAATCACCTGTAAACAATTCACCGGAATATTCAAATTTATCTGAACCGCTTCTGAGCACTGCATTTACTACGCCAGACATAGCCTGTCCATATTTGGCGTCAAAGGTTCCACTTATAATTTGTACTTCTTCAATAATTGATTTGTCTAGTTGGAGTGTGGAAGAATTATTATAGGGATTGTTAACAGTAACTCCGTCTACCTGATATTGAACTTCGCCAATTCTTCCGCCTCTGAAGTGTCCGTCAACAACTCCGGCTTGTAAATTTACAATTTCATTTAAATTTTGAAGCGGCAGATTTTTAATATCTTCCTTATTTACCGAAACTACTGAACTCGTTTGATTAAACTCAACAATAGGTTTCTGGGCTACTACAGTAACCTCTTCACCAAGAACAGTCTGTGAACTTAACACAACATCCAATTTAGTTGTCTGATCGGGCGATACCCGCACGTTTTCAATTATTTTGGATTGATATCCGATATACTGAAAACGAACTGTGTAAATCCCAGCCCTGATATTTATAATTGAGTAGTAACCATCAAAATCGGATGCTGCACCTTGAGTAGTTTTGTCAATTGTAATGTTAGTCGAAAAAAGAGCTTCTCCGTTTTCATCTACAACACGTCCAGATAATTTACCTGATGTTTGGGCATAAATATTTTCATTTAATCCGAAGACCAGAAAAATTAATAACAGATATGCAAAAAAAACTAAAGCCCGCTTTCTAACAGCATTCATAATTTTTACCCCTGCTGGAAAAATTATAAAAAAAGGAGAGGTGCGATCGCACCTCTCCAATAATTCTTATTTTAACAGCATCATTTTACCGGTTTTACTATAAAGGGTTTTTCCTGAAGAAGAATTTGTAAAAGATACCTGATAAAAATAATTGCCAGACGCAAAATTCGAAGCGTTGAAATTAAATTCGTGCACACCAGCAGTTAAACCGGGAAAGTCGTTGAAAAACACTCTTTGACCAAGAATGTTAAATATATTGATACTAACATTTCCGGCTTCAGGAATGGCAAATTTAATTTTCGTTGAAGGATTGAAAGGATTTGGATAATTACCTATCAAACTAAATGCATCAGGAATAATATTAGATGTTTCGTCCTCAATTCCCACAACTAATTTAGTAGGGCTAAGGAATGCCCAAGGAGTAGCTGGTCCGCCGCCGTGTTCACGGAACCACCATGTGCGCGTTCCATAATTCGCAAGAGCATCGTCAAAAGAATCGCCATCAGCAAGCATTGCGCCCATGAATAGAATCCTATCACCAAGATTTCCCGGATAACCCACCATATTAAGATCAATTTTTAACTCAAAGGTATAACCTTCATCAATATCGTCATTTTTATTAACAGTAGAAGCGCCTAATAACTTCATAGCGTATTCCGCAGCTCCGGCATCGATCATTGAAGGTAATTGATCATTAGCTTTCGGTGTACCGTCTTCACCATAATTCATTCTCAGATAACTAAAATTCAGAAAATGATCGTCGTTCATTGAGGCTCTGTCACCTATAATAAAGGCGAAACCATCAATGTCATCGAATGACTCTTTTCCCTGAACAAGCTGATCAGATACTTTTCCCGATACATATAAATAATTGTCTTTATAAAACATTTTTATAGTTGCATGCGAGGGGTCAATAACCGGTGGTTTTGGATTTCCGTTTAACTCCGGTTGAAACTGACCGCTTACATAAGGGCCCACACCGGGATAGCTGTTTCTAATATTTACATCATCCCAGGCAATATCAAACGAATAAGCGCCTTCCCAAACCGTTTCATTTGGTAAACCATCTATTACAGGCGCAGCATAATTTGCCCCGTTAGGAATAATTATATCGGGAACAACTTCAGGTAATGTTTCAGTATTTATTGTTACATCAGGGCTCACCATTACCCTACCAGTATTGTTAGCCGCCGAATTG
>PGYT01000075.1:0-1225 GCA_002839805.1 Ignavibacteriae bacterium HGW-Ignavibacteriae-2
AAACTAAATACCATGTCAATCCCACTGGTATGTTCGAAATTGGCGGTCCTCACGGAGATAGCGGTTTGACTGGAAGAAAGATAATTGTAGATACTTATGGCGGTTGGGCTCCTCATGGTGGCGGTGCATTTTCAGGTAAAGATCCTTCGAAAGTTGATAGAAGCGCCACTTACGCTGCAAGACATATAGCAAAAAACATTGTTGCCGCTAAATTAGCCAAAGAATGCCTTGTGCAGCTCGCATACGCTATTGGTGTGGCAGAACCAGTATCTATTTTTGTTGATACAAAAGGAACAGGTAAATTACCCGATTCTGAAATCGCTAAAATAATAAGGAAAGAAGTTGATTTGACTCCACGTGCAATTATTAAAAGATTGGATCTTCTGAAACCGATATATCAGAAAACTTCATCCTACGGTCATTTCGGTAGAAATGGTTTCAGCTGGGAAAAAACCGACCTAGTAGAAAATTTTAAAAAATACTTATAAACAGTTAAGGAGTTAGAATAAAGAATGGATTATAAAAAAGGGAAATACAAAGTTAAGGATCTAAAACTCGCTGCAGAAGGAAGAAAAAAAATTGAGTGGGCAGAATCACGAATGCCAGTAATGATGTCACTTAGAGAAAAGTACAGTAAAACAAAACCTTTAAAAGGATACAAGATTGCAGGATGCCTTCATGTAACAAAAGAAACAGCTGTATTAATTGAAACTCTTAAACTTGCAGGCGCAAAAGTTAGCTGGAGTGGTTGTAATCCACTTTCTACACAAGATGATATCGCAGCTGCTCTTGCTAAAAACGGATTAGAAATTTATGCATGGCACGGACAAAATGTTCAGGATTTTTACTGGTCGATAGACCGAACTCTTGATATGAAACCGAATCTTACTCTTGACGATGGTGCCGATTTAATATTTACAGTACACAACAAGTACCCTAAAATGGCCGAAAACATTATTGGCGGCACTGAAGAAACAACTACCGGTGTTCACAGATTACGCGCAATGGCAAAAGACGGTAAACTTCTTTATCCTGTAATTGCCGTTAACGACGCTGAAACAAAATGGGATTTTGATAACGTATATGGAACAGGTCAATCATCAATAGACGGTATATTAAGAGCAACCTCTGTTCTGCTCGCAGGTAAAAACTTTGTTGTCGCAGGTTACGGTCACTGCGGTAAGGGTGTCGCAATGCGTGCAGCTGGATTGGGAGCGAATGTAAT
>PGYT01000075.1:1242-18262 GCA_002839805.1 Ignavibacteriae bacterium HGW-Ignavibacteriae-2
GCAGCTCTTAAAGCTACACTTGAAGGGCACACTGTAATGAAGATGGACGAAGCGGCAAAAGTGGGCGATATATTTATTACAGCAACCGGCGTAAAAGATATAATAACAAAAAAACATTTTGAAAAAATGAAAGAAGGCGCCATCGTCTGTAATACAGGTCATTATGATTGTGAGATTAATTTAAAAGATCTTGATCTGATTAAAAAAGGCAAACGTGTTGTAAGAGACAACAACGAAGAATATACACTTAAGAATGGAAATAAAATATACGTTCTTGCTCAGGGCCGTTTAGTAAATCTAGCCGCTGCCGAAGGACACCCTTCAGAAGTTATGGATATGTCATTCGCAAATCAGTTTATGTCTCAATTAAAACTTGCCATGTGGGATAAAGACGGTATTAATCTTGATCCCGATGTTTACGATATTCCTGAAGAACAGGATCAGGAAATAGCGAATATCAAGTTAAAAACGATGGGATACAAAATTGATAAGTTATCGAAAGAACAAGAATTATATATGACCGATTACAGCGCAGGTACATAATTCTTCGACTAGTTATTTCTATTATTGGAAGCCCGGTTAATTTAATCGGGCTTTTTTATTAAAAAACTCCCGCAATTTTATAACTGCAGGAATAACACTTTCCATCAACAAGTTTATTTTCAAGAACCGAATGCCAATCACGTTTTATTAGGCTTTTATTGCAGCCCGGACAATATGTGGTTTGTCCATCCACATTATGAACGTTGCCGACATACACGTAATTTATACCCTCTAATTTGGCAATATCATATGCCGAAAGTAATGTGGATGACGGAGTTCTTAATTTGTTTAGCATCTTAAAATCGGGATGGAATGCTGTAAAATGTAAAGGCACATCTACACCCAAATTTTCAACTATCCAGGCGCACATTTTTTTTATCTCATCGGGTGAATCATTTTCTCCCGGAATAAGAAGTGTTGTAATCTCCAACCATATATCGGTTTCGTGCTTAATCCAGTATAGTGTATCGAGTATATCATTAAGATGCGAGAATGTAATTTTGTTATAGAAAGCTTCAGAGAAAGCTTTTAGATCTACATTTGCCGCATCAATATATTTATAAACATCTTTACGCGCTCGCTTATCTATATATCCGGCAGTTACCATTACCGATTTTATACCCGCTCTCCTTGCTCGTTCAGAAATATCTATTACATATTCTCCAAAAATTGTAGGATCGTTATAAGTATAAGCAATGGATTGAAGGTTATATCTTCTCGCCAGTGTAACTACTTCATCAGCAGATACATAGGAAGAATTTGTGTTTTCAATTTTCGCTTTACTGATAGACCAGTTCTGACAAAATTTACAACCCAAATTACATCCGGCAGTACCGAAACTTAGAATTTCAGAACCGGGTAAAAAATGACTGAGGGGTTTTTTCTCTATTGGATCAATTGCGAATCCCGTAGGGCGCCCGTATCCTATTGAGTAAAGCTTATTATCAATATTTTTACGTATATAGCAGAATCCATTTTGCCCTTCGCCTATTGTACAGTAGCGCGGACAAAGAGTACAGAGTATTTTCCCGTTGTCTGCGGGTTCCCACCATTTAGCCTGTTTTAACTCTTTTTCTGTCGAATTTATCATTTTTATATTTCTGCAAATCGCATCCAACTTGTACGGCTTTTTTCTGTATGCGGTGATCCCGCTGTATAAATTACAAGATCACCTTTTTTCATTAAACCATGTTTAATCAGCAATGCGTTCGCCTTTTCAATTGCTATGTTTTCGTTTTTGAATTCTTCAAAATATATTGGTATAACACCGTGAATTAAATTTAACCTATTCAATGTATCAAAATTATCCGAAAAAGCAATTATTGAAGCATTTGGCCTGTATTTGGATATTACTTTTGCTTTCCGTCCATAATGTGTAAAAACGATAATATGAGTCGCATTTATCTGACCGGCAATATTTACAATAGCGTGTCCTGTGGAATCAAATAAATTATCCGCAAGATCTACGGGAATTTCATATACAATATTGGAGTTGAATTCCGGGCTAGATTCGGCTTTAAACAATATATCGTTCATTGTACGCACCGTTTCAATAGGGTAACGTCCTACCGAGGTTTCACCACTAAGCATCACTACATCCGTACCATCCCATACAGCATTTGCAACATCTGAAGCTTCTGCTCGTGTAGGAACGGGATTGTTTATCATAGAATCGAGCATTTGAGTGGCTGTAATAACTAATTTCCCAACAGACTTACATCTGCGAATAATTTTCTTTTGAATCAAAGGTACATCCTGCGGATCGAGTTCAACGCCCAGGTCCCCTCGTGCAACCATAATTCCGTCGGCGGCATTTAAAATTTCTTCAAAATTTTTTACGGCTTCAGGCTTTTCAATTTTCGCTATAATAGGAATTGTTTTCCCTTTACTTTCAATAATTTTGCGTAAATCGGTTATATCGGCGGCTTTCCTAACGAATGACAAGGCGACAAAATCAACTCTATATTTTAAAGCGAATTCAAGATTTTCAAGATCTCTCTCCGAAAATGATGGTGTACTTAGCTGCATATCGGGAAGGTTCATTCCTTTTTGAGGTTTTAATTTGCCGCCTTCTATAATTTTACATATAACGGAATTCTGCTTTTTCTCCAAAACTTGTAAATGGATTAAACCGTCATCAATTAAAATATCATCGCCTACTTGTGCGTCCTCGGGTAAAAGTTTGTAAGAAGTAGATATTATTTTACTGTCACCAATTACATCATCTGTGGTTAATTCTATAAGGTCATCCTTGCAAATTTCAATTTCATCTTTTTCTAACTTTCCAATTCTAATTTTAGGACCCTGAAGATCAATAAGTATCGGAATAGGCAGGGATTTTTTTGTGCAAATAGAGTCAATATTTTTGAATAACTCATCGAAGGATTCGTAATTTCCGTGTGAAAAATTTAAACGAAACGCGTCAACTCCTTCACTTATAAGATCTTCCAAATTTTCTATAGACTTAGTAGCCGGACCGAGTGTTGCAAGAATTTTAGTTTTTGTTGAAATCTTATTATGTATTTGTTTCATTATTTGTCTTATTTTGAATAAAAAACAATTTCAATTAATTAAACGTTACTATGTGCTAATAATTAATTAACAGATTGATAACATTGCTTGAAGCTATTATTTTTTCTTAACAACTGTTTTCTTTTTTACAGGTGACGTATCTTTAGGTTTAACTATTTTCCGCATCTCTTTTAATTTATTTTCCACTAATCCAAATACTGTATTGGGCTCATAATTTCCTCGTCTGTTAATATTACCCGCTTTAACCCCTGTAAATATTTCAATAGCTTCTTCAACACGAGACACCGGATAAATATGAAATTCCTTGTTTTTCACCGATTCGACAATTTCATCCTTCAGCATTAAATCTTTCACATTTTGGATGGGCATTATAACGCCTTGTTTTTTTGTTAAACCCCTGTGTTTGCATAAATCATAAAACCCTTCAATTTTTTCGTTTATTCCGCCGATTGGCTGTATATCCCCTTTTTGATTTACAGATCCGGTAATGGCGAAAGATTGTTTTAATGACAAACCTGAAAGACATGATAACAAAGCGCATATTTCTGTTATTGACGCGCTATCGCCGTCTATCATTCCATAACCCTGTTCAAAAACAAGGCTGGCGTTAAATGAGAGTGGAATTTTTTGACCGAAAGTTTCGCGGAAATATCCCGTTATAATAAGTACGCCTTTGTTATGCGTGTTGCCGCTTAGACCCGCTTCGCGTTCAACGTTTAAAATATTACCATTGCCTAATGTTACAGAAGCCGTAATTCTAGTCGGTTTACCGAAGGCGTTACTATTTCCTCCGTATACAGCCAGTCCATTTATTTGACCAATTCTTTCACCGTCGGTATCAATTAAAATTGTACCCTCATGCATCATTTCATTCATTTTAGATTCGTATAAACCATGTCTTTCGCGAGAAGTTTCATATGCCTGTTTAACGTGATAATTGTTTACAATTTTATCCCCATTGTCACGAGCCCAAAAACAAGATTCGCGAACTAAATCTGCAATGTAAGCAAACCGCGTAGTTAATTTGGTTTTCTCGCCCGCGTATCTTGCCGCGTATTCTATTGTTTTGGCTATCGCGAAGGAATCGAATTCGAGCAGATTTTCATTTTGAATTAATTTTTTAATGACTTTAGCATACTCCTTGATAGTAGTTTCAGTGCGTTTCATTTCATAATCAAATTCCGCTTTCACTTTAAATATTTTGTTAAAATCATCCTCATAACCGGAAAGCATTGAATATATGTAGCTGTTTCCTATAAATAACACTTTTGTGTCAATCTCTATTGCCTCGGGTTTAAGAGCGCTTGGGGATATCTGATAAAAATTTGTAGAATCCTGAATCTCTAATTTGCCGTATAATAAAACACGTTTTAACATCCTCCAAACACCCGGTTCCGAAAACGCATCCATTGCGTTTAGTACAATATAACCTCCATTTGCCCTGAGCAGCGAACCGGCTTTAATTCTTGTAAAGTCTGCATACCAGCCTCCCTGCCCATCGCTGAATTTTTCAATTGTTCCGAATAAGTTGCTCATTGTAGGTGACGTTTCAATTAATACAGGGCAGGATTTAACTTTACTGTTATCCAGGATGATGTTTACTTCGTATTCTTTAAGATAGTCAACTAAAACTCCGTCCTGCGTCTCTTCTCTAACAGGTTTCTGACCTTTGAACACTTCAAGATTGTCAAATATATTTTCAACGACTTTCGAAAGGTACAATCTCACTTTTTCATTTTTGAATTTACTTTTAAGATGATCGAAAGTGGCGAGGATTATCTGCTTAACTTCATTGGTTTCTAATGATTTAATTTTATCTTTAAACTGTTGATTAAGGTCCAGGCTTTTACGATATACAAGCTGAAGTTCTTCCTGGTAAGACATATATTTTTTTGTGATGTTTTGCGCTTTTGCTTCAGTAATTTTTTTGCTCGCAATCAATTCGTCCAACTGTTGAACAAAAAATGGTTTATCGTCAACAATCATAACTATTTCGGGTCGAGTTATTTCACCGACTTTAACTTGCCCGAGCGCAAAATTATCTTTTCTTAATTTTTTTTCAAAATCATGTAAAATCACTTGTTGAGTTTGACCGTAGTCCTCCATTAATTTGGCCTTTTGCTGAACAAAACTTTCAGAAGCGAGAACCTGTGGAATATTTTCCTGAAGGAATTGTATGGACTGAGCCATATCTTTTCTGAATTTATTTGCTCTTCCGGCGGGAAACTTTAATATAATCGGTCTGTCTTCATCCTCAAAATTGTTTACATATACATAATCGTAGAGTGTAGTGCAATCGGGACTTATTTCTTCCAATGTTTTTTTGATAGTTGTAAGTTTACCGGTCCCGGATAATCCTGTAATAAAAATATTATAACCTGGGCTTCTTAAATCCACGCCCATTTTCAGGGCTTTCATAGCTCTTTCCTGACCGATAATTCCTTCAATCGGTTCTAATTCTTTTGTCGAATCGAATTCTAAACTTTTGGGGTCACATATCCATTTTAATTCTTCGGGTTTTAGTTCTTTCGGTTTGGGTGCTCGTACGTGCGGCATAAAGAATGCTCCAATAGGTTGGTTGACATTTTGTTGATTAAAAATAACACAATTTAATCAAGATTGAAATAGCTGCCCGTAGAAGTTAAAAAGCTTATTTTGTTTATAATATAAAAACGATTATTGGAGAAAGTAGTTCAAAAACAAATAAAGACATTTAATTTTTATCTAAATCCTCTGTTTCATAATTTTTTCTCCAACAAATATTACCAAATCAATTGAAGCCTTAATTTGGCAGATCGAATTAATTCGAGTAATTTTAGTATCCGCAAACCTCACAAGTTGTGATTGGTTTGTTATGTCTATTTTAAATGATTTGATGGGATAAATGAAAAAAGATATTAAAGATTTCTTTAACAGTATTCAAACAATAGATTTGTTTCAATCTGAATTAAAAAGAGGTTTTGCAAACTCAAACATAATTTTTACATCGAGTCTGCCTGGATCTTCTTTTTGTTTGTTAGCTAATTATTTAAATGCCACAGAAAAACAATTAATATTACTCGTCGATTCCCCCAAAGATGTGCAGGAACTGATGGTAGAATTAAATGTGACTGGTCTTGCCGATTCAACAGTTATTATAGATGATTTTAATATCGAGAATTTACAGGAAAAGCTTACAGATATAAGCAACAGACAAAATTTCATAATTGTATCCACATTTAAACTGCTGCTTCAGAAATTGCCGTCAAAAGATGCTCTCACTAAAAACACAACAATTATTGAAGTGGGCAGCGATTTAACTTATGATGATTTGGTAGAGTATTTGAATTTCTCCGAATACTCCAAAGATAAGTATGTTGAAAACCCTGGCGATTATTCTACACGCGGCTCTATTATTGATTTTTGGTCATACAGCGAACGTCAGCCATGCAGGCTTGAATTTGACGGCGATTTTCTTGAATCTATAAGGTATTTTAATCCTGAAAGTCAAAGATCTTCCATTAGGATTCCCAATATTACTTTGGCTGCAAAAGTAAATGGGGAGTCAACCGATCAGGAGCTTTCAACTATATTCAGTTACCTAAAAAACCCAGTTATTTTAGCATCTGAATTTGAGTTAAACGCATTATTTAACAAAGACTCTAAGACGAATATTAAAAATACACAGGATGATATAGACCAAGATTTAAAAGAGGAAATATTTTCAGGAACTGACGCTGACAGCTCGGTCAATAGAAATGAAGTCCTTTCTGAGAAAACTAACATTTCACTTCAAAATTTGTTTGACGAAAAAGCAAGATGGATTATTCAGCAGGAAATTGGAGAAGCGGAGAATAAATATTTATTCGGTTTAACTGACACACCGCCTATTAATTCCAACTTCGATCTATTATCAAAGGCTCTACTGAATTTCGCTGGTAAAGATTATAAAATTATAATTACAGCCGAAAATGAAATGCAGGTTAAACGACTTGCGGATTTACTTTCGGAGCTGAACGAAAACATCCGCTTATTAATAGAATCCGGGAAAATTTCTATTATCGATTTTGCAATTAAAAAAGGATTTGTTAGTAAACAAGAGAATCTTGTTGTTCTAACCGATTATGAAATTTTTAATAAACCTTTCCGAACAAAAATTTCCGGCAAACATAAACTTAAAAAATCTAAAGCGCGCGATTTGGCGTCGCTTAAAATAGGCGATTACGTTGTTCACGAAAACTTCGGCATTGGCAAGTACTCCGGTTTGGAAACTATTAATATTGGAATGACCGAACAGGAGAGCATAAAAATTTTATATGCCGAAGGCGACGTTGTTTATGTTAATCTCAATTATCTGGGACTTATCACAAAGTTTTCCTCGAACGAAGAAATTAAACCCAGCTTAACTCACCTGGGGAGTAACGAGTGGCGAAGCACAAAGAAAAAGGTTAAAGCGAAAATAAAAGACGCTGCACGTCAGTTGATAATTTTATATGCTAAACGAAAAGCGGAACAGGGCTACGCTTTTAGCGCCGATACTATATGGCAAAAAGAATTGGAAGCTTCATTTATGTATGAGGACACTAATGATCAGTCTAAAGTTACCGACGAAGTGAAGGTTGATATGGAATCCTCTACTCCAATGGACAGACTGGTTTGCGGTGATGTAGGATTCGGTAAAACAGAGATTGCTGTTCGTGCAGCATTTAAAGCTGTTACAAACAACAAGCAGGTAGCATTGATGGTTCCCACTACTATTTTAGCGGAACAACATTTTAATACATTTAAAGACCGGCTTTCGCAATTTCCGGTAAGGGTTGAGGCTTTGTCACGTTTCTCCTCTAAAAGGGAGCAAACAGATACTGTCCAGCGGCTTAGTGAGGGAAAAGTAGATATTGTGATAGGCACACATCGCCTGCTCTCAAAGGACATTCAATTTAGAGATTTGGGTCTGCTTATAATTGACGAGGAACACCGCTTTGGAGTGATGGCTAAAGAAAAATTGAAATCGATTAAAGAAAATGTAGATACTTTAACGCTCACCGCAACACCTATTCCAAGAACACTTAATATGTCCCTTTTAGGCGCCAGAGACTTATCGATCATCGCAACTCCTCCGCCAAATAGAATTCCAATCGTAACAAAAGTGGAAACATTTGATATAATAAAAATTAGAGAATGGATTACGCATGAACTTTTACGAAACGGACAGATATATTTTGTTCACGATAGAGTTCAATCGATTGATAAAATAGCTGCCTACATAAAAAGACATATTCCGGAATTAAAAATTACAGTCGCACATGGTCAAATGAAGCCGAATCAGTTGGAGAAAGTGATTCATGATTTTTTGGCCAAAAAATTTGATATGCTGATCGCTACAAAAATTATTGAATCGGGACTGGACATACCCAATGTGAATACTATAATTATTAATCGTGCGGACAGATTTGGATTGGCTGAATTACACCAGCTAAGAGGACGTGTGGGTCGTTCCAATCGACAGGCATTCGCTTATTTACTTGTTCCCTCAATGGATACGATTACAAAAAAAGCCGTCCGCCGATTGCACGCCATTGAAGAGTATACCGATCTTGGTGAAGGATTTAATCTCTCGATGCGTGATCTTGAAATACGCGGCGCTGGAAATTTACTTGGCACAGAACAAAGCGGCGCTATCAACACAGTTGGTTTCGATATGTATGTGAAACTTCTTGATGAAGCTGTAGATGAACTAAGGCAGGGTGAATTTAAAAATGAATTTAAAGATCTTCCTAAAGCGGCCGATAGGTCTTCACCTACAATTGATTCCTATTTTGAAATTGGTATTCCAAAAGATTATATGCCGGATCAAGCGGATAGGCTAAGTTTTTATACGGCACTGTTTTCAATAATCAGAATTGATGAAATTGACGAAATAACAGATGAAATGAAAGATCGTTACGGAAAATTTCCTGAAATTATAAATCGACTTATATTAGCGGCCAAATTAAGGTTTAACGCATCAATTGCTCTGTTCGAAAGAATTGTAATTAAAAAAGATCAGGTAATAATAATTTTGCCCAAAGGAGATAGAGAAGAATTTTATACTACAAAATTTAGCGTGTTGATGAAGTTTATTATGGAAAAATATTCGAAAGAGATATTTTTTAAACAAGGCAAAGAAGCAATGAAACTTGAGATGCGGAACAAATTCAGCAGTCCTGAAAGTATACTTGATTATTTGATAAAATTTTGCGAGCAAGTTATAAAATTATTACACGATTCCAATGCAAAGTAATACTTAATAATATTTACTGAAACGCACTAATAAGAATTAAAAAGAAATTTAGGTTTCTCGAAACTAAGATGTATTAATTTAATATTATAGAAAATTTGGTACCAACCCCCTTCTTTGTTTTGACCTTAATACTTGCACCTATTATATCGCAGTATTTTTTTACCAGTGATAAACCGAGACCGGTCCCATCATAACTTCTTCTATAACCGCTTTCTTCCTGAGAAAATGGTAAGTACATTTGATTTACAAATTTTTTGCTTATACCAATTCCTGTATCAGAAATTTCCACATTATATTTATTATTTCTATCTTTTAATAATCTCAGACTTATTTTACCTCTTTCGGTATACTTAATGGCGTTATCCAAAAGATTAATTATTATCTGAGACAAACTGTAAGTGTCTGTAAGAATAACAGGATTTACAGTAAGGCATTTATAATCGATCGAAAGGTTTTTGCGTTTTGCCAGTATAGATAACTCGGATACAATTTGCTGAAGAATGTCGCAATCGATGTTGGTTTCCCTTTTTACCGGATTATATCCGCCTGATTCCAACTCGGACATATTAAGAATCAAATCGATAGTTCTTATTATTCTTTGACCGCCTTCATCGATAATACCGAATAACTCTTTGACTTCCGGATTAACCGTATCTTCAAGAATATCTTTAATTAAACTTGTGGAGCTCATAACCAGATTCAGTGGAGTTCTTATTTCGTGAGATATTTGGGCTATAAAATTGGATTTCATTTTCTCTACGCGCTCGGACTCTTCTTTCGTTTTAATAATTTCCTTCTCAATAATTTTTTGGAGCGTAATATCCTTGAATAAAATAATGAAAGAAATGACTGAGTTTTCCACATGAACCTTTGTTGCTGATATATTAACGTTAAATGTTGTTTTGTTTTTCCTTTTTCTTATGGTATCCAGACTTACTGTTTCTCCTCCGCTAATTCGTTTTACGAGTTCCTTAGTTTCGTTGATAAATTTGGATGGAGAAATAATTAGTGGTAATTCTTTCCCTTTAATTTCGTCTAACTGATATCCGAACATATTGGAGAACTCATTATTAATTTGCTCAATCCTAAATTCCGAATCTAAAATTACAATTCCGATAGGGGCATTTTTAATTAAGGCTTCCAGGTACGCCTGTTGAACGCTCAATTTATTAATAATTAGTTTCTTTTCTGTAATCTCATGGAGAATAAGTAAAATTAAATCTTCATTTTCGTCTGTTCTTTTAATTTTGGAAAAAGCTCCTTCAAAATATTGTTCACGATAACAATTTTTAAGCTCCGAAGTTATCACCCGATTTTTTTTTAATGCGTCAATTAAATGGCCAAAATTAAATTCATTATTAGTTTCTAAATATTCCTTAATATTTTTTCCCTTAGTCATACGCAGGGAAAGTTTGGTGATTTCTAAAAAACTGTGATTGGCAAAAACAATTTTTAATTGTTCATTTAAAATGCAAATGGCAAGTGAGGAATTTGGAGAAGTGATAAATTTTGAGATTACTTCATATTTGAAAGGTTTTGATAATTTATTTTTATTATTATCATTCATTGTAATTCCAGAATTACTATTTGTCAAACGTAATTCTAATTCAATAAATCTTCAAATTATATTTTTGATTCTTATATTAAATTAAACTTTTCACCACTATATTACGTTTTAACTAATCAATTATATATAATCTATAATTAGTATTTTATTAATTATTATAATATTTGAGTCCGCAAATTTTTATTTTTTTTCGTAATTTTAATGGATTTAAATTTTATATTCGGACATTTCGTCAACAATTACACAAAAAGATTTTAAATAAAAGGAAACATTATGGACGATATTAGAAATAATGGATTGAGTGAAGCTGAAGAGCTGGAGAATAAGGAATGGCTGGAATCGCTTGAATACGTTCTGCAGGAAGGCGGTCCCGAAAGAGTAAAAGATTTATTACAGGAACTTGATAACTACGCTCATGAAGAGGGTGTAGATCTGCCTTTCACAGCAAACACTCCTTATATAAATACAATTCCGCGACATAAACAGCCTCATTTTCCCGGTGGACGCGAAATAGAACGCCGGATAAAAAGTCTTATTAGATGGAATGCAATGGCAATGGTGGTTCGTGCAAACAAACATTCGGCTGGTATTGGCGGACATATTTCAACTTATGCTTCAGCCGCAACTTTGTACGAAGTTGCGTTCAATCATTTTTTTAAGGGTAAAGACGATAATTACGATGGAGATCAAATTTATTTTCAGGGTCACGCAGCGCCGGGGATCTATGCTCGCGCCTTTTTAGAAGGAAGATTATCTGTTGAACAGCTGGAAAATTTCAGGCGCGAATTACAACCCGGCGGAGGACTTTCATCTTACCCCCACCCATGGCTGATGTCGGAATTCTGGGAATTCCCAACTGTTTCAATGGGACTTGGACCGATTATGTCAATTTATCAGGCACGTTTTAACAGATATCTAGAAGATCGCGGTTTAAAGAGACCAAGCGAATCCAAAGTATGGGCGTTTTTAGGTGACGGAGAAACTGACGAACCAGAAACACTGGGAGCAATTTCACTTGCTGCGCGCGAAAAATTAGACAACCTGATTTTTGTAATTAATTGCAATTTACAAAGATTAGACGGTCCTGTAAGAGGCAATGGAAATATTATTCAGGAACTGGAAGCTGTTTTCCGCGGAGCCGGCTGGAATGTTATTAAAGTTATTTGGGGCTCGCAATGGGATGAATTGCTCGAAGAAGATAAATCGGGATTGTTAATACGTAGAATGAACGAAAGTATTGACGGTGAATCTCAAAAATATATAGTTGAGGACGGAAATTACACACGCGAACATTTCTTCGGAAAGTACCCCGAATTACTTAAAATGGTCGAAAAATTATCCGACGAGCAGATAGAAAAAATGAAACGGGGCGGACACGATCCTGAAAAAGTTTACACGGCATTTAAAGTTGCTGTGGAACATAAAGGTGCGCCGACCGTAGTGCTTGCTCGTACAGTAAAAGGTTATGGTTTGGGTGAAGCCGGTGAAGGTAAAAATATTACACATTCACAAAAAAAATTAAACGAAGAGGAATTAAAAGAATTCAGAACTCGTTTCGGTATCCCACTTTCTGATGAAGATGTTATTAATGCTCCATTCTTTAAACCGGGCGAAGACAGTGCTGAAATCAAATATCTTAAAGAAAAAAGAAAATCATTGGGCGGATATGTACCCAAACGTGTTCCTAAAGCTCACTCAATTCAAACTCCTTCTGAAGAATTATTTGAAGAATTTTATGCAGGTACAGAAGGACGCGAAGCTTCTACAACAATGGTTTATGTAAGAATTTTAACAAAATTGTTAAAAGATAAAGAAGTTGGAAAATTAATTGTACCTATAGTTCCTGATGAAGCCAGAACATTTGGAATGGAATCTTTATTCCGCCAGATTGGAATTTATTCTCATGTCGGTCAGCTGTATGAACCGGTCGATAGAGACAGTCTGCTCTATTATAAAGAAGCTATAGACGGACAAATTTTAGAAGAAGGAATTACTGAGGCCGGCTCAATGTCGTCCTTTATCGCCGCGGGAACAGCATATGCCACACACGGAATTAATACCATACCGTTCTTCTCGTTCTATTCAATGTTCGGATTCCAGAGAATCGGAGACCTGGCTTGGGCGGCGGCGGATATGCGATGCCGCGGATTTCTTATTGGTGCCACAGCCGGCAGAACTACACTAGCCGGTGAAGGTCTTCAGCATCAGGATGGTAATAGTCATCTGCTTGCGTATACCATTCCTACCTGTCTTACTTATGATCCGGCGTATGCATACGAACTGGCAGTTATTATCCGCGAAGGTATATACAGAATGTACGAAAAACAAGATAATGTGTTTTATTATATAACCGTAATGAATGAAAATTATGTCCAACCGCCGATGCCTAAAGGGAAAGATATAAAAGACGGTATATTGAAAGGAATGTATAAATTGAAAGCTTCTCCTAAGAAAGCACCTAAAGTTAAGGCTCACCTTTTGGGAAGCGGAACAATTCTTAATGAAACCTTAAAAGCTCAGGAAATTCTTGAAAAAGATTATGATGTATCAACAGATGTTTGGAGTGTTACCAGTTATAAAAATCTTCATTTGGATGCTCTGGAAACTGAAAGATGGAATATGCTGAATCCTGACAAGAAAGCTAAATCGCCATATATTTCTGAGATCACTAAAGACGAAAAAGGAATATTTGTTTCCGCGTCGGATTATGTACAAATACTTGGTGATTCAATCTCCAAATGGCTGCCGGGCCCATTGCACACACTTGGCACATTCGGATTCGGAAGAAGCGAAGACAGATCAAATCTTAGAAACTTTTTTGAGGTTGATGCTAAACATATTGTTTATGCGACTTTGTATTCGCTTGTTAAAGAAGGTTCGTTAAAAAAAGATATTCTAAAAAAAGCTATCAAAGATTTAGGGATAGATACTGATAAACCAAATCCAATGTTTTATTAAAAAAGTTTGAGTGAACTATGGCTATTGAATTTAAATTACCAGAATTAGGTGAAAATATTGAATCTGCGGATATTGTGAAGGTTCATGTAAAACCCGGGGATTCCGTCAGTGTCGATCAAGTTGTGCTTGAAATTGAAACCGACAAAGCGAATGTTGAAGTGCCTGCAGAAGTTTCCGGAATTGTTAAAGAAGTGTTTATTGTAGAAGGCAGCAAAGCGAAAGTGGGCGATGTTATATTTACGATGGAAGCTGATGATTCAACAAAAACCATAAAAGAAGAGAAACCTGAAATTAAATCAGAGCCTGCGCCCGTAAAGGAACCGCCAAAAGCCGTACAGGCAAAACAGGCAACTCCCATCAGCAATGTTGTTGAATTTAAATTGCCGGAATTGGGTGAAAATATCACTTCCGCGCAAATTTCCAAAGTACTTGCCAAAGTTGGCGATATAATAGATAAAGATCAGATAATTCTTGAAATTGAAACCGATAAAGCGACTGTAGAAGTACCAAGTGAAATTAAAGGCGTGGTTAAAGAGGTAAAAGTAAAAGATGGAGATTCCGCAAAAGTAGGGGATGTAATTTTTGTATTTAACACCGAAGGTGAAACACAAACCCATAAGAAACCTGAACCGGAACAAATACAAAAACCCCAAATAAGCGAACAGGCACGAAAAGAAATTGCCAGAACAATTGACAAACCTGTTTATTATAAAGAAGAGAGCTCGACTTTAACTCGTGCAGATTTATCAAAAATTATAGTACCCGCTTCTCCAAGTGTGCGTAGATTTGCCCGTGAAATTGGAATTGAAATAAATAAAGTTCCCGGCACTGGACCGGGTGGAAGAATCTCAGTTGAAGATGTTAAAATATTCTCTAAAAATCTTAACCGTAAAATTTCGCAGGCATCCTCTTCAGGAATGCCTTTGGGAATAAATAGAGAACCTTTACCTAATTTCGAGAAATGGGGTGAGGTTGAAATTAAACAAATGAGCAACATCCGCAGGAAAACTGCCGAACATCTTTCTTACGCCTGGTCTACAATACCACATGTAACCCAGTTTGATAAAGCGGATATAACCGAATTGGAAAAATTGCGTAAACAATATTCTAAACAAGTTGAAGCTGCCGGTGGAAAGTTAACAGTTACGGCAATTCTGCTTAAAATTATAGCTTCCGCATTAAAAGTGTTCCCCCAATTTAACGCGAGCATAGATACAGAGAAAAATGAAATAATTTTAAAAAAATATTTCAATATAGGACTGGCAGTGGATACCGACCGCGGCTTACTTGTACCTGTAATTAAAGATGTTGATAAAAAAAATATTATTCAGCTCGCCGTTGAACTGAATGAAATTTCAGTTAAATCGCGGGATAAAAAATTAACAATCGAAGATATGCAGGGGGGTAATTTTTCCATCAGCAATTTGGGCGGAATAGGCGGAACGTATTTTACGCCTATTGTAAATGCTCCCGAAGTTGCTATACTTGGAGTATCACGCGGGACTTACGAGCAGGTTTATAAAGACGGACAGTTCGTTGCGCGAATGATGCTTCCATTGTCACTCTCCTACGATCATAGAATTATTGACGGGGCTGACGCCGCAAGATTTATTAAATGGGTTTCGCAAGCATTGGAAAATCCGTTTTTACTTAGCTTAGAAGGTTAAAAATATTATACAGATACAGGAAAGCACATGAATATATTATATGTGTGTTCCGAAGTAAGATTATGGAGATTAATATGTCACAGAAAACTCAATTGGTAGTAGTCGGAGGCGGACCGGGTGGATATGTTGCGGCCTTTGTTGCAGCGGATATGGGAATGGAAGTAACTTTAATTGATAAAAACCTTAATCCAGGCGGCGTATGTCTGCATGTTGGCTGTATTCCATCCAAGGCATTACTTCATGTTGCAAAACTTATTAAAGAAACTAAAGAAGCCGAGCATTGGGGAGTAAGTTTCGGAGAACCGAAAATTGATTTGGATAAACTTAGAGAATTTAAGAACCGTGTTGTTAATAAACTTACCGGTGGAACAGGACAGCTCAGTAAAGCCAGAAAAATCAATTATATACAAGGTACGGCTTCATTCAAAAATTCTTCAAGTCTGAATGTGCAAAAAAATGACGGCACTTTCGAAATTATTGAATTTAAGAACGCGATATTAGCTACAGGATCGGAACCTACAAAAATACCCGGAATTCCTTACGAATCGGAGAAAGTATGGGATTCCACAGGCGCACTGGAACTGGAATCAATTCCCAAAAAATTGCTTGTAATCGGCGGCGGATATATTGGATTGGAACTGGGTTCAGTATATGCTGCTTTAGGCAGTGAAGTTTCGGTAGCAGAAATGATGCCCGGCATATTACCAGGCGCAGATAGAGATATGGTTCGTGTGCTTCAGAAATCCCTTGAACAGTCCTTAAAAACAATTATGGTAAACACAAAGGTTGTTGAAGTAAAAGAAACAAAAAAAGGGATGAAAGTTAAATTTGAAGGCGAAGGCATAAAAGAAACCGAACAAGAGTTCGATAGAGTTTTGGTTAGTGTAGGTCGACGTCCGGTGACCGCAGGATTAGGATTGGAAAACACTCGTGTAACTATAAATAAACGTGGTTTTGTTGAGGTGGATAAAAAATGTCAGACAAAAGATCCAACCATTTACGCTATTGGAGATATTGTTGGGGGTGCAATGCTGGCGCATAAAGCATCTGCCGAAGGTAAAGTTGCGGTAGAGGCTATTGCTGGTAATAAAGCCGCGTTCGAGCCGAACGCAATTCCTGCTGTTGTTTTCACAGATCCCGAATTAGCATGGACCGGATTGAATGAAACCGAAGCGAAAGAAAAAGGGATTAAAATTGAAGTTGCCCGTTTCCCCTGGAGCGCGAGCAGCCGAGCAACCACTATTGACAGAAACGAAGGATTAACAAAACTTATTTTCGATCCGGAAACTAAAAGAGTATTGGGAATGGGTGTGGTTGGCGCAGGAGCAGGGGAACTGATTGCAGAGGGCACTTTAGCTGTTGAAATGGCGACTTTAGCGGAAGATCTGGCAAAAACAATTCATCCGCATCCAACATTATCGGAAACTGTAATGGAAGCGGCTGAAGTAGCTTTAGGTTCAAGTCCTCATTTGTACCGTCCAAAAAGAAAGTAAT
>PGYT01000076.1 GCA_002839805.1 Ignavibacteriae bacterium HGW-Ignavibacteriae-2
CGCAAAGGGAAAAGAACTGTTATGAAAATTCCATTAGTTTTTAAAACACTTTCGATGTTCCATAATAATTCTTCTATTTTATCCGGGTTCAGAGAACAAAATGTTGTATACTCATATACAGAATCAAATTTCTCGCCCCATTTTTTCAATTCGAACAAATTCATGTTTATAAATTTCGGATTGCCGTTTTTTAATTTACAGTCTTCTTCCGCAGATGTTAAAGCCTTAATAGAAAAATCGACAGCTGTTACACGTATATTACTTTGAGCGGCAAAACAAGCCTCATATCCTTTGCCGCAGCCAATAATTAGTAAATCGTTTATTGTCCCGAATTTTTTTTCCTCAATAATTCGAACAAAAACCGGATTAACTTTGTTTAATGTCCATGTGTCACTGTTGTTGCTATAACGTTTTTCCCAATAATCTGACGATTCGTAAAATTTTATATTATTCATTATACATTACTTATTAATCCCATTGACTTTTAATATATTATAATTATTTTTCAATGCAAAGCTTTGAAAAGGATGAACAATGAAACGAATACTTTTATTTATGATTATGGTTTCCGCCATTTCAATAAACGGACAAAAAATTGGAGAATTGGCACCCGAAAAACCACTCGAAAAATTTCCCCTTAATTCATGGGGAATAGATATTCTTGTGGGTGAAAGTGGATTTGGACTAGGAACCTTTTATAGATATTCCTTCACGAACACTACAACAGGATTTGTCAACTTTTCAATTTCAGAATCGAAGGACGAAAGAGAATTTGAATACATTGACTGGTACGGCCAGAGTTATGTTGTCGGGAAAAAAAACAGAGTGTTTTTTCTGCCAGTTAATTTTGGATTACAATACAGAATGTTCGAAAAAACCGTTACCGAAAATTTAAGACCATATATAAACGCCGGTGTTGGACCAACATTTTTAATTACTTCGCCATATGAAAAAGAATTTTTTAACTCGCTTGGATATGCAAGAATGGAATACGCAGTTGGCGGTTATATTGGATTGGGCGCGAATTTTGGATTAAGTAAATCTAATTTAGTCGGATTAAATATAAGATATTATATGGCCCATATATTTGGTCAAGGTGTGGAAAATCTTGAAAATAAATACAGAAAAAATATATCAACATTTTACATAACACTCAATTTGGGAGTTATGTATTAATTTATCTGAAACCTTTTAAAATTCCTGTCTTATAATTATTAATTAAACCGTTTTCAAAGATTTAATTATTTTTTGAATACGGTTTTTTATAAATACTCCTTATTCTTATTTTGTAATTAAACTTTATCTTTAAAAGACGACTAACAGTGTCTTAGTAAAATTGTATCCAATTAATTTTATTTTGCATTAGAATATTTGCCCAATACATTTTAAGGATTAATGCATGAGCATAATATTTTACTTTTTTCACAAAAAAATAAATTTGTTTTACGCTTTAATTTTCCAATTGTGTCTTCTCACAATTATTCCATATCAAACTGAGGCTCAAATGTTCCTAACTGATGAACTACACGATAGTTACCACAATTACAAAGAAAATAATTTAACTAATAAACGATTTAATTATAATGAATTGCTTACGTATCTGAAACCTTTTGGAGAAAATGATGTTTTTGTAAGACGCGAAATAGGTTCATCCCTGGAGGGACGTAAAATTATAATGTTATCTTTCGGAAAGGGTCCTGTTGATGTTGTAGCTTGGTCGCAAATGCATGGAGACGAATCAACGGCAACTATGGCTTTAATAGATATTTTGAAGTTTTTAGCAGCTAATGACAATTTTAATGATTTTAGAAAATTGCTTTCCGAAAAACTTACACTTCACTTTATACCCATGCTTAATCCGGACGGGGCCGAACGTTTCCAGAGAAGAAATGCACTGGATATAGACTTAAACCGTGACGCCCTCCGGTTAGAATATCCTGAATCAAAAGCATTAAAATCCGTTCAGGATTCGCTTAAACCTCAATTTGGTTTTAATCTGCACGACCAGGATTTAAGATATACTGCGGGTAAAACTTATAAGTCCGCAACCATATCAATATTAGCGCCGGCTTTTAATAAAGAAAAAGAAATCAATTCAATAAGATCTGACGCAATGAAAGTAATTGTAAATATGGTTGAAGAACTTTCTAAATTTATCCCTGGACACATAGCTCGTTATGATGATGAATTTGAGCCAAGAGCTTTCGGGGATAATTTTGCCAAATGGGGTACTGGAACAATATTGATTGAATCGGGAGGATGGAAAAATAATTTCGAGAAACAATTTCTTCGCGAATTAAATTTTATTGGTCTCCTTGTTTCATTTCAATCGATAGCAGAACAAAAGTATATCGAAGCCGATTTAACCAAATACAACAACATTCCAGAGAACAAAAAATATCTTTTTGATTTGCTTTTACCCAATTTAAAGAGAGAATATAACTCCCAAATGTACACTTTGGATATAGGGATTAATCATTCTGAAAGAAGTTATAACAATTCCCGCGACGATTATTACAGGGGAACAATTGATGATATGGGAGATCTTTCCACATTTTATGGCTATGAAGAAATCAATTGCGAAGGCATGGTAGTAAAAGAAGGGAAAACTTATCCTGACGTTTTTAATGATATTTCCGATTTGGAAAATGTGAATTTTTTGGATTTATATGAAGCGGGTTACACTTCCGTTAGAGTTAAACAAGTGGAAAAAAATATTGATTTTACAAACTATCCGATAATGGTATTATCCAACGAAACTTCCTACAAAAGCAGGATAAAATTAAATTCCCTGGCAGATTTGGTTATTTACAAAGAAAACAAAGTACGCTTTGTGGTGATCAATGGTTTTATATTTGATTTATTGAGTGGAAAGAATACAATTCTTAACGGACTAATTATTAGATAATATTGTATCTTGTAAATAAAATATGGTGGAACAAAAAACGTACAGATGGAAACACAAACTTTATCGCAAAACACGAATTTATTATATAAAGAGTTTGAGAAGGAAGCTCTTCCTCATATAGATGCTTTGTATAATTTTGCTTTAAAGATAACCGGCAGCAGTGATGACGCTGATGATCTGGTTCAGGAAACATATCTTAAAGCATTTCGTTTTTTCGATAAATTTGAAAAGGGCACTAATTGTAAAGCCTGGTTGTTTAGAATATTAAAAAACTCTTTTATTAACGATTACAGAAAAAATTCTAAGGAACCAAACAAAGTTGATTATGATGATATTCAAAATTTTTATGAGAATATTAAGTTATCGGACGTTAAATCTGCACATTTAGACGAGGATGTTTATTCTAAATTATTGGATGATGATATCGCTCAGGCATTAAATAAACTGCCCGTAGATTTCAGAACTGTAATAATTCTTGGTGATGTTGAAGGTTTTTCTTACGAAGAAATCGCCGAGTTTGTCGACTGCCCCGTTGGGACAGTTAGAAGCAGATTGCACAGAGCACGAAAAATGCTGTATACCAAACTTTTTGACTACGCCCACGATAGAGGATATACAAAGTAAAATCATTTTTAGAAAGAGAAGATTATGATAGTATTTGAAACAATAAATTCAAATATCAGGGATATTTATCTTACAAACGGGTACGTTCATGCCACACTTATAAATTCTCATCAATTAGACAGTGAAATTGTTTTTGAGCGTCAATTACAAAAATTCATAAAACATTTAATCTCGCAGAATATTTCCGCAAATATTGCACCGGCTCACCTAATAAACGATATAATTTCCAAAACTATTGGACGGAATAATATTTAAAGCTGTGTTATATTTTTCCGCGTTTGTACAAAATCTGTACTTATAGATGGAATTAAGCATTACCATTAAGAATATTAAATTAACGATATTTTTTACTTTAAACTTGCCAATCACAAAAAATCACTTTAAGTTTGTGGACTAATTTTTTTTGAAATTAAACCACAGGTAAACGGCTTTGGTAGGAATTATTTTACAAGACAACGAGAATATCGATAAAGCTCTTAAAAGATTCAAAAAGAAATACGAACGATCTGGTGTATTGAAAGAATTTAAGAAAAGAACTTTCTTCGTAAAACCATCTATTGAAAAGAGGATGGAAAAAATTAAAGCGAGAAGAAGAGCTGTAAAAGATTCGCAAAGAGAAAACAGATAATTATAATATTTTTTTTCCTCCCTTTTTGAATCATTCCTAATAAAATTTTAAAAAGGTTGTTTCTTTTATTAAAGAAACAACCTTTTTTACATTTTAAATATTAAAGATAATGTTTGATAAAATGAGATTTAATCCTTTCAAACGCTTCATCCACAGTATTGCAAAAATCGAAAAGTTTTAAATCGCTTCGGCTTATCATCCCATGTTGTACCAGAGCTTCAAAATTTATAATCTCATTCCAATATTTTTCATCGTAAATAATAATTTTCATATCTTTTTTAATTTTGCCGGTTTGTGAAAGAGTAATTACTTCCATCAATTCATCTAATGTTCCAAATCCGCCTGGAAAAACAACAAGAGCTTTCGCCAGATAAACAAGCCAGAACTTACGCATAAAGAAGTAATGAAATTCAAAAGCAAGTTCAGGATCAATAAACTCATTTACAAATTGTTCAAATGGCAGACTTATATTAAGACCAACAGCAGGCCCTTTCCCTAATTTGGCTCCTTTGCTAGCGGCTTCCATAATTCCGGGTCCACCGCCACTGCAAATAGTAAATCGTTTGTGATTTTTAGAGACAGATAGAGACCATTCGGTTAATTTGCGCGAAAGTTCTACAGCATCCTCATAATAATGGGACATCGAGAGCATTTTTTCCGCCAATTCAATTTTGCCTTTTAATCCACGCACCTTTTTAGAATCGCTTTTTTTAAGTTCACGAAGATTTTTCTGACATTCCTTTTTAGAAGTGATTCTAGCAGAACCGAAAAAAACGATTGTATCGACAATATTATTCTTTTTGAAACGTGCCTGAGGTTCGTAAAACTCGGCAAGAATTCTTAATGTTCTTGCATCAGCTGAATTTAGGAATTCCAGATTCTTGTAGGCTTTTTCGATAGGTTTTTTAGCTTTTGGCATTATTACTCCAAATATTACTTGTACAATATTAGAAAAAAAAAGCCTGTTCTTTAATAGAAAGAACAGGCTTACATTTCAAAAAAATCTAAAAACTATTTTTGTTGATTATCCGTTTTATTATCGGCTGGTTTAGACTGTTCCGGTAGTGTAGGAGTTGAAGGAACAGAAGGTACCTGCTTGGAACTCTGAATTATACTTTCTCCAGGCTCTGAAGCCGACTTACCGGGCAAGAAAAACATATTAATACTAATTGCCAAAACTAAAATGATTCCGCCCAACCACCAGGTAAATTTACTCAAAAAATCTGCGGTTCTTCGTGAACCAAAGGCTTGACTAAAATTACCAGATCCTCCTGTAATACCAGCTAATCCGCCGCCTTTACTGGATTGTAATAATACAACAATAATTAAAATGATCGAAACTAATATCGCTAATAATGATAATACTGTATACATTTTCCTTACTCCAAAATTCGTAGCGGGGGAGGGATTCGAACCCCCGACACGTGGATTATGATTCCACTGCTCTAACCGACTGAGCTACCCCGCCAACAATTTAAAAAACCGAGCATTTAATATATAACTTCGATTTCTAAACATCAAATAAGTTTTTAAAATTTCTAGGCGCTGCAAGATATTCAATTTTTACAATATTTTATCTTTTAAACTTAGATCGTAAAAGATAAACAAATAAAGGCGCGCCAATTACAGCCGTAACAACTCCAACAGGTATTTCTGCCGGGGCAATAATTATTCGGGCAACCGCATCTGCGAGAATTAAAAACACAGCGCCTACAAAAAAAGAAGCTGGTATAATAATTCTATTATCTAATCCCAAAACTATTCTGCAAATATGAGGCACGAGTAAACCGACAAATCCAATTATTCCGCTAACTGAAACAATAGATCCAACAAGAATACTAGAGGTTATATAAGCTATATTTTTAACTTTTTTACTGTTTACGCCCAAGTGCAGGGCTGATTCATCCCCTAGCGATATTACATTTAACTTCTGCGAAAGCAATGATAATAGAATAGAAATTAAAATTACTATTGGAAGCACAAAATAGATTGAACTTCGTTCGGCGAGAGATAAATTACCCAAAAGCCAAAACAACGCCGATCTGAAGGAACTATCAACAAAAGTAATCATAAGCATAAGCAATGCGGAAAAAAAAGCACCTGACATAACACCTGTAAGCAACATCATAGTTGGATCAATAATTCCGTATCTGCGTCCGAGTGTATAGACAAGAATTATTACAGTTAAAGCACCTGCAAAAGCTAATGCTTGTTGTCCCAAAAAAGAAAGTCCAAGAACCATTGATAATACTGCCCCAAATGTACCACCACTGGATACCCCCAATATATATGGTTCGGCCAAGGGATTCATTAAAATGGCTTGAAAGACAGCGCCGGCAACAGAAAGTCCGCCGCCGACCGCTATTGCGAGCAATATACGCGGCAATCTTAATTCAATAATAATTTGGGTATTAATATAAGAGGGGCCGTTATTTGCCAGTATAGAAATTATTTCTGAAAAACTGATTTCCGTACTTCCAAAAGATAGAGCCAGTACTGCTGTAATTATTGTGAAAACAAACAATGGAATAAGTGTGTATAGATATCGTCCAAGTGTTACTGATTTAATATTTGCCATAATTCATCCAATAGGGGTTTCATGTTCTTACCCGCGACTGCCGATATATAAAACACTTCATCATTATGTCCTCTTAATTTTCTTTTAAGAGCTTTAACTTCATCTTTGGAATCAAGGAGGTCGGTTTTAGTAAAGCAGACTATTTTTTTCTTGTTGGCCAAATCTTCACTAAAGTTTTGTAATTCTTTTTTAATTATACTGAATGTTTTTTGATAATGTTCATCAGTCACATCAATTAGAATAAGTAGTATTTTAGTGCGTTCAATATGTTTTAAAAAACGAATACCAAGACCTTTGCCAGTATGGGCGCCCTCAATAATCCCGGGGATATCTGCTATTACAAAACTTTCATATTCACCATACCTAACAATACCAAGATTCGGTTCTAGCGTAGTAAAAGGATAATCCGCAATTTTAGGTTTAGCCGCCGACACAGAGCTTATAAAAGTAGATTTTCCCGCGTTTGGAAAACCGACAAGCCCAACATCAGCTAAAAGTTTAAGTTCTAAAATAATCATTTTTTCTTTGCCGGGTTTACCCTCTTCGGCAAAACGTGGAGTTTGATTTGTGGACGTCGCGAACTTACTATTCCCTCTGCCTCCTCTGCCTCCCTTAAAAAAAACAATTTCCATCCCATCATTATTCAGATCGGCAAGAATCTCTCCAGAATCGAAATCACGGATTAAAGTACCGACGGGAACTTTAATTTTAATAGTTTGTCCGTCCTTACCATCTTTTCGGGAATTTGCTCCGGCATGGCCATTTTCAGCTTCAAACTTTTTTTTATATCTGAAATTTATCAAAGTATTCACATTTCTGTCGGCTATAAAAACTACGTCGCCCCCTTTACCACCATCTCCGCCTGAAGGTCCGCCTTTTGGTACGTACTTTTCTCTACGGAAAGCTACCGCACCGTTTCCGCCATCACCGGAACGGATAAAGATTTTTGCTTCGTCTATAAACATATTTTAAACCTGGTCGAAATATTCAGAAATTATTGTTTTAAAGGTTTTTGCTTCTTTGGAAGTGGGGCTAACTTGGGCGGAGTTACAAATATCTTCAACAATTTGCATTGCTTCATTTTTATCAGATGCTTCAGTTATTTTTTCAATTGCTGTGGCAAATTCTTCCATATCATAATCAAAAATTGTATCAATTATCTTATTCATTTTTTTATTTCCGAGCAATTCAGTTAAATCTATTAGCACGGATTTGTTTTCATTTTTTTTATCATTCGAAGATTCATTTACATTTACTGGTGCGTCTTCTTTATCCGTTATATTCTCCGGAGTATAATACTCGCTTAAATCCGTTTCATTGAACAATTCAAGTTCTTTTTCCACTTCATCAAATATAAAAACATTATCGGAATTCACTTCTTTTATTTCTTCGTCTTCATCCAGCACAACAATATTTTCCTGCTCTATCAAAATAGAGTTAAAATCCAAAGATTCCGTTACTTCTTTCTGTTCTTCAGGTTCTTCGATATCATTGTCCATAAATTCTATGTTTTCTTCATCTTCACTTAACAGGTCTTCCAACTTAATATCTTCTTCAGAGATAGAATCTTCTTCAACAATATCCAATTGCGCATTTTTGTTTTGTTCTAACGCTTCATCCAATTCTTTTTGAACCTCGGTAACCGATTCGCTAAAACTCTCATTTAATTTAGGGCTAACTTCAGGCGCATTATTTTCCAGAAAATCACTCTGTATTTCATCCGTATTTTCTTTGAAGGAATCACCAATATTTTGACTTATTAATGTATCAGCTTCTTTATGAATTTGTTCAAGTTCCTTTTCTTCCTTGACAAACTCGGCCAATTCGTCCACACTCTCGTTTACAGCAGTGGCGTCCTCATCAATATCAATTTCGTCAATTTCTTCGCCATCCATATCGCCAAATGACGGATTTTTTCCCTCAATTTCTATTTTATCAGGTTCTCCTATCACTTCTGCATAAATCTCTTCGGCCAAAACTTCGGATGGTTCTTCCTCTATATGTTTTTCTTTAATTGATTCGCCGAATGTGTCAATTCTATTAAGATCATCGTATTTTTCATCCTTGGGATAATCAAATTCGGCTTCTGAGGATTCTAAAGATTCATCTGATTCGTAAATTACATCACGCATTATATTTTTATATTCCTCAACATCGTAACGGCTAGTTTCAGTATTTGTAAAAACCTCATTTAATTTTATTAAAAATGGATCTAGAGATTTTTCCTCAAGAAACATACTTACAGCTTTAACAGGCACGAATCTGCGTTTTGATACTCCGATGTTAAAAAATTCACCCATTGAATCCAGCGCTTCATCCAAAATATTATGATAATTTGACTCCAATCCGAGACGATCTATTTTTTTTAACAAAGACTTAAACTCATCATAAGAAAGTGTTACTACCTTTTTTTTGTCAAGATAAGAAATGACAATTTTTTTCAAATAAGGATAATAATAGAAATAATTAAAAATCTGCTTTATTTCGAGAGTGCTTTTATTTTTCTCCTCATCAAATAAAAATTTTAACAGTGACCAGTTAGGTCGCACTAAAAAATTAATTGTAAATGAAGCGGCGTGTAATATTAGTTTCTCAATATAATTTAAGGAAAACCTTTTAGATCTTTTAATTTCGTCGCTAATGTGCGAAAAATGAGTGTTGATAGTATCGCCGGAATAATCGAACAAAGAATCTTTAAGAAGTTTTTGCCTGTCCTCAAAAATCAAATATTCAATTTCTCCTGAAATATAGCTGAGAATAGCAGGATGAATATCGGAGTTCTGAAGTTGATCGTAAGTAATAAACGAACCTAACTTTTTAACTTTATTCTGATTAAAATCGTAAATAAATTGAATTTCACGTTCGAACATGAAAATTGGTCCTAATTAGGATGATTATAAATCTTTTGCTAATTATTCATTAAACAAGATTAATTATAGTAAATACTACGGATAAATTCCTCTTATTCTTTTGAATGGGGATATAAAAAAAAGTCCAACCAAACTAAGGTTGGACTTATAAATTATTTTAAATAACTATTTATACTTCAATTTCAGTTGTATTTGATTTGATTTTGGACATTATAAAATCGCGGTTTAACCTGGCGATATTTTTAACCGAAATTCCTTTTGGGCATTCGGCCTCGCAGGCATAAGTATTTGTACAACTACCAAAACCAAGTTCGTCCATAACTTTAACCATTTTCTGCACACGTTCATATTTTTCCGGTTGACCTTGGGGAAGAACCGAATACTGTGATACCTTAGCGCTAACAAAAAGCATAGCTGAAGCATTTTTACATGCGGCAACACAAGCTCCGCAGCCTATACATTCTGCCGCGTCCATAGCTGTGGAGGCCACATCTTTAGGAATTGGAATTTCATTAGCATCAGGCACACCTCCGGTATTGATAGAAACATATCCTCCCGCATGCATAATTTTATCGAAGCCTTCCCTATCTACCATCAAATCCTTTATTACAGGAAAAGCTTTAGCGCGGAAAGGTTCAATCCAAACTGTATCACCTTCATTAAAATGCCGCATATGTAATTGGCATGTAGCGATTTTAGGTTTAGGTCCGTGTGGATGCCCGTTAATTACTAGTCCGCAGGTTCCACAAATACCCTCCCGGCAATCGCTTTCAAATACAACCGGATCTTTACCTTGTTTTTCAAGATCATTGTTCAGATCGTCCAACATCTCTAATATGGAGGAATCGGGCGAAACAGATATCTGATAGTCGGCAAATGCGCCAACTGCTCGCATTCCGGATTGTCTCCAAATTTTAAGTTTTAAATTTATATTACCAGCACTCATTATTTGTAACTCCTCGTTGCTAGTTTCACATACTCAAAATTAAGTGGTTCAATGTGGCTTTCCCAAGCGCTATCACCTTTATGCTCCCAGGCGGTAACGTGGGAAAAATTTTCGTCATCTCTTAATGCTTCTCCCTCTGGAGTTTGGTATTCTTCTCTAAAATGTCCTCCGCACGATTCGTTTCTATCCAGTGCATCGAGTGCCATAAGTTCGCCCAATTCCAAATAATCTATAACTCGACCGGCTCTTTCAAGGGTTTGATTAACACCATCGGAGTTTCCTACAACTTTTACATCTTTCCAGAAAACCTTTTTTAATTCACGAATCTCCTCAATAGCTTCTTTTAATCCTTTTTCGTTTCTTCCCATTCCTATTTTATCCCACATAATTCTGCCGAGTTTTTTATGCAAATCATCAACAGTTTTTGTTCCGTTAATAGATAAAAGTTTATCCACTTGATTTTTAACCGCGGCCTCATCTTTTGCAAATTCTTCATGATCTGTAGGAACAAGCGTAGGTTTATCGGCAGCAAGATAGTTGCCTATTGTGTATGGAATAACAAAATAACCGTCTGCTAGTCCTTGCATTAGTGCGCTGGCACCAAGTCTGTTTGCACCGTGGTCAGAAAAATTTGCTTCTCCTAGTACGAACAATCCAGGCAAGTTGCTCATCAAGTTATAATCCACCCAGAGACCACCCATTGTATAATGAGGAGCAGGGTAAATTTTCATCGGAACCTGATAAGGATTTTCTCCGGTAATAGTTTCGTATATTTCAAATAAGTTGCCGTATTTTTCTTCAATATTTTTTTTGCCAAGTCGGTTTATAGCGTCTTTAAAGTCCAGATAAACAGCATCCTGTCCTTTAGCTCCTCGCCCTTCATCAACTACTTCTTTTGCGCTTCTAGAAGAAATATCACGGGGGGAAAGATTACCAAATGAAGGGTATTTACGTTCCAGATAATAATCGCGCTCTTCTTCCGGAATCTGGTTAGGGTCTCTCATATCGTTTTTCTTTTTAGAAACCCATATCCTACCATCGTTACGCAAGCTTTCGCTCATAAGCGCAAGTTTACTCTGCCCTTCTCCATGCAAAGGCAGACAGGTCGGATGTATTTGCGTAAAACAAGGATTAGCAAAATAAGCCCCTTTTTTGTGCGCCCGCCAGATTGCGGTGGTATTACAATTCATTGCATTTGTGGAAAGGAAAAATACATTCGAGTATCCGCCTGTAGCAAGAATTACAGCGTGAGCAGTATGTCTGTTTAACTCACCAGTTACGAGATCCCTTGTAATAATTCCTTTAGCTACTCCATCTATTACAACTAATTCAACCATTTCCTTACGAGTGAATAATTCCACTTTCTTTTTCGCTACCTGCCTGTTTAACGCGCTGTATGCGCCAAGCAATAACTGCTGTCCGGTTTGACCGCGAGCATAAAATGTACGCGATACCTGAGCGCCGCCGAATGATCTATTATCCAATAGACCGCCATAATCCCTCGCAAAAGGGACACCCTGCGCGACACACTGATCTATAATATTATTGCTCACTTCAGCCAATCTATACACATTAGCTTCGCGGGCTCTGAAGTCTCCCCCTTTAACTGTATCATAAAATAACCGGTAAATAGAATCACCATCATTCTGATAATTTTTTGCAGCGTTAATTCCACCCTGTGCGGCAATGCTGTGTGCTCTGCGTGCGCTGTCGTGAAAAGTGAAAGCTTTTACGTTATAACCGAGTTCGGCAAGTGATGCAACCGCCGAAGCTCCTGCTAGACCGGTGCCGACAACAATTATATCATATTTTCTTTTATTAGCGGGATTTATAAGCTTCATATTGAACTTATGATTAGTCCATTTTTCAGCTATGTTACCTTCGGGTACTTTAGAATCTAAAATTGCCATTAGTTACCTCCATTAATAAAAAAGTATATCGGAATAGAAGCAAATCCAACAGCCATCAAAATAGCGTATATAGTTCCTAGCTTCTTAATAAACGGAAAATACTTTTTGTGGTTCCAGCCGAAAGTTTGAAACGCGCTTTGGAAGCCATGATTTAAATGAAAACCCAGGAGCAGAACAGCAATCACATAAAACCCTGCATACCATCCTTCCTGAAACCATTCGAGAACAACGCTATAATAGACCATTGCCTTTTCATGAGTATCACCCGAAAAATTAAAAGCCACCCAAAAAGTAGCAAGGTGCAAAACAAGAAATATAAAAACTATACTTCCCGAAATTATCATTGTGCGAGAAGAAAACGTTGTGTTTTCCTTTTTTGAATCCACTGCGTATGTATCAGGACGCGCCTTTTTATTCTCGTACCACAACTTTATACCGTTAAAAATGTGCAAAATAAAAATGAGCGCTAAAACTAATTCGATAACTCTTATTACTGGTTTTACGATCTCGAGCGTTTCAACATATCCGTTAAATGCTTCGGGTCCGCCGTATAATGTAAAGTTGCCTATCAAATGAATTAGTAAAAATGAGATTAAACTAAGACCGGTAACCGCCATTATAAATTTTTTACCAATAGATGAGTTCAAGCTTTCTGCAAGCCAGCCCATTAACGTCCTCCTCTGTTTATTATAGTTGTAGCATTGCGGATTTTAGAATTTTGTTTCGGTATGCTGGAAATTATCATTTATTGAAAGTTCTATATTAGATTTTAATTGACAAAATAAATGAAATGAGGCTTAAATTCAAAAAAAATAAAAAAGCACAGTAAGAATTTATCTTAAATTTATTTGTTAAACCTAAAAGACTGATTTTGACAATAATAAAAATGTGTTGCTGCATACACCAGATAATATTGAATAATCAGTTTTCACTAACTCAACTTCTTCCCTGCTTAATTTTTCCTTATAAAACTTTAACGACAATAATCGTCATATCGTCGTATTGTTTTTCTTTTCCAATAAAATTCAGAACTTCTTTAAAAATTATATCCATTAATTCGGCTGATGATTTTTGGCTGTTAGTTTCAACAATTATTTTCAGATTCTCCTCTCCGAATTGTTGTTTTTTATTATTCATCGCTTCGGTAAAACCGTCCGTGTAAAGAACCAAGACATCTCCGCTGTTTAGAGCTACCGATTGTTCTTCAATTGTTTTGGTGAACAATATACCCTTTTCCATACCTATGGCAATACCTTCCGGTTGAAGGAAAATTGAAGATTTTTCAGATGTTCGTTTAAAAATAACAGGATTGTGTCCGGCACGGGCAAATGCAAACTTCATCTCAACCAAATCAAACTGCCCATAAATCATAGAAATAAAAGAACCTCGTCCAACGTTTTCGTAAAACAGTTCATTTATATCCGAAAGTACTTTGGCCGGAGGTAAAATTTTTCTTGTAAGAGCTTTAAAAAAACCCTTAGTTAACGTCATTACAAAAGCGGCTTTAGTGCCTTTACCTGCAACATCTCCTATTATTACGCTTAGATTGTTATTATTATGTTTAACAAAATCGTAATAATCGCCTCCTACTTCTAAAGCTGGCAAACATTTGGCTGATATATCGAGCTGATGCATCTCAGGTGTTTCAAGCGGAAGGAAAGATTCCTGAATTTTTTTTGCTGCTTCAATTTCGCCCTGCAATCTCTCGCGTTCTGTAATGTTTTTTACAAAAGCCGGAACAATAGAGCCATAATCGCGCAATTTATCGCGTGTAAATAAACTTACTAGTGCAAAAATAACCGTAAGTCCGAAAAATACGCTTAAAGAAACTGCTGAAATTCTAAAATCATTACTTTGTATAAAGAAATAGGATAAACCATTAAATAAAGTAGCCGAACTAAATAATCCGACTAAAACGACAAACAAATTAAATTTCAGAAAGCTATAAATTATTAGAAGACCTATTATAAATTCTATTAAAACACTTATCTCAAATGGTTGAACAACACCTTGAATTGATAGAGCCCAAATTAATGCTCCAATAATTATTATAAGTCCTTCTCTAGTAATTCTTTTCCTCAACAATCCGATTACAAAAGCTAATGGTATTGCCGCCTTGTAGATGGATCTGTAGATATTTTTGCCCATCAGGTAAACATAGTCGTTGCTCCCAGCAAAAATTGTTTTACCATCATTCAAAACATCAACACTAAGGGAGAAAAGATTATTTAAAATAAAAATTAATATCATCCAAACGGATAATATGGTTAAACCTAAGCCAATACCGTAAAATAATCCGATCCCTATTTTTGAGTCGAGTAAATGTCCGTTGATAAGCAGGTCGAACTCCAGATATTTTTCTTTCCAGACCTCCCTGCCGTTTGCTTCACTTACAGCCCAGAGAAAAGTAATAGCCACTCCTATAAACAAAGGGGCTATTACCCACCCAATTAAAATCTCCCAAGAAAAATTATTTTGAGTATCAAAAACAAGTTCGGACAATAATCCAAGAGCGGACAGAACACCCATAAAAATTGCGATTTTAAAACCTATTTCGTAATCTCTGAACTTTCTAAACGCGACAATTATTAGAATGATTATTAAAACTATAGGAATAACTATTTCGAACAATGTAGGATAAATTGAAGAATTTAACTCCTCGGGAATTTCTTGTTTGGCTTCATAGTCCGATACAAAGTTGCCTTTAACCGAAACTGAAATATTAATTTTATTGCCCGAATAAGTATCGATTGTATTAAAATTAAATTTATAATCGGTACGGTTATTTTGTTTATTTTTTTCTTCTTTCTTAAAATTTACGCCTTCATCTGAAGAGATGCTGTAAGATATATCATTTTGAAATTCTTGTTTATGAACTGATGTTGTGTCAACATTTAAATTATTATATATAGTGTACTTGTTTAAAAATTGGACTGATTTTTTTTTCGCTTCTATTTCAGTGATATCCGGCAGTTTTGTTTTATCATCTATATGCGATTCTAATTTTAATAAATTCCCGTTTTGATCGAAATGAAGTCTTAGAAATCCGATAAAATTTTCAAGTGCTTTTTCAGGTTCATTTTTATCAATTGCGGAAGATTCGTCAATTTTATTCCAGCGCAACTCCCATTTATAAGCGGGCATTCCTGCAATTACTTTTTCGTTACTTAATTTAATGCCGTCTTTTTGTTGAGATTGTTTTAATAGGTTTTTATCTGAAATGAGGGAGATATTTTGTTTGAACCTTTCGGTTGAAAAACCCAAATCCGAAATTATTTTCTTAGCTTTTTTTTCAACTATAACTTTTTCAGATAGATTTTTTAATCCATAGAGAGGATTTACAGAAGGAATCAGGAAAATAGAAATTGGAATAAATACACAAAGTGAGATTAAAAAGAATATAAGTGATTTTTTTTTATTCATTTGTTCGAGCAATAAATTTTTAGAAGAAATATTTAATTTGATTAAGAAAAGTCAATTACCAATTCTAATGCATTTGATTATATAAAGCAATTATCATTTAATTTGAATTAAAGTTTAATTCACCACTTTTTTTTGGGAAAAAAGTAATATATTCTTAATAAATGAATAAAAAATTAGATAAAATAAAATTAATTTTAATTCATATTATAACTCAGCC
>PGYT01000077.1:0-24944 GCA_002839805.1 Ignavibacteriae bacterium HGW-Ignavibacteriae-2
CGTTTGGAGAATCTTCACAGGATATTATAAAAAGGAATGTTATTGTTAAAGAAAGGAGTAAAACAAATAGATATAACTTACCGCCGCTTAATTTTTGTGCCATTAGTTCCTCACTGAATTTAAGACACTAAAAAAACAAGTAATTATTATTTCTAAAATTATTTTAGTAGAAGATTTTGCCTCTTTTATATTTTTGTGCTGCAACACCATCCCTTTTAATTTTAATTAGTTTGTAAGCTCCTTATTTTTTTTGTGTGCCTTTAAAAACATAATTTTCAAATTTTCTGCTATGTCTTCCTATAAAAAAGATTGTATCATCAAACATTTGAAAATCAGATAATGCTGTTTCCCAATAAGGGAAATAATAGATATAACTAAAATCCGTACCGTTGTAATGATAAATGCCATCCCACATGCTTATAAATACATTATTACTCCTGTCGCCCCAAATCGCGTAATTAAATCTTGGGTCTTCTATGTCGTAAAGTTTATTAAATTTATCGTTGCTGAATATTCCCACCTCTTTGCCACGCGTGTAATAAACATCCTGCCCAACAGAGTACAAACCCGCCCAGGATCCGAAGTTTACCAAATCCAGGTTATATATCTCTTTCACTTCTTTCCCGTCGAACCTTTGAATAACGAATTGTTCATTTGTGTTAACAGTCTCAAGTTTAATGTCATAGATATAAAACTCTTTGGTGCCTTTTATTGGATATAACCTTACGAAATAGGAATTTGAATCGGCGTAAAATACTTCATTCCAAGTTTTGCCGTCGTAATGGAGAATAAATGCTCTTTTTATTTCTTCGTTTCCTATAAATACTACCCCTACCGCATAAATATTATCGGCTGCTGCGCCGTAAATATCAGCTATCTCAACACTTCTCGAATTCTCTTTTATATACTGATAATTCTCGTGCCATCCTAAACCCTCAAAATGCCAGATGCGTCCTTCGGATCCGCCCATCCATGCATCCTCACGGTTTAATCCGAAAATACTGTGAGGAGAGGACCTGAATATAGAATTGGATAGTTTCCATGAATCCCCGTCATAATGCCATACTTGTTCCTGAGAGCTGCCACCTCCTCCTATAACCCATACGTCCTCGGGGGAAGAACCCCATATCCTTTCCGCTGACCAGAATGGCGCTATCAATGTATCAACCGTCCACTCGTAATCCCGCCTGCCTGGCTCAGGTTCCTCGGGTTCGTTTGGTTTTTTATCCTCACAAGCGATTATAAAAAGGAATGTTATTGTTAAAGAAAGGAGTAAAACAAATGGATATAACTTACCGCCGGTTAATTTTTGTGTCATTAGTTCCCCACTGAATTTAAGACACTGAAAAAACAAGTAATTATTATTTCTAAAATTATTTTAGCAGAAGAAAAAGTTTATTTCATATTAATAACTTGAAGTTTGTTCAGTTCTAAAAGAACAAATGTATTAATCAAGATTTTACAGGAATTAAGGAATTAAGGAATTAAGGAATTAAGGAATTAAGGAATTAAGGAATTAAGGAATTAAGGAATTAAGGAATTAAGGTTGAATATAAATCAACCGGTTTTAGAAGTCAAGTTATAAATTACTGAATTTCATTTTATTGAATACTCGTTTATGAAAGTTAGTTTTATGCTGTTTTAATATTATTACTATATAAAGAATTTACATTTCAATACCTCAACAAGCTCAGTAAAAGCACAAAGAACTCCTCTTCGGGACTGTTGTGCTGCGCCGGACTAAAGAAATAATTTCTCTTTTAAGTTTCTGGTTTTGTTTCTTGAAATCCATTCTTCAAAGCTCTAAGTTTTGTTTATAAAAATATTTTAATAGTGTTCCTAAAAGGGGATTATATGAGCGATAAACTTATAGAATGCGTACCTAACTTTTCGGAAGGTAGAAATCCTGAAATTATAAAACTAATTACGGATGAAATTGAGAGGGTTGAAGGGGTAAAACTTTTAGATGTTGACCCCGGCGCGGATATGAACAGAACTGTTGTAACTTTTATCGGATCACCCGAAGGGGTAAAAGAAGCCGCATTCCGATCAATTAAAAAAGCTTCGGAACTGATAGACATGAGCAAACATTTGGGCAGTCACCCGCGTATGGGAGCTACCGATGTATGCCCCTTTGTTCCGGTTAATGGCGTTTCAATTGAAGAATGTATTGAACTGTCCAAAGAAGTCGCCGGCAGGGTTGGCGCTGAATTAAATATTCCCGTTTATCTTTATGAAAAATCAGCTAATAGTCCGGAGCGTGTAAATCTCGCTAAAATAAGACAAGGAGAATACGAAGCTTTACCCGATAAACTTAAGAAACCTGAGTGGAAACCGGATTACGGCCCAGCGGAGTTTAATGCCAAATCGGGAGCTACTGTAATTGGAGTGCGCGAATTTTTAATAGCTTACAATATTACGTTAAACACACGTGAGCCAAAATACGCAACGGATATTGCTTATGAACTGCGTGAAAAGGGTCGCTCAGCCCGCCGCGGCAATACAAAACCCTTTTATTTTAAAGGAACCGAAATACTTAAATACAAAAACGGAAATTTCCCTTGCGGCACATGCGATTTTGACGGCGCTACAATATCGGAAACAATTGAGCATTGTAAAAAAGAACATGATTACGATCTCGCTGAATTGTTAAAAATAAACGCTATCAATCCGGAGAAGCCCGAAAACGAATCAGTTAAAAAGCCGGGAATATTTTCCAACTGTAAAGCTATCGGCTGGATGGTTGATCAATACGACCGCGCGCAGATATCAATAAACCTTACCGATTACAAAGTAACAAGCACACATCATGTTTTGGAAACCACACGCAAATTGGCCGCAGAAAGAGGACTTGTAGTAACAGGAAGTGAAATTGTAGGAATGGTTCCCTACCCCGCGCTGCTTGAAACTGGCAAATATTATCTGAAGATGCAGGGACGCTCAACGGGCATTCCGGTAATTGATATATTGAATACTGCTGTTCAATCTTTAGGTTTATCGGATGTTGCGGAATTCAAAATAAAAGAACGTGTTTTGGGTCTGCCGGCAAATCCGGATAAAGCGCTCGTTGAAATGAAAGTAAATGATTTTATTGACGAAGTATCTCGTGAAAGTCCGGCTCCGGGAGGAGGATCGATTGCCGCTTTGGCAGGCGCCCTCGGCGCGTCTTTATCTTCTATGGTAGCTAATCTTTCATCAAATAACCGCGGCAGTGAAGAAGTTGATAGAATATTGAATAACGCTGCCGATCAATGTCAGGAGATAAAACAGAAGCTTGTAAAAGCAATAGACGACGATACGAACGCTTTTAACGTTTATATGGATGCCAGAAGACTGCCGCAAAAAACTGCGGAAGAAAAAGAACTTAGAAAAGAAGCCATGCAGCAGGGTTTAAAACAAGCGGTAACAGTTCCTTTTACTACCGCGCAGTTGAGCTACGAAGCCGTAAAAATTTCAATGACAGTGGCTGAGCTTGGAAATCCAGCTTCAATTACCGACGTTGGAGTCGGCGCTCAGGCGGCTTATACAGGAGTGCTCGGCGGAGTTTATAATGTGCTTATAAATCTTAAAGACATTACGGACAGCGGCTATGTAGAAAAAATGAAAAACGATTGCGCTAAATTAAAATCCGATGCGTTGGAAGAATTAAATAAAATTTTGCAGTTTGTAGAAAGTAAACTATAAATCCGCTGCTATCAATACCTATATTAACGTCCCTTGATATCTAATATTAAGGGATAATCTATTTTTATGTTTCGGGGGAATTTTTGTTCATTAAAACTAATGTTTTCATTTTTATAATTTCTTTTTTATTCATTCAGAATAGTGAAATTTTTTGTCAGCAGACAGGCTCATTACGGGGGTTTCTTACAGACAGCACTAACGGCGAAGCTATTATTTACGCCAATGTTGTTATTAAAGATGTCGACCGCGGATCATCAACAGATAAGAACGGATACTTTTTTATACCGGCAATCCCGCCGGGGAAAAGGACTGTTATAATTTCTTACCTGGGTTATACAACCAAAACTGTTTCAGCCGTTATTATTGATGGAAAAATAACCGAGCTGGATTTAAAGCTTTCGCCCAGTTCAATTAAACTAAATGAACTTCAGGTGGTAGCCGATAAAATGGTCAGGCAGAACGAAACCGATTTAGGTCTCCAGAAAATTACGGCAAAAGAAATTGAGTACACACCGGCGAATGTTGAAAGCGACGTATTTAAAATAATTCAGGCATCTCCGGGTGTAAGTTCCACAGGCGATGTTACATCACGTTATTACGTGCGCGGAGGGGGCGGGGACCAGAACGAGGTTTTATTAAACGGCGTTACTTTATACAATCCATTCCACGCGCTTGGGATTTTTAGTTCCATCGATCCGGAAATGATAAGCGGTTTGGAATTTTATAAGGGCGGATTCGAACCTAAATACGGCAACAGACTTTCAAGCATATTAAATGTTATAACCAAAGACGGAAACAAGAATGAGTTCGCTGCCACGGGACAAGCCAGCATGCTTGCCGGCAAACTGATGCTCGAAGGACCGATTCCCGACGGTTCTTTTATAGTTACGGCGAGAAAAAGTTATTACACCGATATATTAAAAAATTTCCTGAATGATAAAAGCGCCCCTTTCGATTTTTACGACCTCTCTTTTAAAGTTAATTACAGTAATCCTTATTTCGATAAAGGGAGTAAATTTATAGTTCATGGTTTTTACAGCAACGATTTTATAAATAACAATAACCCGCTAAAAGAAAATTACCTTACTGAAAATTTGATACTCGGCGGAATTTGGCGTCGCGTCTGGTCGAGTCCTTTGTTTTCAGTGTTTAATGTATCATACAGCGGATATAAAGCGAAAGTCGACGCGAACTTAAGCGAAGCCAAACCCAGAGAAAACACGCTGGATGACATATCTATGAATTTTGATTTTACTTATGTATATCAAAGTAAAGATGAACTGCAGTTCGGCGTTCAGAATAAATTTTTATCCTCTTCGTTGAAGCAGGAAAATCTATTGAATAAAACAACTACTTTCGATCAAACCGGCTGGGACTTGAGCATTTATTTTAATTATAAATTTTACCGTTGGGAAAAAGTTGGACTCGATTTGGGATTCAGGAGCAAACTTTCAGGATTATCTAAAAACAGACCTTTTCTGATTGAGCCGCGTTTCAGTTTTACATATCTGCCCAGCTCACTTATAGCTTTTAAATTTGCCGGAGGCTGGTACTCTCAGGAAGTAGTAACATTAACAAATGAGAATGAATTGATATCCATCTACGAACCGTGGATAATTGTTCCAAATTATTTGAACTCTCCGCAGGCAATTCATCTTATAACCGGTATCAAAACGTACTTTACTGAAAACCTTACATTGGAAGTTGAAACTTATTACAAGTCAGTTTCAAACTTGTTTGACGTTAATTCCAGGAAATACGACGCGCGGTTTTTCGATTATAAAAATTTGGATGGAGAATCTTACGGGGCTGACGCTCAACTTAAACTTAACAGTTCACCGCTATACTTTACCGCCTCCTATTCTTTAAGCTGGTCATTTAAAATTGACGAAGGTTACAAATTTTCGCCGCGTTACGACAGACGACATACTGTGAATATTCTGCTGGCTTACGATTTAGGCGCGGATTGGGAAACTAGCGCCACATGGAATTTTGCATCAGGTATGCCTTTTACTCCAGTGGCGGGATTTTACGACAGGTTATATAACGAAAACGATCCGCCTTATTATTTTAACGATAACTTTATTCCTTCCACAATTTGGGGAAATAAAAACAGTAAACGTTTGCCCGTTTATCATCGTATGGATTTAAGTCTTTCCAAAAAATTACAAATTCATTTGGCTGATATCACTCTGGGAGTTAGCGTAATTAACATTTATAACAGGCAGAACATTTTTTATTTCGATAAAAAAACGGGCGAACAAATTAACATGCTGCCTGTAATGCCATCAGCTTTTGTAAAGGTGAAAATATGAAAAGGATTTATTCTGCAATATTTGGGGCGTTGTTAATTATTTCTCTTTCGTGTGAGGAAAATTTCAGCCCTAAACAGGAATTTGAGGAACAATATATTGTATCATGCGTAATAGGAATCGGCAGCGAGTCTTCGAGTTTTAGTCCTTCTTTGTACCTTACAAAATCTTATGATGTAGACGGATTAAATCCGGAAAACGGGAAAACAGATCCCGCGGTATCAGGCGCTCTGGGAATTATTGCATATAAATATGGAAACTCATATTCATTATACGAGGATTCCACTATCGTTTATCATCCCACAATCCCCGACTCAGTTATTTATGTTCATTATAACCGCTACAACAATCCTTACATAATTTACAGCGGTGGAAATATTCCCGTAAAATATCAGACATTACAATTAAACATTACTCTGCCAAACGGCAAGAAACTAAGCTCGGAAACCGAATTGCCTCGCGGTATTTTTTTGGAATACTCATATAATTTTCCGCATGGTATTACATCAAAAATTGATCAATGGAAATATGGTAATTCATGGGACATAACGTGGACAACCGAAGAAAATCAAATTTATTATTCTGAATTAAAATTATATTATTACATTGAAAACGGATCAACAAAAACATATAAATCTGTTGAAGTCCCGTTGCAGTTTGTTAAAAACGGTAACATAACCGAAGCTGTTTATCCGAAATTTAACAATCCCGGAAAACTTGAATATAAGTACGACGCTTTAACTACAGTATTGCAGAATATTTCTAAAGATGTAACTGATAAGAATTCGATAGTAATTCAGAATTTGAAAATTAATATTACCGAGTTGGACAAGGAACTTTCGGCTTATTATTCCAGCTTAAACGGTTTTATGGATAATTATTCTGTACGATTGGACGAGCAGGTATATTCCAATATTAACGGCGGAATGGGTATTTTCGGTTCTTATAGAACAACAAGCGTAACACACCTTGTTGATAAAACATTTGCTACATCATTCGGTTATCGTACAAACTATTAAATTAGACCGACTAAAAACCCCAGTAGGCTGCGAGACCAGCTGAAAAATAGCGGTAGCTTGAACTTTCACGGGATGTGCTGCCTATGGAAACAGTCCCCTGCAGCTGCAGATTATTGCTGAATTTGTAAAACCCGTTTATATGTCCTTCAATTTGCATCAGATCGCTCGTTGGTATATAACCTAATTTACCGCCTAGTGAGATATCCGCTTTCTTGTTTTTCTCAATTATAAAATCGGCCCAAACACTGTGCGATTCAAACGCTTCCGGTGAATAATATAATGGCGAATTGTCCTCGACATATTTATAATTAGCGTAATAATATTCGTAACCCGCTGTAAGATCTTTTTCGAAAAACTTACCGGCGCGTAAAATTATGTCGTTGCCGGCGTTATTATCCGACACAGTAACATATTGGAATGACCCCGAAAGCACCCAAGTTTTTTTGTGATAATATTTAGCTGCTAATTTATAAATGCTCGCGAAGATTCTTTGTGAGTTCATATTATAATCAATAAGATAAGGCGAGTATAAAATTATTGCCGCGTCCGAATTCATATAAGAAGCGGTAATGTTTAGTGTATCTTTAATTTCGTAAGAGGCGAATATTTCAGATTCAAAATCCTTATGAACAACATCCGAATTCAACGAACCGGATGAAAATCCCATTCGGAATTGGTTTGAGAAAATCAAAAAAACGTGCCCCTTAAAAGAAGTGAAATTTCTGTTAAAGTCATTCTGGTAATTTGTGTTCCTGTCAACAAGATCAACCTTAACCGAATCCAAAGTGTATCTGTTAGCTGTTACGTAAGTTTTATAAAACGAGACTCCCAAAGATAGAAATCCAGTTACTCCAACATCGAGCCTGCCTCCGAATCTTGAATATTTAAAACTAATATTATCCGAATAGTATGACATAGACGGAGCGAAACCAATGCTGCTGGGAAACCTTTGAAGTATAGCGCTTAAACCGGTGGGTGGAATCCAAGCTTGTCTTTGCTTAATCATAACAATTTCAGTGGAGTCCAAATCCCATGTAAGCAGGGTATCGTAAATATCGTTAGCTGAAGTAAAATCTCCAAGTTTGGCATATGAATCGCCCATGTAGAGATAAGGTTCTAATTTGTCGGGTTCTTCTTTTCTCAACTGTTTAAATGCCGCCAGGGAACCTAATGAATCACCCATAGTGTAAAGCAATTTGCCTCTCTGCAAAGCCACTTCGTAAAAATACGAACTACTTAAAACTTCGTCGTAAGTTGATAGAGCTTCCCTGTAACGTTTGGCGCAAAACAGAACGTCACCGTATTCTTTTAAAATCATATTATTCGGTTCGGCTTCGGAAAGATATTGTTCATAATAAGAGAGTGCGTTTTGGCAATCTCCGTCGAGAACATAACGGCGGCCTTCTTCCAATATTTTATAACGTTTCTCCTCTTCAGCGCGCAATTTTTGGAAATCTATGTTGGTCTGTAGAGTTACAACTTCGTTGTTTTGCGAGTCAATCGCGGCGGCCTTATCGGCATATTCCTGGGCCATATCGAAGTTCTGCTTAAAAAGCATATAAGATCCCATCGAGATAAGTGCTTCCAAATTATCTGGACGTTTAGCTAATACATTTTCAAGATACGGTCCCACTAATTCCATTTCCCGATTATTCCAGATTGAGAGCTGCGCACGGAACAACTGATAATCCAGATTATCCGGGCTCTTCTTTAATAAATCATCAATTAATACAACAGCCAGCTCAAAATCCCTGTTCCACGCGGCAATTTTCGCATAAAAAAACCTCAACTTTTCGTCTGAATCGTTTGGCACTTGCTCAAAATAATCTCGAAGCACTTGCTGGGATTCATCATATTGCTCAAGATATTGATAATATTCTGCAAGTCTTTGAGCTGAGACTTTATCTTTAGGATTTTTCAGCAGTTTAGCGCTATATTCTTTAATACGTTCTTCATAAATTGTGCTTCTGAAATTATTTACATAATTCCACTTTTCCTCATACCGATTGTTGATAGGCCTCTTCAATTCGTTCGGCTTTAATAAGTTCGTCAACAAGACTAAATCGCGTGTTTACATCTTTAGGGTCATTACGCAGCATTCGGTAATAACGATCAATAGGAAACTCTTTCTCGAATGCCCTCGGGTCCTGCTGGGTAACATAAGACTTCTTTGTTGCCTGATCCAGTCCATCCAGGGCTTCTTTAAAAAATGGTTTGAATCCAAGTGCCGACTTAAAAGCTTTTTCAGCATTTCTGTAATTACCCACCCACATTGTAAAGTAACCATAACGGCTCCACAATCGCCAGTCATCCGGATATTTATCGACCCACTTTTTAAGAATAGTTTCGCCTTTTTTGATATGATTAAGTTTTGCGAGTATTTCTGTGTAACGGATAATTTCATCGGGCGAAGCGTTCTGGTCGCGTTCTAAATATTTGTCGTACCATTCTTCAGCTTTCTGCCATTCTTCCATTAAACGGTAGGACTTGCCGATTTCGAGGTAATTAAATGGATTTGATGGATCTATTGCTATTTCGCGCTCATAACCGAGAATTATGTTTCGTAATTGATCAAACCAAATATTTTGAGTGCGGGCAAGATTTTTTTTAGCTTCAGCATTGTTCTGATCGAGACTAATGGATCTTCTGAAATCCAGTACCGCATTTTGAAACTGACCTCTGTTTTCGTAACAAACTCCCCGCAAGTTGTATCCTTCTGATTGACGGGGATTAGCAGAAATATATTTATTGAGCAAATCTATAGCTTCACCGAATCTGCCAGCCTGCATTTGAGCAACTGCGCTTTTCTTTAGAGATTGGGATTGATCGTCGGATTTTTGTTCCTGAGCGAATACCTCATGAATTTCGGCTGTAAGAAAAAACAATAATAGAAATTGCAGAAAAAATTTCATTTTTTGGCTTTTATATTTTCTCATAGTCGACTTTTATCCATGTACTCATTAAGTAAGAACCCACACTTCATTTGTTATTCGGGAAAATCCCGTCTTTAATATTCTATTAAATCAGGAGAATCCGGAAATAATTTTTCAATCAAAAGTAAATTAGATTTTACTATTGGAATATAACAATAACGGATACACCTCATTTACCAAAACAAAAATACAAATTGAAATTGGTAATTGTAATTATAATTACAGTCTTAAAACCGTGCAAAATATTTTATAATTTTATTGCCAATTAAAATTGGAAATAAATAAACGGCTGCAATTCCGCTGATTGCACCTGGGCACATAACCATATCACTACCGCTAAAATTACTCCCTGTAATACCGGGTGAGTTTCCGCGAGCAATTTTGCCGTTTTAACCTCGAGTGATTTTGGCAGGAAATGAATAAAATATCCTAAAACAAGAATTATAAAAGTGAGCGTATATCCTTCAATAAATTGTGGGATTACTGCTGGTTTAAAAAAGCTGAATATTTGGTTGAATATATCCAAACCGGATTGGAGATTATCCACTTTAAATAGAACCCAGGAAAGAATTAGTAAATGAAAAGTAATGAAAACCTGACCTGCTTTCAGCAACTTTGTGTTAGTAAGTTTTAACCTGTTATAAAGTTTCTTTTTCGGTTTTTGTAATAATAGCGATATTGCCATATATAAGCCATGGAGTAACCCCCAGAACAAAAACATCCAACTGGCGCCGTGCCAGAACCCACATAACACAAAAGTGATGATCAGCGCGATCATATTACCGTACATTTTTAGGTTGCGGAATTTCATTTGCAGGGGGCGAAATAAATAATCCAACAGGAACGTTGACAGAGAAATGTGCCAGCGTCTCCAAAAATCGGCTATACTTGTTGCCTGGTAAGGAGAATTAAAATTATCCATTAGCTTAAATCCAAGCAGCAGCGCGATACCGATAGCAATATCGGAATAACCTGAAAAATCGCAATATATTTGTAAACCGTAACTATAAAGGGCAAATAAATTTTCTACACCTGTAAAACGTAATGGAGAATCGAACACTCTATCAATAAAATTAAGAGCCAGATAGTCGGCAATAATTATTTTTTTTACTAGCCCCGACATGATTAAAAGAAGTGCTTTTCCTATATCCTCCTTGGATAAAACAACGTCGTTTTCTAATTGAGGTAAGAATTGCGAAGCTCTGTCTATGGGTCCGGCCAATATATTAGGGAAGAAAAAAACAAAAACACTGAAATCCCTTAAACTTTTTGTGGGTTCCATCGCTTCGAGATAAATGTCCAGAACATAGTTCATCGATTTAAAAGTATAAAAAGAAATCCCTATTGGAAGCAAAATATCGAGCGGTTCAAAAGTGCCCAATTGGAAATCGGAGATCATTTCGAGAAAGAAATTGGTGTATTTGAAATACCCTAAGATTCCCAGGTTTATAGCAACATTTATTATAAGCAGAATTTTACGCTTTGTTATTCCTGTTGTATTAAATAAAATTTTGCCCGAATAAAAATTGAATAACGCCGAAAAAATCAATAATAGAAAAAACAAACCGCTTGCTTTGTAATAAAAATACAAAGAGAAGAAAAGTATTAGCAAAATACGGGCATTTTTAGAATTTGCGAAAAGTCTGTAGAAAACCAAAAGAGCGAAAAAAAGGAACAAGAACAAACTTGATCCGAATAACAGTGGGTCGCCGGGATCATAAGAAAGTAAGCCGGCTAATTTCGACATATCCAAATTAAACATTAGTTTTGTTCCTCTAAAATTTTATTCCGCTTATTGTAATTTTGAGTCGACTAGTTTTTGCAGATCACCGATATTTTTACACTTAAGTATTTCTATACCTTTGAATCTGACGTTATAATCTTTTTCGAGGGCAGTAATTACGTTCACATGGCTGAGAGAATCCCAACCGGGTACTTCACTGGCGATAGTATCATCTTTCATTTCTACATCTTCAACATTTAGTTCTAATTCGTCACAGACAATTTTTTTAAATCTTTCGGAAATCATATTTAGCTCCAGACTTGTTCAAATTCTTTATTAATAATTCTGTTTCGGTTAGCTTTTCGGCTGGGTTTACCCGCTGAGCTTTTTATAAGCCAGCGCGAAGGAACTAAATAAACAGTTTTAATATTTACATTTATAGACATACCCGCTCTAATAATATCCATCTTAAGTTTTCTAAAATTTTCTTCAGATTCGTTTGTTTCCGCTACAACACTCACGTGTTCTGTTCCAAGTTCTTCGTCCTCTTCACCAAAAGCAATTACTCTGCCGGGTAAAACTCCGTTAACTTTATTTACTGCGTCCTCAACGTCTTCGGGATATATGTTGTTGCCTGCTTCAATAATTATATCCTTTTTGCGTCCAATTACAAAAAGTTCATCGTTATGCATAAACCCGTAATCTCCGGTATAATACCATCCGTTTTCATCGAGTGCTTCCGCTGTCTTTTCAGGGTAATTTCTGTAACCATCAAACAATGAAACGGAGATAACCGCTATTTCACCTACTTTGTTTTCACCGACTTGTTTCCTATCGGGGTCAACAATTTTTACTTTGCAGCCTTCAATCAATTTACCGGAAGACACACACACTCTATTAGTAGATTCATCTGAAGCCATTACTACATTACCCGCGGAAAGCTCATTTCTATCCAGAACAACTTCTAGGGGAATTTTGTCGGGCACAGTTTGTGAAACCGCGAAAGTGGTTTCAGCCATAGCGTAACAAGCCGATAGAGCATTAGGATTAAGATCGTACTGCTGAAATTTATTTATAAATTTGTGGTGACTTTCGGCACGAACCGGTTCGCTGCAATTAATTATCAACCGCAAACTTTTTAGTGACGATCCATCCAAATCTTCATCAGTAATTCTATCCGCCATAAAATTATACGCGAAATTTGGAAGCCATGTAATTGTCGCTTTTTCTGATGAGGCGGCCTCACACAAAATTGACGGGGCCACAACCCATTCGAATGGATCGAGCTGTACTGAAGACAAACCTAAAATAAGAGGCATATGAAACGCCGCGATAAGCCCCATATCATGATATAAGGGGAGCCAGCTGATCATTTTATCGTCATCTTTCACATTTAATGAAGCACCGTAATACATCATATGCTCGTATACCGCTTTGTTGCTAAGAACCACGGGTTTCTGAAGTCCTGTAGTCCCCGAGGAATGCTGCAACAAAACGGGATCGTTAATTGAGATTTCAGAGCTTAGTTTTTGAACAGATTTGTTGGCTTCGTTATAATCAATATTATTCAGATCCCATTCTAAAGGGAAAATTAATTCCTTTACAGTGCCACCTTGTTCTTCGGCAAATGGACGTATAATTTCATCGAGATCGTGTTCGGTTAATATCCAATCCAATCCGCTTCTTTCGCACATTCCGGCAAGTCCTTGTCGAAATTTATCGGGATGCAGACGCGGGTTTGGGTATGCGAGTACTGCCGGCAAAGCCCCTATTGCGGCAATACCCATATACAAAGGGTAAAAATATTTATTGTGCCTTATAATAATGGCGCAAACATCATTCTTTTTTATCCCCGCTTCCATCAAATACGCGGAGAATTTGACAGCCGTTTCAATTAAATTTTTATAGGTCCACCTAAATGGTTCTTCCCCTGCTTTCCAATATATTATCGCGTCGCGGTCAGGATGTTTTTCCGAGTTATTTACCCAGGTTTGCCAGATTGGTTTTGTTTGATCAGCATTTAATGTTTTCATAATCTTTTAATTTTTTTTGAGTTTGTAAATATTTGTTTATTTGAACATTAGTTTATCTACAACACCATGTGCAACATTTATTTTGGTCAAATTAAAATCTATTTAACATTCATAAGCGCTTCACCAAATAATTCCGCTACTTTTTTTACACCGTATTCATTAAAATGAATATAATCTTTATAAGCTAAAGGCGGATTCGCTTCCACCCATTTGCTCATAGAGTTTTTTCCACCCATAGCGTCAAACAAATTCCAGAAGGCTATTTTTGTTTCGCGGGCAATATTAATTTGAGCCTGTACTAGTTTCAGGAGTGACGGGTCAGTTTCAAAATTCGCACCTCGTTTTACACTTCTGTCCTGAGATCCAATTAAAATAAAACTAGCATTCGGAAACGCCTCTTGATAGTGCTCAACTACTTTAATCATATCTTTTTCATATTTATCGAAGTTGCGCGCGCTTAAGGCATTCAAACCAAATTGAAAAATTATGAGATCGTATTTTAAATATTTATCAAATTCTTTTAATGTTGATACCGGAATGTCCTTAAGGTCTACACCTGTATTCCCTCTGAAAGGGAAATTATCCACATAAACACCCGGTCCGCTTTCTAAACTTAAACCATAAAAGTAGGCTTGTTTGTCCTGCGGCAATTCCACTTTAATTGATTTAATCTCTTTACCGCTAAATTTTAATTCCTGTATCCCTTTGCCGGCAGAAAGTCTTTCAGTTTTTTTTGTTCCATCGAGATAATAATTAATTGCAGATGGTTTTGCGTCACTATAAAACAGACGGACTTCGTCAAAATTTCTTGAATGACGATATCTGGATTTGGGTTCGTACTGAAACCAGCTATTAGTTTTATTAACAAACACTTCTCCATTTATACCAACCGGTAGTCTATCAGGATTACGTTTATTAACTCCGAACACGTCCCAATCTTTTGAATAATCAAAATCAGTTGAGGTTCTGTAATTAATATCCGCGGTAATTATGGGTAAAAATCCTAATCCTTTTCCGCCGAATTTCGATTGTAACATTTCCCTTAAGTCAGATGAAATTAAATCACCCTCAATACCGGAATCACCGAAATGCGCAATTCTAACTTGTCGTGTAGAAGCTTTTGAGAGAGCGGAAACAAAACTTCTGAGTTGTCCAACATTCCCGGTAATATTTTCATCAGTTGTTGAAATGTCTCTGTTTGCGGAATAATTTTCAATTTTTCCCATTTCGTTTTCAACAAAATTTTCCGCTGATGAAATAATTTCATTTAATCTTATTACTGCCGCGTAGTTTGTTTTTGGAGAAAAACTATTATTGCTATTTTGATTATAAGATCCGTTTAATGAATTTAACGAATCACCAGAATCCTCCTCATAATACTCATCAAACTGAAAATCTTCGTTCTCAATATCGCTTCTTATATCGCCGAACATATCAATGTTTTTTATTGGAATTCCTTCGGCTAATTCACCTTCGGGAATTTCGTATGAGAGTACTAAAAGAATGATTGTAACTAAAAAAATTATTAAGGTATTATTGTTCTTTATTAGGTTGTTCATTTCACTCACCATTTATTTATATCCTACAAACCATATTTTCTTAATATTTTTTCTACTTCGCGACCCCAAATCTTAAAGCCTTTAGCGTTCAAATGAATACCGTCGTATGTTATTTCTGGATTAAGGAAATTGTCATTAGTTGTCTGACTTACAAGATCTATATAGTCTATGTTATTACGCGAAGCGTACTCGCGGAGCAATCGGTTTAATTTCTCAATTTCTTTATTTCTCCCCGCGTTGTCCTCCGATTTCAAGTTCCAGTCTTTTCCCCACTCTTTTCCTGCGTATAATGTGGATTGAATTACTGGGGTTATATTTTTAGACTTCAGTAAAGAAATCATTTGCACATAATTATTAAAAATCGTTTCAACAGGAATCCAATAATAAACATCGTTAACTCCTGCCAGTATAAAACAAAGTTTAGGCTGTAATTTTATAACCGAATTCATACGATTTAACATACCTTCAGTTAAATCTCCAGGTACTCCACGTTCAACAACGTTTGGTCTGCCAAGTAATTCGTTCCAGTTAACACCGTGCGTCAGTGAATTACCAAGCATAACAACATCGGCTTTTTTAGTTTTATAGATGTCGTACAGATTTGTTTCAAGAATATAATTGGGATTGTTCTTATAAACTGAAGAATCACTTGTAATTGCGAGTGGTTGTTTAGCAATCAATACATTTGCAAAAACTAATAACGCATATAAGGCCGGGAATATTTTCATAAATATTATGTTTTCTTTTTTTTGGAAGTTATTAGATCAATCTGCTAAAAATTGAAATGAGCCCGCAAAAGATAAAAATTATTTAACAGTAAATCTATTATCATTTTTTAATTGACTAAATAGACTTGTTCAAAAAGCATTCCAATATAGTTTTATTATGTTATAGTGTTTTAATCCCCTTAAAACAAATAGTTTATAACACTAACTGTCTTATTAAGTATACGGTTTGTGCCGTTATGATACAATGTTTTCTATCGATTAAAGTAATGGTTTGCTTTATAGTTGGCTTTAATTTTTATAATTTGTTAACCATTATTCAGAAAAATACCGGCAAATATGAAATATTTTATTGGATTAGACGGCGGGGGCACAAAAACAAAGTGCGTTTTAACCGACGAACACTTAAATGTAATAACAGAAACTCAGGGTGGTCCCTCAACTTTTTTATTACTCGGAACCGAGAAGGTCTCCGAAACTATCTTAAATCTTATTTTGGATGTTACTTCTAAATCAAAAATAAATTTGGAAGCGGTTAAATCTATTGTACTTGGAACAACCGGAGCAGGAAGACGCGGCGACGCAGAACAGATGGAAAAAGCATTTTTAAATTTTGCTAAAGTAAGTGGATATAAAATTAATAAATTTACAGTAGATAGCGACGCTCGAATTGCTTTAGAAGGAGCTTTTTCGGGTAAACCCGGCAGTATATTAATAGCTGGTACAGGATCAATTATGTTCGGCAAAGATAAAAATGGATTCATACATCGTGTAGGGGGATTCGGACGCTACATTGGCGACGAAGGAGGCGGCTATTCAATAGGAAGCAAAGGATTAACTGCTGTAGCAAAACATATGGACGGTAGAGGCGAATTCACATCTCTTACGAAAATGATGGCTGATAAGTACGGCATAGATAATTCCCCCGCTTTAATAACGGAAGTTTATAAAAATAACTTCGATATCGCTTCGGTTACACCTCTTGTTATTTCGGCCGCTGAGCAAGGTGATAGAATATGCGGAAATATAATCGAGTCCGAAAGCGAGGAACTAATACTTCATATAAAAGCAATGATTAATTTGCTTAAGGAAAACAAACTTAAACTTAGTTTAATTGGCAGCACAATTGTTACGGATAACTTTTACGCTCAATTATTCCGCGATAAAGTAAATAACATGTTTAACAATGTTGATATTTGCGAAGCAGAATATCCGCCGGCTTCAGGCGCAGCGGTAATGGCAAAAAATATTGCCGAATAATTTTACTTTCCGTTATTTATAAAACCACGAATTCAGAGGACCGATGAAAAACACTAAACCAACCACAAGAAACGCTTGGGCGTGGGTGCCTTCACTTTATTACGCTGAAGGAATTCCTTACGTAATAGTTATGACTGTTGCTGTAATTATGTATAAAAGACTTGGTATTTCGAATACTGATATAGCGTTATATACGAGTTGGTTGTATTTGCCATGGGTTATTAAACCTTTGTGGAGCCCTATTGTAGACATTTTTCGCACTAAACGATTCTGGATAATAACAATGCAGCTTATAATTGGAGCCGGTTTGGGAGGTGTGGCTTTAACAATTCCGCTTCCAAATTATTTCCAATATACACTTGGTTTCTTATGGCTTTTAGCATTTAGTTCGGCTACGCACGATATTGCGGCGGACGGATTTTACATGCTTGGTCTTAACAAACACGACCAGGCTTTTTTTGTTGGTATTAGGAGCACTTTTTACCGCATCGCAATGATAACCGGACAGGGTATTTTAATTATTTTTGCAGGCTATTTCGAAAGCACAACAGGATTAACGGCGCTAGAAACAACCGTTCATTCTTCGCCGAATTATAGTAATGTCCAGTTTATTAATCCGGACTCTATAAAAATTAACGCTCTTGAAGGTGATTTAAGAATTGTTACTGAACCTGGCAAGTTAACAATTGGAACACAGCCAATAACAAAAACCAAAGCCGATTCTTTAAAATCTTTTTTCAAGAAATGGAACGCTGAAAATGGTTTTTATAAAATAGAAAATGAATCAAAAAATTCCGCTTCAAAAAAAGCCGAATTAAACTGGCTTGAAAAATTTCTGAAGGATAATTTCGGTCAAAAACAAAAGGCTGTGCCCTTAGGCGATTTTACCGGTAATTTGGGAATTATGTATTTCCATTTATCAGGCAAACCGGATAGCGGTGAAGAAATTGTTGTTACCTTTGGTCAGGAAGGAGGGGACAAAAGCATCTCACTTATTGAAGGGACTCGTTTTATTTTTAATGAAAACAACTGGAATAAACCGGCTTTCGCAATAATACAACTTGATCCGAAATTAAAATTGGAAAGTACCGCCGAATTTACAGCGCGTGCCGGTAACATTCCTCTTTCGTGGGTTTTAACATTTTCAATACTTACAATTCTTTTCTTTACTTTTTTCTTATATCATAAATTTATACTTCCGCATCCCGTATCCGATAAACCGGCTGTACAACAAAATGGCACCGGTGTTTTTAGTGAATTCCTAAAAACATTTGTTTTATTTTTTAAGAGGGGCGAAATTATTTTTATTATAGCTTACCTGCTTCTCTACCGTTTGGGAGAATCTCAGTTGGTAAAAATGGCATCACCATTTATGCTGGATGCCAGAGAAATTGGAGGATTGGGTTTAACAACAGGTGAAGTTGGACTCGTTTACGGAACAGTTGGAATTGTTTCTTTAACTCTGGGTGGATTGCTGGGCGGATTTTTAGCTTCAAAACACGGATTAAAGTTCTGGCTGTGGTGGATGGTTATGGCAATCAATTTACCGAATCTTGTTTACGTGTATTTATCGGCCACTCAACCTGAATCATTTTTTATAATTAATCTTTGTGTAGCTATTGAACAATTTGGTTACGGCTTCGGTTTTACAGCTTATATGCTTTATATGATTTATGTTTCCGATGGCGATCATAAAACAGCGCACTTTGCAATTACAACTGGATTTATGGCGCTCGGTATGATGATACCCGGTATGATGAGCGGATGGCTTCAGGAGTTAATAGGTTATGAAAACTTTTTTGTGTGGGTCGTGGCGGCTACTATTCCGGCGTTTATTTTAACCAAATTCATTAAACTTGATTCGGATTTTGGGAAAAAAGTTGAAAACGAAAGCACCTCTTGATGATTAATAAGGCGTCACTATTTTTTATACTTACTTTTTTTGTCTGGTTGCTTCCGCTGAGGTTATCTATGGATGATTTCAGCGGCGTGCCCGATAATCCTTTCCCCCTCTCAAAAAAAGCAAAACAATGGGTGGAAGAAACTCTTGCGGGAATGTCTGTCAAAGACAAGTGCGCGCAAATGATTTTTTCCAATACAGGTAATCTCGACACAAATATGGGATCAAAGTCTTTTAAAAGACTTGAAAAACTTGTTCGCGATTTTCACGTTGGTGGTCTCATCTTTTTTCAAACCAATGTTTATGATCAAATTTTAATAACAAATTATCTTCAATCCATTTCCTCAGTACCATTATTAATTTCTTCAGATTATGAGCTCGGGCCGGGAATGCGTCTGCGGGATGTAGTTCAATTCCCCCATAATATGGCTTTAGGAGCGGCAAATGATACTAAGCTTACTTATCTGACGGGAAAATATTCAGCGGAACTGGGAAGGCTTGTAGGTGTTCAGCTCAATTATGCGCCGCTGCTGGATGTTAATAATGATTACCGAAACCCGGTAATAAACATTAGAGCTTACTCCGATGATCCTAAATTAATTTCGTGGCACGGCAATTCTTTTATTAAAGGAATGTTAGATGGAAGAATGATCTCTACGGCTAAACATTTTCCCGGACATGGTGCGACGGATTTAGATAGTCATCTACAATTACCTTTAATTAATACCTCAAAAGCCGATCTCGAAAAAATTGATATTGTGCCTTTCCGGGAGGCGATTAATTCGGGTGTACAGGCTGTTATGATTGGGCATTTGCTGGTGCCGGCTCTCGAAAACCGCAATGGTTTACCCGCTACTTTATCTCCATCTATAATAACAGATTATTTAAAAGATAAACTTAATTTCGGTGGTCTTGTTATTACGGACGCTATGAATATGAAAGCAATAACAGATAGTTTTACGACTGAAGAAGCTTCAAAGCTGGCTGTAATGGCGGGGAACGACATTTTATTGTTTCCACCCAATGACTCACTTGCCATTGAGGGAATTTATAAAGCGGTGTTAAAAGGGGAAATATCCGAAAATAGAATTAATGAATCGGTGAGAAAAATTTTATCAGCAAAAAAATGGCTGCACCTTGATGTTATAAAAAAAGTAGATTATAAAAACGCCGTCGTTCCGATTAACAATCCTTCTTATAGAAGATTGGCACTTCAAGTTGCTGAACAGTCAATCACTTTACTTAAGGATAACAAAAATATAATCCCACTAAATCCTAAAAGTTACTATGAAACTGTGTCTATTTCTTTAAGCGGATCAAGAAATAACTTGAGTGCGGATCAATCCCGACATATTGAGGATCTTATAGAAAAAAAGTTGGGTTACGTAAAAACATATCGTTTGAATTTGTCCAGCAATTCAAAAAATTACAGCAAAGTATTTGAAACTGCCCGGAATGCAGACTTAATTATTCTTAATCTTTTCCTCACAAAATATTATGCCGAGGATTCAACCTTCATTGATAAAGAACAAAAAAGTTTCATAACTTCTTTAATAAAATTGAAAAAACCGTTAGTCGTTTTAAACTTCGGCAATCCATATCTTTTTAAAGATATTTCGGAAGTGGGAACGTATTTGTGCTCTTACAGTCACACAAAAGTTTCTCAGGAAGCTATGTTCAACGCGATTACAGGTAAATCTGAAATCAGGGGGAAGCTTCCTGTTTCAATCCCTTTTACAAATTTTAAGATTGGTGACGGGCTTAAAAAACAAATAAAATTATTAACCGTTCCCGAAATGATATCGGATTCTAACTATAACTTCTCTCAAATTGATACTTTGATGGCACGCGCTGTAAAAGATTCGGTTTTCCCAGGTTCGGTTCTGCTTATAGGGCACAACAAAAAAATTGTATATCATAAAGCGTTCGGCTCGTTTACTTACGATAAAAAATCACGAAAAATGGATACCGACGCGATATTCGATCTGGCTTCAATTACAAAGGCGGCGGGCACTACTTCCGCGGCGATGCTATTATATGACCTCGGTAAATTGGACCTGGATAAAACCGTATCGTCTATTCTGCCAAATTTTAAAGGCGGTGGAAAAGAAAAAATAATTATTAAACATCTCCTGACGCATAACTCCGGTCTGCCGGCGTATAAAGAGTACTATAAAATGTACAAAACCCGGGACCAAATAATTGATGATTTAATGAAAACAAATTTAATTTTTGAACCCGGCGCGGATTACACATACAGCGATCTTGGTATGATTACCCTGCAACTTGTAATTGAAAAAATAATTGGGCAGCCAGTCGATAAGTTTTTAAAAGACAATCTTTTTTTACCATTGACTATGACAAATACAATGTATAACCCGCCCCCGCAAAAATGGTTTTATTGCGTTCCTACGGAAGTTGACAACTACTGGCGGCAAACAACACTTAAAGGTAAGGTGCATGATGAAACCGCTTATATGTTGGGCGGAGTTTCAGGACATGCTGGATTGTTTTCCACTGCTTCTGATTTGGCAAAACTTTTATTCGTTTATGTTAACAATGGCAAATGGAACAATAAATTAATTTTTAAACCGGAAACTATAGACCTTTTTACACGAGTTCATTCCAAATTTGGCGAAAGGGGCTACGGGTGGGATATTAAATCGAATGATGATTTTTCTTCCGCGGGACAAAAATTTTCTTCATCAGCTTTCGGACATACAGGTTTTACAGGAACCAGTATTTGGGTGGATGAAAAAAAAGATTTGTTCGTAATTCTTCTTACTAATCGAGTATATCCTACTCGTGATAACAAGAAAATTATTCTGTTCCGTCCACAGCTTCATAATTCTATTGTCGACGCGATTTCTTATGATTAGAATATTTTTAGAATTTTTGTTCTCTTGACTAAATACGCGTGCTATATGATTCCAAATAAGGCTGTTTCAATTTAATAAAAATATTTTCAGTTGTTTTACTTTCTATAGTCTTAATCAATAACAGAACACTTAATTCACATTCAGAATTAATTAACATATATTTAGTTTCTATAAAATTGATAGAGTGAATTATGAAAAATGCAATTTTTATTATAATTATCATTCTGTTAAACGGTTGTAAGGAAAAAACCGACATGACCAAAGAATCCGAATTATTGCTTGAATATGATATTGAATTCGCAAAAACTTCATTGTTAAAAGGCGCCGCTGTTGCATTTAATACCTATATGAGCGACGATGCCATGCAAATGCCCCAGGGTGGAGAACCGATAAAAGGGCGTGAGAACATTTTCAAATCAATGAAACAAGGCGACCAGAACTATACTCTGGAATGGGAACCTCAGTACGCCGAAGTGTCTTCTTCCGGCGATATGGGCTGGACCTGGGGGAACTATAAAATAACATATCGGGATGAAGGTCAGCCGACCTACGGATATGGCAAATATGTTAATGTGTGGAAAAAACAGGAAAACGGGGACTGGAAAGTGATTGTTGATATTGGGAACAAAAGTCCTGACAAGGAGTAATATTCAATCTTATTAAATACAATTTTACGGGAAAAGGATGAAGAGAAAAATTACTGCGTTTTTACTGCTGTTCACAATTTCATTGTACGCTCAGGAAAACATTTGGCCTCAGTTCGAATATTTTATCGGCAAATGGGAAGGCAGAGAGACCGGCAAAGCCGGTGAAGGTAAAGGAGAACGAACTTACAAATTCCTTTTCGACGGGACATTTATTTATATAGAAAATGTTTCAAAGTTTGAGCCCCAGGAAAACAATACATCGGGAGAAATTCATAAAGACTGGGGATTTATTAGTTTCGACAGAGTTAATAATCAATATAAATTACGTGAATTCCACTCTGAGGGATTTATAAATAAATATTTCCTGGATAATAGTCAGACTGCGTCGGATACACTCGTTTTTATTTCAGAAGAGATTGAAAATGTGCCGGAAGGACTTAGGGCCAGAATTAATATTATTAAAATTGATGAAAATAATTTCACCGAAACTTTTGAATTAGCTAAACCGGGTAAAGAATTTACAGAATATCTGAAAAACTACTGGAAACGAGTTACGAAGAAATAAAGCAAATATCTTATAAATGCCGATTATACTACAAGAATATATAAATATACACAGCCATTCCATTTGTAAAAAGAATACAACGGGAATCATTAATTTATTCGCGCATCAGTTCAGTAAAGAACTAATGATTGAGGGACAATACTATTCAATAGGTCTGCACCCGCTTCATATAAACGGGAAAACTTTTTCGACATTCGAAAAAACGATAAGTGATAATATAAACAATCCGCAAATTATCGCCTTAGGCGAAGCTGGTTTAGACAGACGTTACAGCACAGACATTCAATTGCAAATGACTGTATTGGAAAAACACTCGTTGATTTCCGAGAGGAACGAAATGCCCGTTATACTACATTGCGTTCGTTCTTATAACGATCTTATTTCTGTCCGCAATAGTGCAAATGCCAGGATGCCCTGGATACTTCACGCTTACTACGGTAATATCCAGACAACTGCACAGCTGTTAAAACATAATATCTATTTCTCATTCGGGAAAAATTTAATTCATCCCACTGATAAACTTATTGAGGTAATAAATTTAATACCTCTTGACAGAGTGTTTTTTGAAAACGATGAAGATGATCTTGAAATTGAAACCGCGTATGATAATTATTCCAGAATAACCGGTACAGATATAAGTTTATTAAAAAATATAATTCGTAATAATTTTAAAGAATGTTTCGGGATTCAGAATGTCGAAGACTAGTTGGTTGAGCCGTACGGAATTATTGGTTGGGAAAGAGGAATTAAAGAAATTGAAATCAAGCAATGTTTTGGTTGTTGGACTGGGCGGCGTTGGCGGCTATGCGGCGGAACAACTTTGCAGAGCGGGTATAGGAAAAATGACTATCGTTGACGGTGACAAAGTAATTTCTTCAAATATCAACCGTCAATTGATAGCGCTTCACAGCACAATAGATAAATCTAAAACTGAGCTGTTAAAAGAAAGGCTCCTGGATATTAATCCGAAAATTAAACTTACAATAATTGATAGATTTGTTTTTGATCACGAAATGGAATCGTTGCTGGAAGAAAAGTATGACTATGTGGTTGATGCTATCGATACTCTGGCACCAAAATTTCAGCTTATATATAATTGTATGCAAAAAAACATTCCTGTTATCAGTTCAATGGGTGCGGGGGGTAAGTTCGATCCCCTTTCAATTCTTGTTACTGATATTTCAAAATCTTTTAACTGTAACCTGGCAAGGGTTCTGCGTAAACGCCTTTATAAAGTGGATATCCGCAAAGGATTTAAAGTTGTTTTCTCAACTGAAAAAGCAAAGAAAGAATCTTTCCTGCATGAAGAAAGTCAGAATAAAAAAAGTACTGTTGGAACCATATCTTATATGCCACCGGTATTTGGATGTGTTTGCGCCAGTGTTGTAATAAGGGATTTGCTAAAATCGGATTAATGTTTTTTCTAATTATATTCTGCTTCCCGATTGACTCGAATCTCTTTTATACATAACTTCACAACAAATTCAAACAAAGTGGTCATTTTAATGAGAAGATATTTTGTGTTCCCCTTTATATTCTATTTAGCGATTCTATTAAGTGCCTGCGTTGACGAAACAGTAAAACAAACAAATATTACAGACGACATTCTAAACAACACCGCCAGTTATTATTATATTGACACAAAATCTTATCCGGCTAAAAACAAATTGCTTCCGATAGGAATTTTTGATTCCGGTACAGGCGG
>PGYT01000077.1:24955-29934 GCA_002839805.1 Ignavibacteriae bacterium HGW-Ignavibacteriae-2
CTGTTCTCGATGCGATTGTAAACTTCGATAAGTTCGACAATAACAATCATAAGCTAACAAATTCTGGGGACGCGATCAGGGATTTTAACCTGGAAAATTTTATCTATTTAGGTGATAAAGCGAATATGCCCTATGGACAATACGAAAGTTTTAATAAAACAGCCCTTTTAAAGGAACATGTAATAAAAGACGTTCAATTTCTTATGAGCAACAAATATTACTCTAAAGAAAATACCCCCTATTTTTCCACGGATAAACAGCCGGTTAAAGCAATTGTAATAGCGTGCAACACTGCAACCGCTTTCGCAAAAGACGATGTTGAATCATTTATAAAAAAAGCCGGTTTAAACTTAAAAGTGATCGGGGTTATAGGAGCGGGTGTTCGCGGCGCGTTGAGCTCGATAAATAATAATGAAGATGCCGGAATAGCTGTTTTCGCGACCGCCGGAACAGTTTCTTCAAATGGTTATCCTAAAGAAATTTTCAAATCATTAAAAATTTCAGGGCACAATGGTAAAATAGAAGTTTTTCAACAAGCGGGCGTAGGACTTGCCGGCGCTGTTGACGGAGCTGAGGAATATATAGACATAAAAACAAACGCCCCGAGGAAAATCTACAAAGGTCCTTCCGATAAAAACGACGCTGTTAAAATTAACATTGCTATACTCAGCCGTTATAATTTCGATTGGTCGGGTAACAATATGTTATACGACGGAACGCGGGAAACCCCCGAAAACATTCAAATAAATTCCATAAACAATTATATTTCGTATCATGTCGTTTCGTTGATGGAGAGTATTAAAAACACAGAAAATGCGCCAGTATTAAAATCTATTATTCTTGGATGTACACATTACCCGTTTTATACTGATATGTTCAAATTAAAATTAGCTGAGTTATATAATCTGCGAGAGAACGGCAATTATGTGTACAGAAATTTAATGATCAAAAATATTCCAATCATTGATCCGGCGATTAACACTGCTAAGGAACTTTACGAATATTTGAATGCAGAGAATTTATTTAATGAATCCAGTCTTATGAAAAGTGAATTTTACATAAGTGTGGCTAATAAGGATAACCCGAATAATATTATTGATGAAAAAGGCAACTTCACATATGAGTATAAATACGGCAGGGATGCCGGCAACATTCAACCGTATGTAAAAGTTGTTCCATTTACAAGAAACAATATTGGTGAAGAAACCATTAAGATGCTCTACGATAAAGCGCCTTTTACATATGATCTTATAAAAAATTTCAGCAGGAATAATCCAAAAAATAAATCACTTGAATCAAACGAAAAGTTGTAGACGAAAGGAAAATTATGGAAAGTTTATCACCAAACATGATAGTCTATAATGTTAACGACACAGTAGATTATTATCGTTCTTATTTCGATTTTACTCTCGTTGCCAGCATTCCCGAAGAAGGAGACTTTCAATGGGCAATGATGAGCAGCGGAAATGTTACGCTAATGTTTCAAACTAAAGAAAGTATACTCGAAGATCTTCCTGAATTTAAAGATCTTGATCCGGGTGGAACGTTAACTTTGTTTATCAAAACAAATGATGTTGAAAATATTTACGAAAACATAAAAGATAATGTAGAAGTTGTTGTGGATCTGCATACAACATTTTACAATATGATAGAATTTACAATCCGCGATTTAAATGGGTATATATTAACTTTTGCGAAAGACGCTTAATAAAAAATTCCCCAAAACCGGTTGAAAAATCAGTTTAATTTAGCAACCGGTTTCATGTACTTTTGCCCTCTTAAACAATTTAATATGCCATAGATGTAAGTTTCATTTACTGTTTAATGCCATGCGCCTAAAATTCCGCCCATAACAATATAAGTAACCGCATGGTTGCCGGCGTTTATCAAATATAATTTTAAAGATTTTCTCTCGAACAAATATGAAGTCCCAAATGACATTGCCACCCAGCCTATACCTGTAAAAGCTCCGTATGTTAAACCCATTACAAAATCAACTTGACCTCCGAAAAACATCGCGAGATTCAACGCTATAATAAATGAGAGTATGAATGATAAACCGAAAATTTTTGCCATGTTGGAATTTTTTAATTCCTCTTCCGTAAATCCATTTTCTTCCATCCAAGGTTTAGCGAACATAATTGGAGAATACCATACTCCGCCTATAACAAAACTTGATAACGCCGCTACAAATACAGCTAGAAAATTCACCTGAGATATATCCATTTTTAAATTCCCTCTTTGGTTGATGAATGCGCCATTAATCTAAAAATTTTTAATAAATAATACATCATATATTTTTTAACATGTTTTTATTTTTTTTCTGAGTTAAAACTCTAATTTGCAAAAGTGAAAATTATGTTTAAAATTGTGAACAAATTTTTGGTCAATTAATTTTATTCCTTGTTATGAACCGTCAAGAACTTTTATAATTACCCATATAAACTTTACACTAATATTCATTATAAGGAATTAAATGTATATTGACGTACACACTCACTTAGCCAAATATGACGAACAGCTTCCCGACGCTTTAGAAGAGATTAAAAAAAATAACATACTTACTGTCTCTGTTTCTATGGACGATTTTTTGTTCGAGAAAAATTTGCGCATAGCAGAAACAAACGATTTAATAATACCCTCTTTTGGCATACATCCATGGTCAGCCACACGTTACTCGTATAAGCTTGGAGAACTGGTCGATGCAATAGATAAGTCCGCTATGATTGGCGAAATAGGTTTGGATTTCCATTTTATTGAGGACGCAGAGCAATATCCGCATCAGAAAAAAGTTTTCGAGTTTTTACTTGAAACCGCCAAACATCAGAATAAAATTATAAATGTACACTCCAAAGGCGCAGAAAAAGAAGTATTGGAATATTTAAAATTTTTCGGGATAGAAAGAGCCATTATCCATTGGTATTCAGGACCGATGAAATATGTAAAAAAATTTCTGGACCTTGGATGCTGCTTTAGTATTGGTGTGGAATTACTTGAAAGCAACTATATACGTAAACTTCTATTTAAAATTCCCGAAGACAGATTATTAACTGAGACCGATAATCCGGGCGGTTACGAATGGCTGAAACAGTCGCAAGGTATGCCTTCTCTCATAATAAATGTTGTCGAAAAAATCGCTGAGATTAAACTAATAAGCGTTGATGAAGTGATGAATCTTGTTCAAAAAAATTTCTATAATCTTTTAGAGAATGATCCACATATTGATCAGTCTGTAAAAAACATGTTAAGCGGAAGACTTTATTAATATTTAACATATTATTAAAAAAATCCTCTATTATAAATGAGTTTATATTTACAAACCCCGATCGGATAGCCGCCTTATCCTGCAATTAAGCATAAAATGTATACATTTACTCGTCCGGAGGCAACTCTTAAATCAAAGAAACCGCAATCTAGGAATAAAAAAGAGGAATAATTGATTTAACAAAATCATCACTATTAATATTTTGAAATAGAGTCTCGATAAGCCTATATTGCACGCCTTTATTATAATGTTTATTATTAGATACGATGTTAAAAAAAGCGCATACAATACTTAATGATGTTTTTGGATATAAAACATTTCGCCCGCTTCAGGAAAAAATAATCCAATCGATATTGCACAAAAAAGACGCTTTGGTAATAATGCCGACTGGCGGCGGCAAATCTCTATGTTATCAGATACCCGCATTAATTTTCGAAGGTCTTACTATAGTTGTTTCGCCTCTTATTTCATTGATGAAAGATCAGGTTGAGCAGCTGCACCAGCTTGGTATAGGCGCTATATTTCTGAACAGCTCTTTGAACGCAGAAGAATATCAGAATAATATTGAGCTATTATTAAACGGGAAAGTAAAACTGCTTTATGTGGCGCCTGAAACATTATTTATGGATAAAACCATCAGACTGCTGGATTCCATAAAAGTTGACTGCATAACGGTTGATGAAGCTCATTGTATATCCGAATGGGGGCACGACTTCAGACCCGAGTACCGCAAGTTAGCGGAAGTACGTAACCATTTCCCTGAAACAGTTTGTATCGCTTTTACAGCAACCGCAACTCCACGTGTACAGCAGGATATCATTCAGTCGTTAAAATTAAAAAACGCGGCAGAGTTTATCGCCAGTTTTAACAGAGAAAATCTTTATCTGGAGATCATCCCGAAAACCGGTGGAGTTGATCAAACAATAAAATTTTTACGCAAATACCCCAACCAGTCGGGAATTATTTATTGCTTTTCGCGTAAACAGGTAGACTCGCTTTATAATGATCTTCTTCACGCGGGATATTCTGTGCTGCCGTATCACGCAGGATTAAAAGACGAAGAACGGAAAAATAATCAGGAATTGTTTATCCGCGACGATGTTCAAATAATTGTCGCCACAATTGCTTTCGGTATGGGAATTAACAAAAGCAACGTGCGTTTTGTAATTCATTATGATCTGCCCAAAAATATTGAGTCGTATTATCAGGAAATCGGTAGAGCCGGCCGCGACGGACTTAGATCCCACTGTTTATTGCTATTCAGTTACGCTGATATTTTAAAAATTCGGTACTTTATTAACCAGAAAGAAAGCAAAGAAAAACGAATTGCGGAAGATCATTTAAACGCTATGCTCGATTATGCTGAGACCGGAGTTTGTAGAAGAGTTCCGATGCTTTCTTATTTCGGTGAAAAGACCAATATAAAAAAATGCGGTATGTGCGATAACTGCAACTCAAATGAAAAAGATCTTGTTGACGTTACAATTCCCGCGCAAAAGTTTCTTTCTTGCGTTAAACGAACAAACGAGATATTCGGCGCTTCATATATAGTAGATGTACTGCGCGGATCCAAATCCGATAAAGTTTTAAACAACGGTCATGATAAATTATCCACTTACAATATCGGGTCGGAGTACACTAAAAAGCAATGGATGTATTTATCGCACCAGCTCATTCACAATCAATTGCTGGAAAGTGATCCTGCCTACGGCGG
>PGYT01000005.1 GCA_002839805.1 Ignavibacteriae bacterium HGW-Ignavibacteriae-2
ATATTATCAAACGTCCGATCAAACAGTTTCTTCAACCCCTTTTGCTGTTAAAATAAAAATAAATGGTACGTTTTCGGAACTGGGCAAAAATCTTGCTACATCTAAAGATAATATTCAGGTATATATCGGAGCTAGAAACATTGCCGATGACGTGCCGGAAGCGAAATACGACGCAAAAAACGCTCTATCTTTTATTCTTGTAGGGAAACCCGATCTTACAGACCCGAAAGAAACTAAAAATTTGGCTCAGAGTCTTGTACGTGAAACCGCTGATTCCTTTTTGGGTTCCGCGCTTACATCACTTGTGAATACAAGAGTTGGTGATGCGATAAACGACATTCAGTTGAGCACTACCGGACAGTATACAAGATTTAATGTTTCCGGCAAATTTGAAAATGTACGTTACAGTGTTGGTGGAACAGAACAGGTTTTTCAAAATTTTTCTAGCTTTTACAAAGCCAATCTTCGTGTGGAATATCTTTTTGATCCCAACTTTTTAATCCGTTTGGAACGTAAAACCCCTCTTACAGGAACAACCGGTACCGAGGATAAAATTAATGAATTAGGTCTTAAATATATTTTGGCATTCTGATGAAAAAAAATGTAAAAAAATTCTTTGGCGATAATCCAGGTTTGAAAATAAAACCGAGAGAATTAGCCCACAAACTTAATTACACAGACATTGAAGAATATGCTTCATTAAAAGAAATTCTATATAAATTGAACAAACAAGGTTATTTGGATAGACAGGGCAAAAGATATTTTCTGGCTCTAACCACTACGGATGATCTTATCGGTACTTTTCAACTTTCACGCGAAGGGACATACGGGTTTGTTTTACTGAATGAAATGAATCTGAAAGATGTTTTTATTCCCGAAAAGTATTTTAATTCGGCAATACAAGGGGATCTTGTAAAAGTTGAATTGCTAAGTAAACAACGTGGCAAAAATCTTGAAGGAAGAATTATAGAAGTAGTTGAACGAAAACATACTGAGGTTATCGGAAAACTAGTAAAAAGAAAAAACGTGTTCTTCGTTTACCCCGATAATAATGAAATTCAAACAGATATTTATATACCAAATGAATTTTTGAACGAGGCTAAAAGCGGGGATAAGGTTGTAGTTTCCGAAATTAAATGGGATACCAACGGACTGAATCCCGAGGGTTTGATAACACAAATTTTAGGAAAAGACGGAACTTATGAAGTTGAACAAAAACTTATAATGAAACAATTTTCACTCCCATTTGAATTTTCGGATAAAGTAAACGAACAAGCAGCAGGAATAAATGAGGCAATACCAGACAATGAAATTAAAAGAAGGATAGACTTAAGGGATAAAAATATATTTACGATTGATCCGGATGACGCTAGGGATTTTGACGATGCAGTATCAATTGAAAAACTGGATGATGGTAATTTTGAACTTGGAATTCATATTGCCGACGTAAGTCATTTTATTCCTAAAAATTCCGCTATATATAAAGAAGCTATAGACAGAGCAACCAGCGTTTACCTTGTTGGTAATGTGGTGCCAATGCTACCCGAAAAGCTTTCTAACAATATTTGTTCTCTTGTTCCAAATAGAGACAGGCTTACTTATTCTGTAATAGCAAAAATTACACCCGTGGGTAGAGTGCTAAACTACAAAATTGCTAAAACTATAATTAATAGTAAACGCAGATTCACATACGAAGAAGCTCAGCAAGTTCTGGAGACAGGTGAAGGCGATTTTTCCGCAGAATTGTTGCTATTGGATAAAATTGCAAAAATATTAAGATCAGCGCGTATAAAAAAAGGTAGTATTAATTTTATTAGACCTGAAGTAAAATTTGAACTTTCTGATGAGGGAATACCGTTAAGTATAAAACTGAAGCATATAAAGGACAGTAATAATTTGATTGAAGAATTGATGTTGTTAGCTAATCAGATAGTTGCAACTCATATAAACAAGAATTTTGGTAATAATCCATTACCTTTTGTGTACAGGGTTCATGACGAACCAGAAGATGAAAAAATTCTGGAATTCAAAAGATTCGTATCCTCGCTCGGGTACAACTTTAACGCACGCACCAAAAACAAATCTAAAGAACTTCAAAAGATTTTGGACGAAGTAAAAGATTCTCCCGAAGCGGCAGTAATTAACGAAATTGCAATCAGGTCCATGGCAAAAGCCATATATTCAACGGATAACATAGGACATTACGGATTAGGTTTCAAGTACTATTCCCATTTTACCTCTCCAATCCGTCGATTTCCAGATTTAATTACACATAAATTGCTTTATAAATACCTTGAAAATGATTCAGCAGAATCTTATTCTTTAAAAGAGTTGGATAATATTTGTAATCAATCTTCAGCTCAAGAACGAAATGCGGTTAGCGCGGAAAGACTTTCCGTAAAATTGAAACAAATTGAGTTCCTGAAGGATAAAATTGGTTATGAATATGACGCAATTATTTCCGGTGTAACTAACTTTGGAATGTTTATTCAAGTTAGTGAAAACCTTGCTGAAGGACTTATTAAACTTAGAGATATGCAGGACGATTATTATATTTTTGATGAGATGCATTATTCCATAGTTGGACGTACATCCAAACAAAGATATAGATTAGGCGATAGAGTAAAAGTTAAATTGCAGCGTGTTGATGAAGAAAGACAGGAAGTAGATTTTATTTTAATGAAAAATTAATACTGGCAGCTTATATGAAAAAATATAAAATAATAATAGCCTTTACGCTATTTATAACAAGTTCTTTATTAGCCCAATTTGGGATGAATAGAGTTCAGTATAAAGATTTTGATTGGTTTTATATTCAGTCGAAACATTTTGATATATATTTCTCTAATGAAGGTACTGCGGCAGCTGAATTTGCTTCACAAGTAGCGGAAGAATCTTTAGCTGATTTGGAAAAAAGATTAGATTATAAGATTAACAACAGAATTTCTCTTATAATATATAACTCTCATAATGATTTTCAGGAAACCAATACAACAGACGGTTATTTGGGCCAAGGTACCGGAGGATTTACAGAACCTTTTAAAAATCGTGTTGTATTCCCATTTGAGGGCTCCTACGAAAAATACCGTCATGTTATTAGTCACGAACTTGTTCACGCGGTTATGCGGGATATGCTGTATGGAGGGACAATTCAAAACATTATTGCCAAAGGAATTACCTTACAATTGCCGCATTGGTTTCACGAAGGAATGGCTGAATATTTGTCAACCGGATGGGAAACCAATTCCGATCAGTTTATTCGTAACGCTATAATTAACGAATTTCTTCCAGATATCAACCAACTTACAGGTTATTTTGGCTATAGAGGAGGACAATCAGTTTTTCAATATATAGCGGAAAAATATGGCGATCAGAAAGTAGGAGAACTACTCAGAAAAATTAAAAACGGCGGCAGTGTTGATGAGGGATTAAAATCTGCCGTAGGTTTAACTCTAGAAGAATTAAATGATCGTTGGAAAAAGGATTTAAAAGTACGTTACTGGCCCGAAATTGCTACGCGGCAAGAGCCTGATGATTTTGCTGAAAGAATTACAGACAATAAAAAAACGGTAGGCTTTTATAATACAAGCCCAGCAATTTCTCCTATGGGAGACAAAGTGGCATTTATTTCAGACAGGGATATTTATCTTGATGTTTATGTTATGGATCTCCAGGATAAAGAAAAAATTGAAAAAGTAATTAGCAGCGGAACCGAAAATAATTTTGAGGAATTAAATGTTTTATTCCCCGCTCTAACCTGGTCGCCCGATAACTTGCATATTGCCCTATCCGTAAAAAGTGGTGGCTTTGATGTTATCTCAATAATTAATACTGAAACAAATGAAAGCAGAGAACTTCCGATTCGTCTGGATGGAATTGAATCTGTAGCTTGGTCCCCGGATGGAAATCATATAGCTTTTGTTGGAAGTAACGCCAAGCAATCAGATATTTATGTTTTTGATCTGAATTCAAATCAGATAAAAAACCTTACAGATGATTTTTTCTCTGATTCAGATCCCGTTTGGACTCCCGATGGTAAATCAATTTTATTTTCTTCTGATAGAGGTCAATTTGAATCAAAAAGTTTAATTCCTTCAGATTTTAATATGTTCGAGCACAATTATAATCAAATGGATCTTTATTTTATTTCAATTGCTGACAGAATAATTACTAGAATCACTGATTGGAAATTCAGTAGTGAAAAAACTCCTGTTGTTTCGCCGGATGGTAAGGAAATATTATTTGTCTCCGATAAAAACGGGATTTTTAATATTTATAAAAAAAGAATTCAACTCTTGGAAACCGATACTGTAAAAGCCGTTGTTGATCTTCCTGCTTTACCTATAACAAATTCCTTAAACGAGATTAACCAGCTATCACTTTCGAAAGATGGTAAAAAACTTGTATTTACCTCTCTATACAAAATGGGTTATAATATCTTTATGATTAAAAATCCATTCATTCTCGAAACAGAATTTAAAAGCCTAGAATACACTGGGTATATGGCAAGTGTTATTGAGAATAAACCGTGGATTAAAAAAGAAAATATTAATAATGTAGTTTCAGAATCCGATTCAAATTTAGCATCAACCGATTTGCTGAATCAAAAAGAAGAGAATGAAATAACGGAAACAAATAGTGGTAAATTTTTCACTGGGAAACTGGTCAAAGAAGCCGAATCAGATACTTCAAAAAAAGAAACCGATTATAGTCACTATATTTTTGGGGATGAAAACTTCCAGTTCGATTCGACAAATACTTTAGCCGATAGAGAAGCACTGTTTAACGAAAAACTTGATGAAAACGGCAATTTTTTATTAAATAGGTATAAAATAAATTTTTCACCCGATTTGATATATGCAAACGCAGGATGGAGTACTCTTTACGGATTACTGGGCACAACCGTTCTATCTTTTAGTGACATACTCGGAAATCATAGACTAATAGGTGTAACAAGTCTTCAAATAGATTTAAAAAACAGCGATTACGGATTAGCTTACTACTACTTGGCTAACAGATTAAATATTGGTTTCGAAGGGTTTCATACAGCTAGGTTTGTTTATTTAAATAGAGGAAATGGTTCGGATCTTTTCAGGTTTCGCAACTTTGGTTTAGTTCTATCGGCCAGTTATCCGTTTAACCGTTTCTACAGAATGGATTTTGGCATGAATGTTATGAGTGTCTCTTCGGAAAATCTTGATAACTTCAACGAACCTAGCGATCAAAGCACTTACTATGTGCCATCCGCAAGTTTTGTTCATGATAATACAATGTGGGGTTATTATTCTCCAATACAAGGTGTGCGATATTCAATTACAACTCTCGGCGATATTGGAATTGCAAATTCCAACCAAAGTTTTGTTTCATTACTTTGGGATTATCGAAAATACTTCAGGTTCTGGTATGATAATTCATTTGTCTTCAGATTTTCCGGCGGTTATTCGGGTGGAGCAAATCCACAAAGATTTTTTCTCGGAGGTACAGAAAACTGGATCAATCGATCTTTTGCTACAGGAGATATACCTTTGACAAAAGCTTCGGATTTTGCTTTTCTTTCACCGGCTCTGCCGCTTCGAGGCTATGATTATGCGGAACAACTCGGCACCAAATATTCCTTGTTAAACCTTGAATTAAGAATGCCTTTAATAAGGTATTTACTTACAGGACCATTGCCTTTATTTTTTCAGAATATTCTGGGAACTGTTTTTATTGATGCCGGTAGCGCTTGGGATTCAAATTCCCAACTCCGATTATTTACGAAAGATGAAAATAACACACGAATTACTGATGATCTTTTAATAGGAACTGGTTTTGGTGTAAGAACTTATTTCCTTTTCGCCTTGATAAGATTTGATATAGCATGGAAGTATGACATTGATAATTTCTCTAAACCGAGATATTACTTATCCATCGGAACAGATTTTTAATCTAATTAAATTAAAAATACTCGATTAAATAATATTTAACAAAAAATCCGGCTTAAGCCGGATTTTTTGTTGTCGGGGTATTTGATGCCGATTTTTTTTCAGTTGTAGTGCTTGTTGCTGTTTTATTTGTGCTAGTTGTTGTGGATGTAGAACTACTATTAGTAGAATTTGTATTATTCTTATAATCTGTTTGATAAAATCCTGTACCTTTAAATATTGGACCCAATCCCGCACCAATCAATCTTTTTAACTCTCCGTTGCATTTGGTACATTTTGTAAGAGGTGCGTCTGTCATTGTCTGAAAATGTTCAAATCTATCACCACAATTAGTACACTTATAATCATAAGTCGGCATTATTACTCCCTGCATCATTCTAAAAATCAAAAAAACTAAAATAATAACAAGTTTTTACAAAATAAAATCATAACAAATTATATATTTTTAGTATGTTTGAACCATATGAAATTAGATGCTATAAAATATAGTTTGGTTGCACTTTTTTTAAGTGTTTTTCTATCAGGTTGTTTAAACTACGAGCAGATTACAACTTTAAAAACGGATGGATCGGGTAAAATGTATGTTCATTATTGGATGAAATACAAACAGCCTGCTGATTCCATACTTATCGAAAAACTCGGTTTATTCAACCAGGATTCTTTACGTCGGGAGTTTACCTCAAAATATACTGAAATTGAGTTTGTTGAGGTATATAAAGATATTTCTGATTCGGTTGTTCATTCCAAATTGGAATTTAATTTTAGCAACATAGATTCATTGAATCATATGAATGTTTTCAAAGGATTGGATTTTAATTTTGATGATTCCAATGAAGATTACACTGTTTTTACACAAAATGTTTACCCCTACGCGACCGGTCTTGGATTTAATCTCGATAATATTCAAGTGGACTACACCTATTATATTCCCGGTAAAGTTATTGAACATAATGCGAATGAAATAAACAATAACGAATTAATCTGGAGATTTTCACTGAATCAGCTAAGAGGCAAAAATTCTCTTCAGGTAAAATTTATTCCTTATAAATTAAAAGAAACTCCCACCTGGCTTTATTATATTGTTTTATCTGTTCTATTGCTTGTCTTGGTTTTCCTGTTCAAAAAAAGAAAACCATAAGTTATTGTTATTTAGGCAATTACAAAGATCGATAATTTGACATAGCCTGTTGGTTTCTGTATATTTGTAATCTTTATTTTTTTAGCGATGATATTAAGATGAGTTTTAGAAAAGATTTGAGAGTATTTTCAGGCAATTCGAACACTGAATTCACAAGGAAAATTTGCGAATACCTTAACATTACAGAGGGGCAAATTGATTTAAAAAAATTTAGTGACGGAGAAATTTGGGCTAAATATAAAGAGAATGTGCGTGGAAGAGATGTATATATTGTGCAGTCTACAATGCCGCCTGCAGAAAATCTGTTAGAAATGTTAATAATGATAGATGCCGCTAAAAGATCCTCGGCAAAAAGAGTTACCGCGGTGATTCCATATTTTGGATACGCCAGGCAGGACAGAAAAGATCAGCCCCGTGTATCCATTACGGCAAAGATGATTGCCAATTTAATTACTGTAGCCGGAGCGGACCGTGCGATTACTATGGATTTGCATGCGGCACAAATACAGGGTTTTTTTGATATACCATTAGATCATTTATACGCATCCCCTGTTTTTTCAAATTTGTTTGAAGAACCTATTGAGAATCTTACAATCGTTTCTCCTGATATTGGCGGGGTTAAAATTGCTAGATCGTATGCCAAAAGGTTGAATGCGAAGTTAGTTGTAATTGATAAAAGAAGACCTGCACCAAACAAAGTGGAAGTTATGAATGTGATTGGCGATGTTGAAGGGCAGAATATTTTGCTTATCGATGATTTAATTGATACCGCGGGTACATTTGTTTCCGCAATTAAAGCTCTTAAACTAAAAGGCGCTAATAAAATTTTTGGTGCTATTACCCATGCTGTACTATCAGGAAGTGCAATCGAAAAGATTGAATCCTCTGAGTTGGATAAATTATACGTTACTGATTCAATTCCATTGGCTAAAAGTAGTTCTAAAATAGAAGTTAAATCTGCAACACATCTGTTTGCAGAAGCAATTATTCGTTCACATAATAACGAATCTATTAGTTCGTTATTTGACGTTGATAAAAGTTAGATTATATTGAATAATATTCTTTGGAGATAAGCAAAAATGGCAGAGAAAAGCTTAATTGCTAATAAAAGGGAAATAAGTACCAAAGGCGCAATTAACCAAATGCGTAAAGCCGGTATTGTACCGGGCGTATATTACGCTAAAGGTCAAGAGCCTATTGCATTTTCAGTTTCTGAAATTGCACTTAAACCCCTTATTTATACGGCAGAAACGCATATTATTAATCTGGTGGTTGATGACAAGGAACCTGTAAAAGGTGTTGTTAAAGCCGTTCAGTTCGATCCGGTGACCGATAGAGTTGTCCATTTCGATATTCAAGGTGTTACTATGGGCGAAAGCATTGGACTTCAAGTTCCTATACTTATAGTAGGCACAGCCCCTGGTGTTAAAGAAGGTGGATTGTTCCAACAGTATCTACACAAACTTGACGTTGAATGTTTACCTAGATTTATTCCCGAGAATTTGGAAATCAATATCAGTGGTCTTAATTTGGGCGATTCTATTCACGTTCGCGATTTATCATTCGAGAATATTACTATAGTAAATTCCGAAGATACAGCTGTCGTTGCGGTTGAAACTATCAGAGGTGGTGATATTGAAGAAGAATCTGATTCTGAAGAAATAACAGAACCGGAAGTAATTGGTAAAGGTAAATCAGAAGAAGAAGACTAAAGATAATTAATTGCGTGCAGTTCTAGGGATAGGAAATCCTGGTAAAAAATATAACATTACCCGACACAACATCGGGTTTATGATACTTGACGCCTTTGCTTATAAGGCCAACCTAGAATACCATCCATCAAACAGTGATTATTACATAGCGGGAAGCCCCAAAAAGGCTTCCCCTTTCATTTTAATTAAACCCACTACTTTTGTAAATTTAAGCGGTATAGCAGCGAAACAAGTTTCTGACGAATTTAATATTCACTCGTCGGAATTGCTTGTTATTTCCGATGATGTTAACTTAAGCCCCGGCAAAATTAGAGTTAGAAATTCCGGCGGTGATGGTGGACACAATGGACTATCATCTATTATTTTTCATTTAGGAACAAATAAATTTCCACGCCTGCGGTTTGGGATAGGAAATGATTTTGAACATGGTTCCATGGCTGATTACGTCCTAACCGGTTTTACTAATGACGAATGGCCCGAAATTAAATTTGGCATTAAGTCGACGATACAATTGATTGAAAAATTTATTGAAGGCGGTTTTGATGCGTTATTAACTCTAAATAGTCAATTAAATAAGATCGCAAACAATATCTCCAACAAAAAAAATGAAGGTAAAGAGGAGTAAAATATGGATCTAACAATATACTTAATTCCGATTTCAGGTTTACTTGCGCTTATATATAGCCTCTTTAAGAGCCGGTGGATTGATAAGCAGAGCGCCGGGACCGATAAAATGATAGAAATATCTAAACACATTCGCGAAGGAGCTATCGCGTTTCTTAAAACCGAATATAAGGTGTTATTTATTTTTGTTGTAACTATTGCTGTTCTATTGGCAATTTCGAACTACTCGAATAAAGAATCAAGCTGGTTGATTGCTGTATCGTTTGTTGTTGGAGCGCTTTGCTCTGCTCTGGCGGGTTTTCTCGGAATGATGGCTGCCACTAAATCGAACGTACGTACCACTAATGCGGCAAGAAGCGGTTTGGGTCCGGCGCTTAAAATAGCATTTTCCGGCGGTTCTATTATGGGCATGAATGTAGTAGGTCTTGGGATTTTAGGATTAAGTTTGTTATTCATTATTTATTCCAATTTAGATTGGGATATTTATAGAATAATAAATGTACTTTCTGGTTTCTCTCTTGGTGCATCTTCAATAGCTCTTTTTGCCCGTGTTGGCGGCGGAATTTACACCAAAGCCGCAGATGTTGGGGCAGATCTTGCCGGTAAAGTTTATGAAGGAATTCCCGAGGATGATCCGCGAAACCCTGCCACTATAGCTGATAATGTCGGTGACAACGTTGGTGATGTGGCCGGAATGGGCGCCGACTTATTTGAGTCGTATGTAGGCGCAATTATCGGCACAATGGTACTGGGTGCTTTATTCGTTTCTCCGGATGTCCCAGAACTTGGTTTGGAGGCGGTATTATTACCATTATTTTTAGCCGGAACTGGTATTGTTATTTCAATTTTGGGTACTTTCTTTGTAAATGTTAAAGAAGGGGGTAATCCGCAAAAAGCCTTAAACCTTGGTGAATTTGGCGCTTCAGGACTAATGTTAATCGCCGCGTATTTTATTATACAAAATGTTTTGCCAGAAAACTGGACATTTGGCGGATTTTTATACACAAATGACGGAGTTTTTTATTCAACAATTATAGGACTTTCTGCTGGTGTTCTTATAGGTTTAGTTACTGAGTACTACACTGGTACAGATTATAAACCTGTTGCTAATATAGCTAACCAATCAGTTACTGGTGCGGCTACAAATATTATTAGTGGCTTGGGAGTTGGAATGATGTCCACAGGAATTCCAATTTTAATAATAGCCGCGAGCATAATCGGAGCTTATCATTTTTCAAATCTTTATGGTATAGCAATTGCCGCTTTAGGAATGCTTTCAACCACAGGCATTCAGCTTGCTGTTGATGCTTATGGCCCGATTTCCGATAATGCCGGTGGAATTGCCGAAATGGCAGAATTACCTAAAGAAGTTCGAGAGCGAACAGATAAACTTGACGCAGTGGGAAATACAACTGCAGCAATCGGTAAAGGATTTGCGATTGGTTCAGCAGCTTTAACCGCGTTGGCATTATTTTCAGCTTATATGATGCAGGCTAACATAAGCACGATAGATTTAGCAAAACCTATTATAATGGGAGGCTTGTTTATCGGAGCTATGCTCCCATATGTTTTTTCAGCAATGTCTATGGGTGCAGTTGGACGCGCTGCAAAACAGATGATAATAGAAGTTGGCAGACAATTCAGGGAAATTAAAGGATTACGCGAAGGCACCGCAAAAGCTGAATATTCTAAATGCGTTGAAATCTCAACAAAAGCGGCAATCAAAGAGATGATGCTTCCTGGATTGATGGCTGTATCCGTGCCTGTATTAGTTGGTTTTGTAAGCAAAGAAATGCTTGCAGGATTATTAGCTGGTGTTACTTCCAGCGGCGTATTGATGGCAATATTTCAATCTAATGCCGGTGGAGCCTGGGACAATGCGAAAAAATTAATTGAAAGCGGAATTGAAATAGACGGATTCAAGTATGGCAAGGGTTCAGAAGCTCATAAAGCTTCTGTCGTTGGTGATACTGTTGGTGACCCGTTTAAGGATACAAGCGGACCTTCGCTAAATATACTTATTAAGCTTATGTCGGTTGTTTCATTAGTTATTGCACCATTAATTAAATAGTTCTATATTTACAAGTTATATTTTTTAAAACCCTGCTTCCCGCTGAGTTCGGGAGGCCTAATTGTCCACAGGGAGGATATTAATGAAAAACAATCATTATGAGAGTGTTGTAATTATTAATGCAGCTCTTGAAGATGAACACATCGATAGTAACATATCACGTATCGAAGAATTCATTAAATCCCACAACGGAGAAATAATTGATATTGATAAATGGGGTCGCAAGCGCTTAGCTTACCCAATTTCAAAATCAAAATCTGGTTATTATGTTATTTTCAGATTTATTTCTACAAGGGATTTAATTGCTCAATTGGAAAGAACCTACCGTTTGGATGAGAGTATCATCCGATATTTGACAATTGTTTTGGAGCCCAAAGCTTTAGAATTTATTGCCAAACAAGCCTTGCAAAAGAAAGAAGAGGAAGCTGAAAAGGCTGAAATAGCAGCACAAGCTTCGGAAGAACAAACAACAAAATCAACGAAAGAAAATACAGAATAGCTTGGAGGATTTGATATGGCTGATCTGAAAATGCCTGAATTAAATAGTGTAATTGTAGCTGGTAATCTAACTAAAGATCCTGTATTTCGTGAGACTTCCAATAATACACCGGTTGTTAACTTCCACATTGCCGCAAATAGAAGATATAAAGACAGCAGCAATCAATGGCAGGAAGATGTTTGTTATGTTGGAGTAGTTGCGTGGAATAAATTGGCAGATAGTTGTAGAGATAGATTGAGAAAAGGCAGTGCAGTATTGATTGACGGCGAACTTCAGAGTAGAACTTTTAAGACTGAAGACGGTAGAAACAGAACAATAGTAGAAATTAAAGCAAAAAGAATTCAATTTCTTAACAAGTTACAAAGAACCGATTCCGATGTGAATGATGATGACACAACCGTAATTGAAGATGATTCAGATTCCTCTGATGATTCTGTTTCTTACGAGGACAACTCATTCGATAAATTCTTGACTGACGAAGAATCGGATCTTATAAACGGTTCAAGGAAAAAAAATTAAAAGGAGTCGTTAAATGAAAACTAGAAGAGTAAGAAGAGTAATCGAAGATTTTATAGATTACAAAGATTCGAAACGGCTTCAGAAATTTGTTACCGACCAGGGTAAAATTATCCCTAGAAGGATAACAGGTTTAAGTGCAAAACAACATAGAGAGCTTGTACGCGCAATAAAAAGAGCAAGACAAATTGCCATAATGCCATATATTTCTGAAGCAGTAAAGTAAGGAGTGAAGTGATGAAAGTAATTTTGAGAAAAAATTTCGACCAAATCGGAAAAATTGGAGACGTTGCAGACGTGAAAGACGGATATGCCCGCAATTTTCTACTTCCTCGCAAAATTGCATATCCTGCACTTGAGGGAAACGTCAGAGCTCTTGAAGAAGAGAAAAAACAATTAGCTAAAAAACAAGTGAAAGAATTGGAAGAAGCTCAACACTTGAGTTCGGAATTAGAGAAAGTGTCTGTTACTATACCTGTAAAAGTTGGTGAAGAAGACAAAATATTCGGTTCCGTTACAGCTCAAATGATAGCAGAATCTTTGAAGGAAAAAGGTTTCGATATTGATAGACGTAAAATTGAAATTGACGAACCTATAAAAGCACTTGGCATTTATAGTATAAATGTAAAATTGCACTCAAGTGTAACCGCAGTTGTTAAAACTTGGGTCGTAAGAGAGTAGCAACAATAATTAACCGGCATAGCCGGTTTTTTTTAATAATCTTTTTCTAACTAAATAATCCGAAGAAAGTAGAATGAAAGAATTCAGATTTAGAATATTTATAATAGTTGCATTTGTTGCTTTAAGCGTTTACTTACTCTACCCTACTTACGCAGATTATACCAACAACAAAGAAATACAATCTACTGTGTCTCTCATTGAAAAAAACATTAAGGTTTCCCAGCCTACAATTTCGAAGAATAAATTAGAATCAATTCTCGAATTTAAAGAAGATAGTATACGGGTTGCCGATCCTTCAATTAGAGAAAATAGGGAAAAAAGAGTAAAGTTAGGCTTGGACTTACAAGGCGGAATGTACCTTGTAATGGAAGTAAACACTGCAAAACTTTTAGAAAACCTAGTTAAAAATCCCGATGATGAGTTTAAAGCTATTTTAAGTGAAGCAGAAGCCGATGCTAGAATTACGGATGAAAATATTGTTTCGATATTAGCTCAAAAAATTCAAGCCAAAGGGAAAAGACTCAGCCGTTATTTCGGTACAATTCGGGATGAAGACGCTGATATAATAACTAAGTTGCAAGAACAGGAAGCGGATGCGGTTTCCAGAGCAATTGAAATTATCAATAACCGTGTTAATCAATACGGTGTCTCGGAACCAAGCATTCAGAAACAAGGTGCCCGCAGAATTATTGTTGAATTACCCGGCATCGCAAAAGAAGAAGAAGCTAAAAGACTTCTTCAGGGAAGTGCGTTACTTGAATTTAAATTCGCGAGAGAAGCGGATTTCGCAATTCCTATTATGAACAGAATTGACGAAGTATTAGCGGGCAAAATAGATACATCTAATGTAAAAGATACTACTTCTACAAAGGATATGTCTCAGGAAGATTTTGCTAAACTGCATCCTTTTTATTCAATTGCGGTTATTAATCCTCAAAGCCCTTATCCGGATGCGTTCGTAAAAGAATCGAATCGCGATAGAATAATGTCTTATCTTAACAGACCCGAGGTTCAAAATGTTATTCCTGACAACGTTGAATTTCTTTTCAGCGCCAAACCGATAACACAGCAAGAAGGAGAAAATATTTTCCAATTGTATATGGTAAATAAAACTCCAGAATTAACTGGAGGTGTTATTACCGATGCTCAGGCGAATATCGATCCTCAATCTACAAGTGCTGTTGTATATATGAACATGGACAGTGAAGGTGCAAGAGAATGGGCTAGAATCACAGGATCTAACATCGGCAAACGATGTGCGATAGTTTTGGATGGCGGTGTTTATTCCGCGCCAAGAATTAACTCCAAAATTCCTTCAGGCAGATCAGTTATTGAAGGAATGGAAGATCTTAACGAAGCCAAACTTTTGGAAATTGTTTTGAAAGCCGGTGCTTTACCTGCCCCTGTAGAAATTATTGAAGAAAGAACTGTTGGTCCTTCATTAGGTCAGGATTCAATTTATCAGGGATTTACATCAACTTTATTAGGGTTTTTTGTAGTTGCTATATTTATGATGGTTTATTACAAAAGAGCCGGTACTGTTGCCGACCTTGCTTTGTTTTTTACAATGTTATTTATTATGGGTATACTCGCAGGATTTCAGGCCACACTTACTTTGCCGGGTATCGCAGGTATAATTTTAACGATTGGTATGGCAGTTGATGCTAACGTTATTATTTATGAAAGAATTAGAGAGGAACTTGCAGTTGGTAAAACGACAAAAGCCGGTATAGAAAGCGGTTTTGCCCATTCTTTTTCAGCAATTTTTGACTCTAACATAACCACATTCTTCACAGGTATTATACTCTATCAGTTTGGCAGCGGACCTGTTCAGGGCTTTGCTTTAACATTGATGATAGGAATTGCTTGTAGTTTATTCAGTGCGTTAGTTGTTACGAGATTAATTCTGGATTGGATGGCTGCAAAAGGCCTCCGTATAAATCTCTGATAATTTTTGATCTATAAGGAGAATTTTAATAAATGCAAATTTTTGATAACTTAAATATCGATTTCCTGGGTAAAAGAAAATATTTCTATATGCTTTCCGGTGTGTTATTTATTCTTGGAATGCTCAGCTTATTATTCCGCGGTCTAGAACTTGGTATTGATTTTAAAGGTGGATCTGAAATCGCCTTAAAATTTGAGAAACCAATTCAGATAAGTGACATAAGAGACGATCTGAGTCAGATAGGATTAGGTAAAATTGAAATAAAAACTTTCGGCGGAGAAACAGGAGTTCTTATTCGAACCGATTTACAAGCTATACCGGAACAGATTTTCCCGAAAGTTATTTCTACAGTTGAATCAAGTATAGAAGAGTATTACCCCGGAGTAGCTAAAAATAAAATTGAGACCACGGAATCTTCAATTACATATCAATTTGAAACTGATTCCGTTGCAACAGACCTATCAGCTAAACTTTTTGAAGCTGGACTGCAATCTATGGCTTTTGAAGGAAATAAGATGTTAGTCCGTGTGGGTATTGCTGATTGGATTGAAGAAGTACTGCGAGATAAAATGCCGGATAATCCTTTCGTAATCCAAAAAGAGACCAAAGTTGGTCCTAAAATAGGCAGCGAACTTAAAAGAGATTCTATAATTGCAGTACTATTATCCCTTTTAGTAATACTTATTTATCTTGGCTTCAGGTTTAAGTTTGTATTCGCTGTGGGCGCTGTTGCGGCATTATTCCACGATGTTTTTATTACGCTCGGACTTTTTTCGCTTTTATATGGAATAATACCGGGATTAAATCTAGAGGTTTCCATTACAATTGTCGCCGCGTTTTTAACACTTGTCGGTTATTCAATTAACGATACTGTTATTGTTTTTGACAGGGTTAGGGAAAATTTCAAGATTCATAAAACTGCAGATCTTGAAACTAATATGAACAACGCGATCAACAAAACTTTTCGACGTACCATTATAACAAGTGCAACAACTCTTTTTGTTGTAATTGTTCTTCTTGTTTTCGGCGGAGAGGTTCTAAGAGGTTTCGCATTCGCGCTCTTCTTCGGTATAATCTTCGGTACTTATTCGTCCATATTTGTGGCCAGTGCGTTTGTATTGGAATACGCTCAAAGATCTAAAAAAAGAATTGAGTTTTAATACGATTGCCTTTTGAAGTTATTTAAGCCGGTTGAATCTCAGCCGGCTTTTTTTTTGCCTTTCGTGTCGCCTAAATATCACATTACAGAAGATGCAATTATAACCTGAGACGCGTAATAAGTTGAAAGGATTACGATTTCGGCAGGTTTTATTCTTTCTACAAATTTATTATATGCCAGCATACTGTCAGAAACTAAAAACAATAATGAGGCTACTAAAATATTTCCTGCATATATGAAGGAATTGTAGATAAATAAATTAACAGCAAAAAAACACATTAGTGAAATTGCCGAAATATAAATTATTACAGGCAGTTTATATTTACTCTTCCGCAGTTTTAACTTGTTATAAAATACATAGGCATAAATAACTATAAAAAGTATTGGCAGAATATAAATTCTATCGCTGACATTATAAAATGCAATGGAATAGAATAAGTGCGTCAGAAGAAACGCACCAAGGCCTGCATTAAATAATTTTTCCGGAAACAAGAGAAAAATGTCGCCGGCGAGCGAACAGAATAAACCAGCAATAATTAAATTGTTATAAAAATAATTTGCCGAACTCAATGAGAATGATAATATAATAATTAAAATTGTTGTGAGCGGTTTGAAGAAAAATACAATTGAGGGTTTCTTATATTTACCGTAAATAGTAAGAAATCCGGTTATAACTATAACGGAATAAAAGACGAATAACGTCAATATTTTTTACTCAAATTTTTGGTCAATATATTCAACATCCATAAAATAATCCCACTTATCGAAATATAAATTTCCCCCTTTCCATTCAACTTCACCACGCTGAAAATCGACAGTTTCGCTTCGAGGATAAATCTTTACCGGAAAAAGGGGTTGTGAATAACTATCGTTCACAATAAAATGAAATGCATCGGTATTGCAGAAATAGAACCACCGAACATTCTCGTCTTTACTATCGACCAATTTAAATGATTGATCAACTGGAAGCCATCCGTATCCTTCAAAATAAATTTCACACCAATCGTGCAAATTTGTTTCACCGGGATGAAGCATCCAACCGCTTTGCCATTTTGTGGGTATACCGTTATAACGGCATAAAGTCATAAAAGTTAAAGTCTGAATACCACAATCTCCCCAGCCGTTACTCAAACAATATTCTGAAATATTGTTTATAGTTGAATATTCGCGCGCGCCGGCCCACGGAACATTATCATTTATCCATTTATATATAAGCTTTGCTACTATCATGGGATCGGATTCGTCGCCAACAATATCTTTGGATAGTTTTTTTATTCTGTCGGTGAAAACGATGTGTGGCGGTAATTCTTTAGTAAATTCTTTGTACAAATCACTTTCTTCATTATATTTTTTTATGTTATTTGATGCAACATTATTGTACTCATTTTCTGCGGTGAAAATCAATTGAAACCCGAACTCCGTTGGGCTCCCTTGCACTGCAATTTTTTCAAGATATAATGTACGCTGTTTATATTCATCGGGAGCGATTATATAATTTTCACCGCTAACTTTTTCAAGGTGAACAGAATGTTGTCTTGCATGATTTTCTTTGGGATACGGCAGCCAGCATCTTATTGTTTCACCGGCAGGAACCGCGTCCGACTCCACAACTAATTTATAATTTATTCTCATCTTAACGGGTTTAACTAAACTTTTCCGGGACAAATTGGATTCCAGAACAACCTCAGGCAGATATTTTTCCAGAAATGCATCTAGTTGTCCTTTTTTATCCCCGTCAATTTGAATCTTTTGAGTTTTGGCCTCTTTATCCACACGGAAAAGATTTCCATGCGCACGATTGAAATAATACTTATTTCCATCTATTATTTTGTATTCCAGTGAGCCCTTATTTTCCCATTTTTTTAATTCTTCTGAAGTTGCATTCGGATAATAGTTTTGGATAAATTGAAGAACGTCTTGTTCGGTTTTGTTAAAATCTTTTTGAATCCGATTTAAAATTTCTTTCTTAAAATAAAGCTCATAAACTTCTGAATCAGATAAATCACCTTCACAAATTTGCCGGTCAATCATTTTACGGGCTTTAGTAAATTCCCCCCTTTCAATTTCAATATTGATTAATTTGTCATTTGTCTGAGAAAATATTGCCGATGTAAACGCCATAAAAAAGAACAGTGAAAATTTCTCCATAAAAATCATCCTATTATTTTGAACCGGAATTCAAAGAATTAATTTTGACTCTAAGAGCCGCAATGTGCTCAGGGGTTGTACCACAACATCCACCTATTATATCAGCGCCGGCATCCATTAATTTTGAAAAATGCGATATAAAAAATGCTGGATCTTCTGGATATTTTAATCCGCCACCCTCAATAATTGGTAATCCGGCATTGGACTGAACTAGTAGAGGAAGGCTGCCATCGGACATTTTTATTTGTTCCACAATTAAAATCATATCAAGAAGCCCGTTTCCGCAATTTGTTCCGATGATATCGGCTCCGAATTCTTTTAAATGAACAGCCATTTCCGAAGGTGTTACTCCCATTATTGTAGTAAATGTGCCATCCATGGATTTATCGAATGTAAATGTGCAAGCTACCGGAAGAGAAGTATTTTCTTTAGCGGCTGCAATTGAGATGCGAGCTTCTTCCAGATCATAAAACGTTTCAAGACAAATTACGTCTGCTCCACCGTCTTCTAAAGCTTTACTTTGTGTTGTGTAAGACTCATACAATTCTTCCTCTGTAACATCTCCTGTTATTATAAACTTACCCGTGGGCCCTATCGAGCCAAAAACTATTGTATCATTTCCTCCGGCCGATCGAGATATTTCTGCAGCAAGTTTATTTAATTCGTAACACCTTTCACCCAACTGATACTCTTTGAGCTTGATAATGGACCCGCCGAAACTATTGGTTTCAATTATGTCGGAACCAGCATCAACATAAGACTTTGCTACTTCATACACTTTTTTTGCGTTAGTGGAGTTCCATAATTCCGGACATTCGCCGGGTTTCAAACCTTTTTTGTGAAGGTAGGTTCCCCAGGCGCCATCAGCTAAATATTTTTTGGATTTAAGTTTACGTAATATATCTCGATTCATGTTTTACTCTATGTTTTTCTTTTTTTTATAATAACTCGGAGTTACTAATTAATTTCCGCTAAATAAGTTCATACTATAAAATGAAATATTTTTTACGATTAGAAATTACCATTTCATTTTATCAAATTCATTATTTTGCTTACTACTTTATAGTAAAATAATTTCACAATATCAGAAATCAATTAATATTATTAAACACTTTCCGGATTAAAAATGATTAAAAGAACAGCTTATATTAATGGAAAAGTATTTACCGTTGATGAAAATAAAAAATGGGCGGAAGCGGTAGTTACCTATGGTGATAAAATAATTTTTGTAGGCAATAATATTGACGCACGAAAATTTATAAATGAAGATACAAAAGTAATTGATCTCAATAACAGACTTATGCTCCCAGGATTTATCGATTCGCACGCCCACATTATTATGGGTGGTGAATTTCTTCTAAGTGTTGATTTATCTCAGGCAAAATCCGCAAATGAATTTATTCTTTTGTTAAAAAATCATATTGTGCAGAAAAGAGGCAAGTGGATTAAAGGAGGAAACTGGAATCATCAAAACTGGGATATTAAAGATTTGCCGTCCAAAGAGTGGATCGACGAGTTCAGTATTGATACACCGGTTTTTGTTTCCCGTGCTGATTATCATATGGCGCTTGCCAATTCCTGTGCATTAAAATTGGCTGGTATAACAAAAGATACACCTGATCCCGTTGGCGGCCTGATTGAAAGAAGTAAGTTAACTGGCGAACCAACCGGAATTCTTAAAGATAAAGCTATGGAACTTGTGTACAATGTAATTCCCGATTTGAGTGAAGAAGAAAATGAAGCATCAATAACTGCTGCTATGAATTTGGCAAAAAGTTATGGCGTAACGTCTATTCATGATATTTGTTATAAAAATCATTTTAGAGCGTTGCAGAATGCCGATAATAAAGGATACCTTACATGCCGCGTTTACGCGCGTTTACCTATCGACTTGCACCAACATTTAATAGAAGCTGAAATTCAAAAAAATTTTGGTAGCGATAAATTAAAAATTGGATCGGTAAAAGCTTTTGCAGACGGCGCTTTAGGTGCTTCAACCGCCTATTTTTTTGAACCATATGAAGATGATAATAAAAACTTCGGGTTAGCAATGGATATTCTGATTGACGGCAGATTAAAAGAGTGGATGTTACAATGTGATAAGCACAAATTGCAATTATCTGTTCATGCCATCGGTGACAGAGCCATAAGTGAAATATTGGATATTGTAGAAGAAATGAATAAACAAAATCCGAAATGGGATAGACGGTTCAGAATTGAGCATGCGCAGCATATGCGGCAATCCGATTTTAAAAGATGCGCGGAGTTGAATGTGATTGTTTCAGTTCAGCCATATCATTTATTTGACGATGGTTCCTGGATAGTCGATAAAATAGGACAAGAAAGAATGCTCACAACCTATGCGTTCAATTCATTCGTAAAAAATAATGTAAAAATGTGTTTTGGCAGCGATTGGTCTGTGGCCACTTTAAACCCGTTAAAAGGAATTTACGCGGCGGTTACAAGACACACCTGCGATAATAACAACCCGGATGGTTTAATACCGGATGAAAAAATTACGGTTGAAGAAGCTATTAAATGTTATACAATTAACGCAGCGTATTCCGCTTTCTCTGAAGATAAATTAGGAAGTATATGTGTTGGAAAATTTGCCGATATGGTAGTTATAAATAGAAATATTTTTGAAATCGATCCAAATGAAATAAAGGGTACCGAAGTAGATTTAACTGTGTTTAACGGAGAGATAATTTTCAGTAAATAATTTGGATTTATATTTTAACAAATGGGGATTTAGGGATGAAATTTTATTCTGGTGTACTTTTTTTACTATTGCTGATTTATATTGATGTTTCGGCACAAAAAAATCTTACAAGTCTTGAAATTATAAAATCCGATTTTAATAAAGGTTTATTGAACCGTGATGAAGCATTATTGCAAAAACTGTATTCGTTAAATAATTCGCCTGAACTAAATAATAAATATATTTCCAAAATTCCTTCCAAATGTGGAACTGAGATAATTGCAGAATACTATAGAAATATTAATACACTTGATTATAATACTAAAATAAAGGCAGATGCATTATTTTCCGAGCAAAGGGCAAAACAATTAGCCGAATTTAAATATTACTCCCCTTCAGGTAAATTTGAATTATCCTATACAACCTCGGGTACTAATGCAGTTCCTATAAACGATTCAAATAATAATAATGTCCCGGATTTTGTAGAAAAAATTGGAAGTTATTTTGATTATGTATGGTGGTTTACGATTGATTCATTAGGCTACGAGGCTCCGCCGATTACTAGTGGTACTTTTCGCATAGAGTTTAAGAATATGGAATATTACGGCTATACAGAGCCGGTAAACTGGCCTGGTAAGGATACTAAAATAGTTATGCACAATAATTTTACGGGTTTTCCCTCGAACGATGATCCTGAGGGGGATATTTTAGGAGCGGCAAAAGTTACTGCATTACACGAATTTAAACACTCGTTACAATTTGTGTCCAATTCTTGGAACGACGGTGAAGGTTGGCTGCTTGAACTGGACGCGACTTGGATGGAAGACATCGGTTATGACGAAGTAAATGACTACTATAATTATCTTTCAAGTTCCCAAATAGGAACACCTGGCAGATCACTTGATGATAGCGATGGATATGAAGACTGCATTTTTATGCATTATCTTACTCAAAAATTCGGGAATAAATTTAATTTGGATTTTTGGAACTCTCGCAAAAACAATACTGACCAAAATGTGTTTAACACAATTAACAAAACACTGTTACAATACGGAAGTACTCTTTCGGAGTCTTTACCCGAATACTTTGTCTGGAACTATTTATGCGGTAACAATTATTTAAATGGACTTACTACTTATGAGGAAGCTGAAAATTATCCTACCCCCGCAACTTGCGGTGTTTTAAATCAATTTCCAACTTCAACCAGCGGATGCGCCATTAAATATTTCGGTGCAAACAATATAGTATTTAGTAAATTTGATTTCCCTGGGATATTTTCTTTTGATATCAGCGCATTAAATGGTCCTTTCAGTCTAGCAGTAATAACTAAAACGATCAATGCTTCGCCGGAAATAAATTATTTTAATCCTTCTCAGACTAATAAATTTTTTAAGTTGGCATCTCAAATGAATCAACTTGAGAATCTTATAATTATTCCTGTAGTTAACTCCCAACTTGATTTGGATTACTCATATTATCTAAAGTTTAACCCTTTCCAAGCGGCCTTATTCACTCATTCACCTGTAAAAGACGTGGAGCAAGCCACCGATTTGGAAATCAATGTAAAAGTTGAAACACCCTTGAATATAGCAAAAACAGATTCGTTGCAGTTATTCTGGGGAACTGATGGAATAGATTTCAAACATTTGCATATGTCACCTAAAAATATTGAAAATGAATTTACGGCTACAATTACAATCCCTCAAAATGAAATAAGAATTTTCTACTATTTCAGTATTTATGATTCATCGGGAATTTATCTTTTTCATCCATCACAAGGATCAGTAAGTCCTTTTACTTTTTTTGTAGGCACAGATACTGTGCCGCCTGTAATTGAGCTGCACAACTTATCTGGTGAATTATCAAAATATAATTTCCCACATCAGATAGTTGCAAAAATCTATGACAACATCTCAGTTGATTCGGCTTTTGTTGAGTTCAAAATCAATAATGGAATAACCAATAAAACTGATTTGAAAGTTTCTAAGGATTCAATATATATAGCAGAATTGAACTTGAACTCCGATCAGCTTTCAGTTGGTGATATTCTAAATTATAGAATAAAATCAGTTGATGGAGCTTCAAAAAAAAATGTTAAATACTCTCCGGAAACAGAGTATAAATCAATTAAAATCGTAGAAGGTTACAAATTTAGTTCTACCCCAAATTTATTTATATCTGATAACAACTTCCCTTCGGAAAAAGATACAATAACAATCACTGAAGATTTTATAATAAGTGATGTTGATTTTTTAATTGAGGTGCAACATAATAGGTTAAGCGATCTTGAAATGAAATTAAAAACTCCACACAGTTCCGCAAAATCTATTTTTGAGCGGCCGGGAATTGGAACCGAAAACAGAATAATAAATCCAATAATTTTATTCGATCAATCCGCGGCATTCTCAATTGAAAGTTTCGGAATATCCGGCACTGGTCAATCCGCGATGTATTACAGGCCACTTAATATCGATCTGGATTCATACATTGGAAAAAACGCCAAAGGCAACTGGATTCTGAATGTCTATGATAAAGAGACCGGTGAACAAGGATATGTAAAAAATTGGTCACTAATAATGCGGCATGATAACATGACTCATGCTGAGTATAATACCGGAATTCTTAATAATTACAGACTTGAGAACAATTATCCTAACCCATTTAATCCCACTACAAAAATTACTTATGAAATTGGGGCTCGCAGCGAGGTTGATCTTTCAGTTTTTGACATACTCGGAAATAAATTAAAAACATTAGTATCCGGGATTCAAGCTGCAGGAGTTTATACAATTCAATTTAATGCAGACAATATTGCATCAGGAGTTTATCTTTACACATTAAAAACTGGCAATTTTGTAGCCACAAAAAAATTATTGCTGCTTAAATAAAAGTTTCAGTGCAAATTTATTATGTGCGGCATCTTTTTTAATTAAAAACGTGCCCTTCTTTTTTACGTTTCATAAAATACATGTAAAAAGGAAGTCCGGTTACAATCAAAAAAAGACAAGCCAGTACACCACCCAAAGGGAAGGCGAGGAAAGTACCGTAAACTAAATAGACCTGGACTATCATTGAAAGCACGGCCATTAAAAACCACATTGGAGATTTAAAAACTGGGCGATAATCTTTTTTTCTTCGCAGCGAAAAAATTGCGCCATAAACCAGCATGTTTTGCAATACATAAGAAAGAGTAAAATAGCCGAGCAAATCTCCAAGATTTCCGAATAATAATATAATTCCAAGTAACGCTTGAAATAGAATAGAAAAATCCGGAGTAAGATATTTAGGGTGCAAGTGCCCGAAAGCTTTAAAAAACAGTCCGTCTCGCGACATCGCATATTCTAAACGCGGCTGAGTTATTACCGCTGAATTAAGGACTCCGAGCATTGATACAAATATTGCTATGGCAAATAATCCTCCAGCGATATCTGCGGAGAACGAGAAGTACTTAAATGGATTTACAAATTTACCTTCTTCAACACCTATTAATTCAGTGAACGGTACTATTGCACTCGTGCATAAACTGATTAATACATATGCGCTCATTACAAAAAGCACAGATCCAATTAAACTTTTAGGAAGTGTCTTGTGTGGATTTTTCACCTCACCAGAAGTGTACAATATGTTAAGGAAGCCGGCGTATGCCCATACAGTTGCAGAAACACCTGCTGCTATCATAGTTAAACTTATTGGTTTGCCATCAAAAGTATTAAATAACGATTCCACCTGAAGATTTCCGGAGTTCAGAAAAAACATACCTATAATTACAACTGCAAAAAGTGGGGCTAATTTTGCAACAGTTAAAAACACTTGAATGTTGCTTCCTGTTTTTACGCTACGGTATTGTATTGCTGAAAATAATAATATTAAAACTGCAGCCAATATTTTGGCATATATTGCTATTCCAAAAGAAGGGAAAAAATAAGAGAGAGCATCGGCGGCAAGAAGCCCTATTATTGTTAAAGTTGGTGTGTCACTCGTAAGAAAAGCTGTCCATGTATACATAAATGCAAGAAACGGTGATCCGGCCTTATATACAAAATGGTAAGGTCCTCCTTGATCCGGATAAGCCGTACCCATTTCCGCAAGAATAAATATTTGAGGCAGCCAAATTAACCCGCCGACCAACCAGATAAAAACACCAACCCATGGATTACCGACAATTGCTGCAACAATGGGAACATTAATAAAAATTCCGGAACCTATAACCTGCCCAATGATTATTGAAGTGGTTTGTAATAAATTTAATTGGCGTTTAGGTTTCAGTTCCGTCATACAATACAAGCCTATTTATTTGATTTTTTTATTTCCCATGGTAAAATTATGTTACCCGGAGTGTTAATGTTTTCATTTACACGCATAACCGCAATACCAAGATATTTTTCAGAATTCAAATATTTATCAACCCATTTATTTAGTGGGGTATCAAAAGTAGTCTTAGAACTTAAAGCTGATTCGCGGATAATTAAACCATTATCACTATCAAAAACCATTAACATATGCGCCGAAAAAATATTGTTAAGCTTTGCAAACAATAAGGCTATGATGTCCCCGCTTTGTAAATGATTCTGATTTTCTTTAAATACTTCAAATGGCAAGTAATCAATTGTAATTGTTCTATCCGGTTTTACATATCGTAAATCGGTTATTCCCTTATTAGTAAAAAAATCCTTGTGCGAAATTGTTCTGGTAACTTGTTTAGTTTTAGCTTCCCCAACCTTTCTGGAAGCATCGTGCAGCAGCCAGGAATTTTCGGGGAGCCAATCCGCCATCGTATAATGGTTGCGAGTGCGCATCCCTATTATTCCATCGGCATATCTTATTTTTTGCAGATTATTAAAAAAATTATCCCACGAATCCGATATAGAAAGCGCGAGTACATGCTCGCAGTAAACCATGCAATTTGTTTGTTTAAAGTTTACAAGAGGCTCTGTTTCGTATAATGCGTATGGTCCGTCGCCGGAACATGTGAGGTTATAAGGCATACCTAAAAACATACTAGAGTAATACTTCATCCTTTCGGTAATTGTCATATTCTTTTTACTAACTTCGTTAAGCACTGAATCTATTTGTTTGTTTGTCAATTCATATATTTTTTTTTGCTTTTGCGCAAGCATAGATGAAAAGGATATAAACAATAAAATTACAACAAATGCCTTCTTCATATTTACCTCTATTTTAAATTTGCCAGTTCGTTCATAATTTCCCTATGAATTTCAGATACACGAGCTCCACTGCCGTCGAAATTATTTGCTATCATAGAAAATATTATTGTTTTACCATTTCTATCTTTTATAAAACCCGAATAACTTCTTACACCTTGTATTACACCGGATTTAATATGAGCATTTTTTTCAAGAGCTGTTCCAATTCCCAAATTCTTATAAAAGCCAATATCGTTGGAATCACCTACAATACCAAGAGAGTTATAGAAAGCGTTAAAATAATTTTTTCGGCTTACAGCGCTTAAAAGTTTTGTCATCATTCTTGCGCTAATCATATTTGACCGCGATAGCCCCGAGCCATCAGAAATATTAAAACCATTAGTATTAATCTTTTCTTTACTCAAAAATTGCTCAACTATTTTAATACCCTCACTTGTACTGCCAATACCGTTAGATTTATACGCAATAGCCTTCAACAATAGTTCAGCGTACAGATTGTTACTTCGTTTATTTAATATATAAACAATATCTTTTAACGGCGGAGAGAAAATTGTAGTCACTAATTTTAATTTGTTATAATTCTGCTTAACATATGTTTTTTGGGAGCCGCCGGCTATTATTATTCCCTTTTTGTTTAATTCTGTTAACAACAATTCAGCAGTAAATAAAGGGGGATCTGGTATGGATCCTTTAATAACAAACTCATTCGCCCCTTTTGGAACTGTGCCCTGCAGATATGCATTATACTGCAGAGGCGCGTTATAAATGTATCCGTTATCCCCGGAGCCGGATTCACCGGTTCTCATTAAATTTGTGAATGTTAGATTTGGAATTTCAGGTTCGGTTCTAATAACTTCCGCAATATCTCCTACTTTTTTGCCTGGTCTAAAAAATAAACGATATAAGTTCTCATTTATTGAAAGAGCACTGCTCGAAGCACCATAATAATTACCAATATCAATATAATTCCAGTTGTCGGGAATTGGTTGATATTCATAAGCGGAACAGTCCGCGATTACAGAACCTGTAATTTTCTGTATACCTAATAATTGAATGTCAGATATTATTTTGGAGATCAATTCCATCAGTGGAAGTGAACCTTTAACCAAATCAGAACCCAGAGTAGGATCACCACCGCCTACAATAAAAACATTTCCATCCAGAATATTGCCGTTCAATTTACCATCATAATAAATTTTTGTTTGAAATCTGAAGTCCTCACCCAATATTTCAAGAGCAGTTATTGATGTAAACACTTTTAATCCGGAAGCGGGCGCTACACTCATATCTGAATTATGGTTAATAAGAGTTTTACCATTCTCCAAATATTCCGCATATAAGCACCATTGTGAATTTTTAAGCAGCGTGCTACTTTTATATTTATCAATCAAGTTATTTACTGGAGCAAGATTCTGACCAAAAACAGCAATAGTCAAAAAAAATGAAACCCAAACAGCAAAGACAAATTTTAATTTATTCACGCATCTACCCACGAGTTTTTCCCAGAAAAAAATATTTATCGTATTAGATAATACATGTTAGTAAAATAACAGATCTACAACGCGATTATAATTTGATTTATTTAGCTAAAATTCCAGATTTCTTCATTTCAATTTTAAATAGCCGAGTATCGCTTTCATAACTAAAATTCTATCTCTCTCAGATAAAATTGTTTCATAAGGAAATCCAAATGCCACAATTCCATATTCGTATTTATATCCAACGGCGGCGCTGTAATAATTTTCATTATATCGTAGCAGACTTTCGCTTTTATTTACTGGAGCAATTGCATCAGGTGCTTCGGCAGCATATATGGAATCATTCAACTCGGTATTAAAAAAGAACTCAAATTTTTCAGGAAGAAATTTACCATTTACCGAATGTACTAAACCTTTTTTTACAGCGTGGTCACTGCTCAAATTATATTTTAATTTTTCCTTAACAAATTTTACATCAGCATCATTTTCTTGTTTAGAAAGAAACATATCACTGCCTATATAACTTCCTGAAACAAATAAATTGCCGCCATTATCAAGGTAAGATATAATTGCCCTCTTAAGACCATCTGTAAAAGTTTTAAATTGTGGACCCCATAATGAGTCGCCATATTCTTTTGGCCAATTGGTTTCTTTTTCTTCACCGAAAATTATATCAACAAATTCGAAACTTCTCAAATCTATCATAGAATTTTCGACGCTTTCGTCACTTGCTGTAACAAAGGACCAGCCGTTCTGCAATAAAGCTTTACCATGAATGTTAGCATAATCGAAAGTGTTCCCGGCAATTTTTTTAGTTTCATAATCTGCATAACTTGCTCCATGTCCCGGTGCATCATCAGTAACCCATTGAGAATATGGAGAAAAATTATGTTGACTTCCTGTATAACTGAAATCATATTTATCAGGAACTCCCTGATCTAAAAAGTCAAGAAAGCCAGTAAATTGTTCGGTTTGAATAGAAGCGGGAGGAGAAATTCTGTCGAACGCATTAATGACCAAAGCTTTTTTAGTTCTATCGTTAGAAATACCAATGGAAATTATTTCGGTAGGGAAACTCTCACCGCCTTTGTTTACCGCCGTCACTTTAAAACTATAAATTTTATTTGTATCCATATCTTTGAATGAATAGGATGGTTTACTAACATAAGTTCCATTATCGAATCCGGAATTTTCTATACTTTTGTACACTATATAACCCGAAGCATCAGCGGAAGCTTCAAGCGAATCTTTTTGAGGTATCCAAGATAAATCGACGCCTCCTTGAGAATTAAAATTTGAAACCAGGTGTGTTACCGGTAGAGGCTGCACTACATATTCCAGATTGTTTTGATAGGCGACATACTTAAGAAATGCTTTATAGATTGAACGAGAAACATCGAATCTGAATCTCGGATCGCTTTGATATTTTATATCGAGAAAATTTTGATGAGACAACAATTCCAATAACACCGATGGAACATTGGGACGAGAAGCTTCGCTGTACCGGCCATCGTAAAGTTGTCTTCTGTTCCAAACCGAATCGTATTTTGATCTTATATCCTGAGTAATTTGAGTTTGTAATATATCTGCCAAGTCCCTGTTGGTTATTCGGGAAACTCCGTCCGGGAAAACAAAATTTGAGTCCAAATCTGTTAAACTGTAAATCGATAACGTTCCAATTGTTGTATCGTTTTTACTTATTCCCGCATCTGTATGAAACGCCATCGATAAATCTATGGGGATGCCAAGGCCTCTTGTTCTATCTTTATTAGGACCGGCAGGGTTGCCTACAAGATAATTTACCCATTCACCCCGACTTTGATAATCATCTACATAATCTGTGGAATCGTTATTTAGATTATAAACAAGTGTGTCAGGCATACCGGCATACTGCAAGTAATATCTTGCACCCTCGGTGTATTTTGGTCGTCCACTCGTACTTCCGCCGCGTTTAACAACCCCCATACCGCCGCCGAACCTAACAACATCGCCCGAAACAATTTTCCCTGATGTTCTACTTAGATTATCGAGTACAACCTTGCCAGATTTATTATCCAATCCTCTAGAAAAATTAAATGTTCCCAAATAATACCATGAGTTGCCACCAATCGTTTGATTAACTTCGAATTCGGTTTTCCCACCAGTATGATATACCGTATAATGAGCGTCATCCACGTTATCCTTTGAAGCTATATAAGAGACATAAACAGAATACTCCCCGTCTGTGGGAAATTCGGGTATAAACTCTATAAATGAATTGGCCGTTAAACTACTTTTTGTGATTTTATGTGTACCATGATCAAAAGGATTATAATTAACCTCATAAGGAGGGATTCCATATAAGAATCCCACTCCAATCCCCTTTTGCCAATTTCCAATTTCAAAGTAGTTTACAGAATTTGGGATCGATTCGAATGTATCGTTATCGATTACAACTTCATTAATTTGAGTATCACGTTCTCTTGGAATAAAAACGTTAGCTCCTGCATTCTCTAACATCGGGACTATGTATGGCAATACAAATGACATGGGACCCAGATCTTCAACTATCTGAAATAACCTAGCCCGCTGCCATAACCACCTGTCCATTGAATGATTATAATACCAGCCATGGCTATGCCAAAGAGCAATATTCCTGTTGTTTAATCCTTGCGAAATTTTATATGGTTTGCTTATGTTTCTAACGACTTGTTTCGTTATACTTTTCGCGGAAGGAAATCGACTCGCGTCCAGCGGGTTTGTTTTCCTGTAATAATTGGGAACAAGTTCTTCAATAGGAAACGTTATAGATTCTACAATAAAATTATAGTCACTAAAATATGGACTGAAAAAATTCTTTATTTCCGCATAAATTGAATCGACTTCCGGTTCTCTGAAATATCGGTATGAGAACAATTTATTTGTTTCAATAATAATTTCTTTTTTGTTTGAATCAATTTTAATATTCGTTATTTCTGACCTACCGGGTATGTAAAAATTAAAATCGGAGGCTCTGAATTTATTTTTAAACTGCTCAAGTAATTTAGGAACAGATGATACTATTTGCTCTTCTTTTATCGTTTCTATTGACGAACATGCAAATAATGCTAAAAGAGAGAATAGTATTATGAAATTTTTCTTTTTCATTATTTATCTTAAAAATTAGTTCAGTAAAATCATTTTTTTTGTACTGCTAAATATATTTCCTCCATTAACCGGATGTGCTATTAATCTGTAAAAATAAACACCACTTGCAATCTTTTCATTACCGCTTAAGTTTACCCCAAAAGTATACTGCCCAGGTTTTTGCAACGCTTGAGTTAATGATTTTATTTTCTGTCCAAGTAAATTATAAATCTCCAATGTAACCAAAGAAGTTGTAGCTATGGAATAACTAATTTCCGTAGAGGGATTAAATGGATTTGGAAAATTTTGCTCCAGCTTGAATAAACCGGGCTGAATTGTAAGATCATTTATTGAGGTTATACCAAGATCCTTGACAAATATTTTGTCCAAGTATATTTTCCCTCTCCTGTCAGCCCCTTCCATTTGTTTTAATCTAAACCCGCTTAAAAGATTTGGTTTTTTCACAAACTGATTTAGGGCAATTTCAAATACTTCCCATCCATACCAATTAACCGGACTTATATCAGCAACGATTTCACCGCCATTAAAAATGGCGAAAATTGAGTTATCGCTAAGATCTCCATTTATCCATATACATAAAATTGAATCCGTTTCATCAATTTGTAAATCTTTTAGAAACATCAAGTTTATAATGCCACCAGTATCAGCAGAAAATTCATAAGTAAGTAACCCTGATGTTAAACCTTCAACGCTTCTATAACCAGATCGTTTAAATGATGTACCGATTAGTGATATACCAGTTGATATTTGATTTGAAGCAGGATCCACAATAACGTATTCGTTTTCAAAATCTTGAAGAGTCTTACCTTCCGGATAATTACCATTATCAGTTCTAAAAATAAATAAACTGTCCTTCAACATTGTATTACCTAAAAAATCTGCTATGCCCGATTTAAATGATACTTTATAGGTTGCTGAAGGAGATAGGACATTTTTCGAACGAAATGTTATATATGTAATATCGTTTTCATTAATTATTTTGCCATCCAGAATCGATACTGTTTTGTCCAAACTATCCAGTAATGATATACGGCCAATAATACCATCAACTTCTTCATTAAAAACAAATTTCATTTCGGCATGTGTGTTAACGCTATTCCCGGAAGGGAAAGCTCTTGTAATTTTTGGCGCTTCAAAATCTGGATCGGTGATTACCACAGAATAATTAAAAACTCCACCCGATTGTCCGTCGTTATCGCCGTCCAATTTGGTTCCGAAAATACTTCTTGCAGAAGTATCAATTTTAAAATCATATCTTGTTGAAAATTTCCATAGAGCAGCCGGTGAAATTACTAACTCGTTCGATCCAATCCACCTAAGTTTTACCGAATCATCAGGTTCAATTGTAAGTGAGCTTTCAACAGATTGTTTATCCATAGATTGCGAGAAGCTCAATGTTAATGGTTTATACGCAGGATGATTATATTTAATTTTGTTTACTGGTTCACTTACAAAGGGGCCTTTAGAATTAAGCAAACTTAAAACATCACTTCGCACAGAGGATAAATTATTGTAAAGTGTTGTACCTGGGCATTCGGTGGAACATCCGTCCCGGTGTCCGCTGATATTATTTAAGGTTCTTCCCGAGGAAGAGTGATATGCAGTTCCAAGCGGATTAATATTTTCTAAATTACATTTCCACGTTAATATTTTAACAAGACTAGTAATTGCTTTATCGGTAGGCGGTACTGAAGTATAAGTGCCAATTACACAAGTTCCCATAGTATTACTGTTTGTTCCGCAAAAGTGAGCGCCAATTGCATTATTTCCACCTGAGCGTCCTTCGTAAACAACCCCGTTCGGATCCACAAGAAAATTATATCCAATATCGCCCCAGCCGTTAGTAATTGTGTGCCATCCCCAAAATGTTCTAACAACTGCCGGCCAATCTGATGATGAATTTTCAGTAGCCGAGTGATGAACTATTAAATGAGTCACTTTAGTATAATTCGGAGACCATCGTGAATTTTGCCCATCGGGGCATCCCCACTCAGTTCTGCTAATTACAGTTGGAAGGTCAAATTCTCCTTTAACGGAATTGTTTTTTGAAATAATTTCGGCTTTATCTAATATATTCTTACCTGTAGCTCCGGGATTAAGAAAACTGATTTGAAAAGATTTTCCATCTTCAAATTTTTCAAAATAATCGGCATCAACTTGTATTTGATAAAACTTATTGACTGGCTTTTCAAACATCAAACTGCTTATTCTTGTTCGGGAGTCCTGCTCGATATCATTATCAATTTTAAATTGTTTCCACTCCGACCATTTTACGCTGTCGGCCGAAAATCGAATTGAAACGCCCATTAAATCGTAAACTCCTGATATTTTCACTATTAGACCAACAGCAATAAAAGGCGCGCTTTCTTCGAGTGGAATTAGTTTTTGGATCGAATAATAATTCTTCTTATTCGTGTCGAAGAAAATAACACCGGATTCAACATTTTCAATCTCGCTCTCACTGGCTTCGGTAAAAGTATATTTAACTTGTTTTGTAATTATACCTTGTGCAGTTAAATCAATTGAAATTGACAATGCTATATATAAATAAAGGAGTACAATTTTTTTCATGGGTTTCCGGAAATTTTATGAAGATTGTTTAAAAAACGAACCCAATCCTTAAAAGATTGGGTTCTTAAAAATAATAAAAAAAAGCATTATTAGAACTTTACACCAAATGAAAAGTAATGTACCTCTTCAAGTCGGCCAAAATCCTGATAAGCATAATCAAACAATAATCTTACAGATTCAATAAAACGATAATTTAATCCAGCACCGAATGTAAATCCTTTTTCTGAATCTGTTTCGAATAGAGAATTATAACCGGCGCGGATTGATACCATTTCATTCCAACTATATTCAACACCAGTGTTTAAATATTCTGTATGATCATTAGGATGAACGGCATCAATAGCAGTTGTCAATCGAGAAGAACCTGATTTAATTAAATCGGCTGCAACACCAACTCTGAATGTGAGCGGCAGATCCCATTCATCGAGTTCAACAAAAGAATTAATTAAATTACCAACCCCTTCTGAACCAACTTGTTTAATTTCTCGTATATCTCTTCCCTCCAGCTTCATCTTTGTACCGAAATTGGAGATACTTCCAGCTAGACGGAATTCGTTAAGAACGGGGATTTTATAGAGCACGCCCACATCAAGGGCAAATCCGGTAGCGGATTCGTGCCAAATATATTCTCTAACATATTTTACGTTAAATCCTATAGAGAATTCTTCTGTAAGTTCACGAGCAAAACTCAAACCAATTGACATGGAACCGGCGTCGAATTTTTCTCCTGTGCCTTCTGGAGCTTCAACAGTTCTAACATCCATTCCATCTATTGACTGAAGAATACTTACAAAAGCACCTACAGTGCCAAAATCGGACATATGGGTTGTAACCGCGGCAAAATCATAACCAACGTCAGCAATCCAATTTGTATGATTAAATACGGCTTCATTGGAGTGATTTGTAGCAAGACCGCCGGGATTCCAATATATCGCGGAAATATCATCAGCAGTGGCTGCGAACGCAGAGCCCATACCAATTGCTCTTGGTCCCACGCCTATTTTAAGAAATTGGGCCGCAGTTGTACCGGACTTACTTATATTTTGTCCCTCAACAACCGAAGCGATTAATAAAATTATTGTTACAGCAAAAAACTTAATTTTTTTCATTTGTGACTCCTAATACAAATAGAGAAAGAATTATTAGGATTATCTTTATTTAATTAGAGCGAATTTAAGAATTTTTTCACCAATTCCCGGTGCGTCAATGTGAGCGATATAAACTCCATATGCCACGCTGAAGCCGTCCTCATTTAAAAGATTCCAAAACTCCCTTCCGTTTTCAAGTCCGGAATCATGGTCAATCTTTTTAACTGGATCGCCGCTTAAGGTAAATATTCTTATTGTACATAACGAGGGCAAATTTTCAAAATAAATTCTTCTTTCGCCCCTGGTTTGTCCCGGTAATTTATTTGTTGGTTCTATAATGTTATAACCTACATATGGATTGGGAACAACATAAATATTATCAAGTTTGGACTTTGCGAGAGAATTGTCTAACGAAGCTCCAACAGTAGTTAACTTAAAAATATCTTTAGAGTCGAAAGGCCGTTTTGTGGCAATTTGTAACACGTCACCATCAGAAGGTTTCATTGGAACAACCAATGTGTCCGCGGGTTTTGTAATTAACACTCCCCAAGTTACGGTTTCGGTGGGAAGTCCCTTTGCTCCGGGTTTAAAGAGAACAATTTCTTCGCCAGGATCCCATTGGAAATTTCTTGTACTTGCCACGGTCTCACTTAGAAATGTGAGTATACGAGTTGGCACACCATAGGTAACTTCAGAGACCGAATAATTTACCGGACGCTTTTTGCCATCAGTCATTACGGCAGAATCAATTGGCTGAGATGAGAACCTGATTTGATAATCCGCAGGATATTTAGCTTTTTTAGGCAAACCCGATTTGTTTAAAGCAACCTTGACTGTATAATTAGTTTTGCCTTCTATCCAACGTGTATTTGCCGAATCAATTTTTATTTCTGCCTCATCGTAAACCTTCAATCGTACACCGTCAAATACAGGGTTAACGTCTTCGCCGGAAAATGCAGTACTTTCAATCACTGGTCTGAATCTGTAAGTAATTTTAAATTCGGATAAGTTTGGCATAGAACTATTATCAGTTCTTCGAACCGCTCCGCGAACAAAATCAACTATATAATCAACGTCTTCAACATAATTTCCACTGCCATCTGTGTTTGTAATTTTAAGAAATTCATCATTCCACAAACCTTCCTTTTGGAGCATCGTAAATTTGTTATCATATAATTTAAATGTTTCAACAACCGGATTTATGTTTAGAACTGAATAATTTTTAACTGCAACCCTTTGGCGATTTACTGTCATGGAATCTTCAACAACAATTTCATATTGTCCGCCATTAACAATTGCAAGATCATTCATAATATCGAATTTAATATTTCCTGTTCCAATACCAGCGACGTGTTCTACCTGCTTGGATTTATCAATCACTGGAGCAATGTAGCCACTGGCTCGCGGTCCGGGAATAACTTGAACTGTATTTTTATCAAATGTGAGTTTCGATGTGATAGGATCAACGGTAATTTTTTTAGTTGTTTCAGTAACCGGAATACCAACCGAATCACCGTGATCGTAAGCTACTACGGCGTAATAATAAGTTTGTCCGTTAATAACGTTATTTGAATCTACATAAGAATGTACAAGTCCTTTATTGTCACCCAAATAATATTGCACTCCTCTTCTTTGATAAGAAACGGGATGATATCCTTGCCATGGGTCTTCAACTTTTGCAGTCCATTTTAAATCAACGTCAAATTTCGCTTCGAATCCGTCAACATCTTTTAACGGTTCGTTTAAAAAGCTGGATCCTTTTCCGTCGGTGATTATTTTAATATCTCCGAACTTAGGATCTGTGCTTCTGTAAATCACATATCCTTCAAAATCTTTTCCGGTAATTGGGTCAATACTTTCTTCTGCGGCAGTATCCCAAAATAATGTAACTTTTTTATCTCCCGGAACTGCAACCACTGTCGGTGTAACCGGAGGTTTGTAAAATTGATAATTCTGGTTATAAATTGTCTGAACAACTTCAGCGGTAACAAGAAGGTCATCCAAGTCCTCACCGACTAAAAGAGCCATTGAAATTCTTTTAGTTTCACCGGGATCAAGCGATATATAACCGGAACCAAAAACAAACACTAAATCTGTATAGCTGGCAACGTCGGAAAAATTATGCGGAATTGCCCTGTTCCACATCAATTCGTCATCAGCGACACTTCCGCCTGAGTTCCAGGTCCAACTGTTAAAACTTGTTAAACCTATCTGGTCAGATTCATCCAAATCAGTGAACTCGAAATTAGGTTCGCCCGGATAAAGTGGGTCGGGAGAACCATCCGCCTGGGCTAAGCCAGCCGTTGGTATTCCGTCGCCTTCGCCCAGATCACCTGTGTTCGGAATTCCGTCTATACCAACATCGTGAAGATCAACGTTCCAATCCCCGTCATTATCAATTCCGTCTTCCTGACTCTCATCAATCATTCCGTCGCCGTCATCATCAAAATTATCTTTTGAGCCGTCAAGTTTTGTGGTTCTGCCAGGACTTTCTAAAAATTTACATCCCAAATAACCCAATGGCAGACCGTAATCCCCTTTTTTATCCTTGTCAAATAAATAGACCATACTTCGGGAATAGACAGGAATTTTGGATACATCCACGGAATCCAAAGAATACGGAGGAATAAATAATCCGACGTCATCACTATTTTCCGGAGTGCCGCCGCCAAGATCGGGATCCCCGTAAAGTCCAAAAAATACTTTATCCAGTCTTTTATTTGAAACGTTAGTAATTGTATAAACAAAAAAGATTGTATTTTCTGCAAGCGCATTACTCCACTGGAAAGCGCGTCCATCTACCTGAAGTCCTAAACCTTTACGTTTTCTATCATTCGGGAAAGGATAGTATGGAAACTCAAGATTATCCCTATCATCCATAGCCCAAAAGACTTCAGCGTCGGCGTTCGTACCATCCTGTGCAAGAAATCCCGGCCATACGTATTTACCCAAAGCATCGTTGTACCAGCTTCTTGGCCAGCTATCGGGTTTACCATCTCCATTGTTATCGGGAGCAGGATTAGATGCCATATTAGGCTGATCAGGATCTGCATAACCCGGCAACGGCTGCCATTGCCACAAAGTATCGCGAGATGGAGAGGTTTCCTGCAAACCGTAATTAAGATAGTCGTTAAGACCATCGGAAATGATATGAATTGTATCTCCCTTTTCATTTACAACTTCGGCCCCAACAACAGGTCCAAAAGTAAATACATAGCTGAGGTCGTTCCAAACGAAATTATTAACATTTCGTATTAGTCCAAGCCCAGGTCCGATTCCGCCGAAGTTAGTTACCTGAACAGTGATTCGATTACCATTCATTAAATAACTTTTTCTATCGGCTTGTCCGGTAGTTTTTTTGAGAGATAAGGCAGAATTGTCTTTCATCACAAAATTTTCGGATGTTTTTTCCGATTTCTTAATTTTAGCCGTCTGCTGTTGTATAAATTCTTTTACAGCGGAATGTTCTCTTTCTCTTCTTTCTTGAACAGATTCCGTTTGAGCAAAGATTCCGCCGCCTAGAAAAGAACTAAGAAAGATTATGAACAATATTTTATTAAACTTCATTTTGTTGTCTCCATTTGGATTAGATCAAAAATCAACAGATACACCAAATCTAACTTCCCTCGGCGATAAATAATAAGCCGGGTTATTATATACTTCATTCGCAGTTTTAACTTCCGGATATATTTTCGCCAATCTATCAGTTTCCAACGCCGGCGCTCGTGTAGCACTTAACGTGTAGTTAGATCTGCCAGTGCTGGCAAAAACAACATTTTCATTCAACGTATCAAAAAGATTAAATACTTTTACAAAAAATGATAAATCAAATCCAAACGCATTAAAAGTTTTTTCCGCGAGTAAATCTACTTTTGCTTGCAAAGGTCTTCTTTCTGAATTAGGTCTCAAAAACACCTGTTTCTCAAAAACTTCGGGTGTATAAGGAAGTCCAGTTCCTACTTGACTTACAAATGTAACATTCCAATCGTCGGACACACCGTAAGATAAAGTAGCGTTTAGCTGATGTGATTTATCCCAATCGAGAAAAACAGGAATTTTTTCGGTTTGCCTTCCTGATGAAAGGTCAAGGAAAAAAGCATCGGCACTAAAATCGTTGCCTTCGGCTGTTTGAAAGGTGTAATCTAAAGTAAAGCCGAGTCTATCCGATGGAGTTCTTCTTTTTGTAAGTGAAAATACAATTCCTTTAATATTCGCGTAATCTTTGTTCACATAAGTAAAATATGTGCTTTCACCGCTAATACGAATTGTTTGAGGCGCGAGCAGATCACGAACATCCTTAAAGTAACCTGTTATATTGAAAGCTAAATTATCGAGCAACTGCTGCTGCAATCCAAGTTCGTAGGAAATTGTTTTTTCAGGATTGAGGTTTGCATTACCATAATAAGGAGTACCAAATGAGAATTCATACTCAGAATTGGTGAACAGATAACTTAACGGAGGCAACTGAAAAAAGTGTCCGTAACTAAAGTGGATTATACCTTTGTCGGTAATAGGAAATGAAACGCCTATTCTCGGACTTAATTGCTGCTTAATCTCGGCATCTGCCAACAAAGTATTCCTGTCGATAGTTGACGGAATTGTTGGATCGTATGGAGTCGGATAAAATGTGTCAGTTGAATATTTGGATTGCGCGTTAAAAAAATCGTAACGCAGGCCCACATTGACAATCAGTTTATCAAATTCCATTTTATCCTGTACATATAAAGAAAATTCGAATGGATTTCTTTCATACTTATTATTTCGTGTTGTGTTGGAACTAAGAATAGTTGGTCGAAGATAAATAAGAGAATCGCGTAATATTTCGAAATATTGGGAATTAATTGTGTAATATCTCCACTGACCGCCTGCTTTAATTTCATGCGAGTTATTAATCTGACTTGTCAAATCGAATTTGGCGCCAAGAATTTGAGTTCGTTGATATGAGTGCGATTGGCTGCTTCCTTCGAAAGTGCCGCCGGAACGGAATGCAACAGGGGCCGCTTCAGTTCGGGACTTATAATCCGGCTGATATCTTGGATCGGCGTGTAAACCTTCCAAACTCATACCTGCGTGAAAATCAACTTCGTTTCCGTCTGCATCCAATAAGGGGTAAAGGTATCTCTTAGAATCATCAATATTATACGATGCTCTAAATGTATAAAACGTCCTGTTGCTTAGAGCGTGTCTGATTTCTAAAATGTTTAGTAATCCCCAAGAATAACGGTCATTAACTGCGTCAGGAGTATATTTAAGTTCGTGCACATAAGGTTTCCATGTTGACGCAGAATAAATCATATCTAAATTAATTTTAAATGTTGAAAACGGTCTAAAAGTTAATTTAGCTGTTGTGCTCACAGATTCACTGGTGTTCATCGCAACAGTTGAGCCGTCTCCATTTGAAGCTATTCTAATATCATTGGGATTAAATTTATCTTTGTAAACAGAATCGGCAGTATTAAACTCTCTTTTTCCGTAAAGATATCCTTTGTCATTATTATATCTGCCTGAAACAAAAAAAGAAATTTTATTCTGTGTGTACGGAACAGGTCCACTAAGGGTCATTTCTGTAACAACATTATTCAATGGATCAATTTCGTCGATATTATTAAATATATCATTATGTGAACTGAGATGATCGCCTGTATAAGCGGAAAAACTTCCTCTATATTTTTCGCTGCCTTCTTTTGTAACAGTATTTACAATACCACTGAGAGCGTTACCGTACTCCGCGTTAAATGTACCGCTAACAACTGATAGTTCCTGAATAGCGTTAGTAGCAACTGAAACCGAACGGGAGTTATTATAAGGGTTAACGATGGAAACTCCATTAACGGAAAACTGAGTATCGTAATCTCTTCCTCCCCTAATATGTATTGCTCCATCAACACCCTGGGTAACCCCTGCCTGAAGACTTAATAATTGTGTAACACTTTCCACCGGCAAGGACTGGATTTGTTCGGAATCAATTGAGGTTTGGGATGAAGTTAAATCTTTTCGTACCATTTGCACTTCAGCTCTTACAACCACAGTTTCTGTAGTAATTGATTCTGAAGACATTTCAAAATCCAGACGTGTTGTAAAATCGGCAACTACTTTAACGTCGTAAAATCTTTTTTTCTGTAAACCAACACCCGATGCAACAACAGCATATGTACCCGGACTAATATTGTTAATAACAAAAATACCATCAACATCGGTTGCAGCTCCAAGGGTAGTGCCTTCTATAATTATATTTATTCCCGGTATGGGTTCACGGTTATCTGCATCTAAAACACGCCCCGATATCTTTCCCGTGGTTCCAGCAAAAAGATTTGCATTAAAAACTAGGGCGCAGATTATTCCATACAGCAATTTTTTGAACATGCTTTCCTCCTGGAAATACATTTAAAAGAAAGATTCTAAATCTCTTTTAAAGAATTGTAGGGAAATTCTTTTTCAACGAGGATAATTTGCATACTTATAAATCGATGTTATTTAAAACGATTTAGAAACAAATTAAGCGCAATATAAATCATTGATTAAATAAAAAAGCCGTGATTTTATTCACGGCTTTTCGCAAAATAAATTTCTTATTTAACCAGAGTCATTTTTATGGACTTGCTGAAATTACCATACTTTAGAGTCGCAATGTAATTTCCGCTTACAACTTTTGCGCCCAAATTATTTGTAGCGTCCCAGTTTAGTTCGTATGAACCTTTTGCGTATTCCTGATTATCAACCAAAGTTTTAATTTCTTTACCAAGCATATCATATACTTTTAACGATACTTTTTTGCTTATCGGTAAGCTAAATTTGATTGAAGTAGTAGGATTAAAAGGATTTGGATAATTTTGTTCCAGAGTGTAATCCTCAGGAGTAATCATTTTAAGGTCAATAACTTTAATGCCTGTAGGATCGCCGCCTTCAATTATTCTTAAATTATATGCAAAATTGTTCAATACTTTACTTTTACTTGTCACAACAAATTTGGTACTGTCGGTATTCCATAAATAGTTGGTAGTGGCAACTGAATCGTCAACACTTTGATAAGCGAGTAACAAATCTTCTTTTCCGTTTTTATTTATATCGCCTCTGTCCATCTTTGAAATAAATGAACCGAATGTTGTATCTGTCCATTGAACACCCAAAGAGTCATAATTTTTATAAGCTATTACCATTGGATCACCAACAGGATAACGATTTACAGTATAGTTGTCACCGCTAAGTATAGAGCCGGTTCCATTGTATTTCATCACTGTAACTGAACTTCCGGGTGAACCGCCCAATACTATTTCATCTTTCCCGTCGCCGTCTAAATCAGCGGCGCCTGTTCCCCAGTATTCACCGGTTGTTAAACCAACTTCTGTCCATAATTTTTCTTTAAGAATAGCAAATTGATTTTGATTCCAAACGTTTACTCCATTCGAACCGGCTGGTAAATCAATCATTCCAACTGAATAATTTTTTGCGCTTGCGCCACCGATATAAAGTGCGCCATATATTTCTTCATTTCCGTCGCCGTCAACATCAAGTGCTGAAAGACCCATATAAGCAACAGCATCTTCAGCCATTTCTTTTGTAAATTCTACATATACTGGTCCGTTAACTCCACCATCTGCGTTTGGAGCCGATGGATATGTGTAAGTATCTGGTCCTGTAGGTTCAATAGACCACATTCCAAAGAAATTCCAATAATGGTTTACTATTTCTTTTACTCCGTCACCGTCATAATCGCAAGGAATTGATTGCCACCATGAACCTGCTGAAAGTCCATTAATAGGATGGATAGCAGGATCGCCGCCCTCTACTTGCCAGCTTGCAAAACCAGGAGCGTTACCATTAATTCCAAGGATATATACATTTTGTTTGTAAGTCATAGTTCCGGCAACATCAACGTTTGCTGTAATTAATTCATCTTTACCATCACCGTCAAAATCATATACTATAGCTCTTTCCCTGTCCATTCTATATGTTCCCATACCATTACCTAAATGAAGATCCGCGGGAAAGTCTATTATAGATTCAGTTCCAAAATCGTTATCTGTTCCTGTAAATTCAAATACTTGTATCGAACCTGTATATCTTGGGCCTGATGGGAATATAATTTCTTTCATACCATCACCATCAAGGTCGCCAGACTGAACCCATCGAGGAACACTGTTCGGATTTGCTTCATTTAATTTTGGCGATGACCATACAAGTTCCATTACACCATCATTATATTCAATTAAATGAACACGACCACCGTTTGAATAATCTACAGCTAATACTTCTGGTTTTCCGTCGTTGTCCAAATCATTCGCGAAATAAGCTCCGCGAACATGGTTTGTTACATCCTGCCATGGTCTTAGTGGATCTGTAGGATCAAACTGATTGGCATTAAATTTTCCAATTTGATTTACCTGTGCGAACAAACTCATTGATGTAAGAAGCAAAATTGATAAAATCGATAGCATTTTTTTCATAAACACCTCCAAGTGTAATTGAAATATAGAATTAGACATGTAGTTAAATTAAAACATAATAATATTTTTTGAAAAGCCCCATTATTTATTCAATTTTTTTCATCGATATCCCAGAAAATGAATAAAATTACATAATTATTATGTATTCTTTCATAAAAAAGAACAAAATGTAACAGTAACTGTAACATTTCGGTTTATAAATATCTTAAAAATATTGGTCTAACTCAATAATTTAAGAATAAAATTTTATCCCCAAGCAAAGGATAATGCATAAAAGTGGAATTAGAGCGGTAATTAATTTAATAAACAGATTTTAAAAGAACTAAGGTAATATCGTCATTTTGCGGAGAACCGTTCCTGTGTTTAATTAAATCATCAAGAACACAACCCATAATTTCAGAACAATTTTTATTCAAATTTCTCCCCAATATAACATTTAGTTTTTCAGTACCAAAGAAATTATTTTGATGGTCCATTAGCTCTGTAATACCATCAGAGTAAAGTGTAATCAAACTATTATCTTCCAAAGGGATTATTATTTCTTCTAGAACAGTGTTAAAAATTTCACCTTTCTCCAGCCCTATCCCTATACCACGCGGAGTATATTCCTTGGCTCCATCGGATGTTGTAATAAGCAATGGAGTATGCCCGGCTCGAGCAAAGGTTATAGTTTTTTTATCACTATCAATAAGGGCTATGGATACTGTAATAAACCAGTTTTTTTCAATTGAGTTATAAATACGCTGATTAATTTCCATAAGTACTTCTTTCGGAGAAAGTAAACCATTGCAATAAAGCTGCATCATCGTCTGCAATTTAGACATATAAAAAGATGCCGCCAATCCTTTGCCCGAAACATCTCCGATAACCGCAAAAAGTTTTTTGTCTGAGATTGGAATAAGATCAAAATAATCGCCGCCTACATGCATTGCCGGAATCATTTTACCGCAAATATCAAGACCTTCTATCGAAGGGAATTTTGTGGGCAATAAACTATCCTGAATAAGGCGGGCATTTTCAAGATCTCGATCCAATTTTAATTTTTCAGATTCCGATTCATACAGACGCGCATTCTCAATGGCAACAGCGGTTTGGTTAGCAGCTGCTAAAAGTAATTCCAAATCTTTTCCCGCAAATTTAGAACCGGAGTGTTTTAAGCCGAACAAAAGAAATCCGATTATTCTTGATTGAATTTTCAGCGGTAGAATAGTAAAAATTTCTTCATCATTTAGTTTTGTATGATCTTCCGGAAAGATCATAGGAAATTCACTGTCTTCAATAACTAATAATAAATTTGAATCCTTTTTCGATAGTATCAATTGAGCTAAATTGCCAATATTTACTTCAACCGCTAATTCATTTTGCCTGAATCCAATACTTTCTGCTAAATTATAAACGTTGCTTCTCGATTTGTCTTTAAGCATAATCCCGAATCTATTTACTCGAAGCGCTTCAACAAAAGTTGAGGATGTGGATCGTAATATATTTTCGAGACCGAATATTGTAACTACATCGCCGCTGAATTTTAATATAACTTTTTGATAAGCGAATTGTTCGGGATAAAAACGGCGCGTTATCAATTCCTGAAATCTCTCTTTAGTAGATTGGAATATTATGGCGAAGACTATAAATATAATTGCCGCGATAATGCCCTGATACTCGGTTCCAATAACACTGCTTAAGGATTGACCAAGTATATATATAATCAAGAAATAAATTGCCGCGATTGAGACAGTAGCAACACCATATAAAAGTGTGTTTTTCAATACATCTGTTACGTCCATTAATGAGTACTTAAAAATTGAAAAACCAAAAGCGATTGGTATTAAAGCAATAAGAACTATAGGTGAATATAATAACGGCGAATTATATAATGTTGACGGCGGTACCGATCTGCCAAGAATTACAGTATAAATTGTAGCGCAAACACCAATCGTATATGCAACAAGAATTATAAATATCGCGTTGCGTTCATTTTTTGTCTGCAGCCTTAAATAGTTGATGAACAATGACACCAGACCAATTATTGCGCTTATTAAAAGAAGTCCGCTAACAAAAAAATTATAATACGCTAAAAACAAATTAAGAGCTACAGTGCTGTCGTAGATATACCCGAATTTAAATATTAGCACAGATACAAAAATGATAAAGGGAATAAGGTACAATGTTTTTGTAGTGTATTTTTTATCAATTATTGAAAACTTTCGTGGAAACACCCAGAAAAAATGAATTATGAGGAACGGTAAAAAAACGCCTCCAAAACTTTGAAGATTATCAAGGAAAATAAGAATTGCTTTATAAGAGTAAAGAGGATTATAAATATTTTGTGTAACCAATAGAGTAAAAGTGGAAAACAGAACAAGAGTAGCGCCTATTCGGAAAAAAAGAACTTGTGTAAAACCGTCGGGTTTGGCATTTATTACAATGGCTCCTACAAGAAGCCAGATAGCACCGATTAATATATAAGCCAGCCCACCAATTTGAGTAAGTTTTTTAACTTCAACTTTAGCATCGAAAGTCCGTCCGTCACGGCTTACACGGTAAGTGGCAGAATCCCCTGTATCCAAGGAATAAAGAGTAAGACTGGCAATTTGAAGATTCTCAATTTTTTTTCCGTTTATTTCTATCAGTTGATCGCCGTCTCGTATTCCCGCGTTCCAGGTTACTCCTTCAAATTTCACATCCTCAAAAAAGAAACCTAATTCTTCATCATCCGATAGTTTAGGACTCCAAATACATTCATCGTTTGGTTGGCGTGTAATTTCGAAAGTAAAATATAACTGCACCATTACTAAAGAAAATAAAAATATAAGCGCTGGGGTAAGCAGCTGTTTGCGGTATTTTGTTATAAGATCTCTGATAGTTTGCATTAGTTTACTTTAATTACCATTGCTGTAATGTCGTCAGATTGAGCAGCGCCATCGGCATGCTCTTTTACGTCTTTCAGAATTAAATCCAAAGTATCTTTTGAACCGCTTAACTCGTGCATTAAACATAATTTTTCGAGTCTTTCCTCAGAATATTCCAATCCATCTTTATTCATTGCTTCGGTTATACCGTCAGTATAAAAAATAATTCTATCACCTTTCTTTAATTGGACACTTTCTGATTTGTATGGAATAACAGTGGGCATTACACCTAAAATCATCCCGCCAAGTTTTAATTTACTTATTTTTCCCTCGCTAATTAAAAGCGGCGGATTATGCCCCATATTTACATATTTGAAAGATTTATTTTCGTCGTTTAATATACCCCAAAAAAAGGTGATAAAGCTTCCGTCCGTTGTATTCTCAGAAACCAAATCGTTGATAAGGTTAGACGCTTGACTTAATTCAATGTTCTGCTTGCAAATAGATTGTAAAAAAGCCTGCAGGTTTGCCATCAACAAAGCCGCTTGAACTCCTTTGCCGGAAACATCTGCAATGGCCACAAGTGTTCTCGATTTATCAAGTGGTACGATATCATAATAATCCCCTCCAACCTGACGGGCACTATAATTGGCGGCGGAAATTTCAAAATTTTTCAACTGTGGAAATTTATTTGGCAATAAATTCTTTTGAATATTTTGAGCTATTTCCAAATCTTTTTCAAGTCTTTGTTTTTCAATTGTTTCTTTGAACAAGCGTCCGTTTTCAATTGAAATAATCGCCAGGCTGCCTACAGAAGAAATATACTCGATATCAGACTTGGAATAATTATTCCTTGTAGTTTTTTTTCCAAGAATAATTAATCCTTTCGTTTCCGATTTAATCTGCATCGGTACAATCATCTCTATACCAAGTGAATTAAATGAGGGAAATTCTTTTAAGAGTTCATCCCCGTAAACAGGTTTAGTGAAGTTATCTTTGCGGCAATCTGAAAGAGCCAACGCCAGTTGATCTGATGGAAATCTGTTTTCTATAAATTTGAACTCACCGTCTTCGCATGTTACAACAGCAAATTTTGTAACCAATAGTTGACCGATTATTGAATACATCAATAATTTGCCAACCCTTTCAATTTCTAAAATACTGCTGAACTCCTTGCTTAAATCAAAAAGAGAACTTAACTGGTTAACCTTTTGATCCAGATCACGATTTACATTTTTAAGTCTTTCAACACCAATAGAATTTTCAATTGCGGAAGCCGCAATATTGACAAGTGTTTTTATAAATTCAACGTCCTCGTAATCGTAGTCCTTGCCAATCAGTCTCCTACCTAAAAATAGAAATCCTATTTTTTTCCCCGAAGCTTCTATTGGATGAGACAATAAGAGATTATTTTGAACTAGAAAATTCTTCAGTTCATTATTATTCTCAATAGCGTTCAATGTAGAGTGCGGAAAGTTTTTTAAAACCTGGGGTGTAATTCCTTTATATGCTTTAACTATCAACTCATCGTTAACATTTGCAAGAGCTATTAATCCTTTTGAAGTGTGAAATTTGCCGAAACATGTTAGCAACAAATTATTTAAAGTAAATTCGAGTTCCAAATTGGAATTAATTAAATTGGAGAAATCAACAAGTGCAGAAAGATTTCTCAGCGCGGCATTATTATTTAATGAAAGCATGTGAGGATTAAATTAGATACTTAACTAAAAGAACCTGATTACGGTTATGGGAAATATTACTATATTCAACTTTATCCATTAACTTTTTCATTAGAAACATACCTAGGCCGCCTCCTTTATGTTCTTTTTGTAATCTCTTCAAATCTGGTTCGGGTATAAGTTCGGGATTAAAGTTTTTTCCTTCATCAATAATTTTTATAATTATTTTTTTATTATCAGACTGCAGTTTAATAGTAATTTCGCCTTCGGGGGAATATTTATATGCATGTTTTATAATATTTGTACACGCTTCATCTACAGCTAAAATTATTTTGCTGATGGCGTCTTCGTCAACACCTGAAGAACTGGTATTTTCTCTTATAAACTTGCGAATTGTAGCAAGATTATCAGTTGTGCTCTTTACAACCAGTTCATTAATTATTTTTTGATTATTAGGTATCAAGATTTTTCTTTTTGATTGAACTTTTCAATAGCTTCTTTTTCATCTTTAAAAAACTCATATAGAACCGGGAAACCTAAAAGGTCAAAGATATTGAACACATCATCCTGCATGTTGGAGAATTTAATATCTCCTTTGTTTTCACGCATCGTTTCAACATAAGCCATAAACACGCCCAATCCGGCACTGCTTATATATTTAAGCTCGTCAAAATTTACCACAACCTTATAATCGTTATGATCGATAAGTTTGTTGAACTCTTGCTCCAACTCAGGTGCAGTGTGCGCGTCCAAATAGCCTTTAAGATCAATTACCCTTACAGGCCCCACTCCGCGAGTTGTTACATTAAAATCTGCCATTAATTAACTCCAGATGGTTTATTGTTACTTACCCACTTCATTAGTACTAAAGTGATGTCGTCATGTTGAGAATTACCTTGGGTAAAACTACTAATTTTATTAATGATTTTGCTTTTTAATTCTTCCACATTTTCAAAATTTTCAGAAGAAATTATTGATTCGAACCTATTATAACCAAATTCTTCCATTTTTATGTTTTTTGCTTCCGTAATTCCGTCTGTATACAATACTATAATATCGTTATCAACCAGGTCCACAGTTTGTTCTTTAAGGTTTTGTTCAAAGGAATAGCCATAATCTAAACCAAGTCCTATTCCATTGGGTACTAATTTTTCTATTTTTTGATTCCTGCAGATATAAACTGGCATATGTCCTGCACGTGCAAAAGAGAGTTGTCCCTTTTTTTTATCAACAAATCCATATACGGCGGTAACAAAACTTTTCTTGTCCAGACTTTCGCTGAGAATATTATTTGCCTTTACAAGTAATTCTTTTGGACTATCTATCAACTTAGCCAAAGTTTCGAATACTCCTTTAACTTCGGCCATAATAAAGGCAGATGATATCCCCTTGCCGCTGACGTCCGCTATTACAAATCCGAGTTTGTCTTCATTCATTCTAAAAAAATCGTAATAATCACCTCCAACTTCGTAGGCGGGAATAAACAATGCCGATACCTGAAGATTATCGCAGTTGGGCGTTGTACTGGGTAGAATTTTATACTGAATTTCGCGGGCTACTTTTAATTCACTTTTTAATCTTTCTTTTTCAATAGATTCTTCAATTAGTTTGGCATTTTCTAAAGCTACAGCAGCATAGTCGGCAAATGCTTCAATTGATTTTTTTTCATCCTCATCAAATCCATAATTCTGTTTACGAGCAGCGAATAAAAATCCACTCGTATTATTATGCACCTTTAACGGTGAAATTGCCAGAGCTTTAAAATCGAATAATCGTATATCATTCTTAATTTTTAACCTGATTTGTTTTCTGCTGAATGTAACAAATTCTTCCTGATTTAGTATCCCTTCAGATTCAAATATTTTCGTAATTTCGTCAGCGTCAACATAGCCGATGTTAGAGACTGAGCTTAATTTTAATCCGCCAGGTTCTTTCGTAACAAGCCATGCGGAGTCAGAATTGCTTACCTTAGTAGTTAAATTCGTGATACTGTCAGCAAGTTCGTTAAAATCAAACACCTGAGTAATAAGTCTGCTCAGGTCCTTAAGAGACGATGCTTCTTCTACCTTCTTATCAAAGGCTTCCGCAGTTGGCAAGTGGAAAAGTGAAGTGAAAAATATTATACCGCAATAAATGCTTCCATAAATCATCATAAGCCGCAGCAAGGAATGTAATCCCGGTGAAAAATTTTCGAGTAATTGTTTTATAAAGGAATTTTCGAAAGTACTAACAGCATTTAAGATGAAAATTATGCCTAATATAATACTTATAATAAGAAGCTGAGTTTTTTGTTTTTTTGTTAAAAATGCTATCCAGGATACTCTGAAAGAATTTATTGATATTAATATAATTGAAACAACAAAAAAAGTCAGGCCGATAAAATTTGGATCTTCCTTAGAATCCGGTAAAGATGCAGCAAAAAAAGCAAGTATAAAAAAAACAATCATGGCATCATAAGATTTATGAGTATCCGTCTTTAATCTGATAAAGTATAATTCTTTAAAAGCAGATAAAACAACTACAACACCTGCCATAAATATGTAGGCTATAATAAGAGATATGGCCGAATAAATAAAATTTACATTTACTTCAAGACTTGGTATTACCTCGAATAGCGATGAACTTAAAGCGGAGAGAAAAAACAATACGGCATTAAAAATCCCAATATTAATTATAAGGGAAATGGGCTCATTTTTTTTCAGTTGTGTAAAATGGGAAGTGTAGAGCACTCCAAAATATAGAGCGCAAAAAATTAAAACTTCATTAAGAATAAGAATAAAAGAATTTTCCGTAATTGGAAAAATAAATTTAAAAACCAGAATAATTATGCCTATCAGAATAGTAATTTCCAGTTTTCGGGCCGATACAAGACCGCTATATGGTAAATTCATATTATTCCGAAATCAATTAAATTCAGTAAATAAATAATATTTTGATGCTTGTTTTTAATTAAGGATTATTACTTTTTTTTGACACGCATTGCTTCCTTGGCTTTTTTTAGGTCTTCTGTAACTTTTTTTAATTTAATTACAGAGTTACTATCGTTTTCCAAAGCCTCAAATACTTTCGAAAGCGAGTCCATTTTAGTTCCAAATTTGTCCCAATCATAATCGGCAGATTTTGTAGCCGCAGTAACCGTATTAGATATAAAACTCCCTAAATTTTCTAAATTAAGATCTAATTCTACTTTCTCTTTTTTATTACCATCGGAACCACTAATAATAAATTTGATACCTTTATTATAATTTTTTATCCCAAATTCAAAAGCCGCGATGTCTTCCGCCAAATTCCCCAAACTAATTCTCAAACTATCATAGTCAGGATATTTTTTATTGCTATAATATGAAGTTGGAATTGTAAGTTTACTAAAATTTGAATCGAGCTTATAGATAAATTCTTTGTTTTTGTGTTTAGACGGCGAGAATAATACTTTAGTATTTTTGGAAACAATCCCAATATCATTACTATAGTTATTAATATATTTGCCTTTCGACTGATCAATTTTTCTCAAGTCTTCAATCATTTTCTTCTTGTCGATCGAAAAACTATAACTGAAGACAGTATCCGGCGTAAGAAAAATATAATCACGAGTATTTTTCGATTCATCCTTATTAAGTGCTGCCAATAATTTATCCCGATTTTCTACTGCATAGTTTTTCTTTTTCGGTAATGCGCCGTTCTCGGAAAGTTTATCGCTCGAAAAATTATAAATATCTACTCCAATGGCTTTATGTAGCAAAGAAATTTTAGGATCAAGTGCAACAGTTTCTTCATTGTTCATCAGTATTGAAGAATAAAGAGCTTCCTTATAGCTGCTAAGTATAGAATCGATTTGTTTTTGTTCACTAAGATTTAAATTCAGTTTAGTTTTAAAGAGATTAAAATTTTCAGTTGGCTTTTCAGCCTTAATTTTACTTACAACAAAATTTTCATTTCCATAGGAATCCGATTCCAGTTTAAGTGACCTGTTATTTTCTTTATCGATCGGAAGAATATTGTAAAGAGCAAAATTAAAAACATCCTCGTTCGTTAATTCCGATTTAACAAACAGCGGGAAAAGATTTCCCGTATATTTACTAATAAGTCTCTCCCCTTTATTCTGAATGCTATCGTAACCTTGAGAATTGTATTTAAAATAGATCATTAAGGAAATAGTGAGCAAAGTTAATCCAGCCCAGGGCAAATAGGTTTTTAATTTGTTTTTAATATTTTCCGAAAACAGATTCATTGTTTAAGCACTTAACTCCCTGTGGTAAGGTTCCAAAATTAATTTTAAACTTTCTCTCGCGCGAAATATTCTCGATTTAACTGTCCCTACTTCGCATTCCAATTGATCCGCAATCTCTTTATAACTTAAACCGTCTATATCTCTTAAAATCAATGGCACTTTTAATTTCTCCGGTAATTTTTGTATACCTGCTCTAACAAGCTGAGGTATATCCAGATTTTCGGAATGCGCTTTAACGCCAAGTTCGTTATGCGAATCTTTTATAGGTGTAAAAATGCTTCGCACTCGTTTTTTGCGCAAATAGTCTCTGCACTTGTTAACCGTAATACGGTATAACCAAGTTGTAAATTTGGATTCGAACCGGAATTCTTTTACTTTGTGAAATACACTTATAAATACATCCTGGGAAATATCATCAACAAATTCCGAGTCACCTAGAGTTAGATAAACAAGATTTCGGACTTTGTCTTTGTGTAAATTAATAAGTTTTTCAAATGCCGAGTCGTCTCCATCGATATATTCGTTAATAAGAACGAAGTCACGATCAAGTATTTCTTGATCTTTATTTGACGAATTTTCCGAATTTAAGTTTAAATCCATGTTTTAGACGAGATTATTTAATTTGAAGTTCCAAATAGAAAAATTATATTCATTACGTGTAATTTAATTCTTTCTAAAATTGTTATTAATAATAACTTTATTTTTTCACCTACAATCAATAATTTAACGAGTAATATAAATATTTATGATCAATAATATTTAATTCTTCTTTCTTTTTTGAACTTGTCAACAATTTTTAACAATAAATATCAGGGAAGGCCATATGAAAATTAAAACAAATGAAAAATATGGGGCACTAATTATCGAATTTAAAGGTAATGTGATGGGCGGCCCTGAAGCACAGGAATTTCAGGACCTGCTCCACAAATCATTAGAAGAAGGTAAAAAAAATATTGTTGTAGATTTAGCAGCGGTAAAGTTTATGAACAGTTCTGGGTTAGGTCTGCTGATCAGCGGTTTTACAACAATGAAAAATGGCGGCGGATCCTTAAAACTAGCGAATGCTACCGAAAAAATTAATAGTTTATTAATTATCACTAAATTGATAACAATCTTCGAACACTTCGATTCTGTAGATGCCGCAGTTGAAAGTTTCAATTAATAATTACTTAAAATATTTTTTTTAAGAACTCCGGTTAATTGCCGGAGTTTTTCTTTACCTCCCAATATTTTTCAATGGAGTTTATTTTATGAGTGTTTCAGTTTTAGTAGGCAGCCAATGGGGCGACGAAGGGAAAGGTAAAATTGTAGATATACTTAGTGATAGGTATGATATTGTTGCAAGATACCAGGGTGGCGCCAATGCCGGACATACAATAATGATTGATGAAAAACAATATGTCCTTCACCTTATTCCGTCGGGAATTTTACGCGAAAATAAAGAATGTATTATTGGAAATGGAGTGGTTGTAGATCCACAGGCGTTGCTCGATGAAATTGATTTCCTCGAAAAAAATAATATTAGCACCAAAGGCAGACTTTTTATTAGCCAAAACGCTCATCTGATTATGCCATATCATAAGCTTTTGGACTCTATCAGCGAAAAAGGAGACCAAAAAATTGGCACAACCGGAAGAGGTATTGGACCATGTTATATAGATAAATATGCCCGAAAAGGTATTAAGATTGTTGATTTGTTGGATAAAAACGAACTGGAAAGAAAAATTCGAATTAATCTTGAAGAGAAGAATAACCTCCTGAAAAAAGTATACGATCATGAGGAATTGGATGTTGAAAAAATAATTGAAGAATATTTAGCATTTGACAAAGCTATTGATCCCTATATAACCGATGTGCCTTTATACTTACATAACGCTATCAATAACGGGAAAAAAGTACTTATGGAGGGGGCTCAAGGTGCTTTATTGGATGTTGACCATGGGACATATCCATATGTTACTTCTTCAAATCCTACATCGGGTGGAGCATGTGTTGGTCTGGGAGTTCCCCCAACAAAAATTACATCGGTAATTGGTATTGTAAAAGCATATACAACAAGAGTTGGATTAGGACCTTTCCCGACGGAACTTTTGGATGAAACCGGCGAAAATTTACGCAAATGGGGTTCCGAATTTGGAGCTACTACAGGCCGCCCGCGCAGATGCGGCTGGTTCGACGCATTTCTTGTTAAATACTCAAGAATGATAAACGGCATTGAAAGAGCCGCTATAACTAAGCTAGACGTATTAAGCAATTTGGATGAAATAAAAGTGTGCGTCGGTTATGAACAAAAAGGTAAAATTTTAAAATCATATCCAACTACTGAAGTAGGATTAAATGACGTCAAGCCGGTTTATGAAACACTATCTGGCTGGAAAAAAGATATTACAGATATTAAAGATTACGACTCGCTCCCATCTGAAACAAAAGAATATCTCAGCTTTATTTCAGTACAATGTGGCTTTGAAATCAATATTATTTCAGTAGGGCCGCGCAGAAGTCAAACAATTGAATTATAGTTTGTTCAACATTTCTTTTAATTAAGCACATTGGAGATTATCAATGTGCTTTTTTAGTTTAAACATTTTGCCCTTTATAGTTATCTATCATTTTAATTATATTTTGCAGGTGTATGAAAAAAACGTTTCCAAATTATAAAATACCGGGCGAATAATTCATGAAAGTAAAAATGAACGGCGGTCCCGCTTCAATGTACCTCAAATTAATACTTTTAGTAATTGCGTCGTTTATTGCAGCGGGGACTTTGATATACACTCAGCAATTAGTAAACGACTTACAGGAAAGAGAAAGGCAGATTGTAAAACTGTATGCCAGCAGTTTGGAATCAGTTGCAAGGGATGCATCTTCCGGAGTGGATTTTACTTTCCAACTTGATATTATAAAAAGAATAAATTTCCCGCTAATTCTTGCAGAAGTTGATTCAAATAATTTGGCTCTTGAAGTTATAGGGCAGCGAAATGTTTTAATAGATTCAACAATGTCACACGATAAAATTGAATCCGAGCTTTTGAAATTAACTGAAGAATTAAAAAAACTGCATGACCCCATATTGATTATTATTCCGGATGCCCATACCAGGCAAGCGGTGTTTTATGGCGACTCTATACTTGTTACCAAATTAATGTACTATCCCTATTTACAAATTATTTTCGCGATAATATTTATACTGATATTCTATGTCTCTTTCAGTTACATGAAACGAAACGAACAAAGCAATATTTGGGTCGGAATGGCTAAGGAAACTGCCCATCAGTTGGGTACACCTATTTCCAGTTTAATGGGCTGGCAGGAAATATTAAAGATGAGCTATGATAAAGCGGATAATGTTCTTGATGTTGCCAATGAAATGGAAAATGATCTTGTACGACTAAATAAAATCACAAATAGATTTTCTAAAATTGGTTCTAAACCGGAACTTAAAGAAGAGTTTTTATACGAAGTAATTGATAAAGTACTCAATTATTTTAAGAGGAGAATTCCTCAATCCTCAAAAAAAGTTAGTCTATCCGTAGAGGGTGACAGAAACCTAAAATGTAAAATAAATCACGAACTTTTTGAGTGGGTTATAGAAAATCTTATTAAAAATGCACTCGATGCGATGGATAACGAAAGATCAGGTTTAATTACAATCAAATTTCAAAAGACTAATAAACATATTGAAATAGATATTATAGATAACGGTAAAGGTATAGACCTTAGGAGAAGAAAAGATGTATTCCGACCCGGCTACAGTACGAAAAAACGCGGCTGGGGTCTGGGATTAAGCCTTGCCAGAAGAATTATAGAAAATTATCATAAAGGGAAAATTTCGGTAAAAAGCTCAGTTCAAAACGAAGGGACTGTTTTTCAAATAATATTACCAAAGTATTAATTATAAACTAATATAAGTTAATTTTTTTACTTCCTGAGATTAAGAATAAAAAGACACTCTATTCTCATTATTTATTTTCTTTTAAACTTGATCGCTTTTTTTTGAGGATTTTCTCAATTTATATTATGGCACTGTTATTGTTGATTATTAACTGTATTTCAATGATGAATGTAATACACTCCCCATTTATAACACACCAAGCTGTCGTAGATGTGCCCTCAACTGCGACAGCTTTCCCTCTAAACCTTATAAAATCTCAATAAACGACTTTAATCCTCACTATTTTAAATAAGTTTACAGTTATACTCAATTTGCATAAAAGATGATTAACTTTACAGAGATAGATTTTCAATAAAAAAATAGCGGCAATATTTACCACTTGGCTAATATTACGCACTTTGCTGTTCCCTACAAATTATTCTTTTAATTACTAATATTTGTAGAATTGAGGGTACGTGTATATTTTTATAATCTGAAACTTTATCGTTAGGAATATTTATTATATGAAAACAAAAAACAAAAGACCTTCTTGGGATGAGTATTTTTTAAAAGTGGCAATGCTCGTTTCCGAAAGAGCAACATGCCCTAGAATGCATTGCGGGTGTGTCTTGGTTAAAGATAAACAAATTTTATCTACAGGATATAACGGTTCAATTCCTGGGGACGCTCATTGTGAGGATGATGGATGCATGATAGTAGATAATCATTGTGTTAGAACTATTCATGCCGAAATGAACGCAATACTGCAATGTTCATCCCACGGTGTAAATACTTATGGCGCAAAAGCTTATGTTACAAATATGCCATGTACAAATTGTGCAAAAGCTTTAATTGCGGCAGGTATTAAAGAAATAATAATTTTTTCTGATTATCATGATACTTTAGCGGAAGATTTTTTTAGGAAAGCGAAGGTCAAATTAAAACGTATGCAAATCCCGGATAATAATATTCACTATGACCTGAAAAATTATTCTTCTGCAAAAAAATAAGTCAATTCCGCTGTAGCAATAATTAAATAACGAAATGATTTATTTTTTATTACATTTAATGGTTTAAAATTGTCTGTGCGTTAAAATGAATCTAAATAAAGAAAATTTAAAAAAATATTTAGTCCCCGAAAATTTTTTCAACAGGGATTTAAGCTGGCTCGAGTTTAATAAACGAGTATTAGACGAAGGATTAAATCCGAATTTACCTCTTTTGGATAGGGTAAAATTCATATCCATTTTTTTCTCAAATCTCGACGAATTTTACATGATTCGTGTTTCCGGATTAAAAGAGCAGATTAGGGCACGGGTTAACGAGCCTTCTATTGACGGTTTGACTCCTATAGAGGAATTAAATCGAATTAGAGAAGAGATTAGACCAACGCTTGATTGCGTTTATGATTATTGGCACAATAAAATTATTTCAGAGCTTAAAGAAGACCATATTTATATAAGTAGTTATAATGAATTGCCAAAACCAGCAAAAGAAGCTTTAAAAGATTATTTTTCAAAAGAAATTTACCCTGTACTTACACCCCTTGCCTTCGATCCGGGAAGACCATTTCCTTATATTTCCAATTTGAGCCTCAGTTTTGCAATTCTTATAAAAAAGCCAAACGGTGAGAAACATTTTGCAAGAGTTAAAATTCCGAGCATTTTACCCCGTTTACTAAGAATAGACGAGATTATACCGCCGATAAAAAAGAATGGTATTGCTAATGCATATAGATATATATGGTTAGAAGACATTATAAAAAATAATTTACCAATTCTTTTCACCGGAGTAGAGGTTTTAGAAGCCCATGCATTCAGAATTACTAGAAACACAGACCTCGAAATTCAGGAAGACGAAGCAGACGATCTTTTAGAACTTATTGAAGAAAACATTAAACAAAGAAAATTTGGTTCGGTTGTTAGGCTCGAAGTTGAAAAGGATATGCCCGAGTTTATGATTGATACGCTTAATGAAAATCTTGAAATCAATAGGGATGCGATTCATATAATAAACGGACCTTTAGGTTTAAGTGCCGCAATGGAGTTATATAACATTCCATTTTATCATTTAAAAGAAAAACTTTATCATCCCGTTACTCCGCATGTATTTGAGGAAGAGGAAAATATATTTTCTCTGATTCGTCAGAAGGACATATTACTTCATCATCCATACGATTCCTTCTCCCCTGTAATAGATTTTATAAAAACTGCTTCGCAAGATCCCGATGTGCTTGCTATTAAACAGACATTGTACAGAGTGGGTCCCAATTCTCCAATTGTTCGATCGCTGATTGAAGCAGCCGACAGAAAAAAACAGGTCGCTGTTCTAGTTGAACTAAAAGCCCGATTCGACGAGGAGAATAATATATATTGGGCTAAAGAATTGGAAAAATCGGGAGTCCATGTAGTATATGGCCTTGTAGGTCTTAAAACACATTCTAAAATGACATTAGTCGTACGGCGCGAATTAGACGGCGTAAAAAGATATGTTCATCTGGCAACTGGAAATTATAACGCTTCAACCGCTAAATTATATACTGATCTCGGTATTTTCACCGCCGATCCTGACCTGTGCGCCGATGTATCAGAAGTATTTAATTACCTTACTGGTTATTCTGAACAAAAAAAATTCAGAAAAATATTTTTGTCGCCAATAAACATGCGTTCAAAATTCTTAAAACTCATTCATAGAGAAATTACTAATTCAAGGTTAGGGGGAAAAGGACATTTAATTTTTAAAATGAATTCTCTTGTTGATCCTACTATCATATCCGCTTTATATGAAGCTTCAAAATGGGGGGTGAGAATTGATCTTATAGTTAGAGGAATTTGCTGCCTCGTTCCGCAGGTACCCAACCTTAGCGAGAATATTTTTGTAAGAAGTATAGTAGGCCGTTTTTTAGAGCATAGCAGGGTTTATTACTTCTTTAACAATGGCGCAGAGGATATGTATTTAAGTAGCGCCGATATAATGCAGAGAAATTTGGACAGGAGAGTTGAACAAACATTCCCCATCGAGAATAAACAAATTAAAGAACAGATTAAGCATACTCTGTTGGATATGTCTCTTAACGACAATGTAAAATCGAGCATTTTATTGCCGACCGGTAAATACGTACGCAACAGAAAAGTGTACAATCAAGACGTAGTTAATTTACAGGAATGGCTGATGAATTTTACAAGTAATCATCAGCCCAAAACAAAGAAAAAAATAAAAAATTAGTTTTTGGAAATTTTCCGAAACTGTTTTTATGAGATAATATGCCAAATTTGAGCTACAAAAAAGCAAACTACTATCCCCATAATTAATGGCATAACTGTAGAGAAAACTGTCCATTTTATACTTCGTGTCTCTTTGTATATCGTATAAATTGTTGTAGAACAAGGATTATGCAACAAACTGAATAACATCAAACAAATACCGGTTAATGCAGTCCATCCGCCAGCGTGCAATATGATAGCAGTATCCTGAATAGAACTCAATTCGAATATTACACCCGATCCTTCACCAACTCCGGTCAACCCAGCAGATAAAACTGTGAGCATCAACACAGTTGGAATTACAATTTCATTCGCTGGAATAGCTATGATGTATGCTAACAATATTACTCCGTTTAATCCAATCAACAATCCAAATGGGTTTGACCATTCTATAAAAATTTGAGCTAAACTTGAACCCTCTATTGTTATATTAGCAACAAGCCAGATAACAATTCCGGCAGGAACAGCAAATACAATGGCTCGCCATAAAACAAAAATAGTTCTGTCTATTAAAGAAGTATAAAGTGTCTGCATAATTCTAGGTGGCCTGTAAGGGGGCAATTCCAAACTATAGGCAGAAGCCTCCCCCTTTAGTGCCGTTTTAGATAAAGAATAAGATACTACCAAACTGAGAATTATACCGAGCAGAGCAACTGAAACAACTGCTGCCGCAGATGCTAATCCGGCTAAATAAGGCGGTGCCAGAGAACCTATAAATATCGAAGCAATCAATATCTGAGTTGGCCATCTGCCGTTACAAAGTGAAAAATTATTTGTAATAATCGCAAGCAGTCTCTCACGTGGACTGTCAATTACTCTGGCAGCAACAACTCCTGCAGCGTTGCAACCGAACCCCATCGCCATAGTTAAAGCCTGTTTTCCGTGTGCGCCCGCTTTACGAAATAGGGAGTCCATATTAAACGAAACGCGTGGTAAATATCCGAAATCTTCGAGTAAAGTGTACATCGGGAAAAATATAGCCATTGGAGGAAGCATTACCGCAATTACCCAAGCCATAGAAAGATAGGCTCCATCAAGTAAAACTCCATCAATAAAAAATGGAAGACCGATGCTATATGATAATGATTTAAGCCAGGGATGAACTGTGTCCAATAAAATTGAGGCTATAAATGCGGAAGGGACATTTGCTCCGACAATTGTAATCCAGAATACAAACGCTAACAAAATAAACATTATCGGGAATCCGTAAAGTTTACTCGTAAGAATTTTATCTAACTTTATGTCGAAAGCGTAAGATTCTTTATCTCCGAATGATTTCACTGTTTTCTTACTTATTTCAGCTGCATCTTTATAAATTGATTCTAAAAGAGAATCGTGTAAAGTTTCGCCTAATTCCCAACGCAGTTCATTTGCTCTATTGATTAAAATTTCATTTTCTTTCATATTTTATGCCCTTTATCCAAACATTTCAATTTTATTGTAAAGATCTTTCCATTACATTGGAGGTAATTTCCAGATTCCCGATTTCGCCCGAGTTTACAGCGTCAATCATACTCTGGTCCCCTTCCAGCAGCCGCATAGCGACCCAACGTTTGTTCGGTAATTTGGGGAATTGTTCCTGGAGCTTAATTGTAAGGTCGTTAATAGCAAAATCCACTTTGGAAGAAATTGATTTTATCCTTCTTGGTGCACAAACAAAACTTCCGTTAGCAACTTCATCTATATATCTCAGCACTTCATCCATTCCCTTTTTCTGGCGTGCTTCTGTAGGAATTACAGGTATACCAAGTTCTTTTGACAATGCGCGAACGTCAATTTCCATTTTATTTCTTTTTAACTCATCCATAAGGTTCAGAACCAAAACGGCTCTGTCTGTAATTTCCAATATTTGAAGCACCAGATTGAGGTTTCTTTCAAGCCTTGTAGAATCTACAACTATCACAGTAACGTCCGGTTTCCCGAACAAAATAAAGTTTCGCGCGATATCCTCATCAGTACTGGTTGATAAAAGGGAATAAGTCCCGGGTAAATCAACAATTTTGAAATTTTTATTTGCGTAGCTAAATCCCCCTTCGGCCCGTGCAACAGTTTTACCAGGCCAGTTACCTGTGTGTTGTCTTAATCCTGTAAGGTTATTAAAAATTGTACTTTTACCAGTATTAGGATTACCCGCCAAAGCAACCACATAATCAAACTTATCCATATTTATGCCCAGTTTTACAAGATTATTGATGTTATGCACCGGGCAGTTTTCACAATTGTTTAATTCATTCATAATTTACTCACTTATAATATCTTTAATAAAAACCTGACTAGCGTGTTTTTTACGTATAGCTATAGTAGCTCCTCTAATTCTGTATCCTGTAGGATCGCCGCCAAGGCTTTGTATTTCGGCTTTTACTTCGGAACCAGGAACAACTCCAAGATCCAATAAACGCCTTCTTTGTTGGCCCCTTACTGCTTTGGCAATGCCAACAATTGTCCCCTTTTGTCCAACAGAAAGATCAGACAATTTTTTAAAAGACTTCACTACGTTTTTACTATCCGGAATAAGATTAACCGAAATATTATTCGCAATAATTGGTGCAAGAATCGCAATCTCTCCATTTGCCTCAAACTTAATTCTGTTGGATGATTTTTCTATCATTCTAATTTGTTGCCCTACATACAATCCTTCAGCAACAAGCTGAGCATAAACGGTGCTGGGCTCATCTTCCAAATGTAAAATTTTTGCAAATTCCCCTTCGTTTAACTGTGTAATTGGAATCCCGATTTTTTGAGGAAGTTCGCCTTTAGTTGAAGGAATAGGATCTCCATGTGGATCCATTATAGGATTACCTATTTGAGCCGCTAGTTCATTAGCAGCTTCAATTGACATCATATGTTCCATTTCTTCGGCTTGCGAATGCCATTCGGTTTCATTTACGCTGGTCTCGTCAGCGAGGTATCTTTCCCATAATCGGTGAACACGAATAACCCTAAGTGCGTATGACCGGCCTTCACTGGTTAAAATAAATCTATCTCCAGTGTTTGTAATAAGCCCCATATCCTGAAGTGTATCAATAACTTTAGCCGCATCATCTTTAGGCAGAGTTAAACTTCCCGAAATACTGGCAAGAGAGCAGTCGGCATTGTTATATTCGCAGTCGTAAAAGTGCTTTAATGCGTCTTCAATTTTAACGCGTTTATTATTCAGCAGAGCCCTTTTCCATTTTGCGATAAGACCTTTTTCAGGAAAAAAAAGGTAGCCCGAAAACAAGAGAATTGATGTCCCTACTATTAATGTATAAAGATTACTGTCCACTTAAATCCTCATTTGTTTTTTTAATCACAAAAAGTTTATTGGCAAGTGTTGCACTAAAAGAATGTTTTTTATTATTGAATAAAATAAAAATTGAGTTATCAAATTCGAGTCTGTTCATAAGCTCAATTTTAGTGTTTAACTCGATGCCAAGTGAAGTAAAGTATTCCATAACTTCCTCATTTTGATGATCAACCCTAGCTACATAATAAGATGACCCCACTTTGGCCTCAGCTAGGGAAATCAATTCTGGACACACAGGCATTTTGCCGTTTTTATTGGGAATTGGATCACCATGAGGATCGAATTCCGGATATCCCAAATGACTATCAATTTTATCGATTAACAGATCAGAAGTTTGATGTTCCAGAATTTCAGCCTCCCGATGCACTTGACTCCATGAAAAATCCAGAGTTTTTATTAAAAATGTTTCCCACAAGCGGTGTCTGCGCAACATATTCAGTGCTAATTTTTCACCTTTGGCCGTCAGCTTTAGTCCTTTGTATTTTTCATAATGAACAAAACCCTGGCTGTGCAGTTTTTTTGCCATTTCACTAGTAGCCGCATTTGTAACTTCCAATTTTTCGGCAAGATGCGCGGTACTTACCCTAAGGTTATTGCTACCGCTCATTTTGTAAATTTCTTTTAAATAATCTTCTTTTGAAAATGATACTAACATGTTTCTAAACTTAAGCGAACTTAACTTAATTGTCAAGCATACTTTCATACTTTTTGTACTAAATTAATTCACATGTTAAAATTCTGATATGTTTCTCTACACATTTTTTTGTAACTTTGTTGATTAAAATTTATAAAGGAAGATATAATGCCCGATATTAGCAAAGAGAATGTTATTTCCGCATTACAAAATGTGGAAGATCCTGATCTGAAGAGAGATCTTGTTAGTTTGGGAATGGTTAAAAATATTTCGATAGATGGACAAAATATAAGTGCAACTGTAGAATTAACCACACCTGCTTGCCCTTTGAAAGACAAAATTAAAAATGATTGCATCAGTGAAATTAAAAAGAACATTCCAGATGCTGGGGAAATAACTATTAATATGACAGCAAAAGTTATTAGTTCGAACAGTTCAAAAAAGAATTCGATTCTGCCGGGTGTGAAAAACACCATTGCAGTAGCCAGCGGTAAAGGCGGAGTTGGTAAAAGCACCGTGGCGGTAAATCTGGCAGTAGCTATGGCACAATCTGGAGCCAAAGTAGGGCTGATTGATGCTGATATATATGGGCCAAGTATACCAATGATGCTTGGTATTAAAGAAAAACCACAAATTTTTCAGGACACCAATTCGCAGAAAATGTTACCTCTTGAGAACTATGGCGTAAAATTAATGTCCATAGGTTTTTTAATTGACGATGATTCTCCTGTTATTTGGCGCGGACCAATGGCAAGTGGCGCAATTAAACAATTTATGTCAGATGTTGAATGGGGTGAACTTGATTATTTGTTTTTCGATATGCCGCCTGGTACCGGCGATATTCAACTTACACTTGTGCAAACAATTCCTCTCTCAGGCTCTATTCTTGTCACCACTCCGCAGCCTGTGTCATTAATTGATGCGCAAAAGGGGTTAAATATGTTTAGAAGAGTAAACGTCCCCGTGTATGGTATAATTGAAAATATGAGTTATTTTATTGCGCCTGATACCGGCAACAGGTATGAAATTTTCGGGCATGGCGGTGGTGAAAAGTTGGCTGCTGAACTTAGCACAGAGTTTTTAGGTGGAATTCCTATTGATCCCCGAATACGCGAAGGGGGCGATACCGGAAAACCGATAGTTTTTGACAGAAAAGATTCTAAAGAGTCTCAGATTATTTATGAAATTTGTGGTAAACTTGCAGCACAGATAAGTATTAATAATTTGGCCGATAAAACAAACGATATTGAAATTGTAATGGAAGATTAATTTATTGGGAGATAAAATGTCTGAAGCATTGAGCACACAAGTAAAAACTGCTCTTGAGACAATACGCCCTTATTTGAAAGCTGACGGTGGGGATGTTGAGTTGGTTAATGTAACAGAGGAAGGAATTGTGGAAGTTAGATTAACCGGCGCATGTGTTGGATGTCCTATGTCTCAAATGACTTTAAGAGCCGGTATTGAAAGAGCTCTAATACGCGAGGTTCCAGGGATTAGACGTGTGGAATCTGTATCATAAATTTTTCCTGAATTATTAAAAAAAGTGGTGAAATAATGAGAAAAAAAGTTATCGCCGGAAATTGGAAATTAAATAATGACCTAAACGAGTCCTTAAGTCTGGTTTCCGAGTTAAAATCAAAACTACCGGATCTTGGCCTAAACGAGGTTATTGTATGTCCCCCGTATACCTCTCTGGAAAGCGTAAATGCTGTAATTAAAGATTCTCCAATCAAATTAGGTGCACAAAATATGCACGAAGCAGACAGCGGAGCATATACAGGAGAAATTTCGGCTCAGATGCTGAAAAGTGTTGGATGCGAGTATGTTATTCTTGGACATTCGGAAAGAAGAACAATTTTTAATGAATCAGATGAACTTATCAATCTTAAAGTTAAGAAGGCACTGTCTAAACAACTTCAAGTAATTTTCTGTGTTGGCGAAACATTAGAGGAAAGAGAATCCGGAGTAACTAACAAAGTTGTTGAAGAACAGGTTAAAAAAGGATTAAATGAAATACCCGAATCTGAAATCAAAAATATTATTATAGCTTACGAACCAGTTTGGGCTATTGGAACGGGTAAAACTGCAACTCCTGGCCAAGCTCAGGAAGTTCATCAATTTATTCGCTCATTAGTCAGAAATTACTATTCCGAAGTAACCGCTCAAAATATAATAATTCAATATGGCGGCAGTGTAAAACCTGATAATGCTTCAGAATTATTGAGCCAGCCGGATATTGATGGAGCTTTAGTAGGCGGCGCTTGTCTGAAAAGCGATTCATTTATCCAAATAATTAAAGCTGTTTAATCAAATGCCCGTTGCATAAACGGGCTTTTGTGTTAAGTTATTGTAAAATAATAGTTTAAGGCGACTACCCCTAATTGATTTCCCCTCTTTTCTTTATTATATTTACAGTCTTTATTTTTTTAACTTATTCTGAAATATGATAAAAACTCGAATTATTTTAACCTTGCTCTTAATTTATAATTTTTCTGGATTATTCTCACAAATCAAAATAAAAGAGTTGCCCGCTTATAACTTTTCTGCCTACGCACAGGAGTTTTTAATTAGTAATGAGTATCGTGAGATAATACCTCTTAACGATAACTGGAAAGCTTATACCGAAGAATCGAGTGAAAAAGGTATACAAGTAAATCTGCCATGCCTGTTCACAAATGCCAACAAACTAATTTTCGAAAAAGAGTTTTCAATATCCGAAGCTGTAATAAAAGAAAAAGATTTAGTGTTCAGGGCTCTGGGGATTAATTATTCGGCGGAAATTTTATTAAATGATGTTGTGATATTTAAAAACGATGTATCAAACATTCCATTTTCTGTAGAATTGACGAGGGAACTGTTAAAAACAAAAGAACCTAACAATTTAAAAATAATTGTGAGCTTCAAACTTGACGACGAGAACACTATTCCCCCGGTTCAAAGATTTTTATTTCCAGAAAATAGCGGTGGAATAACCAGGGATGTTTTTATAGAAGTATTGCCCTTAAGAAGAATTGAAATAAAAGATCTCAGGAACAAATTTTCAAACAAATACAACGGAGTAAGCGTAGGCATTAATCTCACTCCATATTTTCATTTCTTAAAAAAAGATTCAACTTCTGCCACTAATTACGATATATCGTATAGAGTAACAGGACAGGCAGGAAATTTGGTTTCTTCAGAAAAGAAAAATTATTCGTCAAATCATACTTCAAGTATAAATACTTCTCTATATATTTCTAATCCATTGTTGTGGACTCCCGATAATCCGAATTCTTATAGACTTGATATTGAGCTAAGTTCCAGTGGAAAAATAATTGATAGAGTTTCCAAACCTTTAATTTTCTATGAATTAATAGCGGATTCGGAAACCACATTGTTGAATGGAAAAGAGTTTAATTTGAAAGGCACTACCTATATCCCCCAAAATGAATATAGGGTAGCAAAGCCAATTTATGATGAGCTCCGTGAAGACCTGCTTACAATTAAAAAAATGGGATTTAATGCTGTACGATTCGCAAAATCAATCCCTCATATATATGCTTTGCAATTATGTGAACAATTGGGACTTTTGGCCTTTGTTGAATTGCCAATACATTCCGTTCCGGAATATTTTGCCGAAAAAGAAAGTTACCAGCACAGAGCATTAAACTTAACAATCAAGTTTCTGGATAGTTTCAAAGATCAACAAGTAATTGCCGGTATTGGTGTCGGAACGTCATATATTGCTTCATCTGCGATTCATAGGAATTTTATAGGCAAAATTGCAGCGCGGATTAAGTCAAAGACTAATAAAATTACATATGCTTCATACTTAGGAACAAACATTTATCCTGCAGAAAACATAGATTTGATGGGAGTTGAAATTTTTAATGCGGAGCCTGAATTGGCATTAAAAAATTTAGTTAGTTCCAAAACAGGTAACTCCAGAATTTTTATCAGTGAAGCCACATATCCAAATTATTATAACAGTCGGGCCGGGTATCTGGATAAATTTACTTTGGAGGCCCAGGCAAAATACTTTGAAGACTTAATAAATTATTCTGAAAAAATTCATCTATCAGGCTTTTTTATAAATTCATTCAATAATTATCATGGCGATTATAGCTCTTTTTGTTCTGGGTATAATTCTGAAAAAATATACAATATAGGGATAACAGATGATCTTAAAAATCCCAACAGGATAACTTATAAAGTTATTAGCTCAAAACTAACAAGTTCAGAGCGAGTTACAATTCCTATCGGCTCTTCGGTAGACGATTCACCTATTTTTATAATATTTGTTGGGCTTGCTCTTGCAATTTTGATGGCAATTATAATCAATACCAAGAAAAAATTCAGAGAAGACGCGTCGCGCGCGCTCCTAAGACCATACAATTTTTATTCTGACATACGCGACCAGAGAATTTTAAGCGGATTTCATACTTTTGCTCTTATGTTTATTTTGGCCGGCTCACACTCTCTTCTTCTCACAAATCTGTTTTTCTACGTAAAGGGCAACGAAATTGTTGAGAGAATTCTGATTGCGTTCGCTATTCCCAAAATTTTAGAATGGTTCAGCTACCTTGCCTGGCACCCTGTATCAGCTTTTATTTATATGTTTATTTTTACCCTTTTACTCTTTGTAATAATAGCTGCAATTATTAAGGTGGCCTCTTTCTTTGTTAAAACAAAAGTGCTTTTCTTAAACATTTATTTTGTTGTTGTTTGGGCCTTTTTGCCCTTAACAATTTTGCTGCCAATAAAATTAATATTATACAGAGTGTTACTCGCGGATATTATTAATGTTTACATTTATATTTTTTTGGCTATCTATTTTGTTTGGATTGTACAAAGGATCATTAAAGGTGTTTACGTTATCTTCGACATATCCCGAAGTGTTGTTTATTTATACTCAATCCTTTTTCTATTAGTATCATTTGGCGCGGTAATGTTATTCGCACAAATGTCAAATTCTACAGTTTATTATATAATTACAACTTTAAAACAATTTCAACTGATTTAAGAGTTACCCATTGTATCTATCTAAATTAGAAATATTCGGGTTCAAGTCCTTTGCCAACAAAACTTTAATAAATTTTACTAAAGGCATTACAGGTATAGTTGGCCCGAACGGATGTGGTAAAACAAATATTGTTGACGGAATCAGATGGGTGTTAGGTGAACAGAAATCCAGCACATTACGCAGCGATAAAATGGAAAATGTGATATTTAACGGTACTCGTTTAAAAAAACCGATGGGGATGGCGGAAATTTCACTTACGTTAGTTAACGATAAAAATGTTCTTCCCACCGAATATACCGAAGTAACGATAACACGCAGAATTTTCAGATCAGGCGAGAGCGAGTATCTTCTAAATAAAAACATTTGTAGACTGAAAGATATTACTAATCTGTTCATGGATACTGGAATGGGAACAAACGCCTATTCAGTAATTGAGTTAAAAATGGTTGAAACCATTTTAAGTAATAAAGCTGATGAACGAAGGAATATGTTCGAAGAAGCCGCCGGAGTTAATAAATATAAACTTCGCAGAAGGTTGTCGTTAAAAAAACTTGATGAAGTTAAAGGAGACCTTGTACGAGTAAACGATATCGTCGCAGAAGTAGATAAAAATGTTCGATCACTTCAGCGTCAGGCTAATAAAGCCGATAAATACAATCAGATTCAATCTGTGCTGCGCGAAAAAGAAATAGACCTTGCCGAAAGGGAATTTTCAAAAGGAACATCCAAAAGAAATTTATTAGAAACACAAAAAGGTGATTTGAATGAAAAGAAACTTTTTGTGGATAGCGAGATAAGAAGAATTGAGAATGACCTGATTCGATTAAGAGACAAAATAAGAGGCATTGAGGACGAGTTAAATAAAAAACGAACTATTCTAAACTTGGAATCCGAAAAGCTGCACGATCTTCAAAATAATATTTCTGTAAGTGAAGAGAGAGAAAGATCTCTTAATAGAAATCTCGAAAGATATATTTCGGAATTGGAAGAATTAAAAGTTCAATATGAAGAAGTGCTTGAAAGTATAGTTGAAACTCAGGAACTTAGTATTGAAGTTGAAAGAAAGATTGAACATAAAAAAGAAATAATTGATAATTCCACAGAGCTAATTGATACAAAAAAAACGGAATTACAATCAAGACGTAACTCTCTTAAACAGCTAACCGATTCAGCCATTCAACTTAATAAAGTTATTAATGCAAAAGAAAATTCTCTTAACAACTCAAAAAAAACGCGTGATAAACTTAATCAGGAAATAGAAAAATTTAATAGTCTTATACAAAAAGCTACAGGTAACATAGCAAAATCAGTCGGTTTTCTTGAAGACTTAAATTTAGAAAGAGAAAATATTCAATCCAAAATTGAAGAAACAGATGAATTGCTCGCTTCGAAACAAAAAGAAAAAGATCATTTGGAAAAAGAAGTTGCAGATTTGAGACAAAAAGAACTTGAAGAAAAAAATGTAATTAATGCTCTAAGTAACAAAATAGAATTACTCCAATCAATGCTTACCAATTTGGAAGGAGTATCAAGCGCGTCAAAATTATTAATTGAAAATGATTCCTGGACATCAAAAGAGAAAACACTTTTTGCGGATGTTGGTAATACAGACGACCAACACCGTTTTGCTTTGGAAGCGTCATTAAAATTTGTTCTTAATAATCTCATGATCGAAAACATTAACGATCTGAATAGCGCTGTTAAATATCTTAAAGAGAATGATCTTGGGAAAGCCTCATTTTATTTGTTGAACGGACACGAAGAAACAAAAAAAAGTTTTCTCGATAAACTGTTCGATTTCTCTTTAAAAAGAAAAATAAAAAAACTTGAGCAGGAAGATGGATTTATCGATTGGGCTTATAAATTTGTTCAAACAAAAGCTAAATGGGAGCCATATTTCAAAAAAGTATTAAGAACAAGTGCAGTTGTAAAAGATTTGGCAGTTGCAATTGAGATGTCTAAAAAATTTCCTCAATTTTCATTTACTACTCTTAATGGCGACATGGTGCAAAAGGATGGTTTAATTGAGGCTGGGTCTTTACCAAAAGCAGACGAAACTCTTTTTGGACGGAAACAATTGTTAGAGGATCTTATCGCGGAACTACCCAAATACAAAAAAAACCTGCAAAAATTATCCGATTTGGTCAATGAGACAACAGAAAATATTGAGAAAATTAATCTTAAAAATATTTCCGACAAAGGAAGGTTGTTGCTAAACGAACTCAACAATATTGAAAAACAGATTTCCCAGATAGAATTTGAAAAAAACAAATATTCAGAAGAAATTGATTTAGCGCAACAAAAAATTCAACAATTGGCCCGCGAAGCTACCACTCTCGACAATGAATTTAATTCATTGTCCGAAGAAATTTCCAGCCTGAAAGCAAAAGAAATTTCGGAAAATGAGGATCTCGCAAAAAATGAAACCGAATTGAAACACTTTGAGAATGAATACAATAATGTGGTTTCGGAAATCAATCAGGAAAAACTTGAACTTGAACGTATGCGTGGAAAGTTGCAGAATGAAAAAAACGAACAAACCCGCCTTACAATTACAAAAGAAAAAATAGAAAGTACGACTGAAAAACGTCAGCAAGAAATTATATCTATAAACGAAGAAATCAATACAATATCGAATGTATTAGAAGAAAAGAAGTATGAATATGAGGATTGTAGCGCGATTAGGAATAAACTTGTTGAAGAAGAAAATGAAATAAAAGAAAGATTAAAAATAGTTAAAACTGAGGCTTCGGAATATGAATCGCAGCTTAACGGCTTTAGAAACGACAGACAACAAATTTCTGATAACATTCATGAATTTGATATTCAGTCGAGTGAATTAAAAATGAGGCTTCAGAATATTGCTGAACATATTAAGGAAGAATACGCTCAGGAATTAGTTTACAAAGAATTCGAAGATATGGATCAATTCGATTTTCGTTCAACTACAAATGAAGTTCAGGATTACAAACAAAGATTAAAATCGCTGGGTCCAATTAATTTATTAGCCTATTCTGAATACGAGGAAGAAAACGAGCGATTGGAGTTTTTAACAAAACAAAGAGATGACTTGGTTAAATCCGAAAAAGATCTTATAAAAACCATTGATGATATTAACCAAGCGGCCGAAATATTATTTGTTGACACATTCAAACTGATTAGAGAGAATTTTATAAAAATTTTTCAATCTCTGTTTAATCCTGGCGATGAAGCAGATCTTATACTTCAGGAAGGCGTGGACCCTCTTGAAGCGAAAATTGAAATTCTGGCCAAACCCAAAGGGAAACGTCCAACCTCAATTGAATTGCTCTCCGGAGGCGAAAAAACACTTACGGCTACAGCTTTGCTTTTTGCTATTTATCTTGTTAAACCAAGTCCGTTCTGTATATTAGATGAAGTGGACGCACCGCTTGACGACGCCAATGTGGATCGTTTCTCAAAACTATTAAAAGAATTTAGTACGAACACACAGTTTATTATAGTAACTCACAATAAAAGAACAATGCTCGCTGCAGAAAACATGTATGGAGTTACTATACAGGAGGAAGGAATTTCTAAAATTGCTGGTGTTCAATTTAACGATGATTTTAGTGCGAATTAATATGAACTATATCCCTGCCGAAAATAGAACTTATAAAATATTTGTCGATTTCGACGGCACAATATCGAGGCAGGATATTGGCGAGAATATGTTTTTACGTTTCGGTGATCCCGCAGAAGCAAACCGGATTATTGAGCGTTGGATAAAAAATGAGATTTCTTCAACAGAATCCTGGAAATTGTTATGCGCAACTGTTAAAAATTTTGATGTAACTGAATTTGAACTTTTTCTTGATGAAATTGAAATTGATGAGGGATTTGTTGAGTTCGAAAAATTTTGTGTTAAAAATAAGATCAATATTTATATACTTAGCGATGGATTGGACTATTATATAACCAGATTTCTTTCAAAATTTGGTTTAAATCATCTGACCGTGTATTCGAATCAGCTGAAATTCGGGGAAAAGAATAAGCTGATTCCATCTTTTCCTTACAGTGACGAAGAATGCACTAAATGCGCAAATTGTAAACGTAATCATATAATTTCTAATAGCTCTGATGAGGACTTTACAATTTACATAGGAGATGGGTATTCGGACACATGTCCTGCTCAATATGTGGATTTTATTTTTGCTAAAAATTCCCTGCTAAAATATTGCGAAAAGGAAAGAATTTCGTATTACCCTTTCGGTAATTTTAAAGAAGTTCGTTTCCGTATAGAAGAAATGCTAAAGAAAAGGCGATTACGTAAAAGACATCAGGCACAACTTAAAAGACGTGAAGTGTATCTACAGGGATAATATTAAATGGTGGCTTGTTGAATAAAATATTAATTATTGCAGGTGAAGCCTCGGGTGACATTCACGGTGCCGAGCTGATAAAGGAAATAAAAAAAACTGTTCCCGGCACCTTATTTTACGGTATTGGCGGCGATAGAATGATTGCCGAAGGACTTGAAGCGAAATATCATATTAAAGAGATGGCTTTTCTCGGTTTCGCTGAAGTAGTGAAGCATCTGCCGTTTATATTAAAGGTTCAGCGGGTACTATTAGATTTTGTAGAACAGGAAAAAATTGAAAAAATTGTACTGATCGATTACCCCGGCTTTAATTTAAATATCGCCAAAAAGTTAAAAAAACTCGGCGTTAAAATTTATTATTACATTGCGCCTCAGATTTGGGCGTGGGGAAAAAAAAGAGTAAAAAAAATTAAGAAACGAATTGATAAAATGATTGTAGTATTTCCATTCGAGGAAGAGTTTTATAAAAATGCCGGCATTGAAGTCGATTTTGTCGGTAATCCATTGGTCAATAAAATTGAAAACTATAACTATACTCCAAAAGACGACTTTTATTCTGAATATTCACTCGATATAAAAAAAGAAATATTACTAATAATGCCAGGGAGCAGAAAGCACGAAATTGAGAAGATTTTTGAACAATCAATAAAAGCTGCGTGTAAACTAGCTATTGAATTAAATTTTCAAATAATAATAGCATGCCCCGAAAATATTGATGATGAATTATTCGATCAGTACAGGAAAGATTACAATTTTAAGATTATAAGAAATCAGTCTTACAATCTTATGAAATTTGCAAAATTCGGTATTATTAAATCGGGAACTTCTACAATGGAGGCGGCTCTGCTGAAGCTACCATTTATTGTAGTTTATGCGACATCTAATTTAACTTATTGGATAGGCAGAACTCTTGTAAAAGTGGACAACCTGGCGATGCCCAACATTATTGCCGGGAAACAAATAGTAACTGAATTTATTCAAAACGATTTGAAAGCGGATAAAATATATACGCATATTAAAAACTTCTTACAAAATGAAAAAGATATTGAAAATATGCGTGCAGAATTATTGAAGGTAAAAGAAAAATTAGGCAAAAAATCTGCGGCAGAATTAGCCGCAAAAATTATTTGCGCGTAAGGTTTAATGAATTGAAAGGTATTAAAGCTAACTTACTGCATGTTTTTGGTAGAGCATTATTACACATTATTGTAACCGTTCTTTGTAAGACTGTAAGAATTGAGTTGAAAAATTTCACTCAAATTAAATCTTATTTGGATACCAATAGAAAGTTTATAATTGCCTTCTGGCACGGAACAATGCTTATTCCATGGTATGTTTTCAGGGGCAACTCTATTGCCGCTCTCGTAAGTAAAAGTAAAGACGGAGAATTGTTAAATCGGGTTTTGGAGAAATGGAAATATGACGTTGTGCGAGGCTCCAGCAGAGATGGAGGTAAATACGCACTGGAAATCATGGTAAATAAAACTTCTCAAAATTCATCTGTTGCTATTACACCCGATGGACCAATTGGTCCGGCTTTACAAATGAAAGCCGGTGCAGTTATTTTAGCACACCGGTCTGGATTGCCTATTTTTTTTGTTGGAGTTAATTATAAAAAATCTGTTAAACTAAATAGTTGGGATAAGTTCGAAATTCCGAAACCTTTTAGTAAAATAAATTGCGTCGTTTCGGATGCTGTTTTTATTCCCAAAGAATTGAACCGGAAAGAAATTTCGGATAAAATAGAAGATTGCCAAACATTGCTTAACAATCTTCAGAAAGAGGCTTTAAATATTGCTTAATTTACTAAAAATAATTGTGTCGCCGCTTATGCCGATTTATTTATCAATAATCAGTTTTCGAAACTGGTTGTTTGATAAAAATATTTTTAAAGCTGATAAAGTGAATTCGAAAGTTATATCAATTGGAAATATTACAGTTGGTGGTTCTGGGAAAACGCCTACGGTTATTAAAGTTAGTAACATTCTTAAATCATCCGGAAAAAGAACAGGCGTATTAAGCCGCGGTTATGGCAGAAGCACTGCTGGATACAAATTAGTTAATAACGGAACTGACACCATACTGCCGGTTAAAGAATGCGGCGATGAAATGTTTCTTGTTGTTAACGAGTGTAATATTCCGGGAGCAGTTGCGGAAAGAAGAGCTGAAGGAGCCCATAAGTTTTTAGAAGATGTACCCCTCGATGTAATTGTGCTCGATGATGCTTTTCAGCACAGGTGGATCCACAGGGATTTGGATATTGTTATGTTCGATCAAAGATTTTTACTCAAAAATTCGCTTCTTCATCATAGACTACTGCCATTAGGTATAATGCGTGAACCCTTTAGTTCGGTCGAACGAGCGGATATAATAATTATAAACAGAAAATTTTCCGAAAAAAAAGATTTATCGGAAAAACTCCTCGAAAGATTCCGTAATAAAAAAATTTATTACGGTTATTATGATGCGATAGGAATTTATGATGTAAAGACCCATCACTTTTATTCTCTCGAAGAGTTTAAGGGACAAAAAAGTTTGGTGGTCTGTGGAATCGCGAGACCGTATTCTTTTTTGAATGTTTTAGAATCAAATTCAATAGATATTAAGAATAAATTGATTTTCTCTGATCATAAGGATTATTCTTTAAAGGAAATAAATGATATACGTAAAAAGTTTTACGATACAAATTCATTTAGCGTTTTAACAACTCAAAAGGATTCCGTTAAATTAACTAATTATTCGAAAGAGCTTGATGATATTGATGTTTATTATCTTAAAATAGATTTAAAACTGGAAGATGAGGAGAATTTCAAAAAGGATTTATTAGAAATATTTGACAAATAACTAATTACTTATTCGATTAACCTATTTGGAGGTAGCCATATGGCTAAATTAAAAACACCCAAGTATGTTTATTTTTTTGGCGGTAAAAAAGCCGACGGAAAAGCAGACATGAAAAATCTTTTAGGCGGTAAAGGTGCAAACCTAGCCGAGATGGTAAACATAGGTTTACCAGTTCCTGCCGGATTTACAATTACAACTGAAGTATGTACTTATTACTATGACAACAAAAAAACTTATCCTAAAGAACTTAAGGATCAGGTTGTAAAATCTCTTGCTAAAATTGAAAAAGAAATGGGCGCGAAATTCGGCGATCCCAAAAATCCTTTATTAGTTTCTGTTAGAAGCGGCTCTCGTGCATCAATGCCTGGTATGATGGATACAATCCTGAATTTAGGATTAAATGATGTTACCGTAGAAGCAGTTATAAAAAATACAGGTAACCCGCGTTTCGCATACGACTCGTACAGAAGATTTGTGCAGATGTATGGTGATGTAGTTTTAGGACTTCAGCCAAAAGATAAAAAAGACCGCGATCCTTTTGAAATTATAATTGAAGCAAAAAAAGAAGAACGTGGAGTTAAAATAGACACAGATTTGACCGCAGAAGATTTAAAAGATCTTGTTGCTCAATTTAAAAAAGCTATTAAGGAACAAACCGGAAATGATTTCCCCAGTGATCCTATGGAACAAATGTGGGGAGCAATTGGTGCAGTTTTCCGTTCATGGCAGAATGAAAGAGCAATTGTTTATAGAAAACTTAACAGCATCCCATCAGATTGGGGCACTGCTGTTAGCGTACAATCTATGGTATTCGGAAATATGGGCGAAGATTCAGGCACAGGTGTTGCTTTTACACGTGATCCTGCTTCCGGCGAAAATATATTCTATGGCGAGTATTTATTTAATGCTCAAGGTGAAGACGTTGTAGCGGGAACAAGAACTCCTCTGCCGATAGCCGAATTAAAAAATGACGACCCGAAAATTTATAAACAACTTGATAACATCAGAAAAACTTTGGAAAAACATTACAAAGAGATGATGGATGTCGAATTTACAATTCAGCAAGGTAAACTTTGGATGCTGCAATGCCGTGTGGGTAAAAGAACCGGTTTTGCCGCAATTAAAATTGCCGTTGATATGGTTCGACAGAAGCTTATTTCCAAAGAGGATGCCATTTTAAGAATTGAACCTGATCAATTGAATCAATTGTTAAGACCTATCTTTGATTTGTCCGAAAAAACTAAAGCTATCAATAATGGCAAATTACTTACAAAAGGATTAAATGCAGGACCTGGTGCCGCTTCTGGCAAAGTTGCTTTTACAGCAACTGACGCAGAAGAAATGGCCGCCAAAGGCGATAAAGTAATTCTTGTTAGAATTGAGACCTCACCTGAAGACATTAAAGGCATGAACGCCGCCGAGGGTATTTTAACAGCTAAAGGTGGTATGACTTCGCATGCAGCATTGGTTGCCCGTCAAATGGGTAAAGTATGCGTAGCAGGAGCCGGCGCTTTGAATATCGATTACAAGAAAGGTGTAATGTCTGTTGAAGGAAATAAATTGATTATCAAAGAAGGTGATTATATTTCTATTGACGGAACAACAGGTGAAGTTATTTATGGTGAGATAAACACTAAACCTTCTGAAGTTGTTCAAGTTCTTATTACAAAAGAATTAGCTGCAAAAAAATCAGACGTTTTCAAAACATACAACGATTTAATGACATGGGCTGATAAAATTAGAAAATTAAAAGTAAGAACTAACGCTGATCAGCCTGATCAATCTGAAAATGCGCTCTCTTTCGGAGCTGAAGGTATTGGTCTTTGCCGAACTGAACATATGTTTTTCGGCGGCGATAGAATTTTGGCAGTACGCGAAATGATTCTTTCAGATTCTGAAGAAGGCAGAAAAAAAGCTTTGGCAAAATTACTCCCGCTCCAAAGAGAAGACTTTGCTGGTATATTCAAAGTGATGAAAGGCAAACCTGTTACAATAAGAACTTTGGATCCTCCTCTGCACGAATTTTTACCTCATACAGAAGCAGAAATGAAAGAAGTAGCAGAACTGCTGAATATCCCTGTAAAAAAAGTTAAAGAAAGATTGGAATCAATGCATGAATTTAATCCTATGTTAGGATTCCGCGGTTGTCGTTTGGGCATCAATTATCCTGAAATAACTGAAATGCAAGCACGCGCCATTTTTGAAGCTGCCGTTGATACAGCTAAAAAAGGAATTAAAGTTTTTCCTGAAATTATGATTCCTTTAGTTAGTCATGTTAACGAATTAAAGCTTCAGGATGCAATAGTTAGAAAAGTCGCTGACCAAGTATTTAAAGAAAAAGGCAAAAAAGTTAACTATCTGGTTGGTACCATGATCGAACTGCCACGTGCTGCCTTAACTGCCAATGAAATTGCTTCTGTGGCTGAATTCTTTAGCTTCGGTACAAATGATTTAACACAAACTACTTTTGGTCTTTCAAGAGACGATGCTGGAAAATTCCTTCCTAATTATGTAGATAAAGAAATTTTACCGCGTGATCCTTTTGACGCTCTTGATCAATCGGGTGTTGGACAATTGGTGGAAATGGGTACTACAAGAGGCCGTTCTGTTAAGGAAAATCTTAAAGTCGGTATTTGCGGCGAACATGGCGGCGAACCGAGTTCAGTTGATTTTTGCCATAGAATTGGTCTTGACTACGTTAGCTGCTCACCTTTCAGGTTGCCGATTGCACGTTTGGCCGCTGCCAGAGCTGAATTAAAAAACCCGAGAGTTGTTGCAAAAAAAGTTGTTGTTAAAAAAGCAGCTAAAGCTAAAGTTACAAAGAAAAAATAATTTATCTGCGGCGGGATTTTTCCCGTCGCAATTTTTGTTTAATGGTTCGTAAATGAAGCAACTGATGTAAAGGAGTAATTATGAAACTTTCAGATTTCAAGTATAACTTGCCGAAAACCGTGATAGCTAAATTTCCGGTTGAACCAAGAGATTCTGCACAAATGATGGTTTTGGACAGGAAAACTGAATCTGTTGAACATAAACAATTCACCGATGTTGTTGACTATATGTCAAAAGGTGATGTTTTAGTAGTAAACGAAACCAAAGTTATGCAAGCCCGTCTGTATGGCAAAAAGGAAAGAACCAACGCAAAAATTGAAGTTTTTGTTTTGCGCGAATTGAACAGAGAAGAAAACATTTGGGACGTTATCGTTGATCCGGCCAGGAAAGTAAGAATTGGCAACAGAATTTATTTTAACGACAATCTATGGTGCGAAGTAATAGACAATACCACTTCTCGAGGAAGAACTGTCCGTTTTAACGAAGATGCGGGTGATATCTTTGAAGCAATAGAGAAAATAGGGTTAACTCCACTTCCCCCTTACATAAAACGAGACGTTGTTCAAGAGGACAAAGAAAATTATCAATCAATATTTGCAAAATACGATGGTTCCGTAGCTGCTCCAACTGCCTCACTTCACTTTACGCCCGAACTTGTAAAAAAAATTAAAAAGAAGGGCATTAAAGTAGTATCTGTTATTCTTCATATCGGACTCGGCACTTTCAGGCCCGTTGAGGTTGAAGATTTAACAAAACACAAAATGGATTCCGAGTATTTCGATATCCCGGATGAAACTGCTGAAGTTGTTAATGCCGCACTAAAAGCAAAAAAGAACATTTTTGTCGTTGGAACCAGCGCAACTCGTGCCTTGGAAAGCAGTGTTACATCTGAAGGGTTTTTGAAACCTAATTACGGGTGGACAGATAAATTTATATTTCCTGCTTACGATTTTAAGATTACTAAAAAACTTATAACAAATTTTCATCAGCCAGAATCTACTTTACTTATGTTAACTGCTGCATTTGCAGGATACGATTTTTCTATGAAATGTTATAAAAAGGCTCTTAAAGAAAAATACAGATTTTTAAGCTATGGCGATGTAATGTTGATTTTATAAAATGAAAACTTTTGCAATTATACCATCCGGCGGAAGCGGAACCAGAACATCTTTTTCCATACCCAAACAGTATGTTGAATTCGAGGGAAAGGAGTTGATCGCATATACACTAGAAATTTTTCAAAAATGCGATATGATTGACGAAATTGTGGTTGCCGCTCAGCCGGATTTTTTTAAACTATTAGATGAAATAAAAAAACGATTCTCTATTACCAAACTGAAACATGTAATTGAGGGCGGCTCCGAAAGGCAGCTGTCGGTTCAAAATGCTTTGAGACAAATAGAGGCCGATGATAATGATCTTATTGCCGTTCATGATGCCGCACGGCCGTTCTTACCTCAAAAAGTTCTTTCCGATGCGATAAACTCCGCAAAAATTTTCGATAGTGTTGTCGTGGCCATATCGGCAAAAGATACTTTAATTAAAGGGAACGAAATTGTTGATGGCTATATTGATAGAAAAGAAATTTATTATGCCCAAACACCTCAGGTTTTTAGATATAAAATTTTGAATGAAGCGATGAAAAAAGCAGCTGAAAATAATTTTATTGGGACTGATGAATCGATGCTCGTAAAAATGGCATCATATAATGTTAGAATAGTAGAAGGATCTTCATTAAATTTCAAGGTTACAACCGATGAAGACATTGAACTATTTGGTAAACTGTGCAAACAATAAGTCGGGTAATTTAGTATTGTTTATATTGCGTTAAATTTATAACTTTCAAAAAAAAATTAGGATTAACATGCTCAATCTTCTTTTTATTGTACTGCTCTCATACTTAGTCGGATCAATTCCTATTAGTATAATAATAAGTAAAATAGTAAGAGGTATAGATATAAGAGACCATGGAAGTGGTAATGCAGGCGGATCGAACGTATTCCGTGTGCTCGGGTGGAAGCTTGGAGTCTTAACAATATTACTTGATGCCACTAAGGGTGCTGTTGCTGTTGTGCTTATTGCTCGCCTATATTTCGGTTCATTCCCTTTTCCTAATCAAACGCCATTCGATGATTTTACCCTCGTTCAAATTCTTGCGGGTTTATCAACTGTAATCGGTCATATCTGGACAATTTTTGCCGGCTTCCGCGGTGGAAAAGGTATTGCAACCGCACTCGGTTTTTTGATAACAATTATTACTGTAGATATGCTCCTAGCAGTAGGAATATTTATTATTGTTGTAAGTTTATCTCGCTATATTTCTTTGGGATCAATTACAGCGGCCGTTTCAATCCCTGTGATAATGATTGTCCGTGAAAATGTGTTTAATGTGGACGTTATCGGATATCATACAGTTCTGCCATTTTCAATATTTATCGCATTTTTAATTATATACACTCATCGAACAAATATTGGACGTCTTATTAAAGGAGCAGAGAATAAAATTTCTTTAACCAAAAAGACTAAAATATAAAATGAAAGTTTCTGTTTTAGGTGCTGGAAGTTGGGGCACCACATTAGCTATACTTTTATTCAATAACGGACATAATGTAACTCTGTGGGAATACCAACGTAATTTTGCTAAAATTCTTAGTAGTAAACGCGAAAACAAAATTTTCCTGCCCGGAGTAAAAATTCCTAAAGAAATAGAAATTACCCATTCGCTTGACGATGCAATTAAAGGCAAACACCTCGTTGTTATAGCCATTCCCTCTCAGTTTATAAGAAGTGTTGTTCATAAATTCAGACATGAGGATTTTAATAACACAACATTCGTTAGTGTAGCAAAAGGAATTGAGAAAGAGTCTCTTTTTACTGTATCCCAAATTTTAAAATCGGAAATTCCCGAACTAGATGATTCGAATATTGGTGTATTGTCGGGACCTAGCCATGCGGAGGAAGTAAGTCGTAAAATACCTACGGCTGTTGTTGCGGCCTCGAGCAGCGAAAATACAGCACAACTTATTCAAGCGGCTTTTATGACTTCATATTTTAGAGTCTATTCCAGTACTGATATAGTTGGTGTGGAACTTGGTGGAGCTTTAAAAAATGTTATCGCAATTGGAGCGGGAATAGTTGATGGATCCGAATTCGGAGATAATACAAAAGCGGCGATTATGACACGCGGTATTGCGGAAATTTCCCGCCTGGGAATCGCATTAGGGGCACAACCATTAACTTTTTCAGGTTTATCCGGTATGGGAGACCTAATTGTAACATGTATGAGCAAACATAGTCGTAATCGGTTTGTGGGTGAACAGATAGGTAAAGGCAAAAAATTAAAAGAAGTTCTTAAGTCAATGGAAATGGTTGCCGAAGGTGTTGAAACAAGTCGATCTTCTTATGAGCTTTCTGTTAAAAATCATATAGATGTTCCGATAATTTCATCTGTTTACCAAATTTTATTTTTAGATAAAGATCCGGCAAAAATCACTTATGATTTAATGACAAGGGATATGAAATCAGAGCACTAATCCCTCATTCAATTTTCCTTTTCATTTCTTATATTTGCATTTCTTTATAATTTACTAATCATCTTATGCCGAACAGCATATTTAATTCAATTCAATACTTAAAAAGTGTGGGTCCAAAAAGAGCAGAAGCATTTAAGTCTGTTGGACTAAACACAATTTATGACCTTCTATTGTATTTCCCCTTCAGATATTTGGACAGATCAACTATTATTAGCTCAAAGAAAGCCCGTGAATACATTGCCGAGGGATTTGATGGTGAACTTACATTAATCGCAATCGTTGAATCCTCTGAGGTTCTGAGATACGGGAAAAAGTCCCTTTTGAAGGTTACTATGAGCGATAAGATGGGACATTTTGATTGCGCATGGTTTCAGGGAATCCGATTTTTAAAAGACACATTCGTCCCAGGAAAATATTATGCGGTTTCGGGTAAACCCGTAATAACAAAATATGGTCATCTCCAATTTGTACATCCGGATTTCGATAGAATTGAAGACGCAGAATCTGAAGATTTTTTAAATACTGGAAGAATAATCCCATTTTATAGTTTACCAAAAGGATTAAAAGAAAAAAATATCGGACACTTTAGTCTTCGACGAATTATAAATTCCGCCGTTAATCAGTATTGTGGATTGCTTGTTGAAACATTACCCTACGAAATTATTACCGCTGAAAAATTATTGCCACTTCAATCCACAATCAAAAACCTGCATTTCCCTGATTCTATGGATCTTCTACAAAAAGCTCAATTTAGAATTAAGTTCGAGGAGTTTTTTTATGTTCAAATTCTCGTTGCTATGAGGAAATATTTCGTTAAAAACATAAATTCCACAATCAAGTTGTCTTTTAAGTCCAGGCTATTAAAAACATTTATTGAAAATCTTCATTTCGATCTAACAGATTCACAACTAAAAGTTTTGACTGAAATAAGAAATGATCTGGAATCAGGCAAGGTAATGAACAGGTTGCTGCAGGGAGATGTAGGAAGCGGTAAAACTATTGTAGCTCTGATAGTAATGCTCACTTTACTAGAAAATGATTACCAGGCAGTTCTAATGGCTCCTACCGAAGTCCTTGCTTCACAGCATTTCATTAACATTAGTGGAATACTTGAGAATTATGGGATAAACACAGTCTTATTAATTGGTGGGCAAAGTACTAAAGAAAGGAAAAATGCGCTTGAATTAATCAAAAATAAAAGAAGATCAATTGTTATTGGCACACATGCTCTATTTGAGGAGAAGGTTGTATTCAATAATCTAGGGCTGGTCGTTATAGATGAGCAGCATAGATTTGGCGTTGTTCAAAGATCACGTTTGGTAAAAAAAGGAAATAATCCGCATTTGCTTGTTATGACTGCAACTCCTATTCCGCGTACTCTTTCAATGACTATTTACGGCGATTTGGATATTTCAGTAATTGATGAACTGCCTAAAAACAGGATGCCTATCAAAACCGTTCTGCGAAGCGAAAAAAAATTACCTGAAATCTATAATTTTATTATAGAAAGAATTAAGCATGGCGAACAGGCTTATATAGTTTACCCGCTGGTTGAAGAATCCGATAAATTAGATCTTAAGGCTGCTGAAGAGTATTATAATTTATTATCTGAAACTTACTTCAGTAATCACTCAATTGGTTTGCTCCACGGTAAAATGAATTGGAAAGATAAAGAAATAATTATGCGGGATTTTGCTAACGGAAAATTTAATGTGCTTATTTCTACAACAGTAATTGAAGTAGGAATAGACGTACCAAATTCTACGATTATTTTAATAAATGATGCCTATCGATTCGGATTATCCCAACTTCATCAACTGCGCGGTCGTGTCGGACGAAGTGATAAAAAATCTTATTGTATTCTTATAACAAAAAACGAATATCTGCATAACTTTAAATCACCAATTATAAATTTGGACTACCTATCACCGACCCAAAAAGAAAAAATGAAATCAATAATCAGACTTAACGCTATGATCACAAATTCAAGCGGGTTCGATTTATCGGAAATTGATTTAAAACTAAGAGGTCCCGGTGATATATTTAGTACAAAACAAAGTGGTTTGCCGCAATTAAAGTACGCTGATTTAGTAGTTGATAAGGACATTTTAATTAAAGCAAAAGAATATGCGTTTACAATAATTAGTGATGATGTAAAACTCGAAAAAACAGAAAATAAATTGATAAAAAATGTTTTAGAGCACAACTACGCTGAAAATATAAAACTCTCATTAACCCCATAAATAAAGGCTAATATTGGTGCCAGGCTTTATAGTAAAAAAAAATTTTGTAAATTTACAATTGTTTTTGATAAAGATATTGCATAATAATTTATAATAGTTATATTGCAATAAATTTTTTGGAGTTATTATAAAATCGTATTCTACAAATAAGAAATTCAAAGTTGCATTAACATATAATTTAAGACCGGAAGAAATCACTTCTCAAAGAAATAGTAATGAAGATTTATCTTTATCTAGTGACGACTCAATAAACGATGTTTATGCTGAATGGGACGAGTGGGAAACTATAAATGCCTTAAAATTTTCACTCGAAGAATATCATGATGTTGTGTTAATAGAAGCCAATTTGAATGCATATAATAATTTCATTAAAGAAAAACCAGATATTGTTTTTAATATCGCTGAGGGATCAAACGGAATTAGCCGTGAATCTCAAATTCCTGCCATGCTAGACTTGCTTAATATTCCTTATACCGCTTCGGATCCTTTAACGCTGGCCACATGTCTTAATAAAGCTAGGTCAAAAGAAATTTTAAGTTACTACGGAATCCCCAATTCTAAATTTCGTGTAATTAATTCTAAAACTGATTTATTAAACTCGGCTTTAAAATACCCATTGATTATAAAACCGATTGGCGAAGGTTCAAGTAAAGGAATTTTTAATTCTTCCCTTATTTATAGTTTTGAAGATCTTAACGGCACACTAGAAAGCAGGATAGAAAATTATAATCAATCATTTATTGCCGAAGAGTATTTGCCTGGAAGAGAATTTACTGTTGCCGTTATGGGTAATGGCGAAGAAGCGGAGGTTTTGCCAATTGTTGAAATAAACTTTGACGCTTTACCCTCTTCAATACATCCAATTTATTCATACGAGGCAAAATGGATTTTAGACGGGCCGGATCATCCTTTGGAAATGTACAAATGCCCTGCTGATTTAAATGAGAAATTAGAAGAGAAGATAAAGAAGATAACTTTAGATGCTTATAATGTTTTAAACTGTAAAGACTGGAGCCGTATTGACGTTCGATTGGATAATTATGGCGAGCCAAATATTATTGAAGTTAATCCATTGCCCGGCATTCTGCCCGATCCGAATAATAATTCTTGTTATCCTAAAGCCGCCAGGGCATCTGGACTTACTTACAGTGAAATGATAAACAATGTTTTGTACTTTGCACTAAAAAGAAATTATTTGATCTGATGCAAAACAAAAAAATTCTCATATGCTATAACGAACCTGTAACTTTTTATTCCAACTATCTTGGAAAGGATTTTGAGAATAAAAATGAAATTACAGATTTATCTGAAACCGAATTCATCAAAAATTTGAATCTTCTTCAGGTAAGTTTGCTGAAAAATTATACCTCCGTGGAATTCCTCGGTCTTAATAAAGATATTCAGACAGCTCTTAGAAAAATCAAAAAACATAATCCCGACGTTATATTTAATTTTGTTGAGTCTATAGAAGGTGATACAAATTTTGAGAGTTTTATTCCAGGATTGTTTGACATAATGGACATTCAGTATACTGGTAACAATTCTATGTGTTTAGGTAATTGTTTGCATAAAATCAGGACCAAACAATTACTCGATTTCAACGAAGTTAAAACACCAGCATATCAAGTTATTGATGTTAAGGACAAAATCGAAGAGGAATTCATAAAACTCAAGTACCCCATTATTATGAAAATTGTAACTGAGGATGCGAGTATAGGAATTTCCGAAAATTCTGTTGTTTACGATTTCGCTGCTTTAAAAAGACAGAGTAATTTTTTATTCAGGAACTACAAAAAAAGTGTGGTTCTTGAAGAATACATTAATGGACGCGAATTAAATGTTTCAATATTGGGGGGAAATGTGCTCCCTATTTCCGAAATCAGTTTTTCGGGTCTGCCAAAACTGTTACCAAAAATTGTTACTTACGAAGCAAAGTGGGCTCCTGGAAGCGTTTATTTCGCAAATACCAACCCGATTTGTCCCGCTCAATTGAATGATAAGTTAGCCAATAAAGTAAAAGAGACAGCCTTAAAAGCTTACCACGCCCTCGGCTGTAGAGATTATGCAAGAGTGGATATTAGACTCGATAAAAATAATGTTCCTTATGTAATTGAAATCAACCCTAATCCCGACATATCTCCCGATACCGGCTTTGTCCGTTCTTCAAAAGCCGCTGGTATTGATTATAATGAACTATTGCACAAATTAGCACAATTTGCACTAAAGAGGGCGGAGAATGATTCGAAAAATAACAACTAAGGATCGGGATTCACTCGTGAGCATTATTAATAGAATAACTGAATTTTCTGCTGAAGAAAAGGAAGTTGCCATCGAGCTAATAGATGAGTCTATAAAAGAAGTGAATGATAATCCTTATATAACTTTTGTATTCGTACTCGATGAAACAGCAATAGGTTTTTATTGTATTGGTAAACGGGCTCTAACTGATGGTGTGTTTGATCTCTATTGGATTGTTGTTGATCCAAGAAAACAAGAAAAAGGCTATGGTAAAGATTTACTTTTACATGCCGAAAAATTTGTTGAAAAGAGCAATGGAAGATGGCTGCTTATAGAAACATCATCCAAGGCAGAGTATAAAAAAACGAGAAATTTTTATTTGAGAAATTTTTACACCAAAGTTGCAGAGATAAACGATTTTTATAGTAAAGACGATCACTTAATTATTTTTGGTAAATATCTAATAACGTAAAGGATTTATTTTATGGAATTATGGCAGCAAATGATTCGAGATAGCGTTCATACGGTTGATCAATTAGTTGATAAATTCAACCTCGACAGATCAGTTGCTCAACAACTAGATGAATTTTTTCAGGCTAGAATTAATCCCTATTATCTGAGTCTTATTCGGCAGCCTGGAGATCCTATATGGCTTCAATGTGTTCCCGATAGACTTGAATTGGAAGATATTGATGGATTTGAAGATCCGTTAAATGAGGATGAAATGAGCCCCGTTCCTAATATTACCCATCGTTACCCCGATAGATGTTTATTTCTTGTTACAAGTCAATGCGGTATGTATTGCCGTTTCTGCACTAGAAAACGAAAGGTCGGTGACTCGGATAAAATTTCAATGAAACAATTAGAATCAGCTTTTCGTTACATCGAGAAACATAGCGAAATACGAGATGTTATTTTATCTGGCGGTGATCCTCTAATGCTCACGGATTATTTACTTGAAAGAATATTAAATAGATTAAGAAAAATTCCACATGTAGAAATTATAAGACTCGGAACTAAAATGCCTGTGGTTCTTCCTCAGCGAATAACTCCTAAATTAGTTGAAATGATTAAAAAATATCATCCCATTTGGGTTAATACGCATTTTAATCACCCTTGGGAAATTACACCCGAAAGCACCAAAGCCTGCGCCATGCTCGTTGATGCCGGATGCCCGGTAAATAATCAGGCGGTTCTTATGCGAGGTGTAAATGATGATCCTGTTGTTATGAAAGAACTAATGCTTAAACTTCTTAAAATACGTGTCAGACCTTACTACCTGTTCATGGCCGACGAAACCAAAGGTGCCAGTCATTTCAGAACAACCCTTGATAAAGGAATTGACATAATGGATCACTTACGCGGGCATATAAGCGGACTTGCAATTCCACATTTTGTAATAGATGCCCCTGGCGGAGGTGGGAAAATACCTATACTTCCCGAATATGTTCTCCATAAAGATGATGAAAAAATTATACTCCGGAATTATAAACATCAGAACTATATCTACAGGGAAGCTAAAACGGATGAAGTAAAAACAAAACAGACGGAAGGAAAAGCTCCTGAAAATAAAAAAAATGGTAATGGCAATGGAAAAAAGGAGAAACAGTTACAAGATATAGAAACAATTAAAGTTACCGAACTCCAGATAAATGAAAATTAAAAAAGGGGCATTAAGTCCCCTTTTTATTTACTTATAATATTATAAAGATCTTTTTCAAGACTAGTTATAGGCGTTTCAATTATTCGTCCGATTTCCTCATTATTTTTGTAAACTATAAATGTCGGTACAAATTCAATATTTAAGCGATCAACTTCGTTCGATAAACCCTTTTTCAATCGATTTACAGCAACAATAGTATATAAAGAATCGGGGTATTGAACGGCATCTAAAACGTTAAGTATTCTAGGCACTTCCCTTCTGCTGTCACTGCACCAAGTGCCCAAAACAATTTTAATGTTGTAATCGTGCAACGACTCTTTGAGCATTATAATTGCCTGACTATCTGGTTCATATGAATTATACTCAAAATCATACCATGATGAGAAAGCCGAGTCGTTAAAAGCTGTTCGATCACAAAAACCAATCAGCATCAATTTATCAGTTCTTTCGTCCAAAGACTTAAGATTTATTGAATCTTGTGAGTATACAATAATGGAAGTAATTGATATAATAAAAAGTATTTGAAAAAATCTTATCATTCTTCCTCCTTTTTGTTTGGGTTATTTCGTACATCCAAACCCCAGTAAAGTTTTCTTCTTAAAATTTCAAAATAGTTTGTGGACTTTGTATGAATCAGTTTAATCGGCGTATGGCTTTTATAAATTTCAAAGGTAGAGGGAGGTGCAAAATAATGAACACGCTGTCCATCGCAATTAATTTGTATTTTGGAATGTAAAGAATTAACTGTAATTGTTAAACGTTTATTGCTGTCCAGAATTAAGGGGCGCATTGTTAATGTATGCGGCGAAATTGGATTTAATGCTATCACATTTGCGCTCGGACTTATTATTGGCCCGCCGGTGGAAAGAGAATATCCGGTTGATCCGGTGGGAGTGGCTATTATTATTCCATCCGCAGAAAATGTTGTGACATACTCATCATCAACATTTACAGTAAGTTCAATCATTTTTGGCCAACCACCTTTATCAATTACTATATCGTTAATCGCATATAATTTGTTCGTACTATCATTAATTCTAAATGCTTCAAGAGCTATCCTTTCTTCAATGACGTATTTATTTTCCTTAAGATCTTTCATTAATTCGTCCAAATTCGAATCATCCAGCTCCGCAAGAAAGCCTAGTTTCCCGAAATTAATTCCTATGATAGGTGTGTCAAAATGACGAGCCTCATATGCGGTTGTAAGCATAGTTCCATCGCCACCAATAGAAATTACAAAATCACTTTCGGTAAATAGATCGGTATGTTTAAGAAAATTAGAATCTCTAATGGACAATGGTAATTCTGTAAATGAAACTGCTAGTGACTCGCTAAGAAAATATTCAAAATCGTTCGACTTTAGTTTAGCGACTATTCTTTCAACGATGTCAAGAATATTGCTTTTAGTAATATTTGGTATTATTCCAATTTTCATATTATTTTCTTTTTTGAAGAACTAAAATAATACTAATCTAATTTCGAAAAAGTATTTTTTTTGTTAAATTAGCCAAATAATAACAAACGGGAGATCTTCATGAAAAAATCATTCTTATTTTTATCTGTTTTATTAACATTTTTCTTCGCCACAAATTTATTTGCGCAAAACTTTCAAACCGGTAAATTTTCAGGCAATTACCAATCAGAAGGGTTTAATCTGAACAAAGGAGAGGGTAAAAGAACTTATTCGGTTGAAGTAAAATTCAAAAAAGCTTATGAAGTTGCCCCAACCATTATTCTAACTGTTAATCATTTGAATGCAGAAACTAAAGATGGAGTTAGAGTCCGTTATGAAGTAACAACAAAAGGTATTTCGAGAGATGGCTTTTTGATTGAAGTTGCAACTTGGGAGGATTCCAAGATTCATGAAATTCGTGGTGACTGGGTTGCTTTTAACGAGTAAATTTAAATATTTATTGAAGCAGTCTTATTTAGACTGCTTCAACTCATTTCCCTAAACTGAAGTTCATATAATTTTTTATAAATTCCTGAATGGTCTTTTAACAATTCATCATTTTTCCCTCTTTGTACAATTTTACCTCTATCCAATACTAATATTACATCAGCATTTCTAATTGTACTTAATCTGTGTGCAATAACTATTGTGGTCCTTTCTTCCATTAATCGTTCTATTGCTTCCTGCACCAGTACTTCCGATTCGTTATCAAGAGCGGAAGTGGCCTCGTCAAAAATCATAACAGGCGGATTTTTAAGCAAAGCACGGGCTATGGAAAGACGCTGTCTTTGTCCTCCCGAAATTTTAACACCGCGTTCACCAATTATAGTTTCATAACCATTTGGGAATTCGGTAATAAAATTATGGGCATTTGCAATTTTCGCAACCTCAATTATTTTATCCAGCGGATAATCGGTAAGTCCATAAGCAATATTATTTTTAACAGTTTCGTCAAATAGAACGGTTTCCTGGGTAACAACCCCCATCAGGCTTCTAATATCTTCAATCTTCGCATGTTTTATATCAACACCGTCAATCAGAATTCGTCCGCCGGTGGGATCGTAAAATCTAGGAATAAGATCCACAAGCGTGGATTTACCGGCACCACTACTGCCCACAAGAGCAACAATCTGTCCTTTTTTTGCCTCAAAACTGATATTGTCAAGTACCAGCTCATCACTGTCTTCATAATGAAAAGATACATTTTCAAATTCTATTGATTCTTTAAAGTTGCTGATCCTGATAGGATTTGATTCATTTTTAATTGTCGGCTCTGTATCGAGAATTTCGAATATACGCTGCCCTGCCGCAATTGATTCCTGAACTTTATTATTGATTGAACTTATTGCTTTCATAGGAGGCATCATTTGGAAAATCGCAAAAATAAAACCAAGAAATTCACTCGCTTTTATGGATTGTTCCACAAGTACGAGTTGTCCGCCATAATAAATTACAAAAGCGCCAACAAGAACAGCTATGGTTTCTGTTGAAGGACTTGAAATATTTCTTATACGTACTTTTTTAAGATTTAATTTAAAAATATTCTCTGTTTGGAGTTCGAATTTTTCAGTCTCATATTTTTCCATTCCAAACGCTTTTACAATTTTAGCACCTACTATTGTTTCATGTAATATAGAAGCAATACCACCCATTTTCTGCTGTAAAATATAACTTTGCTTGCGCAATTTAATTCCTATAAAAGTAATGATAAGGATTGAAAAAGGCAGAATTATAAGCGAAAATAAAGTTAGCTTCCAGCTTATTGAAAACGCTATAGCGAAAAAAACCAATATTGTTACGGGTTCCTTAAACAAACTCAGGAATACCGCCGATACACTAGTCTGTACCATAAAAACATCATTTGAAAAACGGGACATTAAATCACCCGTTTTTTCGTTTTTAAAGTAACTCATAGGTAATTTGTGTAGATGCCTGTAAGTTTCATCACGAAAATCCCTTATCAGGGCCTGTTCCACATATGAGAGGTAATATTCCTGTAAATATGAGAAAATATTTTTTGCCACAAAAGCCAGCATGATAAGAATGCATACTCTCAATAATTTATCTGTTGTAGAACCGCTCAGCATAAAATTGTTGAAGGTCTCTTTTACATCCGAAGTTATCTTGGAGAACCAACTTGTAATAGCAATAGAATCGGTTACTTTTTTTACGCTTTCGGTTTTAGTTTCAACCTGGTCCTGATTTTGCAGAAACAAAGTATCCATAAGAGGTATCGTTAGATAAACAGAGGCCCCGTGCATAAACGCGTACAAAAATGTGCATAAAATCGAGAGTATTACGTGTTTCCAGTATGGCTTTACATATTCTAAAATTCTATAAAATATTTTCATTTAATCACTATTCATAAATAATTGGAGAGAACAAACAAAATTAATATCATATTAAAAATACGCAATCAATAAAACGGAACCAAATTTACTGATAAACTAGTCTATGAATATAACGGCGATTTTGCTTACCTCAAAATGGATTTCAACACGTTTTTTCTTATGAAATTTATATTATTTATAAAATGATATGTTATATTTTTGCAGTGATTTTTTCATTTATAATGGACTGAATTAATATTAGAAATCAAAACGATATGAAAATAGATATTGTTTATACTTGGGTGGATGGTTCTGATCCCCTATGGCTAAATCGAAGAATAGAAAAAACTCAATTATTAGGAAATGTTTTAAGTGAGTCGAAAAGTGAAGCCAGGTTCATGGACAACGATGAACTCAAATTTTCTTTACGTTCGATTTTCAATTATGCTCCTTGGGTTAACAAAATTTTTATTGTAACAGATAATCAAGTGCCCAATTGGCTCCAGACTTCACATCCTAAAATTCAAATTATTGATCATAAGGAAATATTTTCGGATACTTCGATATTACCTACCTACAGCGCAAGGGGCATCGAAACACAAATCCACCATATCAAGGACTTATCTGAACATTTTATCTATTTTAATGATGATATGTTTTTGGGAAATATTTGTACACCCGACCAATTTTTTACAAATAAAGGATTAAACAGGGTTTTCGTTTCGGAAATATTTCCAATACCAAGTAATAAAGCGTTCGATATCAGTCAACGACCTGCTGAAAAAAGAAATGATCATCAGTTTGCCATAGTTAATACACGTAAACTGATCCGCCAAAAATTCAACAAATCGATATACTACAATATAAGACACGGTGCAAAACCATTAATTAAATCCATACTTTACGATCTTGAGAATCTATTTACTGAGGAAATTACAAGGACAAGCAGAAACAGTTTTAGAACTGAAGAGGATGTTTTGATGCTCCATCTCTTTGAATATTATAGTTTAATTAAAGGTTATGGAAAACCCAAGTATCTTAAAACAGTAAGTTCTAAAAAGAAAACTAACGCAAACATTTCTTTGTTCAACAATAAGTATACATTTGGGTATATAAATTTGCATGAGAAGGGTATTGAACAACAGCTAAAAAATATAAAAGCTAATAAACCGTTTATGCTTTGTTTGAATCAGACCCCCAAAACGCCTCCGGAAAATATTGAAAAGATTAAAAATTTCCTCAAGGATTATTTTCCAGAAAAAAGTCCTTTCGAGAAATAACAGGCATTATTTGTTTACAAACTCGAGTATGCTATTTGCAGCTCGTATGCCGGCGTTTCCATCTAAAGCGTAGAACATACTCTTATTCGCGTTTTGGCGTTCAGTAGACTTTTCCATTGGATCGGCGAGGCATTTTTCAATTGCGTCTCGTAATTCTTCAAAATCGTCAATCTGAATACTGATTCTTTTTATCATTTTAACAATATCAGGAATTGTTCTGTCAGATTCGGGAACTTTGAATGTTATGATCGGTTTGTTAAAAGCACAAAACTCGCCTATTATAGAACTATAATCTCCCACAAATATATCCGCAATCATTAAATATGGTGTTACATCATACTCGTTAATAAAAATAACTCGGTCCATAGAAATTAATCTTGTAATATAATTTTGTGATGTCCATGTATGGACGGTAACTAATATATTATAATCATCAGTAAGTAATTCTAACTTATCTATCCATTTAGGCAATGCGGAAAGGCCGGCAACATCCCAGGTTGAACTAAATATAATAGTTTTTTTGTCTGGATTAATTTTTCTCGATTCTTTAATACTATTCAGAAATATTTGATCGTATTCTCCATTGAATGCTTTATCCAATTTAGGATAACCAATGGCTTTAACAGTATTAATTCCCAGTTTTTTAGCTGTATTAACCTGCTCTTCACTGGATACAAAATAAATATTAAACCCATTATAGTTCTTAGGAGATGTCCATCTTTTAAATTGATATAGACCGTGATCGAAGCCAAATTTAACAATTCTGTTTACAGGGAATTTATAGGGGGTTTGCCTTGCCATAATTACGACTTTTGGAAACGCGGGCATACCAATAAATTCGATTCCCTTTTTGTCCAAATATTTTTTCACTTTATTGTTTTTAGCAATAATTTTCATCTTCGGAAGATGTTTTTGAATTGGCTGAAACATTTCATAATCTAATGGATCCGCGCAATAAAAAGCCATATCATCTGTTTTTCCGATTAAATTTTTGATATGCCAGAGAAGTATGTATGGATATTTATAAAAATAATATGAAAAGACCATCAAATTTTTCCAAATTTCTCATTTACTTTTTGAAGCACTGATTCACTCTTGATAAGTTTCATGCAGTTGTGATGCCCTAATTTACATTCATTTGTTCCATGACTACTGCATGGCCTGCATTTCAAATCAACTTCAAACACAAAATCTTTGCTGCCTATTGGCGAATAGCCGATTGATTGAACTGTTGGGCCAAAAAACACAAATACTTCCGTTTTTACGGCGTTGGCCAAATGCATTGCCCCGCTATCATTGCAAATCATCAAATCACATCCGCTAATTACTGCCGCTGATTCCAATAATGATAATTTACCGGCGAGATTAATATAATTATGGTCTGGTCTAATTTCATTACAAATTTCCCATTCTTCGGCACTGCCAATAAATACAATACCATAATTTTGATTTGAAAGCTTATGAACCAACTCCTTGTAATATGATATTGGCCATCTTTTTGTAAACCAATTTGACCCCGGTGCTAATGCTACGACCTTTTCTGTATTTGATTTAATTTCAAATAATAAGTCATTGGCTTTTTCTTTCATTTCGCTGGAAGGGAATAACTCCGTTTGCACTGAAAACTTTTCATCTGAAAATGGACTTAACAAATGTAGATTTTTTTCTATTTTTAACTTCCCTTTAAGATGTGGTAATTTGTGTGTTAACAGCAGTTGAGCTGTCCATCGGGCAAACCCAATTCTTACAGGAACTCCTGCCAAATACATCAGTAAGGATGTTGTAACAGAACTATGGGGAGTAAGTGCGAGATCATATGAATTGTTTTTTAATTCTCTGAGTGTTTTAAAAAAAGCACTTAACTTATTTTTCCTTTTATCGAATAATATTACTGATCGAATATTAGAATTGTTCTTTAAAATATTTGCGGCTTGAGGAATGACCATAACGTCAATTAAAGAATTTGGAAATATTTTTTTTGTCGCTTTAATTAATGGTGTAATAAGTATAACATCACCAATAAAAGCCGTTTGAATTATTAAAATTTTCCTGAATTCCTTTTGTTGATCTTCGGTGAACTGTATAATTCTGTGTTTAATCAAATTATTACTCCTGTAATAAATTGTTATACAGCTCAATGTTTTTTGCGACTGTAATCTTTATATCAAATTTACTTACTGATTCTTTTCCTCTTAATCCTATCAAATTACGTTTCGAATCATCTTCAACCAAATCTATAATAGCTGAAGCAAGAACTTCCGGATAACGAGGTTCAACGATTATCCCTGTCACACCATCTTCTATAATTTCAGGAATACCGCCTGTATTGGTGGCAATAACAGGTAGTCCGGTTGATTGCGCATCCAAAATAGATGTGCCAAGACCTTCTTTTTTAGAAGCCAGGACAAATACATCAAATGTTTTTAGAATTTCGCCTATATCTGTTCGGTATCCGGTAAAAATAAATCTTTCATCCAAATTATAATCGTGTACTCTTAGTTTTATTTCCTGCAGCAACTCTCCGTCACCGACAGCTACGAAAACAACGTTATCTTTTCTACTACAAACTATTGAGGCAGCGCTTACAAAATTATAATAATCTTTGTGCCCCACGAACGCAGCAATTGTACCAACTATCAATTTGTTTCTATCAATGTTGAATTCATTTCTAAATTTGTCGTTGACGATTACATCCTTAAATTTATTAATATCTATACCGCTTTTGATTGTGATTAGTTTTTCCTCAAGAATAGCGTCTTGAATAAGCACTTTTTTAATTTTATCGGAAATACAAACTACTTTATCAACAAATTTATTGTTGTATTTCCACTTATTTCTTATGTGGAAATCGACTCTTCTAACACCTATAAGTTTAATATCCCGAATAAAAAGTTTGATTAGAATTCCAATTGAAAGCGAGTGGGCTGAGTGGCAATGCAAAAAGTTAAAATTTTCCCTTTTGCAAATTCTGGCAATTTTAACAGCTGCAAATATATCCAACTCGTTAAACATTTTTACTGGAATTACTTTCAGATTTTTTGATCTGCACTTTAAGAGTAATTCGGAATGAGGCTGACAAACAAGCGCGCTGTAAATGCCTTCAGATGATAAAGCCTCATGCAGATAAATTGCCTGCTGTTGACCACCCCTCCAGGTGTATTCGGTATCGATATGTAATACTTTTATAGTTTGCGCTTCCATGTCTTTATATATTTTAGATAAACGCCAATTGCGGAATTGAAGCACAACAAAAATCCTTCTCTACCATCAAGAAATCCAAATTTCAGGAAGTACATTTTTAAAAATTTGTTGAGTCCGAAAAATAAAGCGGCAGTAACCGAATATTTTTTTTCGGAATTTATTAATGCCTCCGCAGCCAACTGTGAATACCTGTTTATTTTATTTATATGCGAGGAAATAGTGGGATATGTAAAATGAAAAATGGGAGCTAGTAGTTTGCCTCTTTCACCTTCAATTATAACAGATTCGTGAACGGATTTATTATTAAAATTCCCAAACTGTTTGTTAAATAATCTTAATGGATAATCATTATTCCAGCCGCAGTAGTTAATAAGTTTTCCAAGATAATATGATTTTCGTTTTATAAGGTAGGAGTTAAATTTAGGATTTTCTAACAATTTTAGAATATCTTTTTTTAATTCCTCCGAAACTATTTCGTCAGCGTCAATCGATATAATCCAATTGTTCGCTGCCGAATCCACCGCAAATGCTTTTGTAGCTCCAAATCCTAACCAGTCCGTTAAAATTATTTTACAGTTTTTTGATTTACATATATCAACTGTTTTATCCTGTGAATGACTATCAACTACTACTATTTCGTCAACCCACAATAAAGAATTCAAACATTTTTCAATATTCTGTTCTTCATTTCTAGTTATAATTGTGGCGCTAATTTTCTCTCTCATGTCAAACCTAATTCAATTCAGTCACGACTATTTTATCATCCCCTAGCGGATTGAATAACCCAAATCGGCAATAAAATTCACCTTTCCCAATTTCAGTTTTCCGTCTATCGTTATATAATTTGTTGTTCCTTTCTCCATTAATATGAAACGGTTCGTGATGTAAGTGCAGAGGATACTCATTATAGAAAGGGTTTATACCTGAAACGCCATATTTATTAAGTCTCCGTTTCATATCATCATCTTCACTTCCCCAGCTTGTAAAATTTTCATCGTAACCGTTTACCGCTTCGTAATCAATGCGGTTGATAGCACAGGCACCGCCTCTAATTTTCGGTTTATTTTTATCAAGATTGATTTTATTCAAAAACGAACTGAAATTGTCTTTGAGAAACTGCCGCTTAATTTTATTCGTCTGAGCTTTGGTGATAATATTTATATAATCGTTATCAATAATTTTCTTTTCTGTAATAGATAAACTCTGATTTTCACTTAAACGTATAGGATAGCTTGTAATAAATTTTTTTGTTTTCTGATTCGAAATAAAAGTTTTAATATAATTTTTAGACTGAATTAAATCCTGATCCATAAATATTAAAAAATTACCAGAAGAGATCCTTACACCATTATTTCGGCATTTGGCAAGGCGGAATCCTTTATTCTCCTGTGTTACAAATTTCATTGGGATATGCATTTGCCCGACTATATCGGCTATACCTTTTAAGATATCCTCTTCAGATCCGTCATCGCTAATAATAATTTCATCTGGTAATTCAGATTGTTGTCTGAGGGATAAAAGGGCTTTACGAAGAAGATGTTTCCTGTTGAAAACCGTGATTATTAAAGAAACTTTAATCATTCGATTCCCATTTATTCAAAATATGTTTGAACACCGATACATGGTGATTTTCTTCAGAACTGAATTTCTGCCATGTTCCTGAGCTTGTTCGGTTATATTTAAGACAATTATTGTAAACCTCATCTTTAAGGTCACCATAAACAACACTCATTTCAGTAATTACCCAATTTACACCATCTTTTAATAGATCATAGGACATAACATCGAAGCCAAGTTTTTTATTTACACCATCAACAAAATTCAGTAAATCTTCGGGTAATTCTTTTAAGTCAAAATCGTAACTTCCACTTGCAAAGGGTTTGTTTTTTCTATTGTTTCTAAAAAATCCATCAATTCGCTCACCGAAACAAACTAGTCTAAAATCCCCTTGGTTTCCTTCTAAAAATTTTTGAAAATAGACATAATCTTTTTGCAGATCCGATTCAAAAAAAGTATTAATTCCTTTACCGAATGCTCTTTTTATATGTCTTTGTGTTTCCCTTTTATTTTTAAGTAAACCGACATTCGAACTTCCTGCTCCTGTAGCGGCTTTAAATATTATTGGATACTGAGCTGTTTCGCTGAATTCTATTGCGTCTTCTTTATTATAAAAAACGAATGTTTCGGGGCAGGGAATTTGTTTATTATAAAAGAAATAATGCTGCGCAATTTTATCGTCGAAAAGATTGAAGGTTTTCCAATCTGGATAAGATTTTAGTTTCAAAATACTTTCCGCAAAATAAATTAATCTTTTTGCCGGATTTCTTTCCTTTGGATTATGTTTTGCCCGCCAAATAAAAACATCCCATTGGGATTCCAACATTTTTTTCTGATCAAAGTCAGTAAAAAGATTAAGTAATTGCACGTCATAATCATGCTGTTCCAAAATCGGTTTATATAACTCCCAGAACCCGTTTTTATCCTTAACTAAAGCCGCTTTTTTTTTCATATAGATTTATTATCTAGAAAATATTTTTATTAAATAAAATTTTCTTGTCTTTTTTTAATTTTCTTAATTCAATAGCGTACTGAAAAAAATCTGTCCATTGAGAAATTAAACATTGCCAGTTAAATTCGTCTTCCATTTTTTTTCGAATTCGTTTACCCATTTCAGGAAGCTGTTCTTTATTATCAACAATCTGCTGAATTCTGGATTTAATAGCATCATAATTACGATCAACAATAAAACCATTATAACCATCATCAATAAGCTCGGGTACAATTCCAACATCGGTTGAAATAACTGGCACTCCGCAAGCTGCTGCCTCAATTACTGGTCTGGGTGTTCCTTCAGTTCTGGAGGCGCAAATATAAATATCCAAAGAATTATAAAATTTGCGCATTAGATTATCATCAGTAATAAAATTTTCCTCTTTTATTTGCAGCTTTAATTCAACGCCCGGTATTTCTTCGCAAATAGGTTTTATAAATTCGTGAAAACCTCTTTTGTTTGGATGATTCGTTAAACTTCCCGCCCACCCAATTACAACCTTTTCGTTTTGTTTTTTATTTTCGGGGTAAAACATTTCAAGATCGCATGTATATTTTGTGTGTATAATATGTACATATTCAGCAAATATATACCACAATTTTTTACAGTGAGTGTTTACTAATAAAGCTTTTTTCAGATTCGATATAATTTTTCTGGGAGGTCGTTTGTTATAGCCCGGAGGTTGTGCTTTATGTTCATCCCATCTATGAAATGATCTTATTCCAGTAATGGTTTTATCTGTGGGAATGCCTTTTTTTAAGGACGAAAAATAAGATCCCAAATACATTGGAAATAATAAGTCATACTCGTTATAATACTTTTTCCAATTTTTTTCAAAATCCTTGTAGTAGCATATATCCAGTTGTAAGCTGGATTTATTATACTTTATCAGATCTTTCGCGTTTTTATCTAAAGCCCAATTTGGGAAATCGGGAATAATTAGCACCTTTTCGTTCATTAAATATCCTTTAATAAAATATAATTTTTAAATTCACCAAATCTTTTTTTACCGTAAAAATTATTTTCTATAAAAGACAATATTCTATAAATAATTTTTTCATGCTTGTGGGGCAAACGGTATTTATTAGGCCTGCCTTCATGCTGCAGTTTATCCTGCCAATTCATTTGCTCAATCATGTTTTTCATCACTTTGGGGTGTGTATCGTTAAACTCAGCTAATAAATTAAGCGGACCATAATCAAATTCCTTAGGCGCATTATCATAATAATCAGATGCTTTTGTTAAACCCCAGTGAACTGAATCAAGAGCGCGTTTTTTATTCTGCATAAGATATGGTGGACGCACCCATCCGTAATGGTAAATTTCAGCATCAACGCGGGCAACTTTAATTTTATGATGACCTTCAGGCTGTCTGGGATTATCATAATAATCGAATTTCCTGAAAGACTGTGCGCTTTGCCATGAATGAATTTCGGGTTTATTACGGATTATTCTTATTTCGTTAGGGTACCACCCGTGACCGTTATGATAATGCTTATAATCTCCCCAAAAATGTTTATACCTGAATACCAATCCTTCCACTTCTTTGTTATCCAGCAGTTCTTCACACCTATTTTTGATGACTGTTAGGTATTTTTCATGCACAACTTCGTCTGCCTGCAAATAAAACAACCAGTCACCTGTGCACGCATTTTTAGCAATGTCTGTCTGTATGGAATTTATTATACCTCCTTTAAAATATTCTGGCTTCCATTCAGTATCAATTATTTTAACTTTTTTATCATTTATGCCAGCAATTAATTCGCGGGTTTTATCGTCTTCATCCCCCGCACCAACTGCAATTATAAATTCATCTACAATGGGCAAAATAGATTTAATAGCTTCAACTACAGGATAATAAAGCTTAATACCATTTCTTACAAAAGAAAATCCACTTATTTTCATAAAAAAACGACTCAGTTGAATTTATTTTTAAAAAACTAATTTACTGAATTTTTAGATCATTTTAATAGGTCAGAACCATTTTGAGAAATGTTGGTATAAATATTTTTTTCAATATTAGCGGAAGAAAAATCACTCAACCGCGCGGGTGAAAATCTTTATGCACTTGTTTTACAAAATCTCTGTCTATGTGAGTATAAATCTGAGTCGTGGATATATCCGCATGCCCCAACATTTCCTGAACAGCTCTTAGATTGGCGCCACCTTCAATTAAATGCGTCGCAAAAGAATGTCTAAAAGTGTGGGGATGTACGTTTTTTTTTATCCCCGCTTCTTTTGCATAATTGTTAAAAATTTTCCAAACGCCCATTCTTGATAATTTAGCGCCTCTCCTGTTCAAAAATATTGTGTTACCACTTTTAATTTTATTTTCAAGTGAAATTCTTGATTTAAGCAAATATTCGGTTACCCATTTAACTGCGCTTCTTCCTACAGGAACAATTCTTTGTTTTGATCCTTTCCCCATTACTCTTATTACATCATTGTTAAAATACAAATCAGTTTTTTTCAGAT
>PGYT01000078.1:0-6833 GCA_002839805.1 Ignavibacteriae bacterium HGW-Ignavibacteriae-2
CCAATTTAGATTTTGTCCGCAGTATAATTGCTTATAAATTTAGTTTTGAAATTTTTTATTCCAAAATTATTTGGTGAGTGCGCATCGCTCGGGGAAACTGACTTTTTACTCCTTCGCTGGAAGCAACGGCAGTTCCAACAAAATGATTTTTATATTTAACAACTTTTTGTCCGCGTAAATCGTTAATTTTTTTTATTACTCCGCCGTTCATATAAATTTCCAAATCGTTTTCATTTTCAATCTCGAATATGTTTTTGGAAATAACCTCTTGAAAAGCCCTAACTGCTAAAGAATGTATATGACAATTGCCGCGTTTATCAATAGTCCCGAATTTTGAACCTATGCGTAAAAACAAATTGGGATCATCACATTGCCAGTCGGCGTCTATAAAATTTATATCGTTCGATTTTATTATGTATTGAAATCTTTCAAATTCTTCTACAGGAATTCCATAATATTCCGATACGTTCAAAATATAACGGAAAATGTCTTTATGTTTTGCTTGAAGTAATTTTATATTCCTATTTTTAACTTCATGCTTGGCGGGACTAACAGTAGCGTCGGTTTTTATAAGCTTTGCGATAAAAAATCCTTCAGAATTAACTTCCCAGGGAATAATTCTACGGGCTTTTTTTATTGATTCGTGCAGTTTTACACCTTCATATTCAGTAAACGCCGGATGCGATTTTACAGGTAATTTTATATCCACTAATTCCACAGGATATTTATTTAACACTGTATCGAGAATCAATTCGTTTTCTTCAACTGTTAGTGTACAAGTAGAATAAACTATTTCGCCCCCTATTCTACTCATTTTAATCGCGCTAATTAGTAGTCTTAGTTGAGTATCAAAAAGTCTTGAAACTGATTTTTCATTCCACCAATTGCTTATCTCACCTTTTTTTTGGACAATCCCCAAACCACTGCATGGCGCGTCAACAAGAATTTTATCGAAATATTCCTCAAAATTTTTGCTTAACACTTCCCCTAATTTTTGAATAACCCCCATATTAAGTATGTTTTCCCTGTCGAGATTATACACAAGGCTTTTAACACGCTTCGGATTAGGTTCGTTTGCGTATAGGGTTCCTTTGTTGTTCATAATTTCGGAAAGTTGTGTAGACTTAGAGCCCGGGGCGGCGCAAAGATCCAGAGTAATATCCGTTTCGGTTGGATTTAGAACCAGGGGCGGAATCATTGAAGATAAACTTTGTATATAATATTTGCCTATTGTATACTCAAGTGTTTTTCCAATTTTTTCGGTCCCGGCAGTTACCTTATAAGCATGCGGTATGTCAGTATGTTTCTCCAGTTCAATGTTATAGAGTCCTAGTAATTTAATAAGTTCTGCAGTTTCCTTTTCGCTGCCCGAAAATCTTAAATACGAATATGATTCACTCTCTATATATTGACGAAATAGTTTTAAATATTCTTCGCCGAATGTTTTTAAAATATAGTCTGAAATATTATTACTGAGTTCTATCAATTTAAAATCCGAAGTCTAATATCTTTGCAGATTTAATGCAGTAAAGATATGGTTGGATACTTTAGGAAATTGTTGTGAGTCCTGAAATACTTTTTTATAATCTTTTCCAATATCACGCACTATTGAATCCATTAAACGTTCATATTCTTTAACTGCCGAAACAATTTTTTCTTCTTTAAGAGGCCGTAATATCTGAGCCGGTTTGTTTCGGTTAGAATATAAAATATATTTCACTTTAAAATAGTTATCAAAATTGAAGTGCGCTTGTCCTGATGTATCAACAATTTCATAATTACCGAAAAATTCCGATCCGATCATTAAAAACGTTCCCGGCATTATAACAATTTCGCAATCGGAAAGATCAATAAACTCGTCGGGAAATTTTTTAATCATTTCCTTCTCAATCAAAGCAATCCATTTGCTCTCAAATTCTTTCTGAGTCAATCTAGAATATTCCTTTAACGAAATAATTAAAAAACTTATTTTTCAATAACAATTTTTCGTTCATAAGAGTTAAACGGCTTTTCACTCAACCCAATCCGCGATAAAGATATTTGTATCCCTGCTATCCGCGCGATCGGCCCTTCTGTTGGAAGCAAAAACCAACTTTTTCCCGTTGTACGAAAACATTGGAAACGCATCGAATGTGCCGCTGAATGTAATTTGCTCAAGTCCCGTGCCATCAATATTTATCATAAAAATATCGAACAACCGTCCTCCCTGCTCCAAAGAATGGTGATTTGAGCAAAATAATATTTTTTCTCCGCCAGGATGAAAAAAAGGAGCCCAATTAGCGCCCGGTAATTTTGTAACTTGTTTTACATTTTTACCGTTTACATCAGAGATAAAAATATTTAATTCTTTCGGCTCAACAAATCCCTCAGAAAGCAGTTGCTTGTATACTTTTGCATCATCACCCTCCGGTCTGCTTGCCCGCCAGACTATTTTTTTTGAATCGCGGGAAAAGAAAGCACCGCCATCATAACCCAGCGTATTGGTTAGTTGAAGATATTCGCCGGTCTGCAAATCATAACGCCACAGTTCCAGATCACCCGAACGTGTTGATGTAAAGACAAGATACTTCCCGTCTGGGGAAGCTGTTGCTTCCGCATCGTAACCCTCTCCGCCTATAAGCAATTCCGCATTAGACGGATCTCCGTTCGTAATGTAAACTTCATAAGAATCATAAATAGGCCATACATAACGACCCTCCTTAAACATAGCCGGCTTTGGGCAATCTTCAGAATCTTTATGAGTGGATGCATAAACAATCCGCCCATCTTTAAGAAAATATGAACAGGTTGTTCGTCCTTTACCTGTTGAGGCCAGGGAATATTTTTCTCCTGTTTCGGACTTTGAAGCATCCGAATTCATAACGAAAATTTGATCGCAGCCCTGGTTATTAATAGAATTCCAATCACTTTGAAATACTAGTTTAGTGTCGTCAAAATTCCAATACGCTTCGGCATTGTTTCCGCCGAAAGTAAGCTGCCTTATGTTCCTTAAATGTTTTTCCCCCTCGAAACGTAATGAATCCATGGACCAATCATACGTTGTCTCCTGAGAGTACATTGGCGAACTTGCCGATAAAACGAATAAAAGAAATATATATTTTAAAGTGTTCCGCACTTGTTTTTACCTTTCATTAAATAAATTAAACTAACCTCTGAGTACTAAGTTGTATTGTTTTTCATTTTGCGTTTAGTGTACATTAAATATAACCCCGCAAGAACTAAAGGAATACTTAACCATTGCCCCATGTTTAATGACATTTCATCTTCAAAATACGTTTGATTCTCTTTTACAAATTCAACTATAAACCGGAATCCAAAAACAGAAGCCATAAAAATACCGAACAGAAATCCGTCTTGCAGCACTTTATACTTCTTTTTATACAGCCAATATAGGCCTATAAAAATAGCAAGATAAATAATAGCTTCGTAAACCTGGGCTGGATGGCGAGGGATTAATTTGTCAACGTCCGACAGGCTGGAGGATTGAAGAAATACAAATCCCCATGGTAAATTGGTAGGCGTACCTACAATTTCGGAATTAAACAAATTACCCGTTCTTATAAAAAAAGCGGCAAGTGCAACAACTATAACAATTCTATCCATCATCCATAAGTAAGTGATGTTGGATCTGTTTCGCACAAAAAGATAAATTGCCGACAGGATCCCCACCGCGGCGCCGTGGCTCGCCAAACCACCTCGATAAATTTTTAATATTTCAAGCGGATTTGTAAGGTAGAACTCGGGATTGTAAAAAATGCAATGGCCAAGACGCGCGCCTATTACAGTTCCAAGAACCATATACCATACAAGATCATTCAAATCTTTTTCAGTTTTGCCTTCCCTTTTAAACATTGTATCAACAATTTTATAGCCAAAAATAAAAGAGGATGCAAAAAGTAATCCATACCATCGTAGTACTAGAGGCCCGATGGTTACAATTTCCGGACTGACATTCCATTCTATCAAAATTCATTCCTTCGTGTTATAAAAGAGTTAAAAACATATACAAGAGTGTACCCGATAATTGCTACAATAATTATAGTTGAACCCGTTGGTAAATTTAAATAATAGGAAGTAAACAAGCCAATCATTGTAAATAATATACTAACTGCTATTGATACGAATATCATATGTCCGAGACTTTTAACAAAAAGCTTTGCAAGAGCAGCCGGAATAGTTAAAAGGGCAATTGCCAAAATTATTCCAACCAGTTTAATTAACACAACTATTGTGAAAGCTATAAGAATTAACAGCATCAAATAAAATCTTTCCACTTTTAAACCCATAGCGCGTGAATATTCTTCATCAAATGTAATTGCACGAAGTTCGTCAAAAAACATCCAGACTACCAAAATTATTATAAGATCGATCGCCCCCGTAAGTACAAGTTCATTTAATGGAACAGTAAGTATATTGCCGAATAGATAACTCATAAGATCTGTTGAATATCCCGGAGAAAAACTTACAAATAAAACTCCGAGAGACATACCCAGCGCCCACAATATACCGATTAATGTATCTTCATGCTGATTATGTTTTAACCGAAGAAAGGAAATGATCCCGGCCGCGCCGATAGAAAAACCAAGCGCGCCTATCAAAGGATTAATGCCCAGCAGATAGCCAAGACCAATTCCGCCATAGGCTGTATGTGCAATGCCTCCACTGATAAAGACTATTCTTTTTACTACTATATAACTTCCAATAATCCCGCAAGCTATGGATGCTAATATGCTGGCGATTACCGCATTAACAAAAAAATCATATTGAAATAATTCTATCATAAAATTTATTTAGTGATTATGATGGTGTTCAAGCACTCTGTGGGGAACACCGTGGGCAATTAAATCTACAGGACATTGATAAGCGCTTTCCAGCATTTCTTTTGTAATTTCTTTTGAATCGTGATATAATAATTTTTTATTAAGACAGGCGATTTTTTTTACATATTTAGAAATTGCCCCAATGTCATGCGATACAAGTATGATAGTGGCCGTTTCGTTTAATTTATTTAATAATTCATAAACCGAAGTACCTGTTTTTGTATCAATACTGGCTGTCGGTTCGTCGAGCAATAATACTTTTGGCTCCGAAGCTAAAGCTCGCGCAATTAATACGCGCTGTTTCTGTCCGCCGGATAAATTTCCTATTTGCTCTTTTCTTAAGTTATAGATCTCTACAGTATTTAACGCGGCATTAATAATTTCTAAATCGTTGTTCGACTTTTTTGTAAGGCGCCCCATTCTTACAACATCATTTACTGAAATTGGATAAGTATTATCGAAACTATTAAATTGGGGCACGTAACCTATAAAACCTTTTGTGTCGCTCAAATTTTTGCCGCAAATTTTTACTGATCCCCTGTTTGGTTTTATCAATCCCGTTAATACTTTCAACAATGTTGTTTTACCGCCGCCGTTGGGTCCTATTATACCCAAAAATTCCTTTTGATTAATTTTAAGGTTTACATCTTCAAGCGCCAGGGTCTTTCCGTAATGAACGTAAACATTTTCGAGTTCGATAATACAACTCATTTAAAACTCTCCAGCAATTTGTTTGATACTTCGATAAAATTATTTAGATATTTTGCCGGATGAGGATTAATAAAATCTATATTTGCACCAATTTCATGGGCTACTGCCAGTGCAGATTGCCGGTTTGTTTGAGGCTCACTGAAAATTACTTTAATTTTATTTTTTTTTGCTTCTTCAACAATGTTTTTCATATGATAAACATTAGGCTCCTTGCCTTCTTTTTCTACCGCTAGTTCTACAAGATTAAAATGGTTCGCATAATAACCCCATGCTTCATGATATACAACAAAGGTTTTTCGATCCGCAGCATTAAATTTATTTTTAAATTGAGTTTCAAGACTATCAAGTTTAGTTAAAAACCTTTCCAAATTTGTATTGAAGTATTCTTCTTTATCCGGTTTGAATCGAACAAGGGCACTATAAATATTTTTCAATATTATTTTCACCTGGTCGGGGCCAAGCCAAACATGAGGATTATTATTAATTATTTTAATACCGGTAGAGCAATCAATAATTGTTAACTTCTCCCGAGAAACAGAAACACCGCTCATAAGTTCTTCTTCAAAATGGAAGTTGCCACCCACTTTAAAGTAAACATCCGCATCACTCATTTGTTTTATATGATCGGGAACAGGTTCAAACGCATGAGGATTAGCGCCGGGAGGAATTAATGACGTAACAACAACCTCAGCACCCCCAATTGACTCAACAAAATCTTTATAAGTTATTAATGTAACAACCGAATTAATTTTATTTGATTTCTGCATCGGCTGGTTTTTGCCGCAGCCAATAAAAAGAATTGTTATCAATATTGTGGAAAGTATCATTTTTTGCATTGAGGACATAATCCTTTAAATTCTAATGTGTGATTAGTTATCTGGAAATCCGTGAGTTTTTTTGCAGTATTAACAACACACAAATCTATCCGGGCAATTTTTCCGCAGTTTTTACAAATTATATGGTGGTGGTGATCATCGGCGTCCATAAGTTCGTAATGAATTTGTTTTTCGAGCAATTTTACCTCATAAACAATTCCCAAATCTACAAAAACATTAATCATCCTGTATATGGTTGCGAAATCAATATTGGCGCACAACCTATGTATATCTTTTAAAGTTAATGGCTTCCTGTTATCCAATAAAATCTGCAGAACTTCTTTTCTATTTCCAGTTATTTTATAACCCTCTGCCCGAAGAGTGTTCAGATATTTTTCCATTGAATAAAGATAATTATATCAACTGATAAACGCAAATCGCTTGCATTTTGTAAATGGCTGATTTTCACCCGCACTTTATTAAATTT
>PGYT01000078.1:6895-22519 GCA_002839805.1 Ignavibacteriae bacterium HGW-Ignavibacteriae-2
GCAAATTTAATAAATTCCTGCGCTTCTTCTATCGACTCGAACGAAAGTTTGGCGCAATATTCGCCATCTTCCTCTTCAATTATATGATAAGGTAAGTTATTATTTAACATGTCTCCCCCCTCAACACGTAAACAAAAGACGAAATAAACTAAAGATTGTTAGGGGTAAATTTTTGGGGCTGATTCTAGATAAGCCAAAATTGGTTTTTATTGGCGAATTTCCTAAAATGAAAGAAGATTGTTTACCGCGATATGGTGTTTTAAATATCTAGCTGTAATTCTATTTTTTTTTATTTTTTCTTTTATTGTTTTCATCAATAAGATTACGAATTCCCTGCAGATAACCGGCATCGAAAGTTTGCATGCCTTCTATATTAAATATGTCCAATATTTGTTTACCCTGACGTGTATCTTTTAATTCTATCATTGCTTCTTTCATTATTTTTTGAACTTTTTGGGGTAGATTACTTGTAAAACAGATTACACTCAACAACATATCTTCGGATTCTTCCAATATTACAAGATCTTTTTTTAATTGAGGATTTAATTCCGATACAACATTAAATAAAGACAACGGCACAACCGCCGCATCCGCTTTAGAAAAAAAGACAGGCAGAACTGCCATCGACGGCTTATCCAACTCTTCTATGTTTTCAAATACTTTATTCACCTGCGGTAATCCTTTTTTCGCAAAAATATTGTCCAACCACATAAAAGGAAATTCGTTTTTTTTGGAAACACTTACTAATAGTTTATTGTGCTTTTTAGTACTAAAAAAATTTGGCGCCTTATTTTTATGCGTTATTAAAATATACTTATGATATATGCTTCCTTGACTAGTCGGAACAAGTTCTGGCTGCATGATAACAGATTTTTGAAGCTCAAGAAACTCGCCACCTAGAACCGCTAAAACATCTAGTTTCTTTTCTTGCAGGTCTTTTTTAATAGCTTTAATATCAGTGTAAAAAACTGTTTCAACTTTTATATGGTATCCCTTTAGAGAAGCAATATGCTGAATAAGTATACGCAATGCCGCTTCGGCGTCGGATGGATCAATTTCCATTAAGACCTTAACGGAGTAGCCGTATTTTATTACTATATCATATTTTTCGGAAGTATTTTTATCTTGTGCGTTTAAAACACAGATCGAACTTAAAATCAGACAGAATAGAGTAAAAATTTTCACTATTTTAGTTTTCCCAATTGAGAATATTATTTATTAATAAATAATTTAACTCGATCTATATGGCAAATAAAAAAATGCGAATAATTTTTAACTTGTTAATTATTTTATAATACTACAATTAATTATCGTTTAAATATATAAATAATTTAGGAATAATCTTTTGAGCTTTTTAAAATATCTATTCGTTTTTGGGTTTTTAATTACAACTTTAACCCCAGCGGATGAGAAAGAGAATAATTGCCCTTACGAATTTAGCATAATTAAGGAGTTGCCCGCAACTTCCGTTAAAAATCAGGGAAGTACCGGCTCATGTTGGGCATTCGCAACAATTTCATTTATAGAGTCCGAATTAATTAGAATAGATAAAAAAGAAGTAGATCTATCGGAAATGTGGATTCTACGCAACGCTTATACTTTAAAAGCGGAAAAATATGTCCGTTACCACGGAATGAGCAATTTTGGAGAAGGCGGGCAGGCGCACGATGTGATGAATATTATTAGAAAGTACGGCATTGTTCCACAGAATGTTTATGAAGGGAAAACCTACGAACAAAAAAGATATAACCATGGCGAACTTACTTCAATTCTTGATGGCATGCTCACGGGAATTACTAAAGCTAAAGAAAAAAAATTAACTCCCAAGTGGAAGGTGGCTTTTGAATCCGTACTTAATACTTATATGGGAAATCCTGTTGCGGAATTCGTGGTTAGTGAGGAATCTTTTACACCACATTTATATGCCGCGTCTTTAAAAATTAATCCCGATGATTACATAGAATTTACCTCTTATACACATCATCCTTTTTATTCAAAAATAATACTTGAAATCCCTGATAATTGGTCGAACAATTCTTATTTAAATGTCCCCTTAGATGATCTTATTAATATTATTAACAACTCAATAAACAACGGCTATACAGTTTGCTGGGACGGTGATGTAGGAAAGGATAATTTTTATAAAAACGGTTATGCGGTTATTCCAGCAGATGATGATTTGGATGTTTCTGATAATGATAACGATTCATTAAAACCTGTAATAGAGAAACAAATTACTCAGGAAATGAGACAGGACGCATTCGACAATTATGATGCAACGGATGATCATTTAATGCATATTGTTGGAATCGCGAAAGATCAGAACGAAACTCCGTTTTATTATACTAAAAACTCATGGGGAACAAAGGATAAAACCTTTGGTGGGTTTTGGTATCTTTCGCAGCAATATCTTAAATTAAAAACTGTGGCAATTATGGTCCATAAAAATGCAGTGCCAATTGAGATATTAAATAAATTTAATGACAATTGAATTTGAATCAACAAAAATAAAATTATGAATATAAAAGAAACGCACGAATATCTGATCAAAGAGTTTGACGAATTTGACAATTGGGATGACAGATACGCCCACATTATTAAACTGGGGCGCAAACTTCCCGAATTTCCCGAAGAATTCAGAACTGATAAAAACAAAATTGAAGGCTGTCAAAGTCAGGTGTGGATGAATGCTAAATTTGAGCATGGTAGAATTAATCTTGTTGCCGATAGCGACGCTATGATTGTAAAAGGATTGATTGCCGTCCTCCTGCGTGCTTACTCAGGATTTAGTCCCTCGGATGTATTGGCTTCACCGCCCGACTTCATAAAAAAAATCGGCATAGACAATCATTTATCCCCAACAAGGAAAAATGGTCTTGGAGCTATGTTAAAACAAATTCAAATGTACGCTGTTGCATTCAAAGCTTTAACGGGAAAATAGTTACCGGTTTATAAGTGCGGGAATAATAACTTGTTATTCTTTCCCGCCAATTATGACATTAAGTTTATAAAATTATTTTACCAATCTACCGTTTGCCGCGTACCAAAACCGGGACCCAGCAAAATACTGTTTAGAAGTAATCTTTCAGTTCCTTCAAAATATGATCTGAAGTTGGGTTCATCTGCGAAAAGAATCATTTGACCGTTGCCGATACGCTCCCGGGTTAAATATGAAGCATGCGTCAATCTTTCGGAAGCCTCAGGCCATAATAGTCCGGAGAGTCGAAGCTTGTTTCTATCCGCAAAATATGCCGCGGTTTCAACAGGAGATTTTGCATGAAGAACGCTGCTGTTCGAGTATAGCGCCGCGAGTTTGTTGTGCGATCCAAAATTTAGCCAATGTTCTTCGTTCAAATCAATACGAACTATAGCTCCTTGCGGCATAAATTTTTTGTTTTCTTTATCCTGTTCGGCTAGTTTGTTCAAATCCCCTTTTTCTTCCTTCTTTTTTTCCACTTCCACAACAGAGTTCAACTTTCCTTCCCAAACAGCAAGACTATCAATTGATATATTTTTAATTCCCGCTTGTTTAAGATAGGCTTGTTCATACTCATCTAATTTGGAAATGTTTTGACCGCGCAACTTTACTTTACCAAGTTTTATTGACGAATCGGCAAATGAAGCTGCGGAGTTTCCTATTGCCACAAGTGTTCCTCCGCCTGCGACCCAATCTTTTAATTTTTTTAATCCATCATCTCCCAATAAATCTTTAAAGCCGGCAGCGCTTCCATAGTAGTTTGGAATAATTAGAACATTATATTTTCTTAAATCGTAACGCCCAAAGTAATCGAAACTCAGTGTGGTAATACGCATTTCCAGATCGTTATCAAGCAGATGCCAAATGTTTCCATAGTTACCCATATCAATTGAAGAACCGGCCATTAACGCCACAACGGGAGCTGTGAGTAGCTGAAAATCATCACCGCCTAAATCTGAACCGCTTTCACTTAACGCTGTGTTTACACCTATAAATTCCACACCCGTTTCAAAAGCCGTTTTTTCTAAAAATTTTGTATCTATGTCCGGATTTTCTATAGCACGAATCAGCAATGTGCCTCGACCATACAAATTGTTTTCCACTTTAAATGGTTTGTTTGCGCATCGTACATTTATCTTATTTTCAAAAAGTTTCAGCAGGGCTTTTATGGAACTATCATCAGTATATTTTATAAGATAACCGTAGCCGGGTTTTGTGCCGTTGAACTTACCTTTTATGTTTTCAATTATATCCACTTTTTTGTTCTTTACTTTAACATCATTTTTGTTCACATACACATCAAGTCCGAATGCCAAAGGGAGTGACCATGAGCTCACCTCATATAATCTTGTCCCTTCTCCTTTTTCAAGAGATTCTCTTTCGGATTTTAAAAATTTGTTTGTCATACGTGTATCGAATTCCATTATTGCATTAATGAGCGACTGTGCCGGTTGAATAACCGGAACTATTAAAGACCCTTTTTTAAATTGTTCCGAAGGTTTTTCATTCCAGTAATTTGTTGCCCCTGGCGCAGAAAAATCTTCTTCGGCTTTAAAAACTTCAATTCCATGATTGAGTAATATTTCTATGAGTTTATTTGCTCTCGATAAATTTCCGCCTGTGTTAACTATAAAATTTTTAATGCCATCGCCGCGACCTTTATTTACCGCGTCTTTTTGGATTGTATAATAATCCCTCAGCAATTGTTTTTTATTTTTTGATGCTGTTGTTAGGTTTGCTATTGAACTGATGAATTGATGCTGAACAGATTCTGCGAATGTTAATTCTATGCCATCCGGTCTTTTAACGGACATGCCCGACGTACGCGCTTGTTCATATAAAATTGCTATGGCTCCAAGATAAGATGGATACGAGCTTCCATATCCTGGATACCACTCCTCCAGCCATTCGCGAGTATAATAACTCCAGCCGTATTTGTCGAATTCTTTAGCCTGATCGGAGGCAAAAGTATTCCACCAATTTTGAATTCTTAAATCCATATTAGGATTTATCGGTGCGCGGGGGGGATTAAACAAAAAGGAACTGAAAGAACCCATCTCGTGAGCGTCTACAACCAGTTGTGGTTTCCATTCTTTTACAATTTTTACACGGGCTTTGCTTTCCGGCTGCGATAATATAAACCAGTCGCGGTTAAGGTCGAAGTGATAATGATTTGTTCTGCCGCTTGGCCAAACTCCGCTATGCGGCAGACTCTGCACATCGTTATTTATAACCTTCCCTCTCCAGGTTTCAAGTTGACTTAAAAATCTTTGTCGACCGTCGGGATTCTCCATAGGGTAAATAATAATTACAAGATCGTTCAATAATTTTTTCGTTGCCTCATCTGTACCGGCAGCCAATTGATATGCCAGTTGAATTCCCGCGTCAGAACCGGATACTTCGTTGCCATGAATCGAATACATCATAAACGCAATTGCGGGGGAGTTTTCTATTATTTTATCCGCTTCATCATCAATAATTTTTCTTGGATCCGCCAGCTTTGAGATGTTTTGTTTTATTTCTTCAAGCCGTGACATATTTGTTTCGGAAGTAATAATTAAATAATACAATTTCCGTCCCTGATGTGTTACCCCGTCTGAATGTAGTTGTATTAAAGGTGATTTTTCTGAAAGCCTTGTAAGGTAATGAACCATTTCGCCATAATTTATTGGGTGGTCCCCGATTTTATAACCTATTACTTCTTCGGGTTTCGGAATTGAGTAATCATATTCGCCATTATGATAAAAGGAAACTTCTTTTGATTGGGAATAAATTGAGAAAGAGAAAATAAACGAAAGAATAATTATTAACTTATTCATAAAAAGATCCTATCGGTTGGAATTAATTGAAATGAAGATAATAAAATTGATTTGTTTTTTTTTACAAAAAATAGAATTGAAATTATTTTTAATAATTATTTCTTTTCGAACAAAACACATAATTGATATGGTTTTTTAGGAGAAGCAAGTATGTTTAAAGAGTCGCAGGCAAACGCCATCGGATTGAATGAATACGGAATCTTAAATTTGTATCCGCATTCCGGGCACATTGTTGAACGTCTGCCGTCAGGTGTCCAGTGCCTTGGTATCCAGGACCAGGGCGGTGTGAACTTATGTTTAATTAAGGATAAAAATTTATCATATCCGCGGATTTTTGTTCCGGTGGTAAAGTGCGTAATCAAATTACAATCACTTAATATTGTCTGTATTCTTTTTAAATCTAGGCTACGCAAATGATAAGATTTATTAAACCTTTTATAACAGTTCGGACATTCCACAAGATTTTTTTCAATGTTTTCATTGTTCGGAAATGTTAGCAGAATATATTTGCTGCTTACTCTTCTAAATTCTTCCATAGCATTATAAAAAATTTCATCAGGCAAGTGTTCTATCATTTCGCTGCTAAAGACTAAATCGTAAGAATTATCATGTGCGCTTATTCTATCGGCAGATGATTGAAATTTATCTGTTTTTACATATTTTAACGAATTAAAACTTCTATCAGTGGCGGTAACTTTAAACTGTCCATTTAACGCGTTGGAAATAACGCCATCGCCACAGCCAACGTCCAATATTGTTTTTACGTCATTAGGAATGATAGAAACTATTTTTTCTATTTTAGAGATGAGCTTATCGCTCAACTTAGCTTCATCCCAATTAAAGTTTTCATAATAGTTTTTATTATCCATTACAGACCAATATCATTTTTAATTCTGTCGTATAGTTCAATTAAATTTTTACTTGTCGCTTTCCAATTGTACTTTTCTTCCACAGCTTTTTTTCCGTTCTCTCCCATTTTACGGCGTAAATCATCATTGTTCCACAAGTGTAATATTTTGTCCCCTAAATCCGCGTGATTATTTGACTCATAAATAAGACCGGCTTCCGTTTCATCCAGAATTCTTTTAATAGGATTACAATTTGTTGAAATTACTGGACGCTCGAAGTACATATACTGAAATAATTTATGGGGAATTGTATTGTCCGTATGCTGAGTTTTTAGGTGTGGAATTAAACATACGTCTGATGATTTTATATAAGACAACAAAGTATCGGGAGGACGCCAGCCTTCAAAACTTATTATTTCTTCAACATTAAGATCCTGAGCCAATTTTTTTAATTCAGTTAAATTACGACCCGTACCAACAAGGACTAATTGAATATTTGTAATTGTTTTTTTTAGAAGCGGCATACTTTTTACAACTGATTCTATACCGCGATGAAGATCGAACGCGCCTATATAAGTAACAACAAATTTTCCCTTAAATTTTGAGATGATTGAGTCATCTATCTGCTGTTGATTAAAAACTTCTCTGTTAACATAGTTGGCAACTATACTAAATTTCTCTCTCTTAATTCCTAAAGAGTGATATCTTTCGACAGCTTCTTCGATAACTGTTATTGCATAATCAAGTTTTTTGATCCACTTAATTTTAGTGCGTTTCCATTTGGGAATTGAGATTAAAACATTGCCCGGAAAAGTTGTTGAGAAACGGTAGTATTGCAAACCCGCTACATAATTTTCATGCAGATCCCCGACAATTTTAAGTTTTTTAACAGCTCTCTTGTTATAAATAAATGCGGATCCGAACATATACAGATCATGAACATGCAATATGTCAATTTTAAATTCCTCAACAAATTCTTCTATGTGTTTCTCCCAGAAGTACGGATAAAAATTGAAGATTGTATTGGTGAGCGCTCTAAGTTTTTTAATGGTTTTTTTCGATTTATTTATTCTAATAATGGTCGCACCGCAAAAGGTTTCTCTTTTGGGTTTAGTTCCGAAATTCAGACATAAAACAAATACATTATATCCGGCGGATTGTAAAGCCTGCACTTCATTTTCAACCCGAAGATCGCCTGTAAATTCATTATCGAGTATCATTCCTATATTCATAATTATCAAATCCCCGTTATTAACTTTCGTCGCTTCTCTTAATAAATGTAAAATAACCAAAAACTAAAATGAGCAACAAAGTACCAAAGTTGCCCGCCCATGACATCGTTGTGGCTGTATAATATGTTGTCGGTTCAAACACAAATTCAACTTTGTTGTTCCCGGCCGGAATTTCAATTCCCCGAAGCAAATGATTTGTTCTATGAATCTCAACTTCTGAATTGTTTACAAATGTTTTCCAGCCTGCTGGATAATAAAGTTCAGAAAGCACCATAAATTGAGGTTCTTCTGACTCCGTATTAATTTTTATTCTGTTGGGACTATATTCTTCAACAGTTACAGATCCGATACCGCTGTAATTTGTTTTTTTAAGGCTATCCTTATTTAACAACAACGCTTCTTTTGCAGGATTAAAAGTAGAATCATTCATATAAAAAGCTATATCTTCAGGCGTGTTCAATTGTTTAATATTAGTTACCAACCACGCTTTTGGCAGTACGTTTGTATTTTCATATAAAATTTGTTTTATAGCCGGCGAAGAAGCGCTCCTTATAAGGAAATCCTTCTCTAATATTCCTTCCAAAATTATATATTTTCCATTGAGCATGTTTATAACATTCCAATTGATTTTTTCCTTCGTGTTCGCGTTATATAACACGTGTTCAACAATATCCTGCATACTCTGCATTTTAATGGCGCTGTAGCCGTTGATTGTAGGATGAAAATAGGAATAATGGTTGCTCGTGAACTCAGAGCCGAGCACCAGCAAACGCTCTGTTTCGCTTTTGCCTTTCAAATATGTAGTTAATTCGTTTTCCTGAAATACTGTTTCTTCCACATGAGCTTCATTATCAAGATTAATTTTTTCAAATGCTTTTCTGTTTGCCGGGAATAGCTCTACTACTACCAAAACGAGTATAATTACGGCAAATACATCTTTTTTAATTTTCCGGAAAAACATGCCTAATGTGGCAGCAGCTAAAGTAACCATTATTAATAATAGTTTGGTGGTATCGGCCGTCAAAAATTCTTTTCGCATATCTTTTAGCACATCAAGGGTTTCAGAGCTATATTGACCGGTTTCCGCAGGAGTCATATATGCGAACGAATCTTTGAATAATAGAATAGCCCCGACAAATAAAATTGCCGAACCCAAGATAGAAACAAGTAATTTAGTATCCTCCGGATGTTTCATTTTAAGCAGCGATTTTAGTCCATAACCGGAAAGTATTAAAAGAGCTATAAATGTAATGTTAGCAAACATAGCCGGCGCGCGGAATTTTGAGAAGTATGGAACGTAATAATAAAACAATTCGTAAAACCACATAATATGCCGGCCAAAAGCTAATAACAACGAGAACAAAACAAATACACCAAGTGAGAGCACAAAAGAATCTTTATAATTTTTTGTTATTCCAAGAACGGCAAAAACAAATAATATCATTCCAAAATATGCATAGTTGCCTGAAAATGGTTTTTCGCCCCAGTAACCCGGTATTTGCTGACCTTTGTATTGTGAATATCTTTCACCGTCATAAATTTCACTTGATAATCCGCCGTGAAGCCGCTGAACAAAAAAGTCCATAATTTCCGCAGGTGCCAGTGACCATCGGGTCGCGTATACTAAATCCACACCTCCCGTTTCCACAGCTGTTTTATATTCATTTCCAATTTTTAACGGATTACCGCCTCTCGTAGAAAATGGAGAATATTCATTCATACTTAAGAATGGCTGAGCTGCTGTAACAACTGTAAGAATTATTGCTGCAACAAACTTAATGGAAAGACCAAAAACTCTTTTATATTCTTTCCCTATTAAAAATTTTACAAAAGGATAAATAAATAAAATAAAGAGTAATAGTATCGCATAAAATACAATTTGAAAATGTTGAGTTCTGAACATCCAGGCAAACATAAATGAAAACGCGGCGGCTCCAAACCAGTTGTTTTTGTCGAAGAAATAATTGAAGGTTAGCACAAGCCATGGCAAAACCATTATAGCGCGTAATTTTGTGAAATGTCCGTCCCCCAAATGAGCCTGCCAGTCGGGCAACAATATAAACGCTATGGCTACAATAACAGAAAACTGCCAGGGAATTTCTTTATAAACCAAAAGAAAAAACATACCAAGAGCGCCGACCAGAAAATACCAAAACGCCCAATAACTGAATTTATCCAATATCCAAATCAAAGAATCGAAGTGGAGTATTTGAGGTGTTACACGTTGATATGCCGGCATACCACTGAAAATATTAGGATTCCATAACGCTCGTTCACCTGTTTGTTCGCTCCACTTTAAGTAAAGATTAGTCTCTCCTTGTGAAGCGACTATGTCTGTGCCGATAGGACGGAGATTTTGGAATAAGTAAGGCGAAAACGTATAAATAAGAGGAATCAAAATTATGGCCACAGCTATTATATAAGTGTACTTTTTTTCAATTTTATCGAAAAAACTTGGTTTGGCCAAGGGCTTGGAAGTAACTTTGCTTTTTTGTTTTGACATGGAATTATTCTTTATTTTATTTGAGATAGAATAGTATAACAGAATTTAAAATAATCGCGCCTGTCAATCTATTTAATGGGCGCAACAATTACAAAAATATTAAAATCGTCTATTATCAAAGAGGGTGTAAAGGTCAATTAGTTTGATAACATCAATAGTTCATTTCGTATCCAATGCTAAAAATATATCTTGTTGTAAAACCTAATGTCATATTTCCATCCCTGCCGAAAACACCCCAAACTCCGGGTGAAAAATCCCCTATTTTAATAATACCCGGGTAAACATCTGCCATGCAGAAGTACTCTTTAACTCCGCTAAAAACCAAAGATGCCAGCAAAGAATTATTTCGATCATAAAACACACCCGCGTGCCAGCCCGTTTCAATAGTACGCTGCCTGTAATTGCTGTTCAAATCCACGAGATGTTTTGTTTTAAAACCGAGCCCTAGGGACAAATTATCTTCAAAGTTAAGTTTTTTGGAGACTCCGAATAAAGCCCCCATACCATATCTGTAAAAAAGTGAATACTCTTCTGAGAATGGTGGTTTCCATTTCATCGAAAAATACTGCCCAGCGTTAATTTTACCGTTCGGCATTGTAACTGTCGCTTGAAGCGACCAGTCCGCAAGATTTAATTTTTTGCTAAAAAATTCATTTACTGAATCGAAACTAAAAAGAACTATTCCGCCGAGATCGAAAATATAAATATCTGATACTTCATCAACGCTGTATCCTTCGTTAGGTCCCGATTCTAAAACTTCGTTCACCAAATGCTGCGTCATAATTGTAACAAAAGAAAATAACCACGGCTCTGGAAAATTGTGTTCTTTGTACCACTCTTTCATTGAAGTATAGAGCATTCCACCGCCAATTAAATGCTGCTGGTAATTAGGTATCCACTGCATATTCCCTTTTTCCCAACTTAATGGAAGTATTTCCCCTCTAATAAAATGCCAAACGCCATATTCCTTAATATTTCCAAAAGGATCACCAAGGTTACGAAAAACAACCTTTATCATTTTATTATATTCGTGATCCCCTATACGATCAGATATTGACTGGAGCTGAAACACATCGTAACCGCCGTTAAAAATTAGGCTTACCGGGTTAAATAATGCTTCACTGCCGTAAGGTTTATTAGTATAAAAATAATTCTCCTGGGCCTCGGTATGTGTAAAGACAAAAATTATAATTATAAAAAATGATATGACTGTTTTGTTAACGGATTTATTGCTATCAGAAATTAAACGAAACATTATATTTCCCAAATCGAACTTATTGCTGTTTATCAAATTAATTAACGCCGGAAAAAAATCCGTTTTATTAAAAATCAAATATAGAATAATGCTTAGTGAAAATGAATTTTCTGAGTGTTTTATAGTTTTTTATTTCACTAAAATCAATTTTTTTATATCAGAATAATTGTTGGCGATTATTTTATAAAAGTAAACGCCGCTCGGGAAAGATTCAGCGTTAAATTTTACTTTATGTTTTCCAGGCATTTTTAGTTCGTTTACAAGTGTCGTTATCTCACGCCCCAAAGCGTCGTATAAAATAAGTTTTACATTTATACCGGAAGAGTTATTGTTATTCCCAATAAAATTTGGAATGTAATATTCGATTGTAGTTGTCGGATTAAACGGATTAGGATAATTCTGTGAAAGGGAAAAATTCTCGGGAATATTTTCATCATTAAGATAGGTTATATATTGAACTACAGTCTCATTACTATAACCAGAATTTATGAATTGAGTAAAACAATAAACGCGATACTTAATTTCTTGCACACCCGTATTGAGAGAATCTAAATAGACTGTTATGTTTGAGTTAGTAGTATCAATCGGGACATAATTTTGCTGGCTATATTGCTTCTCAATTACAAATCCATTTTCGTTGTTGGAATAATCTTTCCAAGTTAAAATTACATTGTCTTTGTTTTGTTTCGCTTCAAGACTATCGGGATTATATAACATTGTTACAAAATTATTTATGTCGGAGTAGGGACTGTTTATAAATTGATTTACAGCACTGACGTGCCAAAAGTATTTACTCCCTTCAGATAGTTTTGAGTTATGTTTATAAAAATTTTCACTTAAAGTATCAGCAATAATTTTTTTATCGAATAAAGTATCTGCTGTTAATTGAAAAATATATTTAGTCGCCAATTCTATTTTTTCCCATTCAAACTCCGGCATAAGCGTTATCCCGAAACTATTGTTTGCCGGGATTAGTTGTGTCGGCGCATCTAGCTTTTCCTGCATTGTAAAAAACAGACCAACCGTCGACCATTCGCTTTCACCAGCTGGATTTAAGCTTTTAACGCGCCAAAAAAATTTTCCGTTGAAGTTAAGGTCTATTCTTATCGTATTTACAACTGTAGAGTCTTCGAAGAGTATAAAATTAAATTCCGCTTCCTCAGAAACTTGAACTATATACATTGACGCGTATTTAGCGCTGTCCCATTGAAGTAAAAATTGTTTTGGATAAACAATCATGGAGTCCGGCGGTAAAATCAGGTTGGGAACAGAGGGTAAAAAACTAATTGTAGTTTCGTTGCTATAATCCGAGGCAATGATCGAGTTAAAACATTTCACCCTATAAATGTTAATAATTTCATTTTCCAACAGCGTATCTGTGTAATTATTTATGTTTGCAGACAAGGAATCGATAATTTTAAAATTTTCAAAATCTGTTTTTTTCTCAATTATATAACCCACCTCATTATTAGAACTATCTTTCCAAAATAGTTGAACCTTATCATTTGCTAACTTCTCGCCTCTAAGATCTAAAGGTGGAAAAAGCTTCGTTGTAAAACCCCAGATTTCCGAAAATTCGGCATTTGTATTATTTCCAACACCTTTAACTCTCCAGAAATATTTTACGCCCTCTTCTAGACTGCCAAGAGAATATTTTTCGGTGTAGACTTTCTCATTAACAACCATGTTATTTTCGAACAAAGAATCCAAACTTACTTGAAAGGAATAATATCTAAGATCCGCGGCAGGGCTCCACTGGAAAAATATTTCCTCAGAATTTTGCAGACTATTATTTACCGGATATTCCAAATTAACAGGTTTTATTATTAATTCGGCAGTTTTAACTAAATAAGGCAAGGACCAATTGCTATATCCCGCCAAATTTTTTGTTCGAACTCGCCAGTAATAATTTTGATTATTTTTCAAAGAACTTACTGATATAGAATTAGCAGTTAGCATAGTATCTTCAAAAAAGATACTAGAAAAATTCGATTTTAATGAAATTTGAAAATGGTAACTAATTGAATTATGTGTAGTATCCCAGTGGAAAACCAGCTCATTTAATTGCACATAGGAAGAATCCGCCGGAAATAACAATTTTGGAGCAACTGGAAAACATTTTAGAGTTGCAATGTTGCTGTATGCCGATTCAGTATATTCATTAAAATTTTTCATTCTGTATTCGACTACAATATCGGTCGCAGCTAATGATTCGACATAAGAAAGTTCGTCCGAGATTAAACTGTCCAAAACAAAATAATTCTCAGAGTAATTTATTCTTTTTTCGATAATCAATCCGTCTTTTGCCGAAGATTCATTTTCCCAGTTAAGAATAATTTTATTTGAGTCTTTTTCAGCCTTTAGTAGTATCGGAGGTTTAAGTAAGGTTGTAAATACATTTGCTTTAGAATAATTGCTTTCAGAGTATTCGTCTATTGATTTTACTTTCCAAAAGTATTCGGCGCCTTCGTCAAGAGAGTTAATTAAGCAGCTATTTTGTGTTAATGTAGTATCAATTTCAATAGTATTAAACAACGAATTTTTAGAAAGAAGAAAATTATATTCTGAGGCGTCCTGTGTAGACTCCCATTCAAATTGAATATCAAACAATTGGCTTTTAGAGTTGTTAGTAGGAAATAATAACTTGGGACTTTCCATTAATCTATCAACTGTTATAAAGGAACTTACTGTCGACCATTCTCCGTAGCCCGCCAAATTTTTTCCTCTTATGCGCCAGTAGCACTCTAAATTTTTTGCCAACTCTTCAATGATAATTGACGTATCGGATAATGTTGAGTCTTCAAATATTATCTGATTTAATGAACTGTCGGCAAAAATTTGTAAATGATAATTTTGCGCATCGGGTTTATTTAGCCATGTTAAGTGAATATTTTTAAAACTAACTCTGCTTAAATTTTCCGGTAACAATGGAATTACCACATCGGGAATATATAGTTTATTTAACCAACCATAAGTAACCGCCGATTCACAAAATTCTTTTATCCTGGAGTATGTTAAACCGGAACCGCCATATAGCCACATTCCAATTAAATTAAGTTTATTAGCGTGTGCAAAAAGTTGGTTATATTCATCCCCTCGACCGTTTACCCAGGTCATTGAAAACTGCTCACCAAACCGGTTACGCATATCTGTCCAGCTATCACGCTGATCCGGCCCAACAGAAAGCCAAATCCCAAAATATTCTTGCCAGTTGCTGTAAACAGAATACATTACGTGGAAATTTGGATTGTCCCTCGCGAAATTTCTATATGTGTTGTTCCTTATTGACCTGTAGCCGCTTATAACAAACAATGAATTGGGACGCACTGAGTCTATATAAAAAGTTCTAAACTGGATTTCATCAATATTATAATTTGACTGTTCAACAGCTTCGTCTATATAATAAAAACCGACATCGTGTTTATTGACCAACATTTCCAACTGATGTTTGGCAGTAATCGGTTTTAGCATATATTTATTTTCGAAAATTGGCCCGTTTAATTCTTCATCAAATGTTGAAGCCCATTCGTGTTGTTTATCCGCGGTATCCGAAACCCAATCGTCGTAGATAAATAGGCCTGTAAAGCCGTATTTTTTTCGCAGTTCACGCATTCCTTCTATGCCAACTCCGATGCCGCTTCCAGGCCAAACGCCTATTATTTTACCTTCTACGGGAGTATAGACATATGTGATGTTCTCTGACTGGGCACTAATGCCGTTAAAAAGAAGGAACACTAACAAAATGGCGGCTCTATATTTATAAAATCTTTTCAAAAAGTTACTTCGGTCATATTAATTTTATCTTAATATAACCATTTTCTTAGTCTGACTAAAGCCACCGGTTTGAAGTGTATAAAAATATACCCCGCTTGGCAAATTACGAGAGTTAAAAGTTGCGTTATAGCTCCCGAGTGATTGTTGTTTGTTAACAAGTGTAATTACCTTACTGCCTAATACGTCATAAACGGTTAAATTTACATTTTCCGTATT
>PGYT01000079.1 GCA_002839805.1 Ignavibacteriae bacterium HGW-Ignavibacteriae-2
AAAACAAATAATTATACTCCCGGTTTAAGTATAATCCCTCTATTCTCACGCCCATTAATTCGAATTGAAATTGGTGAAGTTGTTCGTACGTGTTTAACGAATTTTTTTTCCTCAATACATTGCTGCTCCTCAAGCCATTGCCAGTCCACTAATCCTTTTTTGGTATGATAGTTAACAGTAAAATACCCTACTTTAAATGAAGTTAGATTCTGGAAAAAATGTGAACCTTGTGATGGTTGAATATCGAAATCTTTAAAGTCGGATTCCACAATTGCACGTGCGCCCGAAATTTGTTCCCAAGTTACAGGGATTCCCAACCATGAATCTAAAGAGCCCCATCTGCCAACACCGATTAAAAGATAAGATTTGTTTTCATTTATCAACTTATTGTTTATTTGAGAAACCTCCTGCGCAGCTTGCAAACTGTTTGATCTATTAAAAGTATTAATATCTACATAAACTATATCTGTAATATCTTTAATAATTCCGTTACCTAATACATTGTTGCTTCTGCAAATCAACTGCTCGTCATCAAACTCTTCCAGATCCAATTCTTCCAATTCATTACTTATAACAAGGGGTCTCATCTGCAGTAGTGCAAATTCTCTAAGTTGCCCTTGAGGAACCGATAAATTAACAGCGAATTCAATTTCCACGGGTGAACCGATACCCCATCTTCCCAAATCGAGTAAAAGAGTGATTATCTCTGGAAGAGGAAAAGTTTTGTACTTTAATATCGGAGCCAAAGTAAATAATCTTGCTCCTGAACGTGATGTGCCATCATAAATCGCGTGATTTTCCACCGAGTAAGTTGAAGCTATCTGATTTAGAGTTCCGTCTTTATCTGCTTCATTAATGTTATATTTCTTTACAATTATATCCTCGTCAGGTACCATATCATGATTTCCGCTATTAAGATCAATAGCAAAAAATTCTTGCTGGCTATATTTTAAAACATCAGAAATTGAACCGAACTGAAGAAGATTCTTAGGGAATTTTGGACAGAATCTTATTGTGTGCCCTCCTTCCATAATCATTTTACCAAATCCTAATGCAGCGGAAACAATTCCATCAGTCGATTTCATGGGTTCGGTTGAATAAAAATTATACGATTTCGCTACACCTGAAAATTCAGGATAAAATTTACCGTCATGATTCTGCCCCACTGCTTTTTGAATAATAACAGCCATCTTTTCTTCTTCCAATCTATAAGAAGTTACCTTTATATAATCCTTAGTTTTCTGAAAAAAGGTTGAGGCGTAAATTTTTTTAATTGTATTAAGAAGCTGAGTCAATCTGATTTCAATATTTGCGTCACTATTAGGAATCATAAAAGTATCGTAAACGCCAGCAAAAGGCTGTCCTTGAGAGTCTTCAAGTAAACTTGACGACCGAACTGCGATCGGTCCTTTAAGAAGGTTAAGCAACTCCTTGAGATTGGCAATCGCTTTAACAGAAAACTTTTTCGCCATCAAAAATCTTTCGCGAATTTCGTTATCATCTTTAGAACGAAGCGCGAATTGATGAAGATCGTTTTCCTCAAGAAATTCGTCAAATATTTCTGTGCCTAAAACCACAGAAGTAGGCACATATATATAAACAGATTTATATTTGCTCCGGATTTCAAAATTACTGAGAAGATTGTTTACGAATCCCAGTCCCCTGGCTTTGCCTCCAATAGATCCGCCGCCGATGCGGGCAAATGAACTGTAAGTATCGAAACTGTTTTTATTAAAATCAAGTATAACACCCCTCTGCCTGTCGATGCGAAACTCTTTTACTGTTTCAATTAAACTTCGGCGTAAATCCTCTACAGTTTCGTAGTCGCTAACCCGGCGGGGACGCAGTTCGTGAGCAAGCCAAAATTCTGTTCTTGCTTTTAACCAAGTGGAAAAATGATTTCGTTCGGCATGATAGGCAATGCACTGTACTGGAACGATTTTTAATTTTTCTTCAAGCTCAATCAAATTTTTTGCACGGTCAACTTCTTTGCCACTTTCAATTCTAAAAACAAAATCGCCAAGACTAAACTGGTCCCTCATAAAATTTCGAAGATCTTTGTGAAGCGTTGGAGAATCTTTAACAATAAAAGCAGCGCCAATAGCTGTGGCCGCGTCTTCATTTTCAGGTACATTTGATTGAAGCAGCACTGGAATATCAGGATGTTCCCGTTTTACGCTCTGGGCAAATCTAATACCGGCTTTAGGATCCTGATTACCTTCTCTTTTAAAATCAATGTCTGAAATAATTCCGAGTACATTTTCTTCATATTTTTTATAATAGTCCCAAGCATCTTCATAATTGGTACATAAAACGATTTTTGGTCGTGCGCGCATTCTTAAAAATTTATGAGAAAGATTTATACCTTCTGAAATAAGTCGCTGAGCCTGCTTAACAAGCTCTGTATAAATTAGGGGTAAATAGGATGAATAAAATCTTATACTGTCTTCAATAAGAATTATAACCTGAACTCCAACTTTTTGAGTATCATGATCGATGTTGAGTTTATCTTCAATATATTTGATAATTCCTATTATTATTCTGAAATCTCCTTGCCAGATAAAAATCATGTCAAAAATCTTAGATTGCTCATTATTTATTAATTCCACCATCTCAAAATTATCATATCCCAAAAGAACTATTGGAATGTTTAGACCTTCCCCCCTAACTTTTTCAGCGAAACTGATGGTGTGCATATCTTCAATATGTTGAGTAGCAATAATTAAGTTAAAACGTTTCTCGTTTTTGGCTATTTCTATGGCTTCGGCCGCGCTGGATACATGAACAAGTTCCGGCGAATGACTCAAATTAAGCAGTTGATATTCTTCCCTGATCAATTCATATAATCGCCCATCCTCTTCAAAAATAAATGAGTCGTACATGCTGGAAACAAGCAAAATATCCCTTACCCTAAAACGCATTAAATTATGGAAATCTTGAAATTTTTTATACTTGGATGTATTTATCAGATCCTTTGCATCTTTAAAATTAGGCTGCATAATTTTTCCATTAATTTGTGGATTATTATCCCAGGAGAAATGTACGATTATATACTTAAAATATTTTTAAAATGAAATCAAGTTAAATTGTATGTTTTAAAAATGTAGAGTTAACATTATCATTAATGACTTTTCGATCAGAAAAGAAATTAACTTATAAAATAATACAAGTAAAATTATTTAAAATGTGGAAAGTTCAGCTAATTTCTTGTCTGAGTAATAGTGGATGGAAATCGGAATTTAAATCGGATATTTTAATTATTAAAACCACCGGGACCCATGGAGGGCCCCGGTTAATAATTAATTTATAGTGTTAAACTACACCCTGATCTAGCATTGAATCGGCGACTTTAATAAATCCTCCAATGTTAGCGCCGTTAACATAGTTGCCAGGTGTACCATATTTTTCAGCAGTATCAAAACATGTTTTATGTATGCTTTTCATTATTAGATGCAATCTGTTATCAACCTCTTCTCTTGTCCAGCCGAAACGCATACTGTTCTGTGCCATCTCCAATCCAGATACAGCTACACCGCCGGCGTTGGCTGCTTTTCCAGGACCATATAAAATTTTCCTTTCAACAAACAGATCCACACCTTCAGGAGTAGTTGGCATATTAGCACCTTCTGAAACCACATAAACACCGTTTTCCAAAAGATTTTCGGCATCTTTCAAATTTATTTCATTCTGGGTTGCGCTTGGGAAAGCACATTCGGCAGTATGATTCCAAAGCGGATTAAAAGGAGCGTTGGCATCTAATGGAGTGTATTCAGCATTAGGATATGTTTCTACATATTCCTTAATCCTGCCTCTTTTAACGTTCTTTAAATCAATAATAAATTTTAGTTTGTTATAATCAATTCCTTCATCATCATAAATGTAACCACTGGAATCCGAAATTGTAACTACTTTACCACCTAATTCCAGAATTTTTTCAGTTGTAAACTGGGCAACATTTCCGCTTCCCGATACCAGACAAGTTTTACCCTCCAATGTTTCTCCGCGTGTTGCGAGCATTTCCGATGCAAAATATACGGCTCCATATCCAGTTGCTTCGGGACGTATGAGTGATCCACCCCAATTGATGCCTTTGCCTGTTAATACTCCGGTAAACTCATTTCGAATTTTTTTATATTGACCGAATAAATATCCTATTTCGCGACCGCCTACACCTATATCACCAGCGGGAACATCTGTATTTGGTCCTATATGACGCTGCAACTCAGTCATAAATGCCTGACAAAAACGCATAACTTCAGAGTCGCTTTTACCTTTCGGCTCAAAATCCGAACCGCCTTTTCCTCCTCCCATTGGGAGCGTAGTTAAACTGTTTTTAAATACCTGTTCAAACGCAAGAAACTTAAGAATACCAAGATTTACAGATGGATGAAATCTTAGTCCGCCTTTGTAGGGTCCAATCGCACTATTCATTTCAATTCTAAACCCACGGTTAATTTGAACATTACCCTGATCATCAACCCAGGGTATTCTAAAAAGAATTACTCTTTCGGGTTCAATAATTCTCTCTAATATTTTAGCCTGCCTGTACTCAGGATGTCTTTCCAAAACCAGTGTCAATGATTCTGCAACTTCATGAACAGCTTGATGAAATTCCGGTTCGGAAGGATTCTTTGCTTTAACTTCAGCCATTAGATCATCTACGTAATTTGACATATCCATACTCCATTACTTGTTGTAGGAATTCGTTTTTTAGTATATGATTATTATCTGTCTTAAATAGATAGTTGTTGAATAGAAAGAAATGGTCTGCGCAAGAGTTGAAATAATCGAGGCATAATAAAACTGAGGAATTTTCTAAAAAATAATTATTCAAAACCAATTGGTACGTCCCTATGAAGAACTTATTATCTTCTTTGGAATTCAAGTTTTCATTTGTATTTACAACTTAATTAACCTTTAACTTCGAAAGCAAGTAAAAAAAAGCGAATATTAAAATTTTTCTAATTTACTGAAAAACAATTATTCATTTCGATTATTAAGAAATTGATATAGAATTACTAATTTTTTTTTACAAAAAGATAAAAACCGCTTTATAAATAAGGCGGTTTTTATTGTTAAACTAAATTATCAAGTTATTTAAAATCAATTGTGAAGCGGAAAATAATAATATTTCATTTTTATTTTTTTAACTGGTACTCCAAAGCCGAAACCAATTCCTCACTTTCAGGTTTTACTCCACTTCTGAATCTGTTTACAACATTCCCCTCTTTACTTATTAAGAATTTTTCAAAATTCCATTTTACATCACCAGTTTCTATATTTGGGTCAGTAGTAAGTAATTGATAAAGTGGGGATTTATCCTCGCCCAAAACTTTAATTTTATCGAATAAACTGAAAGTAACACCGAAATTGGACGAACAGAATTCTTTGATCTCCTTGTTAGTCCCGGGTTCCTGATTCTTAAAATCGTTGCAAGGAAACGCCAATATTTCAAATCCTTTATCGGTATATGTTTTATAAATTTTTTGCAAACCAGTGTATTGTGGAGTATAACCGCATTGGCTAGCTACATTCACAATAAGTAAAACCTTCCCCTTGTATTCGGAAAGTTTAATCTGTTTACCAGATATATCCTTAACTGTAATATCATAAATGTTATCTGCAATTTTAGACTCTATATTACCCTGTGCGTTCAACACCCCAACAATTAAAAATAATGCTATAAAAAATTTATTGAACATTTTTCCCTCTTTTTGGAATAGAACACTCAAATATTTTTAAAAGTTCAAAAAATGTAATTATTAAAAAACCCGGATTATTGTTCCGGGTTCATTATAATCATTAGTATTTTATTTTCTTGCCTGTGCAACTAATAAAACTAATCTGTCATAAGACACGCAATAGCCGAGGTGTTTACAATATCCTCTACGCTGCATCCGCGACTAAGATCGAAAAGTGGTTTTTTGAGACCCTGAACAACTGGTCCAACTGCTTCGGCTCCTCCAAGCCTTTGTGCAATTTTATATCCGATATTGCCCGCATTAAGATCTGGGAAAACAAGTACGTTGGCTCTGCCTGCTACATCACTTTCGGGAGCTTTACGTTTTCCAATAGAATCAACTATTGCCGCATCAAACTGAAGTTCACCGTCAACTTTAATATCAGGTCTTTTTTCTTTAATTATTTTAGTCGCAGCCCGTACTTTATCTATCAATTCGTGTTCTGCACTTCCTTTTGTAGAGAAAGAAAGCATAGCTACGTAGGATTCTTCTCCTGTAAGTTTTTTATGATTATCTGCGGTGGAGATCGCAATATCAGCAAGTTGAGCTGCATCTGGATTAGGGACTACCGCGCAATCGGCAAAGCTGAAAGTTTTTTCAGGAAAAATCATCAAAAAGAAACTTGAAACAATAGAAATACCATCGGGCATTCCAACACACTGAATAGCTGCCCGTAGTACATCGCCTGTAGATGCGGTTGATCCTGCAACGAAACCATCAGCCATTTTTTCCCGAACCATCATAGCTCCGAAAAACAAATCTCTCTGCATTGTTTCTCTAGATTGCTCAATAGTTAGGCCTTTATGTTTTCTAAGATTAAAGAATATGTTAGTAAAATCGCTTAACATTTCGGATTTATTATGATCAATTATACGGATACCTGATAAATTAATACCTAAACGTTGGGCGTCTTCTCTAATTTTATTTTCATCACCAATTGTAATTACTTTTGCGATATTTTCTTTAACTAATATTTCCGCTGCTTTCAAAACTCTTTCGTCGTGAGATTCGGGCAATACAACTGTTTTTTTACTTTTAGACGCATTTGCTCTAATTTGATTTAATAATTCTAGTTCTGCCATTTAACACCTGTTTTTAAAATTATAAATTACTTTGTCAAATATAAATATTTTGTAAATGGATTTTAAATTTAAGGTAAAAGAAAATTGTATTGTTTTAAAAGAAAGCGTATATACGCATAGAAATATAGCGGTTTGTAATTATATCATTTACTTCAAAGTTCTTTTCTCATATATTTTGATTAAAAATAGTTGTGGTAATTATGCCAATTAGTGAGCAGACGCTTAAACAATCGTATAAAATATTTTTAACTCTCGGTATATTGTCCCTTGTATTTTATTTCTCAACTTTATTTTTTGATGTAATCATACTGTTGTTAATTTCAGTATTTATCGCGATGCTTTTCCATCCCATGGTATCCTTTATTGAAAACAGAGGTGTATCCAGAATATTTTCGGTTCTGATTGTATTTATAATTGCGGGTGTAATTTTATTTTTTGGACTAAGTATTTTTATTCCCAAACTAGCCAAACAAATGAACGCTTTGGCTATAACCTTTAATCAGGAAAAAGTTAAAATTCTCCTTTCAGATTTTGAAATAATAGTAAAAAAATACATCCCATTTATTAAATCCAATGAATTAGCAATTAAATTAGAAACATTTATTTCGGGATTGTTTTTTGAATCTTTGAACAATATTAGCAACATAGTATCGAGCATTGTATCAATTTTGGCAATAGCAGTAATTGTCCCTTTTATGACATTTTTTATACTAAAAGACAACACCCGAATTGTTAACGGAATACTGAATATAGTTCCAAACAAATACTTCGAGTTCTCTTATTATGTTGTTAATGAAATAGGCGTTCAACTTGGTAGGTTTGTACGAGGTTGGATTCTTGACGCTTTTATAGTTGGGTTTATGGCAGCAATTGGATTGACACTTTTAGGAATTCAAAATTCTGTCACAATTGGATTTATTGCCGGACTTGGTCATCTTATCCCCTATTTTGGACCTGTTATTGGTGGTTTGCCCGCGATTATTATCTCTTTAGTTCAGTTTGGTGATTTTTCGAAATTGCCAGAAATTTCACTAATGTTTTTAATTATATACACTCTGGATAATGGTTATATTCAGCCCAATATATTTTCAAAAAGTACTGATATGCATCCTCTTATAATAATTTTGCTGATACTTACGGGAAGTCAGTTGTTGGGGATTCTCGGAATGTTAATAGCCGTTCCAGCAGCCACAATTATAAAAACGGCAACACGCGAAATTTATTTCGGGTTTAAAAATTACAAGATAATTCGCACCTAAATCCACAGCCAGTTCATTCAGTAATATCATTACAGTTATAATTGATTAATTAACTCAGTACTGATTATGTCTGAATTTATCGAATTATTAGTTAGATGTATGCTAAAATTAATCTATAAAATTCCAATTTTACTAATGATTCTCTCCTGTTCGAGGGAGAATGTTTTTGAACCAAATAATAATGGTTTACCCCCAAATCAACCCGTTGGATTGAGGTTTTATTTCGCACATGATGGTGAAATTGGTTTTGAATGGACAAAGAATCAATATGATGCAGTCGATCATTATAATATTTACAGAGGAATAAATGATTCCATAAATTTGAATATTTTGGATAAAACGACTAATAATTATTTTGAAGATTATTATCTTCATTATGATTCCACATACAATTACGCTGTTGCGGCGGTGAACAAATTTGGACTCGAAAGTCCGAGGTCAAAAACCATATCTACCAAACCAATAAATAAATACAAACCATACCCGCCTTATCAGATCTCAATTAATGCCCAAAACTGGCTGGATACATTATCGGTAAAATTATCCTGGTATCCTTCTTACGACACTGATATTAAAGGTTATATTATTTACAGGGATACAACAACACTTTTTGATTTAAAAACCTTGCCGCCTTTAGAATTTACAAATAAGAATTATTTTGTCGATACCAATCATCTTAAAATTTTAAAAATGTATTATTATAAAATAATTGCGGTAGATAATGGAGACCTGACAAGCAGCAGTACATTTTATGTTTCAGATATGATTTATGACAGGCCTCAACCGGTTTTTCCAACTAATAATTCCCAAGTTAAAAATTTCACCGAATTTGAATTTAAATCAATTTCGGTTCCTGCAAAATATAAACTTGTTATTCAACGCAATAAATTATTTGATGTGATTTACCAAAAAGAATTTTCAATTACCAAAATAAACAGTAATATTAAAGTAACTATTACTCCAGTTTCGTTGGAGTTATATAAAAATTATTATTGGCGTATTATAACTTATTCCAACGAAAAATTGGAGCCTAATAGTTTTTCGGATTTAAATTGTTTTTCGCTTATTCCTTAAAAAGGTTTGATTTGCTGAAAAAATTTTGGGTCATATTATTAGTTTCATTTTCGAACGTATATCCGCAATTTGTAAATGATAGTCTTATTTACAGTCCGAACTATTATAATACAAATTCAATGTCGTCGTCATACTCCAAGCAGTTAAATACTCACAACCTTCTTTCCAACATTACATATTCTGTAGATTTTAATAACATTTTTTTTGGTATGAACAATACATTTAATTCAACAGTTATCAAATCCAGAGCAAAAAATATTAGAGATGAGGAATATTTATCATTATTAGGACAATATAAATTTTCGGAAATAATTGAAGCGGGTTTCAATTTGCGCCAGAATAGTTTTGCAGATGACAGGAGTCTGGCAATAAATAAATCGACACTTGGATACGCTACAATATTCGGCAACTTTTATCCACAACAAAATATTAAAATAACTCCTTTCTGGGGTTTCGCCGATAATTCACAAATCGGTTTGGAAGATAAAGGGACTGTTTATGGAGCGTCGGGTAAGGTAACTGATTTTAAGTTGAGTGATTTCAATTTAAATGCAGACTTCGGTACAAAAACCGAAGATATAAATCGTCGCAATAATACTAATTATTCATATGCTCTTTCAGTTGAAAATTCATTAGAAAATAATTTGACAAATAAAATCAATGGAATGTATACTGAAGCATCCAAGGATTTCTACTTTGAAACCGATTCTTTAACTAGCACAAAATTTAATATTAGTAAGAACATACAGACAAGAATAGAAAAAAAATATATTGTAAGCGATCAAATACACTTCAGCCCAGGAAATTCTCCTTTTTCCTTCAATGCTGAGGCACAGGTGAGCTGGAGAAATATCGACAGGAATACAAAATACATACTTGTGGAAAACATTAATTCCTCCAGTTTTGATAGTAAAATTGAAGAATTTAAATTAAATTTTTTATCTTCTTTTTCTTATATAACGAATAATTTGAGCAGTATAGTCCAATTGATTTACGCGGAACAGGAAGAAAAACATAACGCTAAATTTTTACAAGGAGCCAGCCAAAGCATTTTTACTAAACGCCAGGATACTGAAGCGCAAAAAAACAACAGTGCTCAACAGACAACAATTTCTTCGTTGCTCAGATACAAATTTTCACAATCGGATATTATCTCTTTCAGTATGTTTCACCGTAAACTTGTATATAACACTCCAAGCGAAAATAACTTCGACGACAGGGATGAACTTTTATCAATTATAAGTTTATCCTACAACAAGAAAATTAGTCCGTTTTTTAACATGTACATTAATTTAGAGGGAAGTTTTAATAAAATCGTTTACATTTTTTCTGAACGAAGTTCCAATAACAATGTGCAAAGAACCCTGAAACTTTCTTCAGGGGGAACTTTTAAGGGAAGCAAGTTAATTTCGCGCAACGATTTTGAGGTTTCCGCCAATTATACCGCATACGATTTTACAGATTTGAATCCAAACTTAAAAAGTTTTGCTTTTCGTCAGTTTGCTTATAAAGACTCAACCCGAATTAATTTAACAAGGAGCGTCGACGCTACATTTTACGGTTATGTAAAGTTATCGGAACAAGGCGATTTTATTTGGAAATCATTTAAAGGAAAACCCGTTAGATATTTACAAGAAATTTATATTGAACCCAAAATGGAATACAGATACAAACAACTGGCATTTGGCACTGGCGTGCGTTATTTTTCGCTAAATACATTCAAATTTAATGAGAACTCTAAACTAATTTCAGATTCTAAATATAGCAGCATTGGTCCAATTTCAAGTATAAAATATTTTGTTCAAAAATCGATTGTTGTTAGTTGTACAGGATGGTTCGAGTTTATAACTAACGAAACCCAAACAAAACGGGAAATGGCTAATCTTTTTATTGATGTTAAGTGGAATATTTAATATAACTAATAAAATAAAAAAGGATATTTCACTTGCTTTCTTTTAGTGGTAATAATTATTTTTTAGCGCAGTTTTTTGGTTGAAAATGAATACTTTTTCGGAGATTAAATGAGTACAAATACTTTCAAGAAAATCTTTCCAAGCGATCCAGATCTTTTACCCGAAATTGAAGAATATATTTTGGATATTGCCGAACAAGCGAATCTTAATCCGGAAAAATATAATAATCTTGCTTTGTCAGTTGCTGAGGCCGCATCCAACTGTATAAAACATGGGAATAATAACGATTCTAGTAAAAATTTGGAAATAAATGTTAAATTTTCCGATAAAGTGATTGAGGTTACTTTCAAAGACCAGGGAAAAGGATTCGATTTGGGAAATGTTGCCGATCCTACTGCTCCGGAAAATATTCTTAAAGATCATGGACGTGGTATTCATATCATGCGTTCATTTCTTGATGATATAAGGTATAATTTTACACCCGAGGGTACAGAAGTTACTCTTGTTCTGGAATTGCATTAAAAAAGTAAAAATTTTTGAATTTTATTTTTATACTATTATCGAATTCAAAATAATGGGCAATACTCCGGATAAATAACTATTTCATTTTAAATTTAATTAAGAGGATGATATATGAGTCGTAAAAAAATTGCTTTAATTGGCGGTGGTCAGATCGGTGGTGTATTAGCTCAACATATTGCCCAAAAAGAATTGGGCGATGTAGTTCTTTTTGATATTGTTGAAGATATGCCCCAAGGCAAAACTCTCGATATAGCAGAAGCCTCAAGAATTGACGGTTTTGATGTTAAATTGAGCGGAACTAATGATTACAAAGATATTGCCGGCTCCGATTTAGTTATTATTACTGCTGGGTTGCCTCGTAAACCCGGGATGAGCCGGGACGATCTTCTGTCTACCAATGCAAAAATAATGAAATCAGTTGCAGAGGCCGTAAAAACAAACGCTCCAAATGCAATTGTAATAATTATCTCCAACCCTCTGGACGCGATGGTAACATTATTTCAGAAAGTTTCCGGTTTTCCACATAATCGTGTTATTGGGCAAGCTGGTGTTTTAGATTCTTCGAGGTTTTCTACATTTATTGCTTGGGAACTTGAAGTGTCTGTAAAAGATGTTAACGCGATGGTACTTGGCGGACACGGCGATACTATGGTTCCACTTACACGCTACGCCAATGTTAATGGCGTTCCTGTATTGGAAATGCTCGAACGTAAATACAAAGATGCTTCAAAAGCTAAAGAAGTTATGGATGCAATGGTAGAAAGAACAAAAATGGCCGGTGGTGAGGTTGTTAAACTTTTAAAAACCGGTTCCGCATTTTATTCACCAGCTTCTGCAGCTGTTGAAATGGCCGCGGCAATTATAAAAAATGAAAAAAGACTTCTTCCTACTTGTGCTTTTTTGAATAATGAATACGGTGTAAAAGGATATTACGTTGGTGTTCCCGTGGTACTTGGTGAGAAGGGAGCAGAAAGAATTATTGAAGTTTCTCTTAATGAAGAAGAACAAGCTGCACTCGACAAATCTGTAACCGCTGTTAAATCTTTAGTTGAAGACATGGAACGATTAGGCTTCTAGTTTTTATTAAAACCTTCAAGGCGATATATTGTTCTTGAAGGTTTTATTTATTTTTATCTTCTCTTTAAGTAATATACTTTCCTAACAATTCAGAATAATGCATTTAGAATAATTTCAGCGTTAAAATCAACATGAAGTAATTTTTAAAATCTATGTATTATTAACAAAGCATTATACCTAACATACGTTTATTAGAGAGGATTATTTAAAACAAAAAACCCTTTCGCAGTGGAAAGGGTTTAACAGATAACAATCTATTTTAAAATCTATGCTGTAGCAAGTACGCTAATATATTTCCTGTTACCACGTTTAGTTTCAAATTTAACTTGACCATCGATAGTGGCAAACAAAGTATCATCTCCACCTTTTTTTACGTTTGCACCGGGATGAAATTTTGTTCCGCGTTGACGAACTATAATTGCTCCCGCAAAAACGTTTTCTCCACCAAATCTTTTAACGCCCAGAAATTGTGGATTACTATCGCGACCGTTACGAGAAGACCCTTGACCTTTTTTATGAGCCATAACTTACCTCAATTTTTATCCGATTTTTGTTACTTCAATTCTGGTTAATTGCTGTCTGTGACCTTTTTTAACCTTATACGATTTTCTTCTTTTCTTTTTAAAAACAATCACTTTATCATCTTTTAAATGACCTAAAACTTTGGCTGTAACAGAAATACCGCCAACAGTAGGAGCACCTACTTGCGTTTTCTTTCCATCAGATAATAATAATACTTTATCGAAGGTCACTTCTTTGTCAACTTCAACATCAAGTTTAGGCACATAATATTTGGCTTTTACTTCAACATTGAACTGCTGTCCTGCTATGTCGACAACTGCGAACATCAAATCCTCCACTTCTTAAAATTCAAGACTCCAAATGTATTAAAAAGGTTTTATTATGTCAAATTTATTCTGAATCGAAATTATAAAGTCTTTTGATTTATTTAGAAATAACTCACAAAACAGATTAAAATTGCAGTAATTGACATTTTTCAATTAAAATTTAATAATCATTTTTTAAGTAAAAATGAAAATTCCGAGCCGAAACCGGGTGAACTTTTTACATCAATCCTTGAATTATGGGCTTCTATAATATGTTTAACAATCGCCAAACCAAGCCCGGTGCCACCCACAGATCTTGATCTATCCTTATCCACCCTGTAGAATCGTTCAAATATTCTGCCCAAATCTTTTTCTGAAATACCTATTCCTGAATCGCGAACTATAATTCTGCAGAACTTCCCCTCATCCAAAACCATAATTTCAACTTTGCCCTGCTCCGTATATTTTATTGCATTCGAAATTAAATTTGTCAGCACCTGCTTAATGCGTGTTTTGTCACCAAAAACTTCCAATTTTGGTCTTATTTCATGTAAAATCATTCCTATATGTTTCTCTTCGGCCAGCAATGCAAAGTCCTGTACGATCGGATCGATAAAGTCTTTCATATTAAAATATCTGAAACTCATACGCATTTGCCCCGATTCTATCATAGAAATATCAATTAAATCGTGCAATAAATTATTAAGGTTGTTTGTGTGGTGAAAAGCTTTGGATAAAAATATTTTATTTACTCTGTTATCATCAATTGCACCCTCAAGCAAGGTCTCCAGATAGCCCTGAATGGCAAAAATAGGTGTTCTAAGTTCGTGCGAAACATTCCCTAAAAATTCGGTTCTAACCTGTTCTAATTTTTTGAGATTCGCTATATCATTTTGGGTTTTTAAAAACATTGATTTAATATCAGATTCAAGTTCGAAGAGTTGTTTCCCCAGCTTAATTTCATCTGGAGATGAGAACATATTATTTCTTATATCATCTATGGCTTTTTGTATAATTCTTATCTGTGTTTTACGTTTTCTACCAACGGAATCTATTAAACGGATAAAAAATATTATTATTAAGGTGAGGATTATAAAAAATTTAATAAATGAATCGCTGAGAATAAGTGTAATGAGAATAATAATTAAACCAAAAGAGAGAAATTCCGGAATAAATACCCTTGAGTAGAGATAATTTTCTTTTAGCCTACTCAAAACTTTTGAAACGATAACCCACCCCTTTAACTGTTTCGATCAAGTCCGCGTATTCATCCAATTTTTCTCGAATTTTTCTTACGTGAACATCAATTGTTCGCTCCACTACAAAAACATCATTACCCCAAACATCGTTTAGTATTTTTTCTCTGGGGTAAACTTTACCCGGATTGCTAGCTAAAAAACTTAGTATTTCAAATTCTTTTTTGGGAAAGACAAGCTGCTGTCCATCTAAAAGCACTATATATTTATCGTGGTCAATCTCTAATGGCCCAATAATTATTTTCGATTTAATATCATCTTTACCTGAAGCAAGTCCGGATTTTCGGAGATTGGATTTTATACGTGCAATTATTTTTTTAGTTGATGCGGGTTTCTGTATAAAATCGTCTGCACCCAAATTAAGTCCATGAACCTCGTCTATTTCACTCGATTTAGCAGTAAGAAATATAATAGGAATATTTTCATACCCGCTCATGGATCTTATTTTCGAACAAACTTCATATCCATCCATTTTAGGCATCATTACGTCAAGAATTATTATATCAGGATTTTCTTTAATTTTTGACAAAGCCTCCAACCCATCGTAAGCTGTTATTAC
>PGYT01000080.1 GCA_002839805.1 Ignavibacteriae bacterium HGW-Ignavibacteriae-2
TCATCAAATCCACGGCCTTTTATAAGTTTATCAACTTCGTCATAACTTTCGGCGTTTGGATTCCAATATAATGTAACTTCTTTATCGTCTGTAAAATAACTTACTTCAGGAGCAGGAGGAGCAGGAGTTAATTGGAAATCAAGATCGTAAGCTATTTGAGCAGCAGCGTCTTTTCTTTTAAGTTCTTTAACGCTATTAATGTTATCAGATCCACGAGCGATCAAAATACCCACAACAACTTCCTGTGTATCGCCTGGCATCATAGTAAATTTACCTGATGACATTAAGTGTCTTCTATCATTCGGTGCTTCACCGCCGGGCCAGCCTTTACCTTCGTACCAGCCGGTACCCGCAACAGGATCACCAGTTAAACAAAAGACAACCTGGTTTCCAGTATTAGGATCAATAAAAGGACTTCCGTCATGGATTTTACCAGTCATATAATTATAAAACTGTTCTGATCCGGCAGAAACACCAAGGTCAGGATCCGAATAAGTTGCACTGCTGTTTATGTAAAATGTGAACGCAGTCATAGGTAAATTAGTATAACCCTTTCTCCAGCCGCCTAAAAATTTAGCGCTATCGGGCAAATTGAATTCCTGAACCACTTGATTGTTAGGATCGTAAGGAATAATTGGACCCTGGAAAAAGTCGTAACCAATTGCGGGAGGAGCGGTGCCGTAATTATCTTCGTCGTTGTTATCGCCGTTATAAGTATAACCTAAACTCAGTTTTGTATCGCAACCTGTATAGTCGTCGCCAGCAAATCCAAGATCGGTATCCGACCAATAACCAAGAATCATATCTTTTATTATAAGTTGACCTTTATTGATAAGCGTATATTTTTTGAATACCATATCGCCAAGGTCACCTGTTCTTTGGAACGCGAAAACTAATGTATGCTGTTCCAATCCCATAGGTAAAGAACCATATGTAAAAGTAGATCTTGATGGATCCATATCGTTAGAAACGCACCATAGAACTTCGTCGCCCACAAAATCAGGTTCGTCTACGCCGCGTGTAAAAATACCATCTTCATTTATATCAACCCAAGGGGCGCCGTCTTCAACTGGCCATTCATTATAATCAGTTTCATAAGCGTCGCGTCTTGGTCCGGGAGGTAAACTTTCCCAGCCTTTTCTAATTTTATAAATTCTGTATCTTGCGTTTTCAGGATTATCCGGTTGACCGTTGTCTAGAATTTTACCGGCCTGTAGTCCGTAACGGTAAGTAGCACCGTTAACACGAATTTCTCTACCTATTTTTGCACCCCAAATTAAACCGTCTGCAAAAATAGCAGGGATAGTAGCGTTTTCGCCGCCCGGCCAAAAGAAACCGGAGTCGTCGTCAACAGGATCATGTGATCCCATTCCGTTATTACCAATCCACATAAAACATTCGTTAACTGCTATATAACCATTAACATCGTTTTTGTTTACTTTGGCTAAACGGTTGCTTTTGGAATCTTCCTTTGTGAATCCGTACGAGATCAATCCCACTACTATACCAAAGATCATCAAGGAAATTATTTTATTATACTTCATTTTTTCTCCGCGTCTTTTTAATGAAATTAGGTAAAAAATTAATACTCAAGTTTAATACCTAATCTGATTTGTCTTGGAGGACCAAAATAACTTGGGTCGTATATATTGGCTAAATAAAGAGCTTTGTATAAATCAGCCGCTTGTTGACCGTAAGTTGTTCTGTATCCTTCATAGGTAGCTTTGCCTGTTTCAGTGGCAAACCAGCCATCATCGTAAGCATCGCCGCTTGTATTAAATACATCAATAATATTCTGAGTATTAAATACATTTATAACCCATAAATAGACATCCAAGTTAAGTGGACCCAGGTTGAATGATTTATTAATTCTAGCATCAAGCTGGAAATTCCAAGGGGTAGTAGACGCATTCAAAGTTTCGTTAGGAATACGCGCGTTCTGATAACCATCCCATCTTGTATAGTTAAATCCACTGTTGAATGTGAACAACAGGTTAGCACCTAAATTGGATAATATTTTACTTCCAAACAATTCAGGACCATCATCGTTCGCAAAACGATAATCGATATTTAGAGCCCCTCTATGAGTTTGGTTAAAATCAAGAGGAGAAATAATTTGCGGGAAGAATGGATCGCTTGTGGGGGACTGCCAAACTGTACGGAAAGCACTGTTTGGTGTGGATCCTGTTCCTAATGCGTCTGAATAAGTGTAATCGAAATTAGCACTTAATCGTTGAGTTCTTCTTAAATCAAGTTTAAATTCAATACCTTTTGCGGTAGAGAAGTCGCCGTTAACAAAAGCGTAATAACGAGAGTGGGCTGCTTCTGGACTAGCAAATATAGGTCTTAATTGAACCTGATCTTTTATATTTTTATAAAAACCTGTAATATCGAACGCAAAATTTTCGCCTAATTGTTGTTTGAATCCAATTTCGTACGAAGTTGTACGTTCTGGTTTAATACCGTAACCAACTGGTGCGCTTTCTGCAAAGCCGCCTTTAATAACGTCGGAAGCACGGTTAAAGCCTAAATAAACGTCTCTAAGTCTCGATTGTTGAATAAATTTACCGTACTGAGCATGAAACACTGTTCTATCAGTAACAGGAAAACTGAAACCAATTCTAGGACTCACCTGAACTATAGGATCTACATCAACCATAGAAGTTGGGTCAACAATTCCGTCCTGATCAAATTGCACATTCGAAGGATCTTTAAATGTTTTAGTGTCAGTCTCAAAATAATCAAGACGGAAACCAATGTTTAATACTAAGTCCGAAAATTCCATTTTATCTTGTAAATAAACGGCTCCGAACAGAGGATTTTTAGGTCCTTCAGCTCCGCTATCTATTTGATTTCCATAAACATCGTAGCCATAATTATCCAATCTATCGTAAATACCTCTAATATCGCCATCGGCAATAGCTTTAGCATTCTGAGCTATCGCAACCGGACCGATTGAATAACGTCTTACAACATAGTAAGTGAATTCAAAACCAGATTTAAATTCGTGGTTTTTACCCAACTGATACAAGAAATTCGTTTTACCACCGTATGACTGCACTTTTTGTTTTGTATAATTATTCCATGGTCTTTCATTTCTTTCAAAATCCAAACCGTATGCTTTTAAAGTAGCGGAATACTGTCCGTCTGCTCGCATTGCACGACCATATTTGGCATTTTCTAATGAATCACCATAAAGAGTTATATCGTGTTTAAATATTGGATCCATTTGTACTGAAAAGTCATCAAAATAATTAATAATTACATCATAAAATGATTTAGGATTAATTACATGAGTAATTTTGAAGCTAGTCGTTAATGTATATTCTTCATTTAAACCGATACTTTTTGTTCTAGCTAAATCAAGCCAATTTGTAACACCTGATCTAAACTCTCTAGTTCTATAGTTAGCGGTTGCTTTAAATGAAACAGGATTTAAATCCCAGGTTACATTTCCTTGTAATTGGTATTGGTTCGATTGATCATTAGGAACATAACCAGTAGGATAATGAACACTAAAAGTATCAGGATTTTGTAAACTTGGCTGATAAATATTTTCGAAATCGAAGCCAGGAATAAACTGCGCTCTTGATCTTTGGAAAACATTGTTACCAGCAAAGAAAAAACGTAAATTCGGAAGAATAGGTCCGCCGGCAGTAAATACTAATTCACTATAACCATAAGTATATCCGCCTAAAAAATCAGAACCCATTTCTCTGAAATTATCCGTAATGCCTTCAAAAGTAAGTTTATATTTTTCTGAACCTGTTTTTGATTGAGTGGAAATTATACCGCCGTTGGCTCCGCCAAACTCAGCGGAATAACCGCCTGTCTGCACTTGAATTTCTTCAATTGCATTTTGAATCATTGATGTTTGAGAACCGCCGAAAACGGGGTTATTAACCAAAACACCATCAACATAATACGCAACTTGATCTGATCTGCTGCCTCTAACGTAAATGTTACTTCCTTGTGAAACTATACCGCCCTGTGTACCAACAACAGCATTAACTCCTCTTATGGGCAAATTCTGAATATCTTCGCTTCTAACAATACTCGTTGAATTTGTAATGTTTTTATTTATAAGGGGTTTTGGAGCAACTACTGTAATCAGCTCTGTTTGGTATGATTCCGCCGGTAAATTAAAATTAACTTCCGTCGTAAGGTTAACAGATACTTTAATATTTGAAATTTTCTCCGCACGATAACCGATAAATTTTGAGGTTATGGTATACGCTCCAGGAGGAACATTCAAAATAAAATATTCACCATTTAAATCTGTGGCAGCACCTAATTGAGTTCCTTCTATAATAACATTTGCGCCAATAAGAACTTCACCGGTTTCAAGATCCAATACTTTTCCCACAACCTTGCCGGTTTGAGCAAATGTTAAAAGAGGAAGACACACAACCAGAATAAAAGCAATTTTTAGTAACTTAGACATTATTGCCTCTCCCTAAAAAATTAATAAACAAATTATTTACTTCTAACAGGTAATGGAGATTCTACACTCTTAACCAATTCTAATGGGTTGGCAATAGGAGAACCTGTTATAAATAAATAATGTCTTTTTCCTCCCTCAACATTAATATCGTGTTTACCCAGTGTATCATATTTGGGATCTGTACTTCCAGGATTCAAAAGATTTAACAATAGCAACCGTTTTTCGCCGGGGGATGTCGCTAAACTTTGAATTATGTTAAACGAAAATTCCTCATCAGCATCTACAAATTTTCCTGTAGATTTATCGACACATCGGGCTATAAAATTTTTAGCTAACACGCCGTCTTCTTCCATTTCTGAAATGAAATCGAAGTAATGTAGCCATGCTGTGGTATCCGCTTTAGGACCATTATATACATAAACATCACCTTCGGAGTAAGCAATTTCACCGAAAGTATTGTAGAAATCGTCTCCGGGTTTGGATGTACCACTAAATAGCAGAGTAATCTCCTCATAAGATGAAACAGAAATGTTCTTTTGAATCAAAACATCGCCGTTTCCATTTTTTACTACAAATGCTCTTGTGCCGGACGCAATATCAAAATGAGTTGTCATTTGATTTTTATTAACTGTTTTTTTAATTACAGTTCCGTCGGCATTAGTAATCTCGATGTTTAAGGTCTCTACGTTCCTTGAAAAATTACCTAATCTTAAAGAAGAATAAGGCCTTTTAACCTCAGAAATTGTAGGTTCCTCAATACAACTGTACAACATAACAGATATAAACAAAATTAAAACTATAGATAAATAATGTAACCGCATCCTATTTACCTCGTTACTTATTTATGAATTTTTTTTTTAATTACCTTGAGGTAAATCATAATAATTTACTATTAAGGAAAGTAGCTCACCCAGTATTTTCAACCGAATGAGCTACTTTAAATTTAGATATTTGATTTACTTGATCAGCATCATTTTTTTAGTACTTACAAATTCACCTGATGTAATTGTATAGAAATATACGCCTGATGAAATTTTAGAAGCATCAAAATTAACTTGATGTGTTCCAACGGATTTAACAGCATCAACTAATGTAGCTACTTCTTGACCTAAAAGATTAAACACTTTCAAGCTTACATTACCCTTCTGTGCAACTGAATAAGTAATAGTAGTAGTAGGATTGAATGGATTTGGATAGTTTTGAGCCAAATTATATTGATTTGGGTTTAAGTTGTTTTCTTCAACACCAAGTATAATATTAAAATATTCAATCGCTTTGTAATGAGGAGCAACAACAGAATCTGACCACCAGAAATATGATGGTGAAGAGTTAATTGCTAGAGGATCGTAAGTTGAAAATACAACATGGTTGCCATTAGCTGTTACATGGTGAGCCATAGCAGCTTTATTTTGAACTGCTGGAGCGCCTGCAATACCTCTGGTTTCAACATTCATGTCAACTTCAACGCCTGGAGCCGCGTCAAACCCGTCTATCCACTGAGAAGTAGAAAGACCTAATTCATAAATAGGGTCGTATTGTAAGCTATCTGTACCATAAGCTGTAAAAGCAGTATACAAAGCGCCGCCTAATTCAGAACCTTGAACCGCGAACAATCTTGATGGTAATGCTTGTCCAGCTGTTCCGTCATAACTAACATCATTATAACTTGCTGCAACACCTAATACGTCGTATTCAAAATCACCAGCTGCATAGGTCATATCTGTATAGCTGTTATCCCAGCCCAATTTTTCTTCGCCGGCTATAAAATAATTTCTAGTAGGATCTGCATCCAACCAGGTTTTTACTGCCGCGTTATTATCATCAACAGGACCGTTTGTACAAATTTCAAATATATGTTTATAATTATTCAATAATTCAGCACTTAACGCTCCATAATACCATTGGTCAAATTTAAACTCAGGTACTTGTCTAAAATAATAACCAACTGGATAAGCTTTTTGAGCTTCAGTCATGCCGTTAAGCACAAGAAGAGTAGAAGCGCCAGAAGGTTTGAATATATTATAAGTAAAGCTGACAGACTCAGTAACTTTTCCGCCAACGTCTTCTGCAACTATATAATAACTAACGCTTGATCCTGCAGCTTGACCAGGAATAGTTCCGCTGAATAAATCGCCAGCGCCTGTCATAACTACGGCAACATCAGCTCCGCCATTAACAGAATATTTTAATGTAGCTGTTTTAACGCCTTTAGGACCGCCTGATGGGTTATCATCAGTAATAACCGCTGTTACAACTCTATCTGCAGTAGATAATGTTGTAGGTAAATTATCAATATCGCTAATAACAGGAGGAGTATCGCCAGTATAAGTTACTATAGCTGCCATATCCCATGTATAAGTAGGTCTAATCCACCAGCCATTATCAATTTCTGGCATGGTAGGAGGAGTGGTTACTAATCTACCAGCATTATAATATTTGAATCCTGACCAGATTAAACCTGAAGCAGACTGAACTCTTAAAACTGGAGTTCCAAGAGGAGAAATATTTTTTAAAACAACGCCGAAAATTTCACCCTCTTGAATTTCTGGTTCAAAAGCTAATAAATTCATTTCAACCCAAACATACTCGCTCTGTACCGGAGTTGCAGGAGCGCCTATACCGTCGTCACTCCATAAATCTTCACCGAAAGGAGCTGTTGGTGCGTTGCCGGCTATATCTACCCAATCACCGGTTGTAACTTCGTCATCCTGGAATGGAGCTATCGGAAATGGTTCGTATCCTGCTGCAGGATAATAACCCAATCTTTTTGCCGAAAGAGCAGTGATCTGATCTTTAGTCCAGTTAACTTTAACGATTTTCATTTCAACAGCTGAGTTAGGGTCTACAACGTCGTTTGTATAAAAACCGATTGCGTTTATATTCAATTTAGTTGGGGCAACAAACCACTGAACCATTACGTCATATGGATCGTAACCAAAACGAGCTTTAGTTGCGCCTTCCCAGCCTGGATCGATTTTCGAATAACTCAATGTATCAACAGCTGCGGACGATTTAAATAAATCGTTTGTAAGAATTGCTTCTTTATCAATTGTGGATTTAAATTTGGAAACTTCAAGCGCTTCTTCGAAACTTCCGTATTTTTGTAATTTTATTACGTCACCGGTAGATTTTATTATAGCTCTTTGCTGAGCGAATAACATTGATGACAGTAGTAAAATAAAAGAAATAGTAAAAAGTTTTCTTAACATGTTTACTCCAAGTTAGTGATGAATTGGTTAGTTGTTAGTGACTTAATTATGGATGAAACTTTTTGGTTATGCAATCGTCTCAATAGTTAATATTATTAAAAATTTTAAGTAGTGATTGAAAACACATTCAAAATAGTATAATACAAAATATTAATCAAGCAACAATTAAAGAACAAAAAGTAATATAGCTTATTTCCCTAAAAATCTAAATTGTTTGTTGAAAATAATACTAGTGATACATATTGTCAAGGGGCAATACTAGTAGTGTATTGTTTTGTACACCAGATAAAAACCGCATAAAATCGGTCATAATTCTCCCAAGACACATTGGTTTTAATAAAATTATTTTTATTTATTTCATTTATTGAATTTTCTAGATACAAAAAGGATTGCATTTTTAATGTTATCATAAAAAAACAATTATACCCAAATGAATGAAAAGATACTGCCCACAGATCGAAATCAGTTATTCCAAAAATTATAGTAACCAGAATTAAGAACAACCGAATCTTTAATCTTTATATAAAAATTTTATAGAAACTAATTTTAGAAAAATTCTTAATTATATACTAATAAATAAAATTATTTTATTCGAATTATTTTTTACATCTATTCAGGATTTATTAGAGCAATTTTGGTAAAAAATATTTTTAACGATAATTTTTCTCTACTAATTACGCCCGAAATGTTTGAATAATTGTTTATGCCCTGGAGATAAATTCAGTAAAGTTGAAATAAATTCTTGAACAATTATTATTACAGGAAATAAAAAGCCGGTAATAATACCGGCTAAAAATATATAGTATTTACAAACAAATTGTTGAAAAACTTTAAATAACTTTTTGAAGTTTTTCGAGAAACATTTGTTTTGGTACAGCACCAATTATTGTATCTGCAACATTACCATCCTTAAGAACTAATACAGTAGGAATGCTTCTAACACCATATTTAATTGCTGTTTGCTGATTAGCATCAACATCAAGTTTACCTACTTTTACTTTGCCTTCAAATTCAGCGGCTAATTCTTCAACTATCGGAGCTATAATTCTGCAAGGACCGCACCATGCAGCCCAAAAATCCACAAGTACGGGAATATCGGATTTAAGCGCTTCAGTTTCAAAATTATCATCAGTAAATGTAAATGGTTTCATGTTTTTTTGCTCCTATTAAATAATTTAAAATCTTTATCAGAAATTACATTACTCCGTTTTTCTTAATTATTTCGCGTGCAATAATGCCTTTTTGAATTTCATTAGTTCCTTCAAAAATTCTATTAATTCGGGAGTCTCTGTAAAATCTTTCAATCGGCAATTCTTTTGAATAACCCATTCCGCCATGAATTTGGACCGCAAAATCAACAACTTTATCCAACCCTTCCGAACAATAATATTTAACAATTGCCGATTGTTTGGATGAAAGTTTTTTGAGGTCGTAATCAACGGCCGTTCTATATACAATTGATTCCATGTTGTAAATAATAATTGCCATTTCGGCCAGCATATATTGTACTGCCTGAAAACTGCTTATATGCTGATCGAATTGAATTCTTTGTTTCGCGTAAACAGTGGATTGTTCCAGCATTTCTTTTGCTGCGCCCAAACATGCAGCGCCTAGCCCCAACCTGCCTGCGTCCAAAACATTCATCGCCAGCATAAATCCTCTGCCTTCTTTGCCGAGTAAATTTTCTGCAGGCACGCGAACATCCACCAAAGCTATTGCATTTGTAGCACTCCCTTTAATGCCCATTTTCTTTTCTGGAGGCCCCGCTTGAAAACCTGGAGTTTTTGTATCAACTATAAACGCGGAAATTCCTTTATTAGTTCTTGCGAATAAAGAAACCGTATCGGCGATACTGCCGTTTGTAATCCACAGTTTTTCCCCGTTAATTACCCATTCATTTTTTTCCGGGTCAAATTCCGCTCTAGTTTTAAGGTTGAAAGCGTCTGAACCAGCTTGAGCTTCCGTTAAACAATAAGCGGCAATTTTTTCTCCTGAAGCCAAAGGCACAAGGTACTTTTGTTTCTGCTCTTCAGTACCAGCCAAAAAAATGGCATTGGAGCCAATAGACTGATGAGCCCCTATAAATGTAGCGGTAGACATACAACCCCTGGCAATTTCCTCTTGAGTAATGCAGTAACCGACTTCGCCGAAGCCGCCCCCGCCGTATTCCTCAGGAAAAGCGACGCCAAGAATTCCAAGTTCACCCAGTTTTTTTATAAGTTCTTCGGGAATTTTTTCCTTCTCGTCAATTTGAGAAGCAATTGGTTTAATCTCTTTGTTAGTAAAATCTTTTACCATTTCTCGCAACATCTGTTGTTCTTCGGTAAATTTGAATTCAAACATAATCTATCCAGAATTTATTTTATGGGTTTACTAATTTTATCACCGGTATAATTTACTATATACTCCGCACCGTCAACGCCAATAACATTACCGGATATCCAATCGGCTTCCGGCTGACATAGCATAACAATCGCTTTGGCAACATCCTCGGGATTTGTTAAACGTCCGGCGGGATTTTTTGCCTTAGCTGCGGCTAACATTTGTTCGTTGCCTGGTATTTTCCTTACAGCAGGAGTATCTGTAACTCCGGCCATAATTGCATTTGCCGTTACTCCCATAGATCCAAGTTCAACAGCTAATTGTCTTATGTGCGATTCCAAAGCAGCTTTAGCCGCGGAAACGGCTCCATAACTTGAAATAACTGTTTGGCTTCCCGCGCTTGTAAGCGCGAATATTCTGGCTTTATCAGCGAGCAAATCCCTTTGAACCAATCCCTGTGTCCAATAAACAAGAGCATGCGCCATAACGTCAAGCGTCATTTGCATTTGTGCCTGTGTTATGCAGTCGTTAGGATTTTTGGATATATAAGGTTTAAGTGTTCCAAATGCCAGAGAATGAATTAGAACATTTACAAAGGGGTGTTCCTTTGTTGTAAATCTTTCTTTAATTTCATCGAGAATATCATTTCTTTTTATTGCATCCGCAGCATTTATATTATAAAAAACAGCTTGATGTCCGGTACCCTGAATTTTTTTTATAATAGTATTCACCTGTGGCATAGTTACCTGACGATCCAAATGGATACCAAAAATATCATATCCTGCTTTAGCCAGAGCAACTGCAGCCGCACCGCCGAACCCACTGGAAGCTCCAAGTATTAACGCCCATTTTTTATTCATTTTTTACCATTGCTTTGTTGTGAAATATAAAAATTAAAACTACTAAATCTGTTTTCTTAAATCAAATTATGAAATTACTGAATATCGTATCCCCTGATCTGTTAACAACTCGGTTAATTTTTTAATTAATTCGTCATTTAGGGAAACCTTGTACTCCAGATAGAACTCCCTTAGCGTGCCGTTATTATGAACACATAAAAATACAGGTATGTTGCCTTCGTACTGTTCCAGCAAAGTTTTAAGATGTGCCACCGTCTCATCGTTGTGTTTTTTTGCATCGATAATTAGTATAAGTTTCTTAGTCATTTTTTGGCGAGCTTCCGATAGAGGGAATGCTTCATCTACGTGTAATTTAATAGCGTCGCCGGAGCTTTCCAAACGGCCTTTTACTAAAATGGTTGATTCTGTTTCAATAAATTCGCCGCAGTCTTTATAAATTTTTGCGAACATCAAACATTCGCAACTTCCTGTAAAATCATCAAGTTTAAAGAAAGCCATAATATTGTTAGATCTATCAATTTTTGTTCGCACTTCTGTTACTACTCCGGTTGCAATAACATACTCGCTTTGCGAAAATGTGTCCGGTTCACCAAGATGAACTGTTGCAAACGATCTGTATTCAAGCTCATATTTTCTTAAAGGATGATCGGATAGATAGAAACCAAGGATTTCACGCTCTCGGGATAAAGTTTCTTTATCGGTCCACTTTTCAACTTCCGGCAATTCCGGTTCCTGAATTTGAAAAGATTCTTCCATGTCCCCGAATAAACTATCCATAGTGTTCATTGTAGATGACTGAACTTTACTTCCGAAAGATAGAGCGTTTTCTATCGCTGCGTAATTTTGAGATCTGCGTCCGCAAACGCTATCGAGAGCGCCGGCCAAAACTAATCCTTCAAGGACTCTTTTATTAACTATTCGTGTATCAACATTTGAACAAAGATCATAAATACTTGTAAAGTCTCTGTCAAGATTTTCATGTTTAATTCTAATTTCTTCAACGGCGTTAACGCCAACATTCTTTAGCGCGCACATTCCAAATATTATTTTCCCTTTCTCAACGTTAAAATAAACGGAAGGTTTATTTATATTGGGAGGTTCTATATCCACTTTTAATTTACGGCAATCTTCCAAAAAGATTGTAACTTTCTCAGTGTTGTGATATTCGTTGGTAAGGTTGGCCGCTAAAAACTCTGGTAGGTAGTGAGCTTTAAGATAAGCCGTTTGATATGCCACCACCGAATAAGCTACCGCGTGACTTTTGTTAAATCCGTAATTCGCGAACTTGTCTATCACTTCAAAAATTTCCTCGGCGACTCTTTGTGGAATTTTTTGTACTACGGCACCCTCCACAAACTTTTTCCTTTGTTCCTTCATTGCCACAAGATCTTTTTTGCCCATCGCTCTGCGGAGTAAATCGGCTTCCGCAAGTGACATACCGGCAACTTTATTTGCAATCTGTATTACCTGTTCCTGATAAACAATAATCCCGTAAGTTTCCTTTAAAATAGATTCGAGCACAGGATGCAGATATTCAATTCTTTTTCTTCCCTGTTTACGGTCTATAAAGTCATCTATAAACTCCATTGGCCCCGGTCGGTATAAAGCATTCATTGCTGAAAGATCGGCCACACTTTGCGGATTTAATTTTTTTAAGTATTCACGCATCGGGCCTGATTCAAATTGAAATATGCCCGTTGTTTGTCCGCGGGAAAATAATTCGTAAGTCTCTTTGTCATCTAATGGAATATCATCTATATCCATTTCGATATTTCTGTTTTTTTTAACCAGGTCTATCGTATCTCGTATAATTGTAAGAGTACGCAGACCCAAAAAGTCCATCTTTAACAAACCTACATTATCAAGTTCTTTCATGTTGAACTGCGTAACAAGTTCACCGTCCGAGTTTCGGGAGAGGGGGACATAATCGCTCACTTCACCCGGAGTAATAACAACGCCGGCTGCATGTTTCGATGAATTACGGTTCATGCCTTCTAGAATCTGACCGTATCGGATAAGTTCCTGTATTTGCGGATCATCGGATTTACGTACCCATTTTAATTCGGGAACTTCATCCAAGGCTTGCTGAATGGAGAACACCTTTCCGAATTTCGAAGGAATATATTTGGTAATATTGTTAACCGTTGGTATAGGAATTTTTAATACACGCGCTACATCCCGCAACACTGCTTTGGACGATAATCTATTAAAAGTAATTATTTGAGATACCGAGTTTTCGCCATATTTGTTTTTCGTATACTCAATAACTTCTCCGCGCTGATCATCGGCAAAGTCAACGTCTATATCGGGCATAGATTTTCTGGCCGGATTCAAAAACCTTTCGAACAACAAATCGTATTCAAGCGGATTTACATTTGTTATTCCAAGCGCGAAAGCTACCAAACTGCCGGCCGCACTGCCGCGTCCCGGTCCAACGGGTATTCCTTGTTTTTTAGCCGCGTTTATAAAATCCTGTACGATAAGAAAATAACCGGAATACCCCATTTTTTTAATTACGTCTATTTCGTAATTAAACCTTTCCTCAATTGTATTGTCAGTTTTTTTGAATCTTTTTTGCAAACCTTCCTGCGCAAGCTGAACGAAATACCCGTCCAAATCTTTGGCGCCCGAATTTTCAGGAATTGGGAAAAGCGGATAATGGAATTGATTAAAATTTAATTCGAGATTTATTTTCTCTTCAATCTCAAGTGTATTTTCTATGGCTCCCGGATAATCCTTAAATAACTTTTTCATTTCTTCAGTGGATTTGAAATAAACCTGATCTGTTTTGTAGCGCAAATCTCTATAATCGGCGTTACCGGTTTTATCGCCTAATAATAAAAGAATATTATGGGCAATAGAATGATCCTGATTAACATAATGGATGTCGTTTGTAGCAATCATTTTAATGCCCAATTCTTTTGAAAGTTTAGGCATCCCTTCCAAAATTAAATGGTCGTGCTCTAAACCATGATCTTGCAGTTCAAGATAAAAATCTTCTCCGAAAATGTTTTTATAACGAATTGCCGCCTCACGGGCTTTGTTATAATCGCCATTAATAAGGTGCACAGAAATTGGTCCGGCAAGACAAGCGGAGGTGCAAATCAGTCCTTCTTTATATTTTTCAAGAATTTCATAATCTATTCTAGGCTTATAGTAGAAACCTTCTTTATGGCCAATTGAAGTAAGCTTTATCAGATTGTGATAGCCTATATGATTTTTTGCAAGCAGAACTATATGGTTATAAGTTTTAGCACGTCTTCTGCCGATATTATCGTCGGAACCTTTATCGAAACGAGATCCGTCTCGCACTATATAAGCTTCCACACCCAGAATTGGTTTAACGCCGGCTTTTTTAGCTTTTTTATAAAATTCGGTCGCTCCATACATCACTCCATGGTCTGTAAGAGCAATGGCATTCATTTTATTTTCAACAGTTGCTTTAACCAAAGAATCCACAGTACAAGCCGCATCCTGCAAACTGTAGTGGGAATGGTTATGCAAGTGAACAAAGTCACACATATTTAAAACCTCATTACATTAACTTTTACCTGTATGTCCGAAACCGCCCTCGCCGCGCGAACTCTCATTGAGTATATTTGTTTCAATGATATCCATTTTAGAATAAGCGTTCAGAACCAATTGGGCAATTCTGTCGCCACGTTTAATAATAAAATCATCCTGTCCAAAATTGAAAAGGATCACTTTTACTTCACCTCTGTAATCGGAATCAATTGTTCCGGGAGAATTAAGAATTCCAACGCCGTATTTTGCTGCGAGTCCGCTGCGCGGGCGCACCTGAAGTTCGTAACCGGCTGGAATTTCTATCATAAGATTAGTGGGGATCATCTTTATTTCCCCTTTCCCCAGTACAATTTCGTTTTCTACTGCAGCCCTAATATCGGCTCCGGCACTTCCTTCCGTGGCGTAAACAGGTAAAGGTATATCATTAAAATTTTTTGATATTCTTTTTATATAAACATTTTTATTGTCAATCGAATTCATTAACCGGCTACCTTTTTATATTAAGTTTTTTTAACAGTGGTTTTAATTCTGAAAACGAAATTATTTTTAGAACAATAAAAGAAGATAAAAATCCAAATAGGATTAAAAATTTTATTGTAAGATTCAATATTCCTATATAATGCAAATAATAATACGAAACTATTACTATCAAAATTAAGGCGATAAGTTTACCGACTTTGGCGTACTCATAATCTATTCTATAACATTTCTGAGAGAAATAATAAAGGCCTGCTGCCATAACAACATAACTCATTAAGGTTGCAATTGCGCCGCCCATAATTCCGATTTG